>NZ_NWTB01000007.1:0-412037 GCF_002531875.1 Sinorhizobium sp. FG01
TCCCTCCGGCAGGAGATAGCCGATCTCTTTGAGGAAGTTCTGGTAGGCCTCCATATCGACCGGCGCGCCATGCTCGCGATACCAGGCATCGAGCTTCGCCTGGAGTTCGTCACGCCGCGCGAGAAGGGCGCGGTTCTTCGGCGCGAGATCATGCACGAGAGCCGACAGGGCGGCGAAGAAACGGTCAGGATCGACACCGGTCCCCGGCATCGCCTCATCGACCAGAAAGCGGTGGAGGCCCGCATCGATCTTCAGATCATGTTTCTCAATGCGGTCCATGCGGCAGCTCCTGAATCACTCTATGCCCGAGTTCAAATAGATAGGAGCGGGATGCATGCGGAAAAGCAAATTCAGCTTTTCCCATCCGCTCACGCGCGCGGACAGTCTCTCATCAATGGGCTCCCTGTCAATTCGGCAAGGATGCGAAGAATTATTTCCAAATCGGAAAAAATAGTTGAATTGAGGCGGGGGATGCGGGCGGAAAACCGCACACACTTTTCCTCATCCCGCTCTATGTGCGATGCGCGGCCTGCCGCTTGCCGAAGCGATGAAGCGCGCCTCGACCAGCTTGCGCCCGCCCTCTACCTCCGGTGCATCGATCTCTTCCCAACTCGTCGCGGCAGGTTCCTCCGCGCCGTTGGCGCGTGCCGTCTGCAGCGCCATCACCTCGGCGCGGCGGCGGGCGGCACCGAAGGCCGCCTCCTGGTCGAGGAAGCGCTCGCTCGCGCCGGCGCCGTTGACGATGAAGATACCCTCCTCGGGTGTCGTGACGAAGACGGTAACAGTGGCGCGCACCTGGCCGACGACGGCGCCGACGGCATTGGCGACATCCGCCTCCGCCGGGATTGCCGCTTCCGTCGCCAGCATCGCGGCGATCGCCGGATAATAGACCGGCGCCGAGGCTCCAAGGCCGACGAGCGGCCGGTCGAGGCCGAGCAAGAAGCGGACGATACCGGGCTTGCGCTTCAATGCCCGGTCGACGGCAAGCGAAGCGGCCGGATCGATGGCGCCGGCGCCGTCCTCATGCAGGCAGGCCTGGAGAATCACTTCCGAGGACTGCCGCGTCAGCCGGTCGACGATCATTTGCGCCAGTATCTCGGCGGAGCCGGCAATCGGCTGGCCCGAGCCGTCCTTGGTGCGGGCGGCGATCTTCAAGCCGAGCAGCGCGGCCTCGCTGTTCCACTGCGACTGGCGACCGAGCACGTGCATCGCGTCGGACGGCGTGAGCGCGCAGATATGCACCAGCCCGCGGGCGACAAGCCGGTCGAGCGTCGCCTTCTGCGGCGTGCTGAGGATCAATTCGGCAAGCGCCACCGGCACCGTGCCGATCCGGTCGTAGAGCGCCTGCTCCTGCGGCTGCAGGCCGCTTGCGAGATGGTCGGGCAGGCCGGTTCGGACCGCAAGGCGGCCGTCGTGGCGACCGGCATGAGTGGCACGCAAATGCTTGTCGAGCACGGAAATGACCGCATCGCCATGCAGCGCCGCCGCAAGGCTCAAGGGCAGGAAGCGGCGGGGCCCAAGATCGATCTTCGCCTTGAGGCCGCGATCGTTGATCTTCACCTCCGAATCGCCGCCGAGGCCGTAGGTGCGCATCGCGACCGCCTCGACCATGGTGCGGAAGCCGCCGACGACGGCGCCATCCGCATCGAGCCGCGGGCGGCCGGCATCGAGGACGGCGACATCCGTCGTCGTGCCGCCGATATCGGAGACGACGGCATTTTCCAGCCCCGTGAGATAACGTGCGCCGACCAGGCTGGCGGCCGGCCCGGAGAGGATCGTCTCGATCGGCCGCAGCCGCGCCTCGGCGGCCGAGATCAGCGCGCCGTCGCCGCGCACCACCATCATCGGCACGTCGATGCCGCGCGCCTTCAGGAAATCTTCGCAAGAGCCGACCAGGCGGTCGATCATCGAAACCAGCCGGGCATTGAGAAGCGTCGTCAGCGCCCGGCGCGGACCGCCGAGCTTGGAAGAGAGTTCATGGCTGCAGGTGACCGGCAGGTGCGAGACTTCGCGGATGCGCTCGCGCACGCGTTTCTCGTGGTCCGGGTTGCGCACGGCGAAATAACCGGCGATCGCGAAGGACGATACTTCCGTGGCAAGCCTTGGCAGCGCCTCGTCGAGCGTGCTCATGTCGAGCGGCGTCTCGCCGCCGTGGACGTTGTGGCCACCCGGAAGAAATATCACCGGATCCGAGCCCAGCGCCTCCTGCAGGCCGTCACGCTTCAGGTCCTCGGACCCGAAGCCGATCATCACCAGCCCGGCGCGGCCGCCCTGGCCCTCGACGAGAGCGTTGGTGGCGAGCGTCGTCGACAGCGAGACGAGGCTGATGACGGAGACCGGAACCTTGGCCTTCTCCAGGACGGCTTCCAC
This sequence comes from Sinorhizobium sp. FG01, assembly GCF_002531875.1. Lineage (NCBI taxonomy): Bacteria > Pseudomonadati > Pseudomonadota > Alphaproteobacteria > Hyphomicrobiales > Rhizobiaceae > Sinorhizobium > Sinorhizobium sp. FG01. The sequence continues at coordinate 2,371 of NZ_NWTB01000007.1, forward strand.
CGCCCCGGAAATGCCTTCGGCAAGATCGTGCCGCGTCGTCAGGGCCTTGGCCTTGGCGACGACACCGGCCGCTTCGCTGAAAAGGACCGCGTCGGTATAGGTGCCGCCGGTGTCGATGCCGAGAAGAAGATGCGAGGTCAAGGTCTGCTCAGTCCGGTGTTGGAAATCGGGCGAGGCCCGGATGGGAAGGGATCGCTTGGTGATAGGGCATAATTCGGCGAAAGACCATCGTGTGGCGGCGACCTTTGCGCGTCGGATCAGTGCAGAATACAGTTAGCAGCGAAGGCGGGTGACGCTACCCCCCTCTGCCCTGCCGGGCATCTCCCCCAGAAGGAGGGAGATTAGCCAGATGCAAACGCGCTGCCCGACAGCGAGCTCGCGAGCGCCGAACTCGCTGAATTGGTCGCGCTCAGCAGGATTGGTGGCACGAGACATTGCCGCTTGCCGATCTAGTGGGGGAGATGCCCCGCAGGGCAGAGGGGGTGCGTCTCCCGGCATGACGCAGAGATTTTACCTCTCCCGCACCGATACCTTCATCGGAAGACCCCCTTTGGGCTGGGTCGTCAGCCTCTGCACCGGCCAGGGATGGGTCGACTCGGTCAGGTCGAAGCGGAAGCGGTGCATCAGGACCGCAAGGGCGATCACTGCCTCCTGCAAGGCGAAGGTCGCGCCGATGCAGATGCGCGGGCCGGCGCCGAAAGGGAGATACTGGAAGCGGTTGATCTTGTCGCGGTTTTCGGGGAGGAAACGCTCGGGCATGAAGGCGCGCGGCTTCTGCCAGTAGAGCACATGGCGATGCAGCGTCCACGGCATGATCAGCACCGATATGCCCTTGCGGATCGGCACGCGCTCGCCTTGCGGCGAGGTCCACTCGTCCGCCTCGATCGCGGCCCGGTTGATCGAGGGGGCCGGTGGATAGAGGCGCAGCGCCTCCTCGAAGGCGGCGAGCACATGCGGCATCCGTTCGAGCCATTCGACCGGCTCGGCGCCGGTCGCCAGCACCGCGTCGATCTCCCTTTCCATCGTCTCGCGATAGGCCGGCATATTGGCAATGCAATAGAGGCACCAGGCGAGCGCCCGGGCCGTCGTCTCGTGGCCGGCGCCGATGAAGGTCAGGATGTTGTCCTCGATCTCGGACGTCGAAAGCCCCTCGGGACCCTCGAGCTGCAGCAGCAGCGTCAGGAAATCGTTCGGAACCGCGCCGGGCTCCGCCGCCATCAGCCGCCGGCGCTCTGCCATCGTCGCGGCGACGACGCCGCGAAAGCGATCGAGCACTTTCCGGCCGCCAATCCGGGTGAGACGCGGCACCCATGGAGGTGCCACGAGAAGATCCATCGGATCGACACGGCCCATCCGCTGCAGCAGTTCCTCGACATTGGCGGCGAACCCCTCCTTCTCGACGGCGATCTCGCCGGAGAAGAGCGTCTCTGCGAGGATCTCGAAGGTGAGTTCCGTCATGTCGACGGCGACATTGGTGGCGAAGGACTCGGAAGCGGCGCGCTCGTAGCGCCCGACGAAATGCTCCGAGACACGCAGCATCTGGCCGGCAAAGCCCTTCGCATGGCGGGGCGTGAAGACCGGCGCCATCGCCTTGCGCGACCGTTTCCACACCTCGCCTTCCGCCGTCAGTAATCCATCGCGAAGGATGGGGCGGAGGATCAGCCGCCGGACATTCGACATTTCGTAGTTGGAAGCATTCTCGACGAGAATGTAGCGGATGAGACCCGGATCGTTGACGATCAATGTGCGCTGGTTGATGAACTTCGTTTCGATCCAGGGGAGCGCATAGGAGGGCTCGCCCCAGAGCTCGAGCGGGTTGCGCAGCACCGTGCGGATGATCTCCAGCCGCGAGGGAATGTGAGTGCGCGGGACGGGCGCGGGCGGCTCGAACGGCTCCGGTCGCGTGTCCATGATCATGCCTTTCCTGATGGCCTAACGTTTCAGGTTTTTACGGCGCAATCAAGAAGATGATTCACCTGAAGCAGGCGGGAATTGGCGGAATTTTCGCCCGCGATCAGAGCAGGGCCTCGAGCTCGGCGAGCTTGTCATTGACCAGCCAGCCATAATAGTTCTCTTCCGGCCAGTGAACCTCGCCGCCGGCATTCTTCGCCGCGAGCGCGGCGGCGCGCTCGTCCGGGCTGCCGACATTGTAGAGCGTCGCCGTCAGGCCGGGATTGTGGGAGATGTCCATGCCGGCGATCGATCGGTAAGCGTCGATGGAATGGCGGATCGAAGCGGCCATATAGGCGAGCGAGACGTCCGGATCCATGATCGCCTCATAGACGGCACCGGCATTGTTCTCATCGAGACGATCATAACGGGAGACGCGCGACACCATGTCGGTCAGCATCAGGGCCGTCAGCGGGTTGATCTGGCCGAGGCCGAAGGTCTGGCCGGCGAAAAAGGGCTGGAAGAAGACGGCGCTGAAGCGGTTGTTCGGGAAGGTCTGCCCGCCGACGGTGCGACCGCGGAACTCCTTCTCCCACACCCGCTCGCGGCAGCTCCATAGTGCATAGGAAGATTTCTCGCGGGCGCAGTCGGCGAACTGCGCACGCTTTACGAATTCATCGACGGATTCGCCGTCATAGCCGAAGTGGAAGCTGTTGCCGGCATAGGCGGCCGCCTTGACGTAATAGGCCTGCAGTCGGTCATAGGCATCGACATTGTAGGTGTGCTCGCCGACGATGGCGCCGATCATGTGGATCGGTGCGATGCCATAGGCGGCGGCGGTCGACTTGATCTTCGCCACGAGATTGCGGTCATTGGCGAGCAGTTCGCGTACCTTTTCGTACTTCGCGTCGAAGGAGGTCCGGCCTGCCTTGGTGCGGCGAAGCGAAGCGCCGGGAACCCGCGGCTGCTCTACATGCCGGTTGCCTTCCGGGACCATGCGGATTTCGGCCGCAGCCGGTTGCGCCGCGGAGAGGCAAAGCGTGGCGATAAGAAGCAGGCAGGCGGTCAGACGCACGATCAATTTTCCTGTGAAATTCGGGTCCCGATTCGTCCGGGCGCGGCCCACTAGGGCAGAATCATGTCGGAATCATGCCCCGTTTCGACCGATCACTGATCGCTCTAGATAAAATGAGGGCGCCTGTCGAGTGACAGGCGCCCCACAAGGCGGTGATCGGCACGATTTGGCGCGCGACTGCAGCGCCGGCGTCACAGAATGTAGCGTGACAGGTCCGTGTTGGCGGCCAGATCTCCAACATGCTTGCGGACATAGTCGGCATCGATCATCAGCGTGTCGCCGCCGCGATCGGGCGCGTTGAAGGAGATCTCGTCGAGGACGCGCTCCATCACCGTCTGCAGGCGCCGGGCGCCGATGTTCTCGACATTGGCGTTGAGCTGCACGGCGACCTCGGCGAGTGCGTCGATTGCATCCTCGGTGAAGTCGAGCGCCACGCCCTCGGTCTCCAGCAGCGCCTTGTATTGGCGGATGAGGCTCGCCTCGGTCTCCGTCAGAATGCGGCGGAAGTCCTCCTTGGTGAGCGCCCGCAGTTCGACCCGGATCGGCAGGCGGCCCTGCAGCTCGGGCAGCAGGTCCGACGGCTTCGACACGTGGAAGGCGCCGGAGGCGATGAAGAGGATGTGATCGGTCTTCACCGGCCCGTATTTCGTCGCGACCGTCGTACCCTCGACCAGCGGCAACAGGTCCCGCTGGACGCCCTCGCGCGAGACGCCGGCGCCCATGCCGCCGTCGCGGGCGGCGATCTTGTCGATCTCGTCAAGGAAGACAATGCCGTCGTTCTCCGCCGCCGCCATCGCCTCGCGCTGGATCTGCTCGTTGTCGAGCAGCTTGTCGGATTCGTCGTTGACGAGAAAGTCATAGGAATCCTTGACCGTCGTCTTGATTTTCTTCGTCCTGCCACCGAGCGCCTTGCCGAACATTTCGGAGAGGTTCAAGACGCCGATATTGGCGCCGGGCATGCCGGGGATCTCGAAGCCGCCCGGCGCGCCAGTTTCGGCCACGTCGAACTCGATCTCCTTGTCGTCGAGCTCGTTGGCCCTCAGCTTCTTGCGGAAGGAATCGCGGGTCGCCGGCGACGCCGTCGTGCCGACCAGCGCGTCGAGCACGCGCTCCTCGGCGTTCTGATGCGCCTTCGCCTTGACTTCGGTGCGCTTCTTCTCGCGCACCAGCGTGATGCCCACCTCGACGAGATCGCGGACGATCTGTTCCACGTCGCGCCCGACATAGCCGACCTCGGTAAACTTGGTGGCCTCCACCTTGACGAACGGCGCGCCGGCAAGCTTGGCGAGACGGCGGGAAATTTCCGTCTTGCCGACGCCGGTCGGGCCGATCATCAGGATGTTCTTCGGCATGACCTCGTCGCGCAGCTCGTCGCTGAGCTGCTGGCGGCGCCAGCGGTTGCGCAAGGCAATGGCGACGGCGCGCTTCGCGTCCTTCTGGCCGATGATGTAGCGGTCGAGCTCGGAAACGATCTCTCTCGGGGAAAAATTGGTCATGAAGTCCTCTCAAACTCGGTCCGCGTCAGTTCCATCAGCAGGGTGCGACCGGACTCGTCTATCCATTCGGCGAAGGGCACGAAACCGGCCTTCGCATAGGCTCTGACCGCTCGGCGGTTGCCGGCATCCGGATCGATGACGATGCGGGCGGCGCCCTTTTCGAACAGTTTTCCGGCAAAGGCCTTAAGCGCGAGGGCCGCGACGCCCTTGCCGGTCATTTCAGGGGGGCCGATGAAGATATCGACACCGGGCGTGTCGGACGACAGGTCCCTCGCCCAAGGTTCCTCGTCATATTGCGAGGGGGTCCAGGACTGAATGTAACCGGCCGGTTCGCCGCTCAGGCGGAAGATGAAGCCGTCGACCTCTCCGGTGGCGCAACCCTCGCGGATCAGTCCCAGTTCCACGTCCGGGTCGCCCCACCATTGTCGGACATGCGGCTCCGAAAGCCAGGCAAGGAGCATCGGCAGGTGGCGCTCGGCCACCGGCTCGAAGCTGACCTCTGCCCCGTCAGTCGGCATCCAGCGTCTCCATGACCACATTGTGGTTGGTATAGACGCAGATGTCTCCGGCGATCTGCAGGGCACGCCGGGCGATCTCCTCGGCCGACTTGTCGCTGTCCATCAGGGCGCGCGCCGCCGCGTAGGCGAAGTTTCCGCCGGAACCGATGGCGATCGTTCCGTGCTCGGGCTCGAGCACGTCGCCATTGCCGGTGATCGCCAGCGTCACCGACTTGTCGGCGACCAGCATCATCGCCTCGAGATTGCGCAGATATTTGTTGGTCCGCCAGTCCTTGGCGAGTTCGACGGCGGCCCGCATCAGCTGGTCGGGATACTGTTCGAGCTTCGCCTCGAGACGCTCCAGAAGCGTAAACGCGTCCGCCGTCGCGCCGGCAAAACCGGCGATCACGTCGCCCTTGGAGAGGCGCCGGACCTTGCGCGCATTGCCCTTCATGACTGTCTGGCCGAGGCTCACCTGACCGTCGCCCGCCATCACCACCTTGCCGTCCTTGCGCACCGTGATGATGGTGGTGGCATGCATCGTTCCGTAGGGATTGTGTTCGCTCATCAAATACCTGTCGGCCCCGGAGGCGAGGCGTTGCGGCTCAAGAAGAACCTGGTTGCTTGAGGCCTATGTAAGTCGGCTCTGCGCGATTGCAAATGGGCAGGAGAAATCACCGACAGCGGCCCCTTTCCATCCGGATCGCGCCCGCCGGCTGACGCCGATCGAATCTCCGTCGCAGTTCTGGATATTTCGCGCCCCGCCTGATATGGAGCGGCTCGGGAACGGACCGGTCGGCGGAAGGCTCTGCCGCCCGCTCCGATCTATCGAGTGCAGACAGGAGAGCCTGATGGCAGACGTGACGCTGAGCCGCACCGGCCAGGTTTCGCGAAAGACGAATGAAACGGCCGTGTCCGTCTCCGTCAATATCGACGGCACGGGCGTGTCGAAGATTGCGACCGGCGTCGGCTTCTTCGATCACATGCTCGACCAGCTCGCGCGCCATTCGCTGATCGACATGGAGATCAAGACGGAGGGCGACCTCCATGTCGACGATCACCATACCGTCGAGGATACCGGCATCGCCATCGGCCAGGCGATCGCCAAGGCGCTCGGCGATCGCCGCGGCATCACCCGCTATGCCTCGCTCGATCTCGCCATGGATGAGACGATGACGCGCGCCGCCGTCGATGTCTCCGGCCGGCCGTTTCTCGTCTGGAACGTGACCTTCACCTCGCCGAAGATCGGCACCTTCGACACCGAGCTGGTGCGCGAATTCTTCCAGGCGCTCGCCCAGCACGCCGGCATCACGCTTCATGTGCAGAACATCTACGGCGCCAACAACCATCATATCGCCGAGACCTGCTTCAAATCCGTCGCCCGCGTGCTGCGCACGGCAACCGAAATCGACCCGCGCCAGGCTGGACGCGTTCCCTCGACGAAGGGCACGCTCGCCTGAGCCGGCTAAGACTGGCTGAAGACCATGGCCTCCTACCTGATCATGACCCCGCCCGGTGCCGCGGCCGACGACGAGAGGGCGCGGTTCATCGCCGACGGCTTTTCCTGGGCGGCGTTTTTCTTCCCGGCCCTCTGGCTGATCGCCAAGCGGGCCTGGCTCCTCGGAATCTCCGTTGCCGTTCTGCAAATTGTGTTCATCCTTCTGTCTGAGGTCCCCGGATGCTTCACCGCCGCGCTGATCATGCAGCTCGCGCTCAGCCTCCTGGTATCGCTGGAGGGGCCGCTTTTTGTCGCCCGAAAACTCGCGGCGGAAGATTGGACGCTTCGTTCGATCGTTCCGGCCCGCAACATCGAGACCGCCGAGGAGATCTACTTCTCGAACGCGACGGCGACGACGCACCACCAAAGCGCAACTCCGTTGCAGTCGAACGACTGGTCGAGCTCCGGACGGCCGGAAAGTGCCGCCGGACTGGGCTTCTTTGAATCCTATGGAGAGCGCTGATGCGGGTCGCCATCATTGACTACGGCTCGGGCAACCTGCGCTCGGCCACCAAAGCCTTCGAGCGGGCGGCGCGCGAAGCCGGCATCGACGCCGACATCGACCTGACCGACAGGCCGGAACGGGTGGCCTCGGCCGATCGGATCGTGCTGCCGGGCGTCGGCGCCTATGCCGATTGCCGCCGTGGCCTCGACGCCGTCGAGGGGATGGAAGAGGCGCTCAAGCAAGCGGTCGAAGCGGCCGGACGGCCCTTCCTCGGCATCTGCGTCGGCATGCAGCTCATGTCTTCGCGCGGCCTCGAAAAGACGATCACTGAAGGGTTCGGCTGGATTCCCGGCGATGTCGTGGAGATGACGCCCGCGGACGCGTCGCTGAAGATCCCGCAAATCGGCTGGAACACGCTGAGACTCCATCGGCCGCACGCGCTCTTCGAGGGCATTCCGACCGGGGAGACCGGGCTGCACGCCTATTTCGTGCATTCCTATCACCTCGCTGCGGAAAACCCCGAGCACATCATCGCCGAGACGGAGTATGGCGGGCCGGTGACGGCCTTCGTCGCAAGCGGCAACCGGGCCGGTGCGCAGTTCCACCCGGAAAAGAGCCAGACCCTCGGCCTCGCCCTCATCTCGAATTTCCTGCGTTGGAAGCCCTGAGGCTCCCGCCACCTGATCGGACGAACCAAATGATTCTCTTCCCCGCGATCGACCTCAAGGACGGCCAATGCGTGCGCCTGAAGCTCGGCGACATGGATCAGGCAACCGTCTACAATCCTGATCCCGCCGCCCAGGCCCGCGCCTTCGAGGAACAGGGCTTCGAATGGCTGCATGTCGTCGACCTGAACGGCGCCTTTGCCGGCGAGACGGTGAACGGGGCAGCGGTCGACGCCATCCTCAAGGCGACCAAGAACCCGGTGCAGCTCGGCGGCGGAATCCGCACCCTCGATCATATCGAGAACTGGCTTTCGCGCGGGTTGAAGCGCGTCATTCTCGGCACTGTCGCGGTGCGCGATCCGGCGCTGGTGATCGAGGCCTGCCGCAAGTTCCCCGGCCGGGTGGCGGTCGGTATCGACGCCAAGGGCGGCAAGGTGGCGGTCGAAGGCTGGGCGGAGGCCTCCGAACTCGGCGTGATCGAGCTTGCGAAGAAGTTCGAAGGCGCCGGCGTTTCGACGATCATCTATACCGACATCGACCGCGACGGCATCCTGACCGGCATCAACTGGGATTCGACCCTGGAACTCGCCAACGCAGTTTCCATTCCGGTCATCGCCTCCGGCGGCCTCGCCTCGATGGACGACATCCGCCGGTTGACGCAGCCAGATGCCGCAAAGCTCGAAGGAGCGATCTCCGGCCGGGCGCTCTATGACGGGCGGATCGATCCGAAGGAAGCGCTAGACTTGATCCGCGCCGCGCGAAAGGGATGAGACCATGACCCTCAAAGCCCGCGTAATCCCATGCCTCGACGTCAAGGACGGCCGCGTCGTCAAGGGCGTCAATTTCGTCGACCTCATCGATGCCGGCGATCCGGTGGAAGCGGCAAAGGCCTATGACGCCGCCGGCGCCGACGAGCTCTGCTTCCTCGACATCACCGCCTCTTCCGACAATCGCGAGACGATCTTCGACGTCGTCGCCCGCACCGCCGAGCAATGCTTCATGCCGCTGACCGTCGGCGGCGGCGTGCGCCAGGTGGCGGATATCCGCAAGCTGCTGCTTGCCGGCGCCGACAAGGTGTCGATCAACACGGCGGCCGTGAAGAACCCGGATTTCGTCGCCGAGGCCGCCGACAAGTTCGGCAACCAGTGCATCGTCGTCGCCATCGACGCGAAGAAGGTCTCGGCTGCGGGCGAAATGGACCGCTGGGAGATCTTTACCCATGGCGGGCGGCAGCCGACCGGCATCGACGCGATAGAGTTCGCTCGGAAGGTCGTCGACCTCGGTGCCGGCGAAATCCTGCTGACCTCCATGGATCGCGACGGCACCAAGAGCGGCTACGACATCGCGCTGACGCGCGCCATCGCCGATGCGGTGCGGGCACCGGTCATCGCGTCCGGCGGCGTCGGAACGCTCGACCACATGGTCGACGGCATTCGCGACGGCCATGCGACGGCGGTGCTTGCCGCCTCCATCTTCCACTTCGGCACCTACAGCATCGGCGAGGCGAAGCGCTACATGGCCGAGCGCGGCATCGCCATGCGACTCGATTGAAGGAATTTCGTGATGAGCGAATTCACCCTTTCAGACCTCGAAAAGATCGTCGCATCGCGCGCCAAGGCGGCGCCGGAGGAGTCCTGGACGGCCAAGCTGGTGGCGGCCGGGCGGCCGAAGGCGGCGAAGAAACTCGGCGAAGAGGCGGTCGAGGCGGTGATCGCGGCGGTCACCGGCGACCGCAAGAATCTGATCGATGAGAGCGCCGATCTCCTCTATCATCTTATGGTCGTATTGAATATCGCCTCCGTCCCGTTGCAGGATGTGATGAGCGAACTGGCCAGGCGGACGAGCCAGTCCGGCCTGCAGGAGAAGGCAAACCGGCAGAATCCATGAGCATCGCCGCGAAAGACTTTGAATCGGCCGACATCCCCGGCAATCTCACGGGGGGTGAATTTTCCCCCTACCACGTCTTCTCCGCCGAGGAATGGTCGCGCTTTCGCGCCGATACGCCGCTGACGCTGACGGCCGAGGAGGTCAAGCGGCTGCGCTCGCTCAACGACCCGGTCGACCTCGGCGAGGTGCGTCGAATCTATCTGTCGCTGTCGCGGCTGCTCTCCGCCCATGTGGAAGCGTCGCAGATCCTCTTCCAGCAGCGCAAGCGGTTCCTCAGCATGTCGGACGAGACGAAGACCCCTTTCGTCATCGGCATTGCCGGCTCCGTCGCCGTCGGCAAGTCGACAACCGCCCGTATCCTCGCCGAACTCCTAGCGCGCTGGCCCTCGAGCCCGAAGGTCGATCTGATCACCACCGACGGCTTCCTCTATCCGAACGCGATCCTGCAGCGGGAAAACATGATGGATCGCAAGGGCTTCCCGGAGAGCTACGACATCGGCGCGCTGCTGCGCTTTCTCTCGGCGATCAAGGCCGGCCGGCCGAACGTCAAGGCGCCGACCTATTCGCACCTGACCTATGACGTCATTCCCGACCAATTCCAGGTCATCGACCGGCCTGACATCCTGATCTTCGAGGGGATCAACGTGCTGCAGTCACGCGACCTGCCGGCCGACGGCAAGATCGTCCCGATGGTTTCGGACTTCTTCGATTTTTCGATCTATATCGACGCCGAGGAAAGCCTGATCCACAACTGGTATGTGAGCCGCTTCATGCGGCTGCGCGAAACGGCCTTCCAGAATCCGCAATCCTTCTTCCATCGCTATTCAACGATCAGCGAGGACGCGGCGCGGGCGATCGCCGAGGGCCTCTGGCACAATATCAACCTGAAGAACCTGCATCAGAACATCCAGCCGACCAGGCCGCGTGCCGACCTGATCCTGCAGAAAGGCCCCAATCACCTGACGCAGACGGTGGCGCTGAGGAAGCTCTAAACCGTCACGACAGGTCGAAATAAGCTCCCCTCCCCTCCCCAACCCCTCCCCACAAGGGGGACGGGCTTTGCGCCCGCTGCCCCCGACCGCCATTTTCCCGGGGCTCGACCCCGCCGCAATGTTGCAGGGCGCGGCAGGTTAAGCCCTCCCCCTTGTGGGGAGGGGTTGGGGAGGGGTCTTGTCAAGAGCTCTATGGATTGACCCGCCGCAGCGTCAGATTGAGGCGGCCGCCGTTCTTCAATAGCGTCGAGGTGTTCGGATAGATGCGGTCGACGCCGTGAAAGGCCAGCCGTCCCTCGCCGCCGAGGACGACGATGTCGCCGCTTTCGAGCTTGAACGAGCTGGTCTGGCCGCCGCGCGTCCGGCCGCCGACGCGGAAAAGACAGCTATCGCCGAGCGAAATCGAGACGACGGCCGTTTCCAGGTCGCGCTCGTCCCGGTCCTGATGCAAACCCATCCGGGCCTCGGCGGAATAGAAGTTGACGAGACATGCCTCGGGCTGTTTGTCGCTCGCCGAAACCGCCCGCCAGATGTGGATCAGGGCATCGGGAATCGGCGGCCAGCGCTCGCCGGTGACCGGATGATGCGGCTGATAACGGTAGCCGCCGTCGCGATCGGTGACCCAGCCTAGCGAGCCGCAATTGGTCATCCGCACCGACATAGGCTTACCGGTTTTCGGCATTTCCGGAATATAGAGCGGCGCCGCGGCGACGACGTCGCGGATGGCCTCCACAAGCTCCTCCTGGCGCGACCGGTCGAGATAGCCGGGAATATGCCTGACGCCTTTCGGCAGCACCTGCATTGCGATACCCCTGTCGGTCAATATCGTGGCTCGTTCGCCCGCGGAGGGCCACGCGAAGCGCTCGATAGGATGTAGCGCCCGCTGTTCCTGAGGACTACCCGAAAGCTGCGATGTCTGGGCGGCCTCAATCGCCGGCCGGGCGGCCGCGCAGCTTCTTGATCTCGCCGCGGCCGGATTTCTCCTTTAGCCGCCGCTCGATCGAACCGCGCGTGGGCTTGGTCTTCTTGCGCGGCGGGGGCGGCGGTTCGGCGGCCTTCAGGATCAATTCCTTCAGGCGGTCGCGGGCGTCCTCGCGGTTGCGCTCCTGGCTGCGAAAGCGGCTGGCCTCGATCATCAGCACGCCGTCCTTCGAAACCCGGCGGCCGGCAAGCTTCAGGGCATTGGCCTTGACGCGATCGGACATCGATGGCGAGGCCTGGATGTCGAAGAAGAGCTGGACGGCGGTCGACACCTTGTTGACGTTCTGGCCGCCGGGGCCGCCGGCCAGCACGAATTGCTCCGTCAGCTCCCAGCCGGCAATAACGATGTTTTCGCTGATGTAAAGCGGTTCGCTGGCCATGTCTGCTCCTTACCGGTCTATCGCACAGAGTCGTGCGTTTGAGAACGGCTCGGAGACAAAACGTGAAACCCGGCCACAAGGACCGGGTTTCACGTGAATCATGGCCAAGAGTCTTATTCAGCGGCGAGCCTGGTGCCGGGAGCCGCATCGCGCACGCTGCCGTCGACATGGCTCTCGAACTTGGCGAAGTTGGCGATGAACATGTCGACCAGCCGGCGGGCCTGGGCATCATAGGCCGAACCGTCAGCCCAGGTGGAACGCGGGTCGAGAATGCGGTCGTCGACACCAGGCACCGCGACCGGCACCGCGAAGCCGAAATTCGCGTCCGTGCGGAAGGAGGCGCTGTTCAGCGACCCGTCGAGCGCGGCCGAAAGAAGGGCGCGCGTCACCTTGATCGGCATGCGGCTGCCTGTGCCATAGGCGCCGCCAGTCCAGCCGGTGTTGACGAGCCAGCAGGTGACGCCGTTCCTGGCGATCAGGTCTTTGAGCAGGTTGCCGTATTCGGACGGATGGCGCGGCATGAAGGGAGCGCCGAAGCAGGTCGAGAAGGTCGCCTCCGGTTCGGTCACGCCCTTTTCCGTGCCGGCCACCTTGGCGGTGTAGCCGGACAGGAAGTGGTACATGGCCTGTTCCGGCGTCAGCTTGGCGATCGGCGGCAGGACGCCGAAGGCATCCGCCGTCAGCATGATGATCGTGCGCGGCTGCGGCGCCGTGCCGGTCTCGCTGGCATTCGGAATGAAGTCGAGCGGATAGGCGATGCGGGTGTTTTCCGTCAACGAGCCATTGTCGAAGTCGGGTGCGCGCCGCTCGTCGAGAACGACGTTTTCCATCACCGTGCCGAAGCGCCGCGTCGTCGCGAAAATCTCCGGCTCGGCCGCTTCCGACAGGCGGATCGCCTTGGCGTAGCAACCGCCCTCGAAATTGAAGACGCCCGTTTCGCCCCAGCCATGCTCGTCATCGCCGATCAGCGTGCGGTTCGGATCGGCCGAAAGCGTCGTCTTGCCGGTGCCGGAGAGGCCGAAGAAGATCGCCGTGTCGCCGGCCGGGCCGACATTCGCCGAGCAGTGCATCGGCATGACGTCCTTCTTCGGCAGCAGATAGTTGAGCACGGTGAAGACCGATTTCTTCATCTCGCCGGCATAGGACGTGCCGCCGATCAGCACGAGGCCCTTGGTCAGGTCGCAGGCAATGATCGTCTCGCTGCGGCAGCCATGGCGCGCCGGATCGGCCTTGAAGCTCGGCAGATCGATGATCGTCAGCTTCGGCAGGAACGTCGCCAGCGCCTGGCGCGGCGGACGGATCAAGAGATTGCGGATGAACAACGAATGCCAGGCATATTCGGTGACGACACGCGTCGGCAGAGCATTCTCTGCATCGGCACCGCCGACGAGGTCTTGCACATAGAGCGACATGCCCTTGGCATGCGCCAGCATGTCCTGGCGCAGAAGCTCGAATTTCTCCGGCGAGATGGCGCTGTTGTTGTCCCACCAGATCTGATCGGTTGTCGCCGCATCGCGCACGACATACTTGTCCTTGGGCGAGCGGCCGGTGTGCTGACCGGTGCGGGCGCAGAGCGCCCCATGGGACGTCAATTGCGCCTCGCTGCGGCGAAGGGCTTCCTCATAAAGCTCCGCTGCCTCGAAGTTGTAGCGAACGACCGAGAGGTCGGAAAAACCGATCGTTTCCAATCCGTTCGAGGGGTTGCGGGTGCCGAGTTGCTCCATGGTCAAGCTTCCTTCGTCTCTGGCCAATGGCGTTGAATTTCCTTGGAACATACCGGCTCGGTTTGCTCAAGACAAGATAGCTAAGCCTAAAAGAATAATGATATCAGTATATTAATCGATTTAAAGAATATTATGCGTTTTTTAATCGGTTGAACCGCGACTTGCTGATGTCAATTCGAGACGTTCCCCGAAGGCCGTGCCGGTCCGCGCTTTTTGCGCTTCGCCACAATTTGTTCCACCTTTATACTCAAGTAACGCAGCCGTGACTCGCGCGGCCGCCGCTTCGAAGAGCGGATGCCGGCGCCGGACCCATAAAGACGGAGTTGAAACACGATGCAGACCATCGCGCTTGTCGATGACGACCGCAACATCCTGACATCGGTATCCATCGCGCTGGAAGCCGAGGGCTACAAGGTCGAAACCTATACCGATGGCGCTTCCGCGCTCGAGGGCCTTTTGGCGCGCCCGCCGCATCTGGCGATCTTCGATATCAAGATGCCGCGCATGGACGGCATGGAACTCCTGCGGCGGCTCCGGCAGAAGTCCGACCTGCCGGTGATCTTCCTAACGTCGAAGGACGAGGAGATCGACGAGCTCTTCGGCTTGAAGATGGGCGCCGACGATTTCATCACGAAACCCTTCTCGCAGCGGCTGCTGGTCGAGCGCGTCAAGGCGATCCTGCGCCGCGCACCGGCCCGCGACGCTGCAGCAGCCGGGGCCGTTGGCCTCGCCAAGACCGCCGATGCGCCGTCGCGCTCGCTGGAGCGCGGGCAGCTTGTGATGGACCAGGAGCGGCACACCTGCACCTGGAAGAGCGAACCTGTCACGCTCACCGTCACCGAATTTCTCATCCTGCATTCGCTGGCGCAGCGCCCCGGCGTGGTGAAGAGCCGCGACGCGCTGATGGATGCCGCCTATGACGAGCAGGTCTATGTGGACGACCGGACGATCGACAGCCACATCAAGCGGCTTCGCAAGAAGTTCAAGATGGTCGACGGCGACTTCGATATGATCGAGACGCTCTACGGCGTCGGCTATCGCTTCCGAGAGACCGTCTGAGGGCGGGGCTTGCCTTCGCGTCGAATGTGGATCATTGAGAACCGGCGCGGCGGCCGAACGCGGTCCTGGATCGCGCCAAGCCGCCTCGAGCGGTTCTGAATCGCAAGTTGCGACCATTTCCGCCAGGGCCGTCGGCTTTGCCGCCAGATGTTTGACCTCAAGCCGTAACTTCGGCGCTCCGATCGCGGCAACGGCGGGCGGACGGCCGGGGATGCGGTGAGGGGCGGCAGGTCGGCCCTGGCCGGCCCCGCAAAACGAAACGGACGGCGAAATTCGTCGCGGGAGCAAGAAGACTTGGTAGAAGTCTTGCAGGGCGAGATCGAAGATTCGGACGGGCGGTCGTCGGCGCTGCGCGGGAAGCGTCGATGGGCGCATCCGTTCACGCTGATCCGGCGGCTGTTCGGCAATGCGGTCTTCTCCAGCCTGACGCGGCGCATCGTCTTCTTCAACCTCGTCGCACTCGTCGTCCTGGTCGGCGGCATCATGTATCTGAACCAGTTCCGCGAGGGCTTGATCGACGCCCGCGTCGAAAGCCTGCTGACCCAGGGCGAAATCATCGCCGGCGCCATCTCCGCCTCGGCCTCGGTCGACACGAACTCGATCACCATCGATCCGCAGAAACTGCTCGAACTGCAGGCCGGCGAGAGCATCACCCCGCTGCCGAGCGACGAGGATCTGGAATTCCCGATCATCCAGGAGCGGGTCGCGCCGGTTCTCAGGCGCTTGATCTCGCCGACGCGGACGCGCGCCCGCCTGTTCGATGCCGACGCCGATCTTCTGCTCGATTCGCGCCACCTCTATAGCGGCGGCCAGGTGCTCCGTTTCGACCTGCCGCCGGTCGATCCTGAGACGTCGAGCTTTTCGGAGAAGTTCAGCACCTGGTTCAACCGCCTGCTGCAGCCGGGCGACCTGCCGCTCTACAGGGAGCCGCCCGGCGGCAACGGCTCCATCTATCCGGAGGTGATGAACGCGCTGACCGGCGTACGTGGCGCCGTCGTGCGCGTTACCGAAAAGGGCGAGCTGATCGTGTCCGTGGCAGTACCGGTGCAGCGCTTCCGCGCGGTGCTCGGCGTGCTGCTGCTCTCCACCCAGGCGGGCGACATCGACAAGATCGTCCATGCGGAACGCCTGGCGATCATCCGCGTCTTCGGCGTCGCAGCGCTCGTCAACGTCATTCTGTCGCTGCTCCTGTCGTCGACCATCGCCAATCCCTTGCGCAGACTGTCGGCCGCGGCCATACGCGTGCGTCGCGGCGGCGCCAAGGAGCGCGAGGAAATCCCGGACTTCTCCTCCCGTCAGGACGAGATCGGCAATCTCTCGGTGGCGCTGCGGGAAATGACGACGGCACTCTACGATCGTATCGCGGCGATCGAGAACTTCGCGGCCGATGTCAGCCACGAGCTCAAGAATCCGCTCACCTCGCTCCGGAGCGCCGTCGAGACCCTGCCACTGGCGCGCAACGAGGACTCGAAAAAGCGGCTGCTCGATATCATCCAGCACGACGTCCGGCGCCTCGACCGGCTGATCAGCGACATTTCCGACGCTTCGCGGCTCGATGCCGAACTGGCGCGCAGCGACGCGAAGAAGATCGACCTGGAAACGCTGCTGGGCGACCTGGTCGACATTTCCCGGCAGATCCGCGGCAAGAAGAAGCCCGTGCTCTTCGACCTGGTCGTCGACCGCAAGGACAATCCGAAGGCAAATTTCATCGTCAGCGGCTATGAGCTGCGCATTGGACAGATCATCACCAATCTCATCGAGAACGCCCGCTCCTTCGTGCCGGAGCCGAACGGCCGGATCGTCTTGCGGCTCACCCGTTCGCGATCGCGCTGCCTCGTCTATGTCGAGGACAACGGCCCCGGCATCCAGGCGGAAGACATCGATCGGATTTTCGAGCGCTTCTATACCGACCGGCCGGAGGGTGAGGATTTCGGCCAGAATTCCGGCCTTGGCCTGTCCATTTCGCGCCAGATCGCCGAGGCGCATGGCGGCACACTCAAGGCGGAAAACATCGTCGACAGAAGTGGAGCGGTAACCGGCGCCCGCTTCATCCTTTCCCTTCCCGCCGAGCCGCACGCGTGAACGGCCCGGCCTGCAACATTCACGGCACCGCGATCGTGCTCGGCACGACCGGCTTTCTCATCACCGGCCCTTCCGGATCAGGAAAGTCCGCCCTGGCGCTCGCCTGCATCTCCGAGGTCAGGCGCCGCGGCCGCTTCGCGGCCCTCGTCGCCGACGACAGGGTGGACCTGACGCTCGCAAACGGGCGGATCGTGGCGCGCTGCCCGCCAGCGATCCGCGGCCTGATCGAGGTCCGCGGCAGCGGCATAGCGGAGGTCGAAACCCTCTCCGCCTGCGTGCTCGACTGGGCGATCCTGCCGGTGCGCGCGCCTTTCGATCCGCGCCTGCCGCCCGAACAGGAGGAACTGCAGCTGGAGATTGGAAGGAACCTGCCGATGCTGCGCGCTCCGATTGAAGCCCTGCTCTCGCCGATGGATACCCTTGCGGCGCTCTTGCCTGAAAAATTAGTCCTTTAGCCTTATCGGGAGGCAGGGCGACTGCTTTTTCGGCATTTTTGGCTTGCACTTCGGCTTTTCCTTGCCAAGATGGCCGCCCCAACAGGTGGACGAAATTGCTGCATTGCGATATCTGACCATCGACGAGTTGCACTGCAGTTGGAGCAAAGATACCCATGATCGGACTTGTGCTTGTCACTCATGGCAAGCTGGCGGATGAGTTTCGGCTTGCTTTGGAGCATGTCGTCGGTCCGCAAAGAGCTATCGAGACGGTGTGCATCGGCCCCGAGGACGACATGGACCAGCGGCGTCAGGATATCCTCGACGCCGTCGAAAGTGCCGACGAAGGCAACGGCGTCATCATCCTGACCGACATGTTCGGCGGCACGCCCTCCAATCTCGCCATTTCCGTGATGCGCAGCGGCATCGTCGAAGTGATCGCCGGCGTCAACCTGCCGATGCTGATCAAGCTCGCGGGCGTCCGCGGCGAAAGCGACATGGACAAGGCCCTCGTCGAGGCGTCCGAGGCGGGCCGCAAATACATCAACGTCGCCAGCCGGGTCCTGAGCGGAAAATAATGGACCACCTCTCCGAAACGGCGCTGACGCGCGAACTGCTGATCGTCAACAAGCGCGGCCTGCATGCACGGGCCTCGGCGAAATTCGTGCAGACGGTCGAGGCTTACGACGCCGAGATCACGGTCTCGAAGGACGGCATGACCGTCGGCGGAACTTCGATCATGGGGCTGATGATGCTGGCCGCCAGCACCGGATGCACGGTCTTCGTCACCGCAAGCGGCAACCAAGCCGAGGAGGCGCTCAACGCCCTCGACGCGCTGGTGCGCGACAAGTTCGGCGAGGAAATGTGAGCCGCTGCCGCGGCGCGGACACGCACCTACCCGATTATATAAAGATATAAAGACCTCTTTATATGGCGGTTGCCCTATCCGGCGATTCCTGATAGACCGGGCGCACTCTCCCGATGCATTGCGTGCAAGGGAGGCATCGTCTGCCGCCGGACTCCGTGGGGACCGACGCGGCCCAAGAGATCCAGCCTGGAGAACTCCATGACCGCCACTCAGGACTATATTGTCGCCGACATCGGGCTTGCCGGCTTCGGCCGCAAGGAAATTGACATCGCCGAAACGGAAATGCCGGGCCTGATGGCCTGCCGCGAGGAGTTCGGCGCATCGAAGCCGCTGAAGGGCGCGCGCATCACCGGCTCGCTGCACATGACAATCCAGACGGCCGTGCTGATCGAGACACTGGTTGCGCTTGGCGCGGAAGTCCGCTGGGCCTCCTGCAACATCTTCTCGACGCAGGACCACGCGGCAGCGGCGATCGCCGCAAGCGGCGTTCCGGTCTTTGCCGTCAAGGGCGAGACACTCGAGGAATATTGGGCCTATACGGACAAGATCTTCCAGTGGGCCGATGGCGGCTTCTCCAACATGATCCTCGACGATGGCGGCGACGCCACCATGTACATCCTGCTCGGCGCCCGTGCCGAAGCCGGCGAGAACGTGCTTTCGAACCCCGGTTCGGAAGAGGAGGAAATCCTTTTCGCCCAGATCAAGAAGCGGCTTGCCGGCTCGCCGGGCTGGTTCACCAAGCAACGCGACGCCATCAAGGGCGTGACGGAAGAGACGACCACCGGTGTCAACCGCCTCTACCAGCTCCAGGCCAAGGGCCTGCTGCCCTTCCCGGCGATCAACGTCAACGACAGCGTCACCAAGTCGAAGTTCGACAACAAATACGGCTGCAAGGAATCGCTCGTCGACGGCATCCGCCGCGGCACCGACGTGATGATGGCCGGCAAGGTCGCCGTGGTGTGCGGCTATGGCGACGTCGGCAAGGGCTCGGCCGCCTCGCTGCAGGGCGCCGGCGCCCGCGTCAAGGTCACCGAAATCGACCCGATCTGCGCATTGCAGGCCGCCATGGACGGCTATGAAGTGGTGCAGCTCGAGGACGTCGTCTCGACCGCCGACATCTTCATCACCACCACCGGAAACAAGGACGTCATCCGCATCGAGCATATGCGCGAGATGAAGGACATGGCGATCGTCGGCAATATCGGCCACTTCGACAACGAGATCCAGGTTTCCGCCCTCAGGAACCTCAAGTGGACGAACGTCAAGCCGCAGGTCGACCTGATCGAGTTCCCGAAGGGCAACCGGCTGATCCTGCTTTCGGAAGGCCGCCTCCTGAACCTCGGCAATGCCACCGGCCATCCGTCCTTCGTGATGTCGGCCTCCTTCTCCAACCAGGTGCTGGCGCAGATCGAGCTCTTCACCAAGGGCGGCAACTACAAGAACGAGGTCTATATCCTGCCGAAGCAGCTCGACGAGAAGGTCGCGCGCCTGCATCTCGCCAAGCTCGGCGCAAGGCTGACGGAGCTCTCGGAAGAGCAGGCCGACTATATCGGCGTGAAGCCGCAGGGCCCGTTCAAGGCCGAACACTACCGGTACTAATCCTTACCCGGGCAATCCACAACATCTTGTGGCCGCGATCTTGACAAGAGATCGCGGCCGCTTTTTTGGGCGCTGCACTTTCCGGCGAATCTTCAAAGAAGTATTGTTTAACTCATTGATTCGTGACGCTGGAGGGGCTGACGGCGTTGCGGGCGGGGATGTCTTGTCGGACAGCGGCAAACAGACGGAGACAGACCGGGGATGCAATCGGAACGGACGCAAACCCTCTTCGAGGGTTTCGGGCATGGCGACGCAAGGTCGGCGGCACCTTGCGGATCAACGGGGTCGGCGCCATGAAGACGGAACAATCCAGATTTTTCGGCGGCAGGGCTTCCGCACTGGTTCGGCGGCTGCTCGCCGGCACGACGCTTCTCGCGGCGACCGATGCGGCCGCCCAGGCTTCCGCTCCGGTTGCCAGATCGATTTTCGGCACCTCCGAAGTGGTGACCTTCTCCGTCCTGATCGGCGTGATCTCCGCCGCGATGCTCTCTGCGATCTGGCTCATCCGCCAGCGCGGCAATATCGAAGCGGAGAACCGTGCCCTGCGCGCCGATCTTTCGGACGCTAACCAGCGGATTTCACGCTTCCAGGCGCTCATTGCCGACAAGAACCGGCGAATCGTCGTCTGGGACGGGCTGGCGGAGCGGCCGGAATTCCTCGGACAGCTTCCGCTCGAGACCGGCGCGCCGCAGGACGACCGCGATTTTCTCGCCTTCGGGCGCTGGATCAAGCCGCAGTCGGCAGGCCAGCTGGAAAAGGCGATCGAAGCCTTGCGTGCCCAGGCGCAAAGCTTCGACCTGGTGCTGGAGACGCAGCGCAACGAGGTGCTGGAGGCACAGGGCCGCGTTTCCGGCGGACGGGCCTTCGTGCGCTTCGTCGCGCTCAACAATCTGAGGGCCGAGCTCGCCGAACTGAAGCTCGAGCGCGACCAGCTGCATGCCTCGCTCTCGACATTCCGCACGCTTCTCGATGCGATCGACCTGCCGGTCTGGCAGCGCGGCGCCGACGGCAAGCTCGAATGGGTCAACGAGGCCTATGCCGAGGCGGTCGACGCGCGCAGCCCGGCGGCGGCGACGGCCGAGGCGCGTGAATTGCTCGCAACGGCGGCGCGCGAAAAGATCCGCGCCGTCTCGACCTTCGAAACCCCGTATCGCGACAAGGTCTCGACCGTCGTCAAGGGCAACCGGACCTTCTTCGATGTGGTCGACGCCCGCACCCCGGCCGGGTCGGCGGGCATCGCCGTCGACGTTTCCGGCATCGAGGCGGTGCGCGAGGAACTGGCGCGGACGCTCAAGAGCCACGCCGAAACGCTCGACCATCTGGCGACGCCGGTGGCGATCTTCGACGGCAATCAGCGCCTGCAATTCTACAACCAGGCCTTCCAGCGTCTCTGGGAGCTGGACATGGGCTTCCTGGAACGAAAGCCTGACAATGGCGAAGTGCTCGACCGGCTGAGGGCCGGCGGCAAGCTGCCGGAGCCGCTGAACTGGAAACAGTGGAAGGCGAACGCACTTTCGGTCTATCAGGCGCTCGACACGCAGTCCGACCTCTGGCACCTGCCGAACGGGCAGACGCTCCGCGTCTTCGCGACTGCGCGGCCGCAGGGCGGCGCCACCTGGGTCTTCGAGAACCTGACGGAAAAGGTCGATCTCGAAACCCGCTACAACACGCTGGTCCAGGTCCAGGGCGAAACGATCGATCATCTTGCTGAAGGCGTCGCCGTGTTCGGGCCCGACGGGCGCATCCGGCTATCGAACCCGGCCTTCCGAGCGATCTGGGGCATCAGCGAGGCGGAGGCCAAGCCCGGGACCCACATCCGTGCCGTCGAGCAGGCATGCCTTCCCTCCTACGAGCAGCCGGACGGCTGGAAGCGCTTCGCCCATATCATCACCAGCTTCGACGACGAGCGGCCGTCGAGTCGCGGCGTCCTCGAGCTGCGCACCGGGCTGATCCTCGACTATGCCGTCATTCCGCTGCCCAATGCCCAGACGATGCTGACCTTCGTCAACATTACCGACAGCGTCAGGGTCGAGCGGGCGCTGACGGAAAAGAACGAGGCGCTGCGCAAGGCCGATGCGCTGAAGAACGATTTCGTCCACCACGTCTCCTACGAGCTGCGCTCGCCGCTGACCAACATCATCGGCTTTGCCGATCTGTTGAAGACGCCGGCGTTCGGCGAGCTCAACGAGCGCCAAGCGGAATATGTCGACCATATCGCCACCTCCTCCTCGCTGTTGCTGACGATCGTCAACGACATCCTCGACCTCGCGACGGTGGATGCCGGCATCGTCGAGCTCGACATGTCCGAGGTGAACCTTATCGACCTGCTCGACGATGTTGCACAGCAGATGGCCGAACGGCTCGTCGAGAGCGGCGCGTCGCTGAGGATCGACGCCCCCGACAATCTCGGCCGCATCACGGCCGACCAGCAACGCCTGAAGCAGGTCTTCATCAAGCTCCTGACCAACGCCGCCAATTTCGCGCCCGAAGGCAGCACCATCGACCTCCAATGCCGGCGCGAAGGTAACGACTTCGTCTTTTCCGTCACCGATACCGGACCGGGCATTCCGCAGGACGTGCTCAACACCGTGTTCAACCGCTTCGAGAGCTACGGCCAGCGCGGCGGCGCCGGACTGGGCCTGTCCATCGTCGAAAGCTTCGTCAGCCTGCATCACGGCACCGTTTCGATCCGCAGCAAGGAACGCGAGGGGACGGAAGTCACCTGCCGCATTCCTTCCGCCGACATGCCGAAGATCATCGCGGCGGAATAGATGAAGTCACTCGAACGCCTGCTGCAGGACGAGGCCACGACGATCGAGCTCGGCGAGGACCTCGCACTTGCCTTGAAGGCCGGCGACTGCGTCGGGCTTTCGGGCGATCTCGGCGCGGGGAAGTCGACCTTCGCACGCGCCTTCCTCCGGGCAATGGCCGACGACGCTTCGCTCGAGGTGCCGAGCCCGACCTTCACGCTCGTTCAGAGCTATGAGCTGCGTATTCCCGTCGCCCATTTCGATCTCTATCGCCTCGCCGACGCTTCCGAGCTCGACGAGCTCGGCTTCGACGAGGCGCTCTCAGAGGGCATCTGCCTGGTCGAATGGCCGGAGAAGGCCGAGGAGGCGCTGCCGGCGAACCGGATCACGCTCGCCTTGACGCATGAAGGTGATGGGCGTCGCGTCCGCATCACCGGGCCGGAGGCGGCCGTCGAGCGGATTGCCCGCTCCCTCGCGATCCGGGCTTTTCTCAAAGAGGTCGGCCATCCCGGCGCGAGGCGCCGGCACCTGAGCGGCGACGCCTCGGTGCGGGCCTATGAGCGGATCCATACGGCCGATGGTGAGCCGGCGAAAATCCTGATGGACGCGGCGAAGCACAAGCCCGGCCCGATCCTCCAGGATGGCAAATACTATCAGCAGCTCGCTCATATCGCCGAGGACGTCGTTCCCTTCGTCGCCATATCGACGCTGTTGCGCAAGCGTGGCTTTGCGGCACCGGCAATCTACGCGCGCGATCTCGACCAGGGCTTGCTGCTTATAGAGGATCTGGGCTCGGAGGGGATTCTCGACGCCGAAGGCCGGCCCGTTGCAGAGCGGTACATGGAGGGCGCGCGGCTGCTTGCCCGCCTTCATGTCGCCCCGACCGAGCGCGACATCGCGGTCGCCAACGGCATCGTCCACCACGTTCCGGACTTCGATCGCACGGCGATGAAGATCGAAACGAGCCTCCTGATCGACTGGTACCTGCCGTGGAAACGCGGACTACCTGCCTCCGAGGCCGAGCGGAACGACTACTTCGCCATCTGGGACCGGCTGATCGACAGTCTCGGCTCGGCCGAAAAAAACCTGCTGCTGCGCGATTTCCATTCGCCCAACATCCTGTGGCGGCCGGAACGCGAAGGTCTCGATCGCATCGGCATTATCGATTTCCAGGATGCGATGATCGGGCCGACGTCCTACGACGTCGCTTCGCTGGTGCAGGACGCGCGCGTCACGATCGGTCCCGAACTCGCCGACCGGCTGCTTAGCGCCTACAGGGCCGAACGCAAGCTGCACGGCGCCTTCGACGAGGATTCCTTCCTGCGCGACTGGCACATCATGGCGGCGCAACGCAATTGCAAGCTCGCCGGCATCTGGGTGCGGCTGAAAGAGCGCGACGGCAAGCCCGGCTATCTGAAGCACATGCCGCGCACCTTGACCTATCTGCAGCATGCACTGACACATGAAGTGCTGACACCCTTGCGCGATTGGTGCATTAAGGCTGGAATCCTGCCTAGCGAATCAGCCAACTGACAGGAAATCATGCCCATCACCAATGCCATGGTGCTTGCGGCCGGACTGGGCACCCGCCTGCGGCCAATCACCGACACACTGCCAAAGCCGCTCGTCCGGATCGCCGGCAAGCCGATGATCGACTATGTTCTGGACCTGCTCGCGGTCGCCGGCGTGACCAGGGCGGCGGTGAACGTCCACCACTTCGCCGACAAGATGGAAGACCATCTCAGCCGGCGCGAGACACCGCGCATCCTGATTTCCGACGAGCGCGATGCGCTGATGAATTCCGGCGGCGGCCTTGCCAAGGGTCTGAAGCTGCTCGACGACGGGCCCGTACTGGTAATGAATGCCGATCTCTTCTGGGTCGGCGAGAAGGCCGGGCAACCCTGCAACCTGCAGCGGCTCGCCACGTTCTTCGACGCCGGGCGCATGGACATGGCGCTGCTCTGCGTGCGGCTCGAGGACACGACCGGGCACAACGGCAAGAAGGATTTTTCGCTCTCGAAGGATGGGCGGCTGCAGCGCTACGAAGAAGGCATGGAAAATCCGGTCGTATATGCCGGCGCGATCGCCATGGACTCGCGGCTTTTCGCCGATGCGCCCAGCGACGCATTCAATCTCAACATCTATTTCGACCGAGCGATCGCCAGGGAACGGCTGTTCGGCCTGATGCTCGATGGCCAGTGGCTGACCGTCGGCACGCCTGAGGCGATCGGCGAGGCGGAGGCGTTGGTCCGGCGCTTCGAACCGGGAGGATAAGGTGCCCGGCGCCACCACGAACGTCTTCACGATTCCTGCCGGCCTGCCTTTCCTGAAGACGCTGGCGGAAAAACTCCTGGACGGGGTGCTGACGCCGGACTTCCGATACGAACCGGCCGATCCGCTGGCGCTCGCCGGCGTGACGATCTTCGTGCCGACGCGGCGTGCGGCCCGTGTCCTGCGCTCGGAATTCGTCGATCTGCTCGGCGGCCGCTCGGCGATCCTGCCGGTGATCCGGCCCCTCGGCGAGACGGACGACGACAGCGGCTTCTTCGACGCCGAGATGCCGGCGATCCTCGATCTTGCGCCGCCGCTTTCCGGCACGGCGCGGCTGATCGAGCTCGGCCGCCTCATTCTCGCCTGGCGCAACCGCCTACCGCAGGTGGTCCTCGACATACATGCCGAAAGTCCGCTGATCGCACCGGCAAGCCCGGCCGACGCCATCTGGCTGGCGCGCAATCTCGCCGAACTCATCGATGCGATCGAGACGGAGGAGCTCGACTGGGAGGCGCTCGACGGGCTCGATGCTGGCGAACATGCGCTCTGGTGGCAATTGACGCTTGCCTTCCTGAAGATCGCCCGGACCTATTGGCCGGAACGGCTCAACGAGCTCAAGCACTCTTCGCCGGCGCGCCATCGCAACGCTATGCTCAGGGCCGAAACGCAGCGGATCGCCGCCGGCAAGGCAAGCGGACCGATCATCATCGCCGGCTCGACGGGCTCGATTCCGGCGACGGCAGCGCTGATCGCCGCAGTGAAGGCGCTGCCGAACGGCACGATCGTGCTCCCCGGCCTGGACCTCATGATGAGCGACACGGAATGGGAGTTGATTGGCAAGGAAGCCGAACGTGGCCCAAGGGGTCCGGCAAGCCGCACGCATCCGCAATACGGGTTGCACCGCCTGTTGAAACGCGTGCGTATCGATCGTCGCGACGTGCCGGTGCTGGGATCGCTCGACGACGATCTCGGCGATCGCGCCCTGGTCGTGTCGCGGGCGCTGCTGCCGGCCGAGGCCACCGACGGCTGGACTGAGGCCCGCGAGACCTTCGAGCCGGAGACGCTCTCCGCGGCCTTCGCGGACGTGGCGCTGATCGAAGCGGCGAACGAGCGCGAGGAGGCGACCGCGATTGCCATTGCGCTGAGGCTGGCACTCGAAGGCGACGAGGAGAGCCAGGCAGCGCTGATCACGCCCGATCGCGGCCTTGCGCGGCGGGTGGGCGCCGAGCTCGCCCGCTTCGGCATCGAAGCCGATGATTCCGCCGGCGTTCCGCTCTCGGCAACGGCGGCGGGTGGGCTTACCCGGCTGCTGCTGGAGGCGACCCTCAGGCCCGACGATCCGGTGGCTTTGGTCGCGCTGCTCAAGCATCCGCTCGCCCGGCTCGGCCAGACGGCGGAAGTCGCACGCCGTGCCGCCGACGTGCTGGAGCTCGTGGCGCTTCGCGGCGGCACCGACATATCCGACATTTCCGCTCTCGAACTCGGGATCGATAGGGCGCTCGCCCGGCAGCGCACCGAGCGGCACCCGAGGCCGTGGCGCGGCGGCATCGACCCGAAGGATGTCGATCTCGCGCGGGCACTCGCCCGACGACTTTCCGCGGCCGTCGGGCCGTTGACGAGTACCATTTCCGGCGGCCCGGAAAGCGGTCGCCAGCACACGACAGCCCTGACGCTCGCCGATTGGGCGGAGCGCACGGGCCGCGCGCTGGAAGCCGTCGCCATCGACGAACGCGGCAGCCTCGGCGGGCTCTGGGGTTCGGAAGCCGGCGAAGCATTGGCGACGCTTCTGCGCGGCATCATCGAGACCGACGGGCAGATGGAGGCCGACGGGCGGCAATGGTGCGACATCGTCGAGGCGCTTGCCGCCAGCGAAGCGGTGAAACCTCGATCCATGCGGCACCCGCGCGTCTTCATCTTCGGCGCTCTTGAATCGCGTCTGCAGAGCGTCGATCTCGTGGTGCTCGGCGGGATGAACGAAGGCACCTGGCCGGCGCAGACCTCGAACGACCCTTTCCTGTCTCGGACAATGAAATCGGGTATCGGCCTCGAACCGCCAGAGCGGCGCATCGGCCAGCTCGCCCATGACTTCCAGATGGCCTGCGGAACGCGCCGCCTCATCCTTTCCCGCTCCATGCGCCAGGGCTCGGCGCCGACGGTCGCCTCGCGCTGGCTGCAGCGGCTGCAGGCGCTCGGCGGCAAAACGTTCACCGAGCAGCTCAAGGCGAATGGCGCGAGCTATCTTCACTGGATGCGCATCCTCGACGACGGCGAGCGCCAACCACTCAGCGAGCGGCCGCAGCCGAAGCCGCCGGCCGACATGCAGCCGCGCAAATATTCCTTCAGCGAAGTGACCAAGCTGCGCCGCGACCCCTATTCCATCTATGCGCGCCGCATCTTGCGGCTGGAGCCGATCGACCCCTTCAATCGCGATCCGAGTGCTGTCGAACGCGGCCTGCTTTACCACCGCATCGTCGACCGCTTCGTCAAAGGTGGCTTCGATCCCGCCTCCAGCGAGGGGCAGGCGGCGATGGCGCGGCTGATCCGCGAGGCCTTCGACGAGGAGAACCTGCCGACGCACATCGACACGATCTGGCGACCGCGCTTCGAAGCGGTCGCAAGGGCGTTTCTTTCCTGGGAGCGGGAGCGCCGGACCGGCATCGTCAGGTCTTTCACGGAAGTCCCCGCAGCCATGGAGATCGGCATCTCGGATATCAGGCTGACCGGCATAGCCGACCGCCTCGACCGGCTGGCCAACGGCACCGTCGACATCATCGACTACAAGACCGGCTCCAGCCCTTCAGCGAAGGAGGCACGGGCCCTGCTCGACCCGCAGCTCTCCCTCGAAGCGGCCGCCCTCAAGGCGGGTGCTTTTGCGACCATCGGACCGGCGCGGCCGGATTCGCTGCGCTATGTCCGCCTGAAGCCTGGCAGCCGCTTTGCCGTCGATACGGTCAACAACGAGAACAGCAAGTCGAGGGAGACCAAGACCGCCGAACAGCTGGCGGAAGAATCGCTTTCCGAACTCAGGAAGCTGCTCGCGGCGCTGACCAGCGGCCGCTACGGTTTCGCCTCCCGCCTGATCGTCCAGAAGGAACGGGACTATGGCGGCGAATACGATCACCTGGCGCGCGTCGCCGAATGGGCGACCGCTGACGGCGAGGACGACGATGAGGAATGAGGCTTTCGGCCCGGAGGAGAGGACGCCCAAGGCGTGGCTCGACTGGACCACCGAGCGGCAATCGCTTGCCTCGGATCCGGCGCGCTCGGCCTGGGTTTCGGCCAATGCCGGCTCGGGCAAGACGCATGTGCTGACGCAGCGCGTCATTCGGCTGCTGCTTTCCGGCTGCCGCCCTTCCGCCATTCTCTGCCTGACCTATACGAAGGCAGCCGCCTCGGAGATGTCGAACCGCATCTTCGAGCGCCTCGCCGAATGGGCGACGCTCGATGATGCCGCTCTGGAAAAGCGCATAGAGACGATCGAGGGCACGCGACCCTCCCTCGCCAAGATTGAGGAGGCGCGGCGGCTCTTTGCCAAGGCGCTCGAAACGCCGGGCGGGTTGAAGATCCAGACGATTCACGCCTTCTCGGAAGCGCTGCTCCATCAGTTTCCACTCGAGGCGAACGTGGCGGGACACTTTTCCGTCCTCGACGATCGGGCCGCGGCGGTGCTGCTTTCCGATGCGCGCCGCGCCCTGCTGACGGCCACCGCCGCCGAGGACGAGGGCGAGCTTGCGGATGCCTTCGCCACCGTCCTCGACCTCGCCGACGATACCGGCCTTGAAAAGCTGCTGGAGGCGATCGTGGCGAACCGCGCGGCGATCCAGGCCTTTCTCGATAGCGCCGCCGTAAAAGGCGGGCGGGAGAAGCACCTGCGAGCCGCGCTCGGTCTTGCGTCGGGGGAGACGGCCGCGAGCGTGATGGCCGGAGCCTGGCCGCTTGCCGGCCTCAACGGCGCGGCGCTTCAGCGCTATATCGAGCTCGCGCTGAGCCTTGGCGGAGTGAAACCCGGGGAGATCGCAGAGGGCTTGAAGGCGGCCCGCGAGGCCGCCGATGCGGAGGAGCGCTTTGCCGGGCTTCTCGGCGTGTTTTTCAACGGCGGCGGCAAGCCGAAGGCGGATTCGGCCTTCTTCAACAAGGCAATGCTGGCGCAGGCGCCTGAACTGGCGCCGCTCATCGAAGAGGCGCGCAAGCACATCACAACCTGCGCCGACCGGCTCAGCATCGTCCGGATGTACGAGGCGACGCGCGCGGCGCTGATCCTCGCCGAACGGCTCAACAGGGACTACGAAGACCTCAAGAAGCGGCGCAGCCAACTCGATTTCGAGGACCTGATCAACCGCACGGCTGCGCTGCTTTCTCGCAGCGATGTCGGCGCCTGGGTCCATTACAAGCTCGACCAGGGCATCGACCACATTCTCATCGACGAGGCCCAGGACACGAGCCCCGCCCAATGGACAATCATCCAGGCGCTCGCCGCCGATTTCTTCGCCGGCGAAACAGCGCGCGCCAACGAGCGGACGATCTTTGCGGTCGGGGACGAAAAGCAGTCGATCTACTCCTTCCAGGGCGCGCGTCCCGAGCGATTCTCGCGCGAAAGCATCCAGACCGAACGGCGGGTGCGCGCCGGAAGCAAGTATTTCAGCCCCATCCGGCTGCAGCTCTCCTTCCGTTCGACGGTTGACGTGCTTTCCGCCGTCGACACGGTCTTTGCCAATCCGGGCAATGCGAAGGGCTTGAGCGCCCGCAGCGAGGCGATCGTGCACGCTTCGAACCGGATCGGACACCCCGGCGCCGTCGACATCTGGGACATCATCGCGCCCGAGCCGGTGAGCTCCGAAGAGGATTGGACGGCGCCCTTCGATGCGACGCCGGAGCGGGCTCCGGTGAACATTCTTGCCCGGCGCATCGCGGCCGTGCTCGAGGACTGGATCGGCAAGGAGACGGTGATCGAAAAGGGCGCCCGACGCCCGATGCGACCCGGCGACGTCATCGTGCTGGTGCGCAAGCGCGACGCCTTCGTCAATGCCCTGACGCGTGCACTCAAGCGCCGCGGCAATATTCCGGTCGCAGGCGCCGACCGGCTCGTGCTCACCAACCATATCGCCATCCAGGATCTCCTGGCGCTCGGCCGTTTCGTGCTGCTGCCCGAGGACGATTTGTCGCTCGCGGCGCTGCTGAAGAGCCCGCTCGTCGATCTCGGCGAGGACGATGTCTTCGAACTCGCGGCACGCCGGGCCGAGGGCGAAAGTCTCTGGCGACGGCTGCAACAGCTCGGCGCCGAGGAATCAAGCCGATATCGTCGGGTCGTGCGGATGCTCGCCGGCTATGGCGAGCTTGCCCGCAACCTGCTGCCGCACGACTTCTATGCCCGCGTGCTCGGCGCCAATGGCGGCCGGCGCGCCTTCCTGGCGCGGCTTGGCAGCGAGGTAAGCGATATCCTCGACGAATTCCTGACCTTTGCGCTCGACCACGAGCGGAGCGGGCTGCCCGGCCTGCAGGCCTTCGTCTCGACGCTCGAGATCGAGGCGCCGACGGTCAAGCGCGAGCAGGACAAGGAACGCGACGAGGTTCGCGTCATGACCGTGCACGCCGCCAAGGGCCTCGAGGCACCGGTCGTCTTTCTGGTCGACGGCGGCGGCGAAGCATTCGTCCGCCAGCAGGTCTCGGACCTCCGCTTCCTGGAGAAGTCCCAGGCGGACGGCTCGATGCTCGGGGTGCCCGTCTGGCGCGCTCCCGGCTCGGCGTCGAATTCGCTGATCGCCGCCGACAACGAGCGGCTGAAGCGCCTGGCCGAGGAAGAATATCGCCGACTCCTCTATGTCGGCATGACGCGCGCGGCGGACCGGCTGATCGTCTGCGGCTATCGCGGCCAGCGGCAGAACCTCGATACCTGGCATGCGATGGTTCAAGGCACATTAGCGCATGATCCGAAGGGCCGGGCGACGCCGATGGTCTTTTCAGCCGGAGGCGAGGAATGGACGGGCCATGCCTGGCGCGAAGCGCGTGTGCCGGTCGCCGTCCCGGTACGCGAGGACTCGGAGAGCAAGCCTCCGGCGACGGCATCCAGCCTGCCGCGGGCACTCTTCACCCCCTTGCCGCCGCAGCGCCGGCTGCCGCGACCGCTCGCCCCTTCGGGAACGAGCGTGGCGATCGACGATCCGGAGCAAGAGACGATCGTCGGCTCGGCTCTCTTTGCGGCACAGACAGCGCCGAAGTTCTCGATGCTGCGCGGTGCGATCCTGCATCGGCTGCTGCAGGTGCTGCCGACGATCGACGGCGCCGAGCGCCGGGACGCGGCGGAGCGTTACCTCAGCCGGGCCGTGCCACGCTGGCCGGAGACGGAGCGGCAGGCACTTAGCCGTGCCGTGATGGAGGTGCTCGAGCATCCGGATTTGCAGCCGCTCTTCGGCGAACAGAGCCGTGCAGAAGTCTCCGTCATGGGAACGCTCAAGCTCGGCAGTCAGGAATTCGCCGTATCCGGCCGGCTCGACCGCCTGGCGGTTGCCGGCGACACCGTGACGATCGCCGATTACAAGACCAATCGCCAAGTGCCGGCCTCGGTCGCCGAAATTCCGACCGTCTACCGGCGGCAGCTCGCAATCTACCGCGAAATCTTGAGGCCGCTCTATCCCGGCAAGCAATTCCGTTGCGTGCTGATCTTCACCGAAGGCCCGGCCGTGTGGGTGCTTCCCGACCCAATGCTGGACGGGAGCCTTGAAGAGCTCGCGACAAAGTGAGATACACGATATTGAAAATCCAGCGGCGAGGCCTCACATGAGGCACAATATCTGGACAATGCCATTCCGAAGGAGCAGCCGATGGCAACTGTGAAAGTCGATGCGTCCAATTTTCAAAAAGAAGTGCTGAATTCCGCCGAGCCGGTCGTCGTCGACTTCTGGGCCGAATGGTGCGGTCCGTGCAAAATGATTGCCCCCAGCCTCGAAGAGATCGCCACCGAGCTCGCCGGCAAGGTCAAGGTCGCCAAGCTCAATATCGATGAAAACCCGGAACTCGCCGCTCAATACGGGGTCCGCTCGATCCCGACGCTCGCCATGTTCAAGGCTGGCGAAGTCGCCGACATCAAGGTCGGCGCCGCGCCGAAGACCGCGCTCAGCTCGTGGATTTCCAACGCGGTCTAAGCCGCGAATTGATTGACGATTGATAATGAAAAGCCCGGCTATGTCCGGGCTTTCTACTTGCCTTCTGACGACACGCACCGCCTTCAATCGCCCCTCACCCAAACCCTCTCCCCGCAGGCGGGGCGAGGGGACGGAGAGCGCGCGGCAAAAACCCTTCTCCCCGTCAAAAACGGGGAGAAGGTCGCGGCAGCGGGATGAGGGGCGAATGCAGTCTGACGATTACCGCGGCGGCGTGCCATTCTCCGAAAGCACGTCGCCGACGAGGTAGAGCGAACCGCCGATCAGGATGCGCGGGGGCACGGGGTCCTCTTCGGTGAGCTCGGCGATGAGCCCGAGTGCTTCGGCGACCGATGATGCGGCGTTTACCTCGAGACCGGCTGAGGCCGCATCGGCGGCCAGCGCCACCGGGTCAAGCCCCGCATCCGAGCCGTGGATCGGAACGGTGAAGACCTGTTCGGCGAGATCGAGGAAGGCCTTGAAGTAGCCGACGGGATCCTTGGTGTTGATCATGCCGATGATCAGGAACAGCGGCCGCGGATCTCGCTCCTCGAAGGTCGCCATGGCTTCGGCGATCACCTGGCCGGCGCCGGGATTGTGGCCGCCGTCGACCCAGATTTCGGCGGCCGGCGGCCCGTAGTGCGAGAGCTTGCCGCCGGCAAGACGCTGC
Source organism: Sinorhizobium sp. FG01 (assembly GCF_002531875.1). Lineage (NCBI taxonomy): Bacteria > Pseudomonadati > Pseudomonadota > Alphaproteobacteria > Hyphomicrobiales > Rhizobiaceae > Sinorhizobium > Sinorhizobium sp. FG01. The sequence goes on from NZ_NWTB01000007.1 coordinate 34,770, forward strand.
AGCCGGCCCGGCCATTCGACCCCGGCCAGGCCCTTCTCGATCGCCGCCTCCGGCACGTCGAAACCGGCCGCCCGGACGGCGCGGATCGCCGCCGCCGCATTGGCATATTGATGCCGGCCCGGCAGGCGGGGCAGCGGCAGGTCGGCAAGGCCGTTCTCGTCCTGAAAGATCAGCCTGCCGAATTCCTCATGCGCCATGAAATCCTGGCCGTAGACGGACATCGGGCAGCCGAGCCGCTCGGCCGTTTCGACCAGCACCTCGCGCACGCCGTCTTCTTCCTGATGGCCGATCACCACCGGGCAGCCGCGCTTCATGATTCCGGCCTTCTCGGCGGCGATCAGTTCCACCCGGTCGCCGAGATAGGCCTGGTGATCGAGCGAGATCGGCATGATGACAGAGACCGCCGGCCGGGCAATGACATTCGTCGCGTCGAAGCGGCCGCCGAGGCCGACCTCGATGACCGCGACATCGGCCGGATGCTCCGCGAAAAGCAAGAAGGTGACGGCCGTCAGGATCTCGAAGACGGTGATCTTCTGGCCGGCATTGGCTTCCGCCACGCGCCGGACAGCATCGGCCAGCACCGGGTCGCTGACGAGCGCACCCTTGCCGCCCTTGACGCCGAGCCGATATCTCTCGTGCCAGTTCACCAGATGCGGCGACGTGTGCACATGGACGCTGAGGCCTGCAGCCTCGAGGATCGCCCGCGAAAACGCGGTGACGGAGCCTTTGCCGTTGGTGCCGGCGACGTGGATGATCGGCGGCAGGCGGTCCTGCGGGTTGCCAAGCGCGGCCAGCAGCCGCGTGATTCTGTCGAGCGACAGGTCGAATCCCTTGGGATGCAGAGCCAGAAGTTTTTCAATCTCCTGCGCCGCCTCGCTGACCTGTGCCGCCGCCATGTTCTTGCCTCAAAAAATTGACGCTGCCAGATGATTCCTAAACGGAATTGCAGCGAATCAAAACATTTACAGCAACGTTTGCGCGCCCCGGAAAGGCGCACAAGTCTAGAGAATCAAACAGAGCTGGTGCGGCGGCCTAGGCCCGGGCTGCGAGCGGCAAGGGCGAAACCTGGGAGCCGCTCTCGCGCCTTGCGGCCTCCGCCGGCTTCTTCATCAGGATCTTCAGCAGGCGCGAAAGCGTCGCCGGCAGGTCGTGGCGCTTGACGACCATATCGACCATGCCGTGCTCCAGGAGGTACTCCGAGGTCTGGAAGCCATCCGGGAGCTTTTCGCGGAGCGTCTGCTCGATCACCCGCTTGCCGGCAAAGCCGATCTCCGCACCCGGTTCGGCCAAGTGGATGTCGCCCAGCATCGCATAGGATGCCGTGACACCGCCGGTGGTGGGGTTGGTCAGCACGACGATATAGGGTAGGCCCGCTTCCTTCAGCAGATTGACCGCAACCGTGGTGCGCGGAAGCTGCATCAGCGACAGGATGCCTTCCTGCATGCGGGCGCCGCCGGAAGCCGGGAACATCACCAGCGGGCACTTCTCGGCAATCGCCTTCTCGAAGGCCCTGATGATCGCCTCGCCGGCCGCCATGCCGAGCGAACCGCCGATGAAGTTGAACTCATGGACGACGGCGACCAGCTTGACGCCCTGGACGAGGCCGAGGCCGGCGACGATCGTGTCCTCGAGCTCGGTCTTGGCCCGGCTGTCGCGCAGGCGGTCGAGATATTTCTTCGAATCGCGGAACTTCAGCGGATCCTGCGCCACCTTCGGCTGCGGCAGGGTTTCGTAGATTCCGCCATCGAAGAGATCCTTCAGCCGGGCCTTTGCCGGCATCTTCATGTGATGGCCAGACTGCGGGATGACCCACTTGTTCTCTTCGAGATCGCGATGGAACACCATCTCGCCGGTTTCAGGGCACTTGATCCAGAGGTTCTCCGGAACTTCCCTGCGGCCGAGCATCGAATTGATCTTCGGCCGAACGTAGTTTGTGATCCAGTTCACTTAAGTAGACTCCTGAAGATGTCCTTCGGCTTCTGCGCGCCAATATGGGCGATTATTCGGCTGCCGCAAGGCGCGCCGCCCGCACCCCGGCCGAAAGCCCTCGAACCAAAGCTTCCACACCCGGCACCGTCGCGTCGGTAGCCTGACCGCTTTCCGTCAGGCTCGAGGCGATCTGGTTGACGATCGCCGTCCCCACCACGACACCATCGGCGGAAGCGCCGATCACCCGCGCATGCTCGGCGGTCTTGACGCCGAAGCCGACGCAGACGGGCAGCTTCGTATGCGACTTGATCCGCGCCACCGCGCCGGCAATCAGCGACGGATCCGGCAGAGAGGAACCGGTGATGCCGGTCATCGAGACGTAATAGACAAAACCGGAGGTGTTTTCGAGAACCTTGGGCAGACGGCGGTCGTCGGTCGTTGGCGTCGCCAGACGGATGAAGCTGATGCCCTTCTTCAGCGCCGGGATGCAGAGCTCGTCGTCCATTTCCGGCGGCAGATCGACGACGATCAGCCCGTCGACACCCGCCTCGACGGCGTCATCCAGGAAGCGCTCGACGCCGTAGATGTAGATCGGATTGTAATAGCCCATCAGCACGATCGGGGTGCGCTGATCCTCAGTCCGGAAGCGGCGGGCGAGGTCGAGCGTCTTGGCAAGCGTCTGCCCGGCTTTAAGCGCGCGCTGGCCAGCAAGCTGGATCGCCGGGCCGTCGGCCATCGGATCGGAAAAGGGCACGCCGAGTTCGATCACGTCGGCGCCCGCCTTCGGCAGCGCCTGCATGATCGCCAGCGACGTTTCGAAATCGGGATCGCCGCCCATGAAATAGGTGACAAGGACCGGGCGACCTTCCGCCGCGACGTCGGCGAACCTCTGCTCCATGCGTGCGGTCATACTCGTTACTGCCCCATTCCCAGAATTTTGCCGACGGTGAAAATGTCCTTGTCGCCGCGACCGGAGAGATTCATCAGGATGATCTCGTCCTTGCCCATTGTCGGCGCCCGCTTGATGACCTCGGCCAGCGCATGCGATGGCTCGAGCGCCGGAATGATGCCTTCGAGCCGCGTCAGCGTCTGGAAGGCTTCGAGCGCTTCATGATCCATGATCGGCACATATTCGACCCGGCCGATATCGTTGAGCCAGGCATGCTCCGGACCGATGCCGGGATAATCGAGGCCCGCCGAGATGGAGTGGCCTTCCTTGATCTGGCCGTCGCCGTCCTGCAGCAGATAGGTGCGGTTGCCGTGCAGCACGCCCGGCGAGCCGGCGGTGATCGAGGCGCAGTGCTCGTCGCCATCAAGTCCCTTGCCGCCCGCTTCGACGCCGACGATCCGAACATCCTCGTCATCGAGGAAGGGATGGAAGATGCCGATCGCGTTCGAGCCGCCGCCAACCGCCGCAATGACGAGGTCCGGCAAGCGGCCTTCGGCGGCAAGAATCTGCTCTTTCGCCTCCTGGCCGATGACCGCCTGGAAGTCGCGGACCATCTCCGGATAGGGATGCGGGCCGGCGGCCGTGCCGATCAGGTAATAGGTGCTGTCGACATTCGTCACCCAGTCGCGCAGCGCCTCGTTCATGGCGTCCTTCAGCGTGCCGTTGCCGGCGGTCACGGGCTTCACCTCGGCGCCGAGAAGCTTCATGCGAAAGACGTTCGGCGCCTGGCGCTCGACGTCGGTGGCGCCCATGTAGACGACGCAGGGAAGACCGAAGCGGGCGGCGACGGTCGCCGAAGCGACGCCGTGCTGGCCGGCACCGGTCTCGGCGATGATGCGGGTCTTGCCCATTCGCTTGGCGAGCAGGATCTGGCCTATGCAATTGTTGATCTTGTGCGAGCCGGTGTGGTTCAGCTCCTCGCGCTTGAAATAGATCTTGGCGCCGCCGAGCTCAGCCGTTAGGCGCTCGGCGAAATAGAGCGGGCTCGGCCGGCCGATATAGTGAGCACCGAGCCTATCGAGCTCGGCCTTGAAGGCCGCGTCGCTCTTGGCCTTGTTCCACTCGTCCTGGAGGTCGAGGATCAGCGGCATCAGAGTCTCGGCGACGAAACGGCCGCCGAAAATACCGAACCGGCCGTCCTCGTCCGGTCCAGCCCTGAAGGAGTTCGGTTTTAGCGGCTGATTCACGTCCTGCTCCCTGATCGTGGCACTACGGCTTCGGCGCGTCGGACACCGCCGAAAAATGCATCCATGAGCTTCAAATCCTTGACACCCGGGGCGCTCTCCACCCCGGAGGATATATCGACGGCGCTGGCGCCGGTCAGCGCAAGAGCCTCGCCGATATTTTCCGCATTCAGTCCACCGGAAAGCATGTAATCGACGCTCCCGTCAAGCGCGTCGAGCAGCCTCCAGTCGAAAGAGACACCATTGCCTCCGGGTAGTTCGGACCCGGCCGGCGGCTTAGCATCGAGAAGGAAGCGATCGACGATGCCGACATAGGCATCGATCCTTTCGAGATCCGAGGCATCGCGGATCGACAGCGCCTTCATGATCGGCAGGCCGTAGATCGCCTTGATCGTCAGAACCCTGTCCGGATCTTCGGAGCCGTGAAGCTGCAGGATGTCGGGCTTCAGCGCGGACACGATCTCGTCGAGATCGTCATTGTCGGCATTCACGGTGACGGCGACGATCTTCGCGCGGCCGCGAACACGTTCGGCCACCCGGCCGGCGTCGTCAGGCTCGATGTTGCGCGGACTCTTGGGAAAGAAGATGAAGCCGATATGCGTGGCCCCGAGCGCCACGGCATGCTCCGCCGCCTCCGCGGTCTTCAGTCCACATATTTTCACTTCCGTTTTCATGGCAAGCGACCTTGCACGAAATACCGTCCGAGTCGAGCAAAACCGTTGCTCTGCAGCGCGTCATCCTAAGAGACTTTGGCCGGGCGTTTTCAGTCGGGCTTACTTCAGTTTCGGCGGTTGTCCGCACCGTCCAGTCCCCGTCTCTCGTCACCATCGGCCAAACTCAACCGTGAACTTAGCCGAAATCGATGGAGTGCAGCATGGTGCCGTTGCGCTTCAGCCAGCGCCTGGCCTCGTTGGTATCCGCGCAGAGCCTTTCGCACAGCGCCCAGAAATCGGGGCCGTGGTTCATCTCCTCAAGATGGGCGACCTCGTGGGCGGCGAGATAGGCGATCACCTTCGGCGGCGCCATGGCAATGCGCCAGGAAAAGCTCAAGTCACCTTCGGCGGAGCAGGAGCCCCAGCGGCTGCGGGTGTCCTTGAGGCTCAACGAGCGGACGCGGCGGCCGATTCGGCCGGCATAAACGGCGACGAGGCGCTCCAATTCGAGGCGCGCCTCCTTCTTCAGGTAGTCGGCAATCCGCCGGCGCAGGTGCTCCTCCGCGCCGCCGACCCGCAACACCGCCTCATCGTCGACGATGACGGGCTCTGTAAGGCCGCGAATCCGGCCGGTCCTCTCGATGCGATGGGCGACGCCGCGGATGAAGATGGTTCCGCCGTCTTCGAGCTCGCTTTCGCCGGAGAAGCGCGCGAGTTTGGTCATCAGCCAGCCCTGATGGCGGCTGAGAAATGCGCTGACCTCGCGCTCCGGCAGACCTTCGGGAACGGTGAGTTTCAGGGCGCGCCCGCCGGGCTCGATGCGCAAGGTCATCCGTGTCGCGCGTGCGTTCTGGCGGATGGTCAAGGGAAGACGCTTGCCGGCCACCTCGATGTCACGCGTGATATCGGGGCGCGTTTCACTGCCGCGGCGGCGCTTGAAGGAGGGAAACATGAGGCCTTTCTAGCCGATTCGCCGTCCGCTGGCAGCTGCCTACTGCATGTGTCCTTAGATCGACCTCGATTTATGGATACATGCAGCAATTCAAAGTGCTACAGCGACCTTTGCGGCGTCTGATAGGACGCGCGGCGCTGTAGTCCCGGCGTTTCATGTGAAACGCCGGGATGCCATTCCTGTCAATCAGGCGGTCTCTGGTGCCGGGCCGGGGCGGCCGTTCTTGCGCTCGCGCATGAAGCGGTCGAATTCCTCCTGGTCCTTGGCGCGCCGGAGCTCGCGGACATAGGCGTCGAATTCCTCGCGCATCTCGTCCAGCTTGCGGCGTTCCTCGTCGAGACGCGCAAGTTCCGCCTCGCGCCAGTCGTCGAAGGCGACATTGCCGGTCCGATGGTGGGCCCAATGGCCACGATTGCTCCGGCGGAAGCCGGCGCACATGCGGTCCACGCTGTCGTTGGCGTCCTTCTTGAAGGTCTTCAGCTTGTCGCCGAAGAGGATGTAAGCGAGCATCGCCAGGCCGAGCGGCCAGAACACCACGAAACCGAGCACCATCAATGCAATGGTCGCAGGCGTCCAGTCCGGACGGATCAATGCAGATTGGTTCATCGTCAGTATTCCTCGCAGTCAGCGGACCGCCCGTTGCGGCCCGATGAAAACGATGTGGGAAAGGCAGGAGATGACTGCAAGATGCGCCGGATGGGAATCGGACAAACCCTTGATCCTGCGGCAGCAAATCGCCGCCTCAGGATGCTTTAGGCCGCGGTCGAAAAGCCCGCGTCAGGTGGAGCTAGGCCGATTTGCCTCCCTTGATGATCTGCTTCACTGGCCTCGAGTGGCGCGAATGCTCGCGCTGGAAGGCGACGATGCGCGGTGCGATCTCGCCGCGGAAGCGAGAGCCGTTGAAGACGCCGTAGTGCCCGACGTCCGGCTGCATGTAGTGCTGACGCATGTGCTCCGGAATGTTGGTGCAGATCGTCTGCGCCGCCTGGGTCTGGCCGACGCCGGAAATGTCGTCGTTCTCGCCCTCGACCGTCAGCAGCGCCACCTTGCGGATCGCCGTCGGATCGACGCGCTTGCCGCGATGCATCATTTCTCCCTTCGGCAAGGCATGCTGCATGAACACCACCTGCACTGTCTGCAGGTAGAATTCCGCGGTGAGATCCATGACCGCGAGATATTCGTCGTAGAAGTCGCGGTGCTTGTCGGCGGCATCGCCATCGTTCTTGACGAGATGGGCGAAGAACTCCTTGTGGGCGACCAGATGGCGGTCGAGATTCATCGACATGAAGCCCGAAAGCTGAAGGAAGCCCGGATAGACCATGCGCATGAAGCCCGGTTGCGGCCATGGCACCGGCATGATGACATTGTCGCGGAACCAGTCGACCGGCCGCTGCTCGGCCAGCTGATTGACGGCGGTCGGGTTGATGCGGGTATCGATCGGTCCACCCATCAGCGTCATCGACGCGGGCGAGAGCGGGTCGTTCTCCGCCTCCATCAAAGCGACCGCGGCGAGAACCGGCACGGCTGGCTGGCAGACGCCGATCACATGGGTATCGGGTCCGAGGTGATGCAGGATCTGGATGACGTAGTCGATGTAATCGTCGAGATCGAAAGTGCCTTCGCTGAGCGGCACCATGCGGGCATCCAGCCAGTCCGTGATGTAGATGTCCGAATGCGGCAGAAGCGCTTCGACCGTGCCGCGCAGCAAGGTCGAGTAGTGGCCGGACATGGGTGCGACGAGCAGCACCTTCGGGTCCGGCGTCCTTCCCTTCGGCAGCGACCGTTCGAAATGGATGAGGTTGCAGAAGGGCGCCCGCCAGACGATCTTCTCGCGGACCGGCACAGGCTGGCCGTCGACGACCGTCTCGGGCAGGCCGAATTCCGGCTTACCATAGCGCCGCGTGGCGCGTTCGAAGACTTCCAGCCCTGCCGCCGCGGCGCGGCCGAAATAGGTGTGCGAGACCGGGTTCATCGGATTCTTGAAGGCCAGCCGCATGGCGTCCGCCGCCGTGCGCCATGGGGCCATCATGGCATGGTTCATTTCGTAGAGCTGGTAGAACATGGGACGCGTACCCCTTGTTTCAATCGATCCGGCGCCGCTCCCAGGTCCGACGCAAGCCTTGCGAGTGTTTGTCTTGGTGGTCCGCAATCGCTTTCAGACTACCACTTTTCTTGTGCAGTGCAACAAACAGTACCCCCTCGTTTTTAGGGCAAGTTCCGAGGGAATTCATATTACTAATTTATTGAGATAACATTGCGCGGGCCTGTCGCGCTATGACGTTCGTACCTCAGGCCGCGGAAATTCCGTAAAAACGGGCTGCCGTCCCCAGGAAAATCGCCTGTCGCTCCGCTTCCGTGCAGCTTGCGGTCAACGCTTGAGCAGCGGCAAACCACTCGGCGTAGTCGGCATCGAGCAATACAACCGGCCAATCGCTGCCGAACATCACCCGGTCGGCACCAAACATGTCGAGAAGATGGACGGCATAGGGCCGCAAGCGCTCGACCGACCAGCGTCCGCCGGCTTCCGTCACAAGTCCAGAGAGCTTGACGTACACATTCGGGCGGCGGGCGAGCGCCGCCATGTCGCTTCGCCAGGGTTCGAGCCGGCCTTCGGCAATGAACGGCTTGGCGCCGTGATCGACGACGATGGCGAGATCCGGCAGGCGGTCGGCGAGGGCGGCGACGACCGGCAGATGGCGCGGCTGGATGAGCGCGTCGAAACGGAGGTCCAGCTGCGGCAGCATTTCGAGTATGGCGATCGCCTCCGGCCGCAGGATCCAGGCAGTTTCATCGATGCTCTGCAGCATCGGCCGGATGCCCTTGAACTTCGGATGTGTTTTCAGTCGCCGAAGCTCGGAGCGGGCGTCGGCCGCTAGAATATCGACCCAGCCGACCACCGCCGCGACCGTCTCCTCGCGCGCGGCGATTTCGAGCAGGAACCCGGTCTCGGCGACATTCGGCGCCGCCTGGACGAGAACCGTCCGGTTGATGCCTGCGGCGCTGAGATGAGGCCTCAGATCGTCAGGTCCGAAGTCGCGGAAGATCGGTTCGAGATCTGGGCCAGGCCAGTCATTGTGGCCGAGACCGAGCGTCCAGTAGTGCTGGTGGGCGTCGATGAAGCTCATGCGGCAGCGACCGTGACGATTGCCTTCACAAGGCCGGCCTTGTCATGCGCCCAACGCGGCAGGTCGTCGACGCATCGGTCGAGGGTCGTCCTGTGGGTGATGAGCTTGTCCACCGCCACCAGGCCCGTGCCGATCGAGGCGATGACGTGGTCGAAATCTTCCCGCGTCGCATTGCGGCTCGCCACCAGCGTCATCTCGCGCTTGTGGAATTCCGGATCGGAGAAGCGGATGTCGTTCTTCACCACGCTGACGAAGACGAGCGTCCCGCCATGGGCGACATGGGCAAAGGACCGTTCCATCGACGCGGCATTGCCGGTGGCGTCGAAGACGACGTCGAAACCGTCACCATCCGTGGCTTCGGCAATTGCCCTTTCCAGTCCCTCACCGGCGAGGAGGCCGCCCGAAAAGCCGAGCTCGTCCACGGCGAAAGCCAGCCGCTCGGCGCTGGTATCGAGAAGCGCCACCTCGTGCCCGGTGATCCGCGAAAAGATCGCCGTTCCGAGGCCGATCGGGCCGGCGCCGATCACCAGGGAGCGGGCACCGGGCGCCACGCCGGATCGTCTCACCGCATGGGCGCCGATCGCCAGGAATTCCACCGTCGCGGCGGCTTCGGGAGAAAGACCGGTCGCCGGATAGAGGTTCTTCTCCGGCATGAGGATTTCTTCGCAGAAGGCGCCGTCGGTGTGGACGCCGAGAACCCGGATCGCCGTGCAGCAATTGGGCTTCCCCCTCCGGCAGGCAATGCAGGTCCCGCAGGAGATATAGGGATTGACGACCACCAGCGTTCCGGGGGCGAGTCGGGAAGCCGTGTCGGCCTCAAGGACGGTCGCGGAAATCTCGTGGCCCATGACGCGCGGATATTCGAGGAAGGGGTGCTTGCCTTCGAAGATATGATAGTCGGTGCCGCAAATGCCGACGCTGTTGACCGCGAGGCGGGCCCAACCCTCAGGCGGCGGCGCCGGCCGGGGCCGATCGGCGACTTCCAAACGACCGGGCTCCGCACAAACGACAGCCTTCATGACGCTTCCCCCATGTCGATTGCCAATGACCGCTTCGCGCCGTTCAACGCGAGCCCCGGCGCCGGAGCTGGTCGAAATAGACGATCACGATAATCAGCACGCCGGTGATGATGCGTTGCCAGAAGGAGTTGACGTTCAACAGATTGGCGCCGTTGTTGATCGTCGCCAGGATGAAGGCGCCGAGCAGCGGCCCGTGCACCGAGCCGACGGCGCCGAAAAGGCTGGTGCCGCCGATGACCGACGAGGCGATCGCCTGCAATTCCCAGCCTTCGGCCTGCGTGGCGTTGCCGATGCCGATGCGCGAGGCGAGCAGCAGGCCGACAAAGGCGGCGCAAGTCGAAGAGAGAATATAGGCGAGATAGATCGTCCGGTTGACATTGACGCCGGAAAGACGCGCCGCTTCGCTGTTCGAGCCGACGGCGAAAAGATAGCGGCCGAAGCGGCTCAGATGCAGGAAGACATAGGCGGGGACGGCGACAACGATGACCATCCAGAACAGGCTCGGAACGCCGAGGAAATCGGCACGCGAGAAATTGGTGAAGGCCTCGTTGGTGATCGAGATTGTCGAACCGTTGGTGATCAGGAGGCCGATGCCGCGCAGCGACGTCAGCGTCGCAAGCGTGATGATGAAGGGCGGCAGGCCCATGCGGACGATGCCGAAGGCGTGAAAGGCGCCGATCAGCACGCCGATCAAGAGCGTCGCGACAAGCGCCAGCCAGAGCGGTACGCCGGCGGCCAGCAGCCAGGCGACGATGACGCTGGTGAAGCCAACGACCGCGCCGACCGACAGATCGATGCCGGCGGTGATGATCACGAAGGTCTGGCCGACAGCCAGGATCGCCGTCATCGCCCCCTGGCGCAGGAGGTTGCTGATATTGTTGGGGGTCCAGAAGGCGCTCGTCGCCAGGCCAAGGAGCAGCCAGAGGACGACCAGCAGTCCGAGGAGCGTCAGTCCGAACAGGATGCTGACCCCTCGCTTCGGCGTCGGTCCTGTGCTGCTTTCTACCGTTTCCACACTCATTCTGCCCTCCCTGCAGTCCTTCCAATTCTCGGATCGATCACGCGTTAATCGCCTGCGCCAAGACATCCTCGTGGCTGGCGGCGCGGTAATCATGGCTCGCCACCAGCCGCCCTTGACGGAACACGTGCAGGCGGTCGGCAAGCTCGTAGACTTCCGGCAGGTAGGAGGAGATCAGGATGATCCCCGCCCCCTTTTCCAGCAGCCGTGCAAACAGCCTGTAGATTTCCGCCTTGGTGCCGACGTCGACGCCGACGGTCGGCTCGTCGAAGATGAAGAGTTTCGCGCCGTGGCTCAGCCATTTGCCGATGACGATCTTCTGCTGGTTGCCGCCGGACATGGCGGAGGCCAGCACCCGCCGCGACGGCGTCTTGATCTGCAGATCGCGGATCTGGCGATCGGCATTGGCGGCCTCCTCGGCCCGGTTAATCGTCAGCCCGCGCGTCAAACGGCGAAAGACCGGCAGGTTGATGTTGAGGCCGATCGGCAGGTTGAGGCAAAGGCCCTGGTCGCGGCGGCTTTCCGGCGCGAGCGCGATGCCGAGCTCCATCGCCCTGCGCTCGTTGTCGATTTCGACCTTGCGGCCCTGCCAGTACACCTCTCCGGCGGTGAGGGGATGGCGGCCATAGAGGCCGAGCGCGAATTCGCTGCGCCCGGCGCCGATCAGACCGTAGAGCCCGACGATCTCGCCGGCGCGGACCGAAAGCGATATGTCGCTGAAGCCCGGTCCGGAGAGGCCGCGCGCTTCGACGATCGTCTCCCCGAAGGCGAATTGTTCCTTGTGATAGATCTGCTCGATGGTGCGGTTGATCATCAGCGCGATCAGTTCCGCCTCGTTCGTCTCCGAGATGTCGCGGGTGCCGACATGGGTGCCGTCGCGCAACACCGAAACGCGGTCGGCAAGCTCGAAGACTTCTTCCAGCCGGTGGCTGATATAGACGATGGTGACGCCTTCGCCCTGCAGCCGGCGAATGAGACGGAAAAGCTGAGCGGATTCCTGCCGGGTCAGATAGGCGGTCGGTTCGTCGAAGATCAGGAAGCGGGTGCCGCGCATGGCGGCGCGGGCGGTCGCGACCAACTGCTGCTGGCCGATCGTCAGGCTGCCGAGCGTCGCATTGGCCGGCAAGTTGAAGCCGAGATCGTTGAGGACGCCCTGGGCGGCATCGGTCATGGCGCGCTTGCGCATCAGGCCGTTGCTGTTCATCTCGTCGCCGAGGAACATATTGGCCGCCACGCTCAAATGCGGGCAGAGCACCACCTCCTGGTGGACGGCGTTGATGCCGCGGCTGATCGCCTCCGTGGGTGTCGAAAGCTGCACCGGCTCGCCTTGCCAGAACACATCGCCGGCAGTTCGCGGGATGACGCCGGTCAGGAGCTTGATCAGTGTCGACTTGCCGGCGCCGTTTTCGCCGACGATCGCGTGGATCTCGCCGGAGAGGAAAGTAATCGTGGCGGGCTTCAGCGCCTGGACGGCGCCGTAGTTCTTCTGCAGGCCGCGCAGTTCCAGGATCGGCTTGCCCTTCGCAACGGCCGCCTCGAGCTCGCCCTCGTGGCGCTGGCTGACCTCTTGAAGCCCTGTCATGGTACCCTCCTCACTTGCCGGTCAGCGACGGCCGGCTCCTCCGGCCGGCCGTCGCTGCGATCTCAACGGGTCAGTTGACCTTCGGGTTCAGGAGCGCATCGATCTTCGGCTCGGCCATGTTGGCCTTGGTGACAAGGTTCGCGCCGGTATCGACATTGGCCTCGACCTTTTCGCCCTTAGAGACTGCAAGCGCCGTCTTCACGCCATCATACCCCATGCGATAGGGGTCCTGCACGACGAGGCCGGCGAGCACGCCTTCCTTGAGGAAACCGACGGTCTTTTCATCGCTGTCGAAGCCGATGACCTTGATCTTGTCGCCGAGCTTGTTTTCGGCAATCGCCTGGCCGGCTCCCTGCGCCATGATCAGGTTGGAGGCGAAGACGCCGACGAGGTTGGGATTGGCGGTTATCAGGTCCGTCATGATGTTCAGGCCGGTCGTCGCCTGGCCATCGGCGTATTTATCCGCGACAACCTTCAGGCCCGGATACTTGGTCTTGATCTGGTCGAGGAAGCCTTCGCGGCGCTGGTCGAGCGAACCGACGCCCGGCAGGCTGGTGATGATGGCGACCTCGCCCTCTTCCTTGCCGGTCGCTTCCTTGATCGCCGCGGCGAGCCCATCGGCGGCGATGCGGCCGCCCTGGACGTTGTCGGTCGTCAGGAACGACGAGAACGCCTTCGAATCCGCTCCGGAGTCGATACCGATGACCGGTACCGCCTTGGCGGCCTCGTCGATCGGCTTGCCAAGCGCCTTGAACTCGGTCGGGGCGATGACGACGGCGGCCGGCGCGCCGGCGACGGCATTCTCAAGGATGCTGATCTGGCCGTTGATGTCGGATTCGGATTGCGCCCCGAGTTCCGGAACGTTCACGCCGAGGTCCTTGCCGGCGGCACGTGCGCCCGCGAGCACGATCTGCCAGTAGAAGGAGGTCGTGTCCTTGACGATGATCGGAATGGTGACGTCCTGCGCGAAGGACGGGATCGGCGCCATGGCGGCGAAGAAGGCTGCGCCGGCAAGCGCGCTGAAGGCGCGGCGGGACAGAATGCGTCTGGAAATGCTCATTAGGTTTCTCCTCTCAATTCACACCTTGTTCCGTTATCGAGATCGATCCGCCAGGTGTTTGCGTATCGTCTTTTATCAATAAAAAACATTCTGGGACGCTAGTCCAGGCACGGCGAATTGGCAAGCCCATTTGATCGATTCTCTTCACTCGCGTTCCTCCAACACGCAAGAAGCATCACCCGCCGCTTCCGGCGGCGGGCAAATCACACCCTCACGGCCTCCGTTCCGAGCGCGGGCGCTACGAGGGTGAATGGGTCGAAGGCGGCAAAATCCGCCGCCACTATCGTTCTTCGGGCCAACTCGATGTTGCGCTCGAGGCTCGAAGGCTTGGCGGTGCCGAGCAGAACCGAGGCGACCTGGGGATTGGCAAGCGGGAACTGTAGCGCCGGTGCTGCAAGCGGCAGACCACGCTCACCGGCGATCCGTTCCATCGCCGCGACCCTCTCTCTGACCTCCTCCGTGGCCGGCATATAATCGAAATGCGCGCCCGCCACCGGACCGGTGGCGAGGATGCCGGAATTGAAGACGCCGCCAACGACGAGCGAGGTCCCTTTCTTCTCGCAGAGCGGAATGAGTTCGGCGACCGCCGATCGGTCGAGAAGCGTGTAGCGGCCGGCAAGCAGGATGCAGTCGATATCCGCATGGCGCATCACGTCGAGGCAGACGGGCACCTCGTTGACGCCCAGTCCATAGGCTGAAATGGCGCCGCTCGATTTGAGCGCCTCCAGCGCCTTAAGGCCGGAATCGAGCAATTGCCGGAGATAGACGGCATTCCTCGCTGCCCCATGGGTATAGCCACCGATATCGTGAACGTAGAGAATGTCGATGCGGTTTAGGCCGAGGCGGGCATAGCTCATCTCCACCGAGCGCATGATCGCGTCATAGCCATAGTCGTAGGTGACGTCGAAATTCAGCGCCTTGACGTAGGAATAATCCGGGACCTTATCTTCTGGCACCGGATGCAGCAGGCGGCCGACCTTGGTGGAGAGCACGTAGCTCTCGCGCGGCTTGTCGCGCAGGAAATCGCCGGTCCGCCGCTCGGCAAGTCCGAGCCCATAATACGGCGCCGTGTCGAAATAGCGGATCCCTGCGTCCCAAGCGGCATCGAGCGTCGCCATCGCCGCCTCGCGCGTGCATTCGCGATAGAGGCCGCCGAGCCCGGCGGTGCCGAAACTGTATTCGGTGACCGCCAGATCGGTTCGACCGATAATTCTCGTCTGCATTCCTTGTCTCCTCCCTCCAAAGGATGCGCTCTTCTCACAGACGGCGCATTTGCCCCCTCACCCAATCCTCTCCCGCAGGCGGGGAGAGGGAGTCCGAGCGGCCGCCGCGAGTCCCTTCGCCCCGCCTGCGGGGAGAAGGTGGCCGGCAGGCCGGATGAGGGGCCCTTCCAAATCCGCCTAAAGCGTCGCCCCCAGATGCCAGGGGACGAACTCATTGTCGCCGTAGCCGAAAAGTTCGCTCTTGGTCTTACGCCCCGACGCCGTATCGATGATCAAATCGAAAATCTGGCGGCCGAGACCGGCTATCGTCGCCTCGCCGGAGGCGATCACGCCGCAATCGATATCCATGTCCTCTTCCATCGCCCGGTAGAGCGCCGTGTTGCTGGTCAGCTTAATCGACGGCGCCGGCCGACAGCCGAAGCAGCTGCCGCGGCCGGTGGTAAAGGCGATGACGTTGGCGCCGCCTGCAACCTGGCCCGTCGCCGACACCGGGTCGTAGCCGGGCGTATCCATGAAGACGAGGCCATGCTCGGTCACCCGCTCCGCGTAATTGTAGACAGCCGTCAACGGCGAACGGCCTCCTTTGGCCACGGCGCCGAGCGACTTTTCCAAGATGGTGGTCAGGCCGCCGCGCTTGTTACCCGGCGAAGGATTGTTGTCGAGCGAGGCGCCGTGCATCTCGACATAATTTTCCCACCAGGAGATCAGCCCGTCGAGCTTCACCGCCACCGCCTCGTTGACGGCCCGGCTGCGCAAGAGATGCTCGGCCCCATAGATCTCCGAGGTCTCCGACAGGATCGCCGTGCCGCCGGCACCGGCGAGAATATCGACGGCGGCGCCGAGCGCCGGGTTCGCCGTCACCCCTGACAGACCGTCAGAGCCGCCGCATTGCAGCCCGACGATGATCTCACTCACCGGGATCGGCACCCGCCTTGCGGTTGCCACTTCCTTGGCGATTTCCTCGAGAACGCCGAGCGCGCGCTCGACCGAGCGGCGCGAGCCGCCGGCCTCCTGAATGTTGAAATGCCGCTTTTCCGCGCCCGAACCGCTCTGGCCGTAGAGCGTCAGCTGGTTGACCTCGCAGCCGAGCCCGACCATCAGCGCGCCGCCGAAATTGGCGTGGCGAGCATAGCCGGCGAGCGTCCGGTGCAGGTTCTTCATGCCGTCGCCGGAAGACGACATGCCGCAGCCTTGGTCGTGCACGATCGGCACGAAGCCGTCGATGGCCTCGTAGCGCGGCAGGATGCGCCGGTTGGCCTCCTCGGCGATGGCGCGACAGACAGTGGTGGAACAGTTCACGCTGGCGATGATGCCGATATAGTTTCGGGTTGCCGCGCGCCCGTCAGCCCGGCGATAGCCGAGGAAGGTGCGCGCCTTGTCGGCCGCACTTGCGGCTTCCGGCGGCACCGGCGCGCCGATCGACAGCCGATCCTGGTCGAAGGCGAGATTGTGCGAATGCACATGCTCGCCGGCGGCGATGTCGCGCGTGGCGCGGCCGATCGCCTGGGCATATTTGACGACCGGCTCGCCGGCCGGGATCGGCCGGATCGCCGCCTTGTGGCCGGCCTCGATGCGCGCCGCGGACTTTTGCCCTCCGGGTAAAGTCTCGCCGGGCTCGATCGCCACCGTGGCAACGGCGACATTATCCTCCGGCGAAAGAAGGATCGAAGACGGTGCGGACAATCTCAGGCTCTCCCGGAACGGTTTTCACGGGATGGCTCCCGTGTCCTCTTGTTTGTCTTTTATCTACAATAGACAGATTTTCGTCAATGGGTATTATGACTCTCGTAGAAAACGAGGATGCCGATGCTCTCATGCGATGGGGGCATGGAAAAGGCAGGAATAAGCAGGTCTCGGCTAATTCTTGATTGACCCCGAGACAAACCGGCGCTGCCGGGCTAGATGGGCGCATGACCGCTGCGTTGAAACAATTCTAATCGACCGGATCATTCCATGGCAAAGCAGAACACCGTCTTCAAGGATGCCTTCAACCGCTGCCTCACGCTGCTTTCGGAAACATCAGCGCTGCCTTCCGAACCGGAGCTCGGCCAGGCGCTCGGGGTGAGCCGCACGACGGTCCGGGCCATCCTGTCGCGTTGCGAAGAGGTCAAGCTCATCAGCTGGGACAAGCGCCAGAAGATCGTGCTGAGGCGCCCGGAAACTTCCGATTATTTCCCGACCGAGGAAACCGATTCGCTTGCCGAGCGCATCGAGCGCAGCTTCATGCGCCGGATTCTGGCGGGCGGTGCGGAGCCCGGCATGCAGATCAACGAGCTTGAGCTGGCGCGGGAGATCGGCACAGGCACGACGAGCGTGCGCGAATTCCTGATCCGCTTCAGCCGCTTCGGCCTGATCGAGAAGCGGCCGAACAGCCATTGGGTGCTCAAAGGCTTTACCCGCGAATTCGCGCTTGAGCTAACGGAAGTGCGCGAGATGTTCGAGCTCCGCTCGGCCGCTCGCTTCGTTTCCCTGCCGGAGAACGACTCGGCCTGGACCGAGCTGAAGCAGATCGAGGCACTGCATCGCGATATTCTCGCCGATATCGACGACCGCTACAGGGAATTCTCCGAGCTCGACGAGCGCTTCCACCTCCTGGTGCACAAATCGTCGAGCAACCGCTTCATCGTCGATTTCTACGACATCATCGCGATCGTCTTCCACTACCATTATCAATGGAACAAATCGAATGCGCGCGAGCGCAATGCACGGGCGCTGGAGGAGCATCTCGCCTATATCGCCGCCCTTCAGTCGCGGGACCCGAAGCAGGCGGAACAGGCATGCCGCCGGCATCTGAAATCGGCGCGCGAGACCCTGCTTCAGTCGATACCATAGATCAGTAGCCGGATTCGGTCCGCGCAGGCTCGACCTCTCCGAGGTATTCCCGGCGCAACTGCTCA
This sequence comes from Sinorhizobium sp. FG01, assembly GCF_002531875.1. Taxonomy (NCBI): domain Bacteria; kingdom Pseudomonadati; phylum Pseudomonadota; class Alphaproteobacteria; order Hyphomicrobiales; family Rhizobiaceae; genus Sinorhizobium; species Sinorhizobium sp. FG01. The sequence continues at coordinate 52,361 of NZ_NWTB01000007.1, forward strand.
GTGGCACTGACGAGCAGGGTCACGTCGGTGCCGATCGCCATGAAGTCGGCGCCGAGAGCGCGATAGTCGCGCGCCTGCACCGGATCGAGCGTCAGGATACCGCGCGCCTTGCCGGCTTTATGGATCCGCGCGAAGCCATCGACGATCGCGTCCCGGACATCCGGGTGGGCGGGATTGCCGAGATGGCCCATGTCGGCGGCAAGGTCAGACGGACCGATGAACAGGCCATCGACGCCGTCGAGCGCGGCGATCTCGTCAATCGCGGCCAAGCCTGCCCGGCTCTCGATCTGCAGGATGAGGCAGATCTCGTCATTGGCGTTCTGCAGGTAATCCGTGATGCGCCCGAAATTCGTGGCCCGCCCAAGGGCGGCGCCAACGCCGCGGATGCCGTGCGGCGGATAGCGGACGGCGCGGACGAGCTGCCGCGCCTGCGCTACGGTGTCGACCATCGGGATGAGCAACGTCTGCACCCCGGTGTCGAGAACCTGCTTGATCAAGGCCGTATCGCCGACGGGCAGCCGCACGATCGGATGACTGCCGCGCCCGGCAATCGCGCGATACTGCGCGGCAAGCAGCGGCAGGTCGTTGGGCGCATGTTCGCCGTCGATCAGCAGCCAGTCATAGCCGCTGCCGGCCACGACTTCGGCAGCATAGGGGCTGGCAAGCGCCACCCACAGGCCGAGCTGGAAACGGCTTGCACGGATCGCGGCTTTGAAGGGGTTCTTGGGGGCCGGCATGAACGCTCTCCTCTGACGAAGACCAACGTCTTATCCACAAATGAAAAAACCGGCCAGAATTTTCCGGCCGGTTCGCTTCGATAGAGTTGCTGCCTCGCCTCAGGCGATGCCGCCCAGGCAGACATATTTGATTTCCATGAATTCCTCGATGCCGTATTTCGAGCCCTCGCGGCCGAGGCCGGAGAGTTTGACGCCGCCGAAGGGGGCTTCCGCCGTCGAGATCAGCCCCGTGTTGACGCCGACCATGCCGTATTCGAGGGCTTCGGCGACGCGGAAGACGCGGGCCAGGTCCTTGGCATAGAAATAGGAGGCAAGGCCGAATTCGGTGTCGTTGGCCTGATGGATGACGTCCGCCTCGTCCTTGAAGCGGAAGAGCGGTGCGACCGGACCGAAGGTCTCCTCGCGCGCCACGGCCATTGCCTGGGTGACGTCCGCCAGCACCGTCGCCTCATAGAAGCTGCCGCCGAGCGCATGGCGCCTGCCGCCCTGGATGACGCGGGCACCCTTGCCGACGGCGTCGGCCACGTGCTCCTCGACCTTGGCGAGCGCCGGCAGGTCGATCAGCGGACCGAGGATGACGCCCTCTTCCATGCCGTTGCCGGTCTTCAGCTTGGCGACCGCGGCAGCGAGCTTTTCCGAGAAGATTTCGTAGACGCCGTCCTGGACATAGAGGCGGTTAGCGCAGACGCAGGTCTGGCCGTTGTTGCGGAACTTGGCGATCAGCGCGCCTTCGACCGCGGCGTCGAGATCGGCATCATCAAAGACGATGAAGGGCGCGTTGCCGCCGAGCTCGAGTCCGAGCTTCTTGATCGTTGCGGCGCTCTGGCGATAGAGCTCGGCGCCGACTTCGGTGGAGCCGGTAAAGGTCAGCTTGCGCACCGTCGGGTTCGAGGTCATCTCGGCGCCGATCTCGCGGGCCGAACCGGTGATCACGGAGAACAGCCCCTTCGGCATGCCGGCGCGCTCGGCAAGCACGGCGATGGCGCTCGCCGAAAACGGCGTCTGGGCGGCCGGCTTCAACACCATGGCACAGCCGGCGGCAAAGGCGGGGCCGGCCTTGCGGGTGATCATCGCATTCGGGAAGTTCCACGGGGTGATCGCCGCGACGACGCCGATCGGCTGCTTCATCACGAGGATGCGCTTGTCCTTCTGGTGGCCGGGCACGAGGTCGCCATAGACGCGGCGCCCTTCCTCGGCAAACCACTCGATGAAGCTTGCGCCATAGACGATCTCGCCGGTCGCCTCGGCGAGCGGCTTGCCCTGTTCGATCGTCAGAATCCGGCCGAGATCGTCCTTGTTCTCGATCATCAGCTCGTACCAGCGGCGCAAAATTCCCGCGCGCTCCTTGGCGGTCTTCGCCGCCCATTCCTTCTGGACCCGAGCGGCGGTTTCGATCGCAGCCTTGGTTTCGGCGGCGCCGAGCTTCGGGACGCGTCCAATGATCTCGCCCGTCGCCGGATTGTTGACCTCGATGGCGTTCTGCGGGTCGGCTTCGATCCAGTTCTCGCCGACGAGCGCGGCTTGGCGAAACAGCGACGGGTCCTTCAAGTTCATGGCTGGTCCTTCCCTCAGAAAAAAGTTACAGAACTTATACAACTTTTTTCCGTTTCGACAATCGTCTTTTGCTTTTCCCGGAAAACGCCTCCCTCGTCGCTTCGTTCCGCTTCCCGAAGGTCCCGCGCGCCAGCGTTCCCGCTTCGATGATTTTTTGTGATGCACGTTCCAAAGCGCCGTCAGGTTCTATAGCGTCGCGGCGAATCCGGCTCTTCGCGAACGCAACACCTTACAGCGGAAGGGCCTCCCAACGGATTCACAGAGAAGGATCCTTCCGTGACGGAAATCAACCACAGAACAGCCGACCATCCGATTCACTCCATCTTCCTCGAGCGCTGGTCGCCGCGAGCCTTCACCGGGGAGGAGATCGGCGAAAAGGAGCTGCTGGCGCTCTTCGAAGCGGCGCGCTGGGCGCCCTCCGCCAGCAATATCCAGCCGTGGCGCTTCGTCTATGCCCGCCGCGGCGCCGCGTATTTCGCCTCCCTGCTGGAAACGCTGGACGAGGGAAATCAGCGCTGGGCCAAGAACGCCTCGGCCCTCGTGATCATTCTTTCGAAGACCCACAGGCAGACCTCGAGCGGCGAGATCAGGCCCGCTTATACGCATGCCTTCGACACCGGCGCCGCCTGGTTCGCTTTCGCGCTCCAGACCCAGCTTGCCGGGTGGCATGCCCATGCCATGGCCGGGATCGACCGCGACAAGGCGATGCGCGTCGCCGGCGTGCCGGAGCACTATCGGGTGGAAGCGGCCGTCGCAATCGGCAGGCTCGCCGATCCGGCCACGCTACCCGACGATCTCCGGGAGCGCGAAAAGCCGAGCCAGCGCAAACCAATCAACGAATTCGTTTTCGAAGGTCAGTTCAGGGGCGATTGAGGCGCAAAGCCTTCCGCCCGCAGCTCAAATGAAAAAAGCGCGGAACCGAGACAGCCCCACGCTTTCATATACAGCACCGCCGAGTGTCTCTGCTGATCGGCTTCTCAGATGTCGAGGTTGGCGACGCTCAGCGCGTTTTCCTGGATGAAGTCGCGGCGCGGCTCCACCTCGTCGCCCATCAGGCGCGAGAACAGCCCGTCCGCGTCGGTCGCGTCGGAAACCTTGACCTGCAGCAAAGAGCGCACATTCGGGTCGAGCGTCGTTTCCCACAATTGCTCGGCGTTCATTTCGCCGAGGCCCTTGTAGCGCTGCATCGTCACCCCCTTGCGGCCGGCAGCGAAGATCGCGTCCAGGAGAGCCCGCGGCCCGCTGATCTCCTGCGTGCCGTCGCGGCGGCGCAGGACCGGCGGTTCGGCGTAGACTTCCTTGAGCTTCGCCGTCAGCTGGTCGATGTGGCGGGCATCGGAGGAACCGATCAGCGCCATGTCGAGCACCGCCACTTCCTTGACGCCGCGCACCATGCGCTCGAGCTTCAGGCCGCCTTCGGCCGTCACCGACCCGGTCCAGCCGCGTTCGGTCTCCTCGGCAATGACGTCGAGACGGCGCGCCACTTCGGCGGCGACCTTCTGGTAGTCGTCGTGATGGCTGTTGAGCTCGGTATTCAGCGCGCCGGCAATCGCCGCCTGCTCGACGATCGCCCGGTTGTAGCGCGAATGCAGTCCGTCCATCAGCGAGCGCAGGCGCAAGGCGTCGTTGATCACCTCGCGGAGATCCTGACCGGCCCTGACCTCACCCGAGCCGAGCGTCAGCGACGCCTCATCGAGGCCGGTCGTGATCAGATACTCCTCGAATGCCTTTTCGTCCTTCAGGTACTGGGCGGACTTGCCGCGCGTCACTTTGTAGAGCGGCGGCTGGGCGATATAGAGGTGGCCGCGCTCGATCAGCTCCGGCATCTGCCGGAAGAAGAAGGTCAGCAGCAGCGTGCGGATATGGGCGCCGTCGACGTCGGCATCCGTCATGATGATGATCTTGTGATAGCGCAGCTTGTCGGCATTGAACTCGTCCTTGCCGATCGAGGTGCCGAGTGCGGTGATCAGGGTGCCGATTTCCTGGCTCGACAGCATCTTGTCGAAGCGCGCCCGCTCGACATTCAGGATCTTGCCGCGCAGCGGCAGGATCGCCTGGTTCTCGCGCGAGCGGCCCTGCTTGGCCGAACCGCCTGCCGAATCGCCCTCCACCAGGAACACTTCCGACTTGGCCGGATCTCGCTCGGAGCAGTCGGCGAGCTTGCCCGGCAGCGACGAGATGTCGAGGGCCCCCTTGCGGCGCGTCAGTTCACGCGCCTTGCGCGCCGCTTCGCGGGCGGCGGCCGCCTCGACGACCTTGCCGACGAGGATCTTCGCATCGGAGGGATTTTCCTCGAGCCAGACGCTGAGCGCCTCATTGACGAGGCTCTCGACCACCGGCCGGACTTCGGACGACACCAGCTTGTCCTTGGTCTGCGAGGAAAACTTCGGATCCGGCACCTTGACCGACAGGACCGCCGTCAAGCCTTCGCGGCAATCGTCGCCGGTCAGCGACACCTTTTCCTTCTTGGTAATGCCGGACGTATCGGCATAGGAGGTGATCTGCCGGGTCAGAGCACCGCGGAAGCCGGCCATGTGGGTGCCGCCGTCGCGCTGCGGAATGTTGTTGGTGAAGCAGAGCACGTTCTCGTGGTAGCTGTCGTTCCACCACATGGCCACCTCGACGGTGATGCCGTCCTTCTCGCCGCGGATCGAGACCGGCTTGTGCACGAGCGGCTTCTTCGCCCGGTCGAGATAGGCGACGAAGGCCTCGAGGCCGCCGTCATACATCATCTCGTCGCGGCGGATGTCCGAGTGGCGCTTGTCGGTCAGGACGATCCGGACGCCGGAATTCAGGAAGGCGAGCTCCCGCAGGCGATGTTCGAGCGTTGCGAAGTCGAATTCGGTCTTAGAGAAGGTCTGCTCGCTCGGCAGGAAGGTGACTTCGGTGCCGGTTTCGCTGCCGGCGTCGCCGGTAATCGTCAGCGGCCCATCGGCGACGCCGTGGGTAAAGCTCATCTCGTGGATCTTGCCGGCGCGACGGATCTTGAGCTTGAGCGACACGGAAAGGGCGTTGACGACCGAAACGCCGACGCCGTGCAATCCGCCGGACACCTTGTAGGAGTTCTGGTCGAATTTGCCGCCGGCATGAAGCTGCGTCATGATCACCTCGGCCGCCGAGACGCCCTCTTCCCGGTGAATGTCCGTCGGAATGCCACGGCCGTTGTCGGTCACGGTGCAGGAGCCATCGGGATTGAGCGTAACCGTGACGATGTCGGCATGGCCGGCCAGTGCCTCGTCGATCGCGTTGTCGACGACCTCATAGACCATGTGGTGCAGACCGGAGCCATCATCGGTATCGCCGATATACATGCCCGGCCGCTTGCGCACGGCGTCGAGGCCCTTCAACACCTTGATGGAATCGGCACCATATTCGGCGATCGCGCCGGCTTCGGTCTCAGAGATATCGGTCATTCGGCTTCAGGTCTTTCCAGGTTTTCGGACGTCGTGATTCGTTGCGAATCACAGCGCGGATGCCTCGCGGACTATAGGAAATTTGTCCACGGGTTCCAAATCCCGGGCGTCGCGAGCGCGGCCGGGGCGAGGCTTCATCCCCTGTCATTATCAGGAAATGTGGCTTTTTCCAAAATATCTTCCATCGCCTCGATCGCTTCGCCCGAAAGGCCGCGAATCCGCTCGCTCAGGCGGTTGGCAAAGGCGGTGTGGCCGGGCGGCAGACCCGAAGTGTCGAGCACGACCTTCGGATCGGAGAGCCGCGCGATGCTGAAGAGCTCGTCGGCCTCGTCCCAGATCACATTGAAGTAGCCGGCGACGCGCTGCAGGAAATCGAAACTCGGGGCGCCGCGCTTGCCGTGTTCTAGGGCCGAAAGATAGGCCGGCGAAACGCCGATTGCCGCCGCCATCTCCTTCTGCGAGACCCCCTTGCGGCGGCGCAGGTCGCGCATGGCCTCGCCGAAGGGCGTCATGGCGCACGCCCCCTGGTGCGCGCCAGGCGGACATAGAGCGCCCCCTCGCCCCCATGATTTCGTGCCGCCGGCTCGTAGGACGAGATCAGCGGGCGAAACTCGGGAAGGGCGAACCAGAGCGGCACCGCTCGCTTCAACGCGCCGTCGCTGCCGAACGACGTTCCCTTGCCGGTGATGACAAGGACATGGCGCAAGCCGCGCTCGTGCGCCTTCAGGAGAAACTGCAGCAGGAACCCATGCGCCTCGCTCTGGATCATCCCGTGCAGGTCGATACGCGCCTCGAGCGCCAGCCGCCCCTTCGCCAGCTTCCGCTTCACCGGTCTCTCGATCGGATGGTGGCGGTGCTCGGCCTTGCCGCTCAGGGCAAATCCCTGCTCAGGCTTCGCCGATGCGGACAAGCCGGCGTCGGCCGGCTGGGGAGAGGACGGCGCCGGCGGCGGCTCGATCTCGCCGAGCAGGTCCTCGAGGTCCTGCAGCCGCCCCGGCATCGGCTTGGTCGAGCGCGCGACCTTGCCCCACAGGATGCGATCCTCCGGCGACAGCTTTTTCTCCCTAGCCATGGCGATATCTGGCGGCGGCCGCGCGGGGCACGAGGATGAAGAAATCGGCAGCGGCGCGCACCGAGCCGGCAAGTGCGCCGGCCGCCTCGCCGGAGCCGGTGAAGATGTCGCCGCGGGCCGGTCCGACGATCGCCGAGCCGGTATCGAGCGCCAGCATCAGCCGTGCAAGAGGACGGCCGCCATCGAGATGGGTAAGCGTCTCGCTGGCAATGTAGAAGGGAACCCCGAAGGTATGGATGAGACGGTCCACCGCGAGCGACCGGCCCGGCTCGAGCGGCACCTTGGCGGCGGCGACCGGTCCGAGGCTTTCGTCCTCGACCGACGCTTCACGGAAGAAGATGAAAGAACGATTGTGCCACAGGACCTCGTCGACCTTCGCCGGATGGGCCGCGAGCCAGTCGCGAATGCTCGCCATCGAGACGGTCGCCGGGTCGATTTCGCCGCGCTCGATCAACAGTTTGCCGATCGCAGAAAAGCGGTGCCCGGTCTTTGCCGCATAGGTAATGCGGCGGCGCGTTCCGTCCGGATAGATGAGCCGCGCAGCACCCTGGACATGAATAAAGAAGACGTCGACCTTCGAGCGGGCATAGGCGATCTCGAGGCCGCGGCCGGCGAGTAGTCCCTCGTCGATCGCCCGTCGATCGGAATATTCCTCAATCCTGCCATCGCGAAGCCGGCCAAAAACGAAATAAGGATCCATTCCCTCGGGCCGATTCGCGTCATCAATATCGATGAGATCGGCGGGCCGCCGGTAGAAGGGAAAGCGGAACTCCGCGTCTGCGGTGGCGCGAACCTCGACTTCCGGTTCGTAGAAGGCAGTAACGAAGCCTTTCCCTCCGTCGTCGGGACGGATGCGGAACGGCACGAAGCGGTCCTCGAAGAAAGCGCGCGCCGCGGCAGCTCCCGAAAAACCGGCACCGGCCGCCTCGTAGGCGGGCAGCAGGTCGGCGACCGTTACTCCGAGAGAGCCTGTCCTGTACGGCTTGACCGCCGTCACATGATGATGACAGCGGCGAAGCGCATCGATGACGGGAGTCGGGTCGTCCTGCTGCCACCCCGGCAATTCCGAAAAGGACACCGGTTCGAGATCAAAGGCCATTATCGCCCCTTGCGGTCAATTTTCCGATTCGGTGGCGATCAGCTTCCAGTTCGGATCGCGCGAGCGGATGTCGCGCGCAAAGGTCCAGAGGTCATTCACTTCGGCAACCGAATCGGCGTCGCCGTCGATCAGCTTGCCCTGCTTGTCGTAGGTGGCGGAGATGAGCTGGCTGACGATGCGAACGGTGACGTTCTCTTCAGTGTCCTTGAGCTCCGCATGGACGATCTCGGCCTTTTCGATGCCGACGAAGGTCGACTTGACCACCTCTCCCTTGGCCTCCCGTTCGGCGATCGCCGCTTCGAAGCCTTCATACACCTCGCGGGACAGAAGACTTTTCAGTGTCTTGCGGTCGCCGTCGGCGAAGGCCATGACGATCATCTCGTAGGCCATCTTCGCGCCGTTGAGGAATTCGGCGGGCTGGAAGCTCGGGTCTGCGTCGCTGAGCGCCCGCAGTTGCGCGTTCAGCGGCGTGCCGGGCTTGGAAAAACCATCAATGGCGGCGTAACGGGACTCGTCCTCCGCGCTGCTCTCGCGGCGAGGGAGCTGCACGACCTTGCCATTGTCCCTTGCCTCCGGACCCTGCGCCTCGCGCGGCGAATAGGGGTCGAAAGGCGGTCGTTCATTTCCTGTCCTGCGGCCAAGGACGCTGCGCAATTGCAAGAAGATGACCACAGCCGCGATCAGGAAAAAAAACGTGATGAAGTCGAAAGAGCCCATTTCTACCCGGAACCGCTGTTAGAATTTCTCTTGGTGTTCCATATAGTCCGCAAGGATAAACCATTCAAATGGCGATGTCGCACCCATAAACCGGAGACCGGTCAATTGCACTCATCTTCTTGCGAGCACGATCGATGCGGTCGCTGATCATTCCCCTCGTCATCCTCGGCCTGCCGATCGCAGAGATTGCCGGCTTCGTGGTCGTCGGCCGCGAACTCGGCCTGGCGATGACGCTGCTGCTCGTCCTAGTGAGCGGAGTTGCCGGCGTCCTGCTCTTACGCATCCAGGGTCTCGGCACTTTGCGCCGCGTGCAGGAGGCGGCCCGGGCCGGAAAGGACCCGGGCCCGGATCTTCTCGGCGGTGCACTCATCTTCGTTGCAGCAATCCTGCTGATCGTCCCGGGCTTCATCACCGACAGCGCTGGTGTCATTCTCTTCCTGCCGCCGGTCAGGCGCGCCATCTCCTCCTTCCTGCAGACGCGGCTGACGATCCTGACGACCGGAAGCGGCTTCTACTCCGGCGGCCGCGGCAGCGACCGGCCGCGCGGCCCGACGATCATCGACCTCGACACGGACGAGTTCTCCAGAAGGAACGACGACGAAAACGGTCCCTCGCCACCTGGCAACCGGATTTCCGGGTAGGTCAGGGCGATAGTGAATCCGGTCGGCGAAGGGGGCCGTAACGCCTTTCAGTCCGGGGAACCGGTCCCGGCTTCGAGGGTTGTAAGCCCAGGTCCGAAGTGCTAGATGGCCTCACCAATTCGAAGTCCGAGGAAACTCTTATGACGACTGATACCGCATCCAACGGCAATGGCGAGGCCCAGCAGAGCCCGTCGCTCAACATCCTGGCCCAGTACGTCAAGGACCTCTCCTTCGAGAACCCCGGCGCCCCGCGTTCGCTGCAGGCCCGCGATCGCGCGCCCTCGATCAACATCAATGTCAACGTCAATGCCAATCCGCTCGCGGAGAACGATTTCGACGTCGTTCTCTCGCTGAACGCCCAGGCTCAGGACGGCGACAAGGTGCTGTTCAACGTCGAGCTCGCCTATGGCGGCGTTTTCCGCGTATCTGGCTTCCCGCAGGAGCACATGCTGCCGCTGCTCTTCATCGAGTGCCCGCGCCTGCTCTTCCCCTTTGCCCGCCAGATCGTCGCCGACGCGACCCGCAACGGCGGCTTCCCGCCGCTGATGATCGACCCGATCGATTTTGCGCAGATGTTCGCTCAGCGCATGGCGGAGGAGAAAGTCCGCGCCCAGGTTGCCAACAGCAACACGACGACGAACTGACGCATCCTCGAATAAGTGCAAAAAACCCGGCTCAGAAGGCCGGGTTTTTGTTGCGGGCTTTCAGCCGCTGTACTTTACCCAAATCGCCTTCGCACCGATCTTGGAAACGAGCGCCGCATGGGCCGCGATCTCGGCTTCCGTCAGGCGCGGCGTCAGCACCCGCTCCCTTTGCATGACGATGATCGGACCGTCGTCCGCCCGTACGGCAAGACCGTTGATCTCGCTCGTCACCAGCCCCAGCGCCGCCTGGCGGCCGCCAATCATTTCGATATAGACTTCGGCGAGCAGCTCGGAGTCGAGAAGGGCGCCGTGCTTGGCGCGATGCGAGTTGTCGATGCCATAGCGGCGGCACAGCGCATCGAGCGAATTCGGGCCCATCGGGTGCTTGCGCCGTGCCATGGCCAGCGTATCGGTCACCCGATCGTTCGCGATCGGCGGCAGCCCCAAACGGTCGAACTCGGCATTGATGAAGCCGATATCGAAGGTCGCATTGTGTGCGACCCAGCGCGCATCTCCGAAGAAGTCGACAATCTGCTCGACCACGTCGGCAAAGGATGGCTTGTCCTTCAGGAAGTCGTCGGTGATGCCGTGCACGGCGAGCGCATCGGGATGCACCTTGCGGTCGCCCGGATTGATATAGAGATGGATTGTCCGTCCGGTCGGAAACTGGTTCTCGAGCTCGACGCCGCCGATCTCGATCACCCGGTCCTCACGGCTGTCGAGGCCGGTCGTTTCCGTATCGAAAATGATCTCACGCATGAATTTTCCTAAGACGGGCTACTCGGCGAATCAGTTGATCCGTTCGTGCGACCGATTTTAATGTCGTTGCTTTTCCAGTTGAAGATGCTCATGGCCGCGGGTCAGGGGCTGTCCACGGTCAAACGATCGACAATGGCGCGGACCTGCTCCCGGGTAACGTCGAAACTGTCGCTCGTGTCGATGACGTAATCCGCCCGGGCGCGCTTTTCACTGTCGGGCACCTGCCGCGCGAGAATCATCGCGAATTTCTCGGCGGTCATGCCCGGGCGCTTCATGACACGCTCTCGCTGGGTCTCCGCATCGCAGCTGACGACGACGACCCGGTCGAGGCGCTTCTCGGCCTTGGTCTCGAAAAGCAGCGGGATATCGAGAAGCACGAAAGCCGCTCCCGCCGCACTGTGCCTTGCCACGAACGCATCTTCCCTCGCCCGGACAAGCGGGTGAACGATCCGCTCCAGTTCGCCGAGGCGCTCCGGTTGTGCCAGCAACTGCCGGGAAAGCTCCGCCCGATCGACGATGCCGTCCTTGGCGACGCCCGGAAAGGCTGCTTCGACCGGCGCCACCGCTTCCCCGCGATAGAGATCGTGAACCACCTCGTCCGCGTCGTTCACCGGGACGCCGAGCTCCCGGAACATCTGAGCCGCCGTCGTTTTTCCCATGCCGATGGAGCCGGTGAGCCCGACGGTGATCATGCGTGCACGTCCATATCTTCGATAATAATTTGCCGAAGCGTTTCATCGACTTTCGGTTTCCGGCCGAACCATTTCTCGAAACCCGGCACGGCCTGGTGCAGGAGCATGCCAAGGCCGTCGACGATCCGGAAGCCCTGCTCTTCGGCCTGGCGAAGGAGCGGCGTTTTCAACGGCACATAGACGATGTCGGTGACCACCGCGCCGGCTGCGAGCGGCGAGAAATCGATCGACGGCGCCGGCTCGCCGTCCATGCCGAGCGAGGTCGTATTCACGAACAGACCGGCATCGGCCATGACCTCGGAAAGGGCGGCGATCGGATGGGCCTCGACGGCCTCGCCAAACCGGTCAGCCAGTTCCTGGGCCCTGGCGGCCGTGCGGTTCACCACATGGATCGTCCTGACGCCGCGATCGCGGACCGCCTGGATCACGGCGCGGCTGGCGCCGCCGGCGCCGAGAATGACGGCCGTGGAGGTACGATCCCAGCCGCTTGCCCGCTCGTCGAGATTGGCGACGAAACCGCGCCCGTCGGTATTGGTCGCGTAGATTTGTCGGTCTTCGAGCCAGAGGGTATTGGCGGCGCCGAGCTCGGCACTCAGCTCGTCCGGCCGGTCGGAGAGCTCGAAAGCCATCTCCTTGTGGGGGATGGTGACATTGCCGCCGCAGAAGCCAGTGCTGCCCTCCCGCAGATTGCGCATGAAATCAGGGAAGGCCGCCGGGGTCACCTCGTGGGCCCGGTAGCTTCCGGCAATGCCGAACTGTTTCAGCCAATAGCCGTGGATCAGCGGCGAGCGAGAATGCTTGATGGGATAGCCAGTGACGAAGGCGTGATTAAAAAATGTTTCACGTGAATCACGCATCGATCGATCCCAATTCGCGGAGTTTTTCAAGAAGCGGCAGCATCGGCAGACCTAGGATCGTGAAGTAATCGCCGTCGATCTTCTCGAAGAGCTGGATCCCCTCACCTTCGAGCTGATAGGCGCCGACGCTCGAAAGCGCCTTCTCCCCGACCCTTCTCAGATGCCGTTCGGCAAAGGCGCGTTCCAGCGGCCTGACCGTCATACGCGCGGTCGACACATGCCGCCAGAGGACCTCACCGTCACGGACGAGGACGATGGCGCTGTTCAGGCTGTGCGTCCTGCCGGAGAGCGAGAGGAGATGTTCAGTCGCCTCCGCCATATCTTTCGGCTTGTGATAGACGCGGGTGCCAAGCGACATCGTCTGGTCGCTGCCGATCACCAGCGCGCCTGCGAAATGGCGCGACACATCCTTCGCCTTGGCTTCCGCTAGTGTAAGCGCCACCTCGGAAGGCGAGGCACCCGCCTCTTCCAGCGGTCGTTCCAGGGCGCGCTCGTCCACCTGGGCTGCGCGGGCCGCAAATGTCAGCCCGGCGTTTTCCAGGAGAGCGCGCCGAAAGGGGCTGGCAGAGGCGAGCACGAGCGAGGATGTCATCTTCTCAATCCGCAGTTCCGAGATCACGATGGTCGCTGGACCGGTCGCATGCGATCATCATGATCGATTCCGCATGAACCGGAACCGAACGGCGCGACCGAACGGCTGCTGTGCGACCTTCCGGTTCCTGGGCTCCGCTCTATCTGAGCCGGGGGCGAAGGGCAACGATCGCCGCGGCGGTTTCCTCGATCGAACGGCGGGTCACGTCGATCAGCGGCCAGTTGTTGCGGGCGCAGAGCGTGCGGGCATATTTCAGCTCCTCGGAGATCGCCGCCCGATCCGTATAGTCCTCGCCATGAAAGCTCTGGGTCGTACCGAGCAGGCGATGCTGGCGGACCTGGGAGAGCCGGTCGGCGCTGGCGATCAGCCCCACCACCAGCGGCTTCGTCGCCTTGAGCAGGCCCTCCGGCAAGGGCACGCCGGGGACAATCGGAATGTTGGCGGTCTTAATGCCGCGATTGGCGAGATAGATGCTCGTCGGCGTCTTGGAGGTCCGGCTCACGCCGACGAGCACGACATCCGCCTCGTTGAAATCGGCCGGCATCTGCCCGTCGTCGTGATCCATGGTGAAGTTCAGCGCCTCGATCCGGGCGAAATAATCGGCATCCATGACATGCTGTGCGCCCGAACGGCGCCGCGACGGCGAACCGAGATAGGATTGGAACAGCTCGATAATCGGGTCGAGGACGGAGACGCAGGGAACGCCGATCTCGCGGCAGCGCTGGTCGATCATGCCGGCTAGTTCCCGATCGACGATCGTATAAAGCACGATGCCCGGTGCGCCGTCGATCGCATCGAGAACCTGCATCAACTGCTTCCTGTTGCGGATCAGCGGATAGACATGCTCGAGCGCGTGCGAGGACTGGAATTGCGCCGCGGCGGCGCGGCCGGCGGCTATCAGCGTCTCGCCCGTCGAATCGGAGACGAGATGCAGGTGGAAGTAATTTTTTCGGTTCTCCACGCAATTCTCCGGAGGCTGTTGATAGGCCGGGACACCCGCGGCCAAAATCGCGGCCGCCGCTTAGGCCCGTGGAAAAGGGTCGCGTTATTCACATCCGAAGCCCGGACGAAAAACGCCCGGGCGCAGTTGTGGACAAGACTCAAGCCGACGACAAATTGTCACGCGGATCGACTCCTTGTCCACAGGAATCGCAAATCCGAACCCCTGGGCAAGATGCTGACTTTCCTGTCTTTTCTCAACTTTTCCCGATCCGTTGGCAATCCAGCCGAACTTTCTCCAATGATACGCGTGGCGATCGGCGGCGGTTGGATGAACTGAGGATTGATTTTAATCCTTGATAGCCACCGACTCTAAGAAATAGAAACAATTTCAAATAGGTTGATTTTAGATTGGGAAATGGCGAGTGGCCGAGACACGTCGCAAAGTTCTTGAGGTGTTGAACGGGAAATGCCTTACGCCTCCGCCCGTCTGGCTGATGCGCCAGGCCGGTCGCTATCTGCCGGAATACCGGGCGACACGCGCGAAAGCCGGGAGCTTCCTCGATCTCTGTTATTCGCCGGATCTCGCCGTCGAGGTGACGCTGCAACCGATCCGGCGCTATGCCTTCGACGCTGCGATCCTCTTCTCCGATATTCTCGTCATTCCCGACGCGCTGCACCGAAACGTCCGTTTCGAAGAGGGCCATGGACCGCGGATGGATCCGATCGACACCGACGGCATAGCAAGCCTCAAGGCCGATCAGGTTTTGAACCATCTGGCTCCCGTCTTTGAAACCGTCTCTCGGCTCCGGCGGGAATTGCCTCAGGAGACGACGCTGCTCGGCTTCTGCGGGGCCCCGTGGACGGTTGCGACCTATATGATCGCCGGCCGCGGCACGCCGGACCAGGCGCCGGCGCGGCTCTTTGCCTACCGTGATCCGAAGGCCTTCGAGCAGCTTCTGGCGTTCCTTGCCGATATCTCGGCCGACTATCTCGTCGAGCAGATCGATGCCGGCGCCGATGCGGTGCAGGTCTTCGATTCCTGGGCAGGCGTGCTCGGCGAGGACGAGTTCGCCCGCTTTGCCGTGGAGCCGGTGCGGCGGATGATATCATCGGTGCGGGCCCGCCGGCCTTCGGCGAAAATCATCGCCTTTGCAAAGGGTGCGGGCCTGCTGCTCAAGGACTATCGCCGCTTGACCGGGGCGGACGCGATCGGCCTCGACTGGACGGTGCCGCTGTCCTTTGCCGCAGAATTGCAGAGGGACGGACCGGTCCAGGGCAATCTCGATCCGATGCGGGTCGTTGCCGGCGGGTCGGCCATGGAAAACGGCATCGACCGCATTCTCGATGCGCTCGGCAACGGGCCGTTGATCTTCAATCTCGGCCACGGCATCACGCCGGAGGCGGACCCGGAGAACGTCGCGGCCCTGGTGGCGCGCGTTCGTGGGATCAGGGGATGATCGAGCGGCAAACCGATAGCGCGCCCGGAAGGCGGGCGCGGCTACGCGCGATCGCCGCCCTTTTGATCTTCGTCGCGCTGCTGGCGGCGCTCTTCATCGGGCAGCCGGACGATCTGTATCTCTGGATCAAGGCGTTCCACATCATCGCAGTGATCTCCTGGATGGCGGCGCTGCTCTATATGCCGCGGCTCTTCATCTATCACACCGACGCCGTGCCGGGGTCGGCGCAGTCCGAGACCTTCAAGACGATGGAGCGGCGGCTTCTGAAGGTCATCATGAACCCGGCGATGATGATCGCCTGGCTGCTCGGCCTCTATCTCGCCTGGAGCGTCTACGGGTTTAGCGGCGGCTGGCTTCACGCGAAGCTTTTCTGCGTCTTTCTGCTGACGCTGGTGCATATGCATTTTAGCCGGGCGGTCTCCGACTTTGAGCGAGACGTGAATCGAAGGACCGCGCGCTACTGGAGGCTGATGAACGAGGCTCCGACGCTGTTGATGATCGTCATCGTTATCCTCGCCGTCGTGAAACCATTCTGAATTCAAACGATTCGCAGCTGCAATAGTTGCCGCTAAATTGCTGCGCCCCCTTGCGGCGTTCCACGTGAATCGCTATTTTCGCGCATCTCCTTCATCCCCAAGGCCTGTGACGAAGTTTAGAGCCTGCCCCCTTTCCCCTCGCAGCTCCCTTACGAAA
The DNA here is from genome assembly GCF_002531875.1 of Sinorhizobium sp. FG01. Taxonomy (NCBI): domain Bacteria; kingdom Pseudomonadati; phylum Pseudomonadota; class Alphaproteobacteria; order Hyphomicrobiales; family Rhizobiaceae; genus Sinorhizobium; species Sinorhizobium sp. FG01. The sequence goes on from NZ_NWTB01000007.1 coordinate 68,230, forward strand.
ATCACGCCTCTCCCATTCCCCTACAAGACATGGACTCTTCATGGCTGAAATGAAGCTTCAAGACCTCAAGAACAAGACGCCGACGGATCTCCTGGCCTTTGCCGAAGAGCTCGAGGTCGAGAACGCCAGCACCATGCGCAAGCAGGAGCTGATGTTCGCCATCCTCAAAAATCTGGCCACGCAAGAAATAGAAATCATCGGGGAAGGCGTTGTCGAGGTCCTTCAGGACGGCTTTGGCTTTCTTAGGTCGGCAAATGCAAATTACCTGCCCGGTCCGGACGACATCTACATTTCGCCGTCGCAGATTCGCCGCTTCTCGTTGAAGACGGGCGATACGGTCGAGGGGCCGATCCGCGGACCGAAGGAAGGCGAGCGCTACTTCGCGCTGCTCAAGGTCAACACGATCAATTTCGACGATCCGGAGAAGATCCGCCATAAGGTCCACTTCGACAACCTGACGCCGCTCTACCCGAATGAGCGCTTCAAGATGGAACTGGAAGTACCGACCTCCAAGGACCTGTCTGCCCGGGTCATCGACTTGGTGGCGCCGCTCGGCAAGGGCCAGCGCGGCCTGATCGTCGCGCCGCCGCGTACCGGTAAGACGGTTCTCCTGCAGAACATCGCCCATTCGATCACCGCCAATCACCCGGAATGCTATCTGATCGTTCTCCTGATCGACGAGCGGCCGGAAGAAGTGACCGACATGCAGCGCTCGGTGAAGGGCGAAGTCGTCTCCTCGACGTTCGACGAACCGGCGACGCGCCACGTGCAGGTGGCCGAGATGGTGATCGAAAAGGCCAAGCGCCTCGTTGAGCACGGCCGCGATGTGGTCATTCTGCTCGATTCGATTACGCGCCTCGGACGTGCCTACAACACCGTCGTTCCGTCATCAGGCAAGGTGCTCACCGGCGGTGTCGACGCCAATGCGCTGCAGCGGCCAAAGCGCTTCTTCGGCGCGGCCCGCAACATCGAGGAAGGCGGCTCGCTGACGATTATCGCGACGGCGCTGATCGACACCGGCAGCCGCATGGACGAAGTCATCTTTGAAGAGTTCAAGGGCACAGGCAACTCGGAAATCGTCCTTGACCGCAAGGTTGCCGACAAGCGTATCTTCCCGGCCATGGATATCCTGAAGTCCGGCACGCGCAAGGAAGACCTGCTGGTGCCGCGCCAGGACCTGCAGAAGATCTTTGTGTTGCGCCGCATTCTCGCGCCGATGGGCACGACCGACGCGATCGAGTTCCTGATCGACAAGCTCAAGCAGACGAAGACCAACGGCGACTTCTTCGATTCGATGAACACCTGATCGGGTCTGCGGCGACTCTTGTGGCAAGGCGGGACTCGCGAGTCCCGCCTTTTTCTATGAGGGGCAGCGAGCCGATCTGACGTTGGCAACCCAAGATGACCTACGGCTTCCGTGCACGGCGGTGATTCACGTGAAACAATGCCGACGTTGCGCCGGACTCCGAGGGCCCACCATACTTGCATTCCGGTGCCCAGACATGCATAAGTCTGCGCCGTTCCCTGTGCCGACAGCTGCGTCTGTTTCGGGCGCAAGGAGAGAGAGTTAGCTCCTCGATACAGACGGAAGACGCCGCCGGCGCACAGGTTTGACCTGTGTGCTCACCAAATCGAACAAGCCGATGCAGCTCACGGACACTATCTACGCGCTCTCCAGCGGCGCCCTGCCCGCCGGGATTGCTGTCATTCGCATCAGCGGACCGGCGACGGCCGGTGCGATCGTGCAGCTTTGCGGCGCTCTGCCAAAACCGCGCTCCGCCTCGCTCCGAACGATTCGGAATCGAAACGGTGAGATGCTCGATAGCGGGCTGTTGATCTATTTTCCCGGACCGTCGTCGTTCACGGGGGAGGATTGCTGCGAGCTGCAGCTCCATGGCGGGCGAGCCGTCGTGCACGCCGTTCTCGAGGCGCTTGCCGAGCTCGAGGGATTGCGGCACGCCGAGGCCGGCGAGTTCTCGCGGCGCGCTTTCCAGAACGCCAAGTTGGACCTGGTCGAGGTCGAGGGATTGGCCGACCTAATTTCAGCCGAAACCGAAATGCAGCGTCGCCTGGCGATCGAACAGGCGAGCGGCGGTCAATCGGCTCTTTACCACGGCTGGGCGCGACGCCTGACCCATGCACGCGCGATGATCGAGGCGGAACTCGACTTTGCCGATGAAGAGGATGTCCCGGGCTCCGTCAGCGACACGATCTGGAGGGATCTCGAGAAGCTTCAGGCAGAGATCGACGCCCATACAGGAAAGGCCGGGCTGGCCGAGATCATTCGCGATGGCCTTAAGATCGTCATTGCCGGCGCGCCGAATGCCGGCAAGTCGAGCCTGCTCAATACCCTCGCGAAGCGGGACATTGCCATCGTGACGGAGATCGCCGGCACGACTCGTGACGTCATCTCGGTCGACCTTTCCTTAGCCGGATTCTCGGTGAAACTATTCGACACGGCCGGGCTGCGGGAGACGGACGAGATCGTCGAGCGTGAAGGCATCCGCCGGGCAAGGGAAGTTATCGGACACGCCGATTTGATCCTCCTGCTATCGGAAAAACCGGACGGCTTTGTTTTGAACGAGCCGATTGCTGATGAAGCTCCGATCATTCGGGTTGCTACAAAGTTCGACCGAAACGCAACGATTTGGCGGGCGGGTCAGGCGGATGTGTTTCTGTCGACGAAGACCGGCGACGGCATCGGCGAGTTGCTGAAAAAAATCACGGCGCACCTGCCGGATCTCGCCGGGCGGACGTCACTTGCAATCCCGTCAAGAAAGCGTCATGTGGATTGCCTGAAACAGGCCAGCGTCGCGCTGGCGCGCGCCTTGGTCACCGAGGGCGCAGATCTCCAGGCTGAGCAGCTGCGCGTCGCCGGCGACGCACTTGGACGGATTACTGGTCGGGTGGATGTCGAGAACCTGCTCGACGTGATATTCTCGGAGTTCTGCATCGGCAAGTGAGATGGCGTGCGATCGAAGCGGGTCGCAAGCTCGTTTCACGTGAAACCTTCTTGATACGGCGATTAACAATCAACACCCGAGCGCGGGAGTGTCTATGACGAGCTATGATGTCATCGTAATTGGCGGAGGTCATGCCGGCTGCGAAGCCGCTTCGGCGGCGGCGCGGCTTGGCGCGCAGACGGCTCTGGTTACCCACAAAATCGAGACAATCGGGGTGATGTCCTGTAACCCGGCGATCGGCGGCCTCGGCAAGGGGCACTTGGTTCGGGAGATCGACGCCCTCGACGGGCTGATGGGACGCGTCGCCGATGCCGCCGGCATCCAGTTCCGGCTCCTCAATCGGCGCAAGGGGCCTGCGGTCCGGGGACCGCGCACACAGGCGGATCGTCGGCTCTATCGCGAAGCGATGCAGCGGGAGATCGGCGCTATTGAAAATCTCACGGTCATCGAAGGTGACGCCTTTGACCTTCTGACCGGTGGCGACGCCGTCACCGGCGTGGTCATGAAGGATGGCAGGGCCCTTAGGGCCGCCTCGGTGGTACTGACCACGGGGACTTTCCTCAAGGGACTGATTCATATCGGCGATCGCAAGGTTCCGGCTGGCCGCGTCGGCGAAGAGCCGTCGCTCGGCTTGTCGGAGACGCTCTCCCGCTCCGGCCTGACGCTCGGACGGTTGAAGACCGGCACGCCCGCGCGGCTGGACGGCCGGACGATCGACTGGGACCGCGTTGGCCGGCAGGGGCCGGACGAGCAGCCGGTGCCCTTCTCCTTCATGACCGACACGATCATCAATCGCCAAATCGATTGCGGCGTAACCCGGACGACCGACGCCACCCACAAAATCATTGCCGACAACATTCACCGCTCGGCGATGTATTCCGGTCAGATCGAGGGAGTCGGCCCGCGCTACTGCCCGTCGATAGAAGATAAGATCGTCCGCTTCGGCGAACGGGACGGTCACCAGATCTTCCTCGAACCCGAAGGACTGGACGATGACACCGTCTATCCCAACGGCATATCTACATCGTTGCCGGAGGAAGTCCAGGAAGCCTTCATCCGCACCATTCCTGGCCTCGAGGATGTGGCGATTCTTCAGCCCGGCTACGCCATCGAGTATGATCACGTGGATCCGCGCGAGCTCAAGTTGTCGTTGGCGGTTCGAAAAATGCCCGGGCTGTTCCTGGCTGGTCAAATCAATGGAACGACCGGCTATGAAGAGGCTGGAGCGCAGGGCCTGGTCGCCGGCCTCAACGCCGCGCTGGCAGCGACGGGCCGGGAGCCCTTCATCTTCAGCCGGACAGACTCCTATATTGGCGTGATGGTCGACGATTTGACCTCGCGCGGAATTAGCGAGCCCTATCGGATGTTCACCTCGCGGGCGGAGTATCGCCTGTCACTTAGGGCCGACAATGCCGACATGCGTTTGACCCCGGTCGGCATCGAGCTCGGTTGCGTTGGGGAGGCGCGCCGGGCCCGCTTTGCATCGTGGAGGGGTGCCTATGAGAACGGCCGCACGCTCCTGCAATCGCTGTCGATCACACCGACCGAGGGCAAGCGGTTTGGCCTCAAGCTCAACCAGGACGGCCAGCGGCGTTCAGCCTTCGAAATCCTTTCCTACCCGGATCAGAGGATCGATGGGCTGAAACCGCTGTGGCCGCAGCTCGAAGGAATTGATCGGCGCGTCATCGAAGCGCTGGAGATCGATGCTGCTTATGCCGTCTATATGGAGCGCCAGGCGGCAGACATCGCCGGTGTTCGGCGAGAAGAGAGCGCATCGATTCCGGACGACTTTGACTATAGCGACTTGCCGGGGCTCTCCAACGAGCTGAAGCAAAAACTGGCGCAGCAGCGGCCGTGCAATTTGGCGCAGGCGATGAAGGTCGATGGGATGACCCCCGCGGCCGTGTCGCTGCTGCTGTCCTGGTTGCGGCGGCAGGAGCGCGGTGCGTTGGCTGCGGGGCGTGCGGCGCAATGAAAGCGAGTCCTGCCGAGCGCATGAAAGCGCTGCGTGTTTCACGTGAAACGCACGAAAAGCTGGAGCATTTCGCCGGGCTTTTTCAGAAGTGGGCGAAGTCGATCAACCTTGTGGCACCGTCTACGCTTGAGGATCTGTGGCAGCGCCATATACTAGACAGTCTGCAGATCTTTCAGCTGTCTCCTTCGCCCAAGGTCTGGGTAGATCTTGGCAGCGGCGGCGGTTTCCCAGGCGTTATCACTGCCATCTGTCTCTCCGAATTTTCAGATGGATGGGTCCATCTCGTCGAAAGCAACAACAAGAAGGCTGCATTTTTGCGCGTTGCTCTCAACGAAACGGGGGCCCGCGGATCGGTTCATCCGATTCGAATCGAGCAAACCCCTTCCGCTATCCCGCGCTGTGACGCGATTTCGGCCCGTGCGCTCGCCGATTTGTCGCAATTGCTTGACTATTGCGCGCCGTGGATGCTTCAGAACGACGCGAAAACCGTCGCCTTCTTTCATAAAGGCCGGGATTATCAAACGGAAGTTGATAAAGCGGTTAGCCGCTTTCAATTCGATCTGGTAAAACATGCAAGTGTCGTCGAGCCGGATTCGGTTGTGCTCGAGATTGCAAATCTTTCACGTCGGACGAAGTGATAGGCGAGCGAAGCATGTTTGGCCCAAGAAATCGGATCATCACCATTGCCAATCAGAAAGGCGGCGTCGGCAAGACGACCACCGCAATCAACCTGGCGACAGCGCTGGCGGCGATCGGCGAAAGGGTCCTGATCGTCGATCTCGATCCTCAGGGGAACGCCAGCACCGGACTGGGCATCCAGCGGCGCGATAGGCATTTGTCATCCTACGAGCTGATGATGGGGAGCCACTCGATCGGCGAGATTGCCCAAGAGACAGCGGTGCCGAACTTGGCCATCGTCCCGTCGACCATGGATCTACTCGGCGTCGAAATGGAGATTTCTCGCGAGTCCGATCGGGTTTTCCGCCTGCGCAAGGCGCTCGCCGCGCCCGAGGCACTCACCTATTCCTACGTTCTCGTGGATTGCCCGCCCTCCTTTAACCTGCTGACGATGAATGCCATGGCGGCGGCGCATTCGGTGCTTGTGCCGCTTCAATGCGAGTTCTTCGCGCTTGAGGGTCTGAGCCAGCTGCTGGAGACGGTCGATCAGGTCCGTCGCACCGTCAACCCGAGCCTGGACATCCAGGGAATCGTGCTGACAATGTTCGACTCGCGCAACAATCTCGCCCAGCAGGTCGTCAGCGATGTCAGGACACATCTGGGCGAGAAGGTCTATCACACGTTGATTCCCAGGAACGTCCGTGTTTCTGAGGCTCCATCCTACGGCAAGCCGGCCATTCTCTATGATCTCAAATGCGCCGGTAGTCAGGCCTATCTCCAGCTGGCCTCGGAAGTCATCCAGCGTGAGCGGCAGCGCAGGGCTGCATGATTGTTTCGGTTTCGTAATCATCGGGTGTAGTATGAACGATGACAGCTCCAAGAGACGCCTTGGTCGCGGCTTGGCCGCCTTAATCGGCGAGATGGATCAGCCGTTGCAAAGCGGAACGGCGCCGACGAGCCCGGTCAATGCCGACCGGCGTGTGCCAATTGAATTCGTCTCGCGCAACCCGCGCAACCCGCGTCGGCAATTCGACGAGGCGGAACTGCAGGATCTGGCAAGTTCGATCCGCCAACATGGCATTGTTCAACCAGTCGTCGTCCGCACCGTCGGTCATGAACGCTACGAAATTATTGCGGGCGAGCGCCGTTGGCGCGCCGCTCAGCTTGCCGGCTTCACCGAGATTCCGGTGATCGTGCGCGACGTCGACGATCGGACGGCGCTGGAAATTGCAATCGTCGAAAACGTCCAGCGCTCCGATCTCAACCCGCTGGAAGAGGCGCTCGGTTACGAACAGCTGATTGCCGAGCACGGCTACACCCAGAACGACCTCGGCGACATCATCGGCAAGAGCCGCAGCCACGTCGCCAACAGCCTGCGGCTGCTAAAATTGCCGGAGCCGGTGCGCGACATGCTTTCCGACGGCAGCCTCTCTGCGGGCCACGCCCGCGCCCTGGTGCCGACCTCCGATCCGGTGGCGCTGGCGCGCTCGATCGTTGCCAAGGGGCTCTCGGTACGCGACGCGGAGCGCCTCGCGCAGAACGACATCAAGGCCCAGAACGATCCCAACTTCGCCAAGGGGCGGCATCGCGAGGAAAAGGACGCCGACACGCTGGCGCTGGAACGGACGCTTTCGGACAGCCTGGGGCTGGAAGTTACCGTCAGCCACAAGGCCTCCGGCGGACACCTTCGGATCGCCTACAAGACGCTCGATCAGCTCGAGGAGATCTGCCGGCTGCTTGAACGGCGCTGAAGATCGCGCTCCTGTCGCCGGAGAGCAGTTGACCAGCGAGTGCCTACGCCGGACCATTCTCGTCCGAGCGGCACAATTTCCTGCAGTGACGTGGCGGCAACTCCGTTGCGCTCTATTGAAGAAAGCGCTCGGTTCGCATGGAGCTGAGTCTACAACCGCGGCGGTGGCCTTCAGCGCCGTGCCGATTGAATAGCTATTGCCAGCAGGTTTTGCAGCACGAGGCTTTCCTCGAGGCTCTGCCGGGCACGGCTCTGATAGATGGTCGCCTGCAGGCGGCCGAGTTCGCGCCGGATCGCAGGCGCGGTCCAATGTTTCAGCGCCGCCTCGACGATCGGCTTGCGCCGGAAATGCAGGCCGCGGCCGAGGCTTGCGACCACCTGGCTTGCCTGTTGCCGGTTCGCGTCCATTTCGGCGCGCATTACGTCCAGTTGCTGAAACTGCCGGAGGCAGGCCTGCAGCACCAGGAAGGGCGGCGTTTTCGACGTGGTGATCTTTTTCATGGCGTGCAGCAGCGCATCGATGTCACCCTGGAGCACCGCATCCACCGCGTCATCGACAGAAATGGCGCTGGCATCACCGACGATGGCGAGGACATCCTCCTCGTCGACAATATCCTTGCCGCGGCAGTAGAGCGCGAGCTTGCGCAGCTCGTTGCGCGAGGCGATACGATCGCCGCCGAGCGCTTCAACAAGATGCTCGCGCGCCGCCGGGCTTATGCGCAAACCCGCCTCGGCGAGTTCCTTGTCGATCAGGGCGTGCAGGCCGCGCGCATCATCGCTGTAGCAGGCGACCGAGGCGACGGCCCGCGAGGATTCGCCGATCTTCCTGAGCGCTGCCCCCTTCTTGAGATCGCCGGCCTCGATGATGAGCGTGCTGCCGGCGGGGGGGCTGTCGGCGAGGACTTGCAGCGCCTCGGCGACCGCCTTCTCGCCCGAGGCGCCGCGGATCCAGACGAGTTTCTCGCCGCCGAAGAGACCGATGGCATTGACCTCGTCCAGTATCCGGCCGGCCCCCTGCTGCAGCTCCGACGCGTCAAGCTTCACGAGGGCAAACGGATCGTCGAGAGTAACGCCGGAGCGGCCGGCAAGCTGCCCGGCGCGCTCCGAGACAAGGCCGCGATCGGGGCCGTAGAGCAGGAAAAGGCGGTAGTTCGACGCGCCTCTGTTCAAAAAGCTGTCGAATTCGTGCGACTTGACCTCGCTCATCCGACTAACCGGTCCTCAGCGGCCAAGGGCGGCGGCGATATCGGCCCTGATGAGTTCCGCCAGTTCCTTTGCGGCGCGGCTTTCGGCGTCACGCACGGCGCGCACCTTGGCAAATTCCTGTTCCGGGAAGTCGGCGAGCGCAACCGCCGAGCGATAGCCGGCCTTCACCGTCTCGCCTGTCGCCGTCCGCGTCAGATTGTAGTCCGCCTTGACGACGATGCGGCCGGCGGCTGCGCGGTCCTCGGCATCGTCGTAAAGCACGCCCATCGTCCGGTGCGAGACGTTGAGGGCGAGATGGTATTGCGGGTTGACGGGCTCGCCCCGACCGCCGGCGGCCAGGAAGATCAAGGCATTGCGCACTTCCTGTTCGACGCGGTCGTCGGCTTCCGAGATCTCGACGGAGCCAAGGGCCGCGGACGTGGCGCCGGTCGGGCCGTCCGAATAGAGCGGACGCACCTGGCAACCGGCCAGTACCGCTAGCAGCAAGGTGCCGGCAAGCACGCCAAAGGAGCGGGAACGAAGGCCAGCTTTCTCAGACAACGACATTGACGATCCTTTGGGGCACGACGATGATTTTTTTCGGTTTGCCGCCGTTGAGCGCCGCCTGGACGGCGTCAAGCGCGAGGACGGCGCTTTCGATCGCACTCTGATCTGCGTCGCGCGCGATTGTCAAATCGGCGCGTTTCTTGCCGTTGATCTGCACCGGCAAGGTGATTTCGTTCTCAACGACGAGTGCCGGGTCGAAGGCCGGCCATGGGCGTTCGGCGATCAGCCCTTCACCGCCGATCTCGCGCCAGCACTCTTCCGCCAGATGCGGCATCATCGGTGCAATCAGGTCGATGAGGATCGTCGTTGCATCCTTGACCGCAGCGGTAACGGACCCGTCGGCCTTGCCGGCGGCGACTTGCGTCAGCGGTGCGGCAAGAGCGTTGACGAGTTCGTAGATGCGGGCGACAGCCTTGTTGAAGGCAAGCTTGTCGTAGTCGGCTTCGACGGCGCGGAGCGTACGATGGGCGGTCTGAGAAATCGCCAACCCCTCGCCTTCCTTAGCCGGCAAAGCATTTACGCCGCGCAGGCCTTCCGCGGCTTCTCCCACCAGCCGCCAGACGCGCTGTACGAAGCGGTGAGCGCCTTCGACGCCCGCCTCGGACCAGATCACGTCGCGGTCCGGCGGCGAATCGGAGAGCACGAAGAAGCGTGCCGTGTCGGCGCCGTAGGAAGCGATGATGTCGTCGGGATCGACGACGTTCTTCTTGGATTTCGACATCTTCTCGATCGAGCCGATGGCGACTTCCTCCCCCGTCTCGATCAAGACCGCACGGCGGCGGCCGTCGATTTCCTCGATGCGGATTTCGGCCGGCGTGACCCACTCCCGCTGCGCACCCTCGCCGCGGCTATAGGTCTCGTGCACGACCATGCCTTGTGTGAACAGACCCTTGAACGGTTCGTCCAGCGCCACGTGGTCGGTCGCCTTCATCGCCCGGGTGAAGAAGCGCGAATAGAGCAGGTGCAGGATGGCGTGCTCGATGCCGCCGATATACTGGTCGACCGGCAGCCAGTGATTGGCGACCTTCGGATCGGTCGGCTTGTCCTCCCAGGGCGCGGTGAAGCGCGTGAAGTACCAGGAGGAATCGACGAAAGTGTCCATCGTGTCAGTTTCCCGACGGGCATCCTTGCCGCATTCAGGGCAGGCGACATGCCGCCAGGTCGGGTGCCGGTCGAGCGGGTTGCCCGGCTTGTCGAAGGTGACGTCCGGCGGCAGGGTGACCGGCAGATCCGCCTTCGGCACCGGAACGACGCCGCAAGCCTCGCAATGGATGACCGGGATCGGGCAGCCCCAATAACGCTGCCGGGAGATACCCCAGTCGCGCAGGCGGAAATTCACCTTGCGCTCCGCACGCGGCGCGCCGTTCAGCGTCTCATTTTCGAGCTTCGAGGCGACCGCCTCGAAGGCCTCTTCCGTGGAGAGACCATTCAGGAAGCGCGAATTGATCATCACGCCGTCACCGACATAGGCTTCGTCGCCGATCGTGAAGGAAGCGGCATCGGCATCCTTCGGCATCACCACCGGCACGACCGGCAGGCCGTAGGCGCGGGCGAAGTCCAGGTCGCGCTGGTCGCCGGAAGGGCAGCCGAAGATGGCGCCCGTGCCATAGTCCATCAGCACGAAATTGGCGACATAGACGGGCAGTTCCCAGTTCGGATCGAACGGGTGGCGGGCGCGAATGCCGGTGTCGATGCCCTTTTTCTCGGCCGTTTCGAGGGCGGCGAGCGAGGTGCCGGCGCGCCGGCATTCCTCGCAGAAGGCGTCGACCGCCGCATCCCTGGCGGCGGCTTCCCTGGCAAGCGGGTGGTCGGCCGAAATCGCCAGGAAGGAGGCGCCGAAGAGCGTGTCGGGCCGCGTCGTGTAGACGGTCAGTTCGCTGCTCTCGCGGGGAACGGTCTCAGGATCGAGTTCCCACCGGAGCAACAGCCCCTCGGAGCGACCGATCCAGTTCTTCTGCATCAGCCGCACCTTTTCCGGCCACTGATCCAGCGTGTCGAGCGAGTCGAGCAGGTCCTGGCTGAAATCGGTGATACGGAAGAACCATTGGGTCAGCTCGCGCTGCTCGACCAGCGCGCCGGAGCGCCAGCCGCGACCGTCGATCACCTGCTCGTTGGCGAGCACGGTGTTGTCGATCGGATCCCAGTTGACCTTCGACTGCTTGCGGTAGACCAGACCTTTTTCCAGGAAGTCGAGGAACAGATATTGCTGGCGCTGGTAATAGGCCGGATCGCAGGTGGCGAATTCGCGGCTCCAGTCGAGCGACAGGCCCATGACCTTGAGCTGCGCCTTCATCGCCGCGATGTTCTGATAGGTCCAGCCGGCCGGATGCACGCCGCGCTCCATGGCGGCGTTCTCGGCGGGCATGCCGAAGGCGTCCCACCCCATCGGATGCAGCACGTTGAAGCCGCGGGCGCGCTTGTAGCGGGCGACGACGTCGCCCATCGTGTAGTTGCGCACATGCCCCATATGGATCCGCCCGGACGGATAGGGGAACATCTCGAGCACGTAGTATTTTTCACGCGGATCGTCGTTCCTCGTCTCGAAGACCTTGCGCGCATCCCATTCCTGCTGCCAGCGCGGTTCGGCGTCACGCGGATTATATCGTTCGGTAGCCATGTCTCTGTCGATGTTCCGGAAAATCTGCGGGGCTAAGGCGCCCTTGTGATAGTTGGCCTGACCTTCATCATGAAACCGCCTGACCGTCAAGTTTTGAAGGCCGGGCGCGCCGTACTTTGGCGGAATTGGCCGACCTCGGCTTGGCCGGGCTTGGCAAGCACGGCAAGTTTCAATAATTCGGCTTGCAAGCCTCGAATGGCAAGGAGCACAAGCATGGACGTAGAGGAACGACTGAACGATGTCTTGAGCCGGATTCGCATGAGCGAAAAGGCGGCGAAACGGGCTGAAGGCGTCGTCATGCTCGTCGCCGTCTCGAAGACCTTCGAGGCGGACGCGATCCGGCCGGCGATTGCCGCAGGGCAGCGTGTGTTCGGCGAGAACCGCGTCCAGGAAGCGCAGGGCAAGTGGCCGGAGTTGAAGGCCGAGACGCCCGATATCGAGCTCCACCTGATCGGTCCGCTGCAATCCAACAAGGCGGCCGACGCCGTCGCCCTTTTCGATGTGATCGAGACGATCGATCGCGAGAAGATCGCCCGCGCCGTCGCCGCCGAGATGGAGCGACAGGGCCGCAGACCCCGGCTTTATGTGCAGGTCAATACCGGGCTTGAACCGCAGAAGGCTGGAATAGCGCCGGAGGACACAGTTGCCTTCGTCGACCTCTGCCGCGCGGAGCTCGGTCTCGACGTAGAAGGGCTGATGTGCATCCCGCCCATCGACGAAAATCCGGGTCCGCATTTCGCCTTGCTTGCCAAGCTCGCCGCCAGATGCGGCCTTACCCGCCTGTCCATGGGCATGTCCGGCGATTTCGAAACGGCCATCAGCTTCGGCGCCACCAGCGTGCGGGTCGGATCGGCGATTTTCGGTAGGCGCTGATTTTCTTGAATCTTGAGGTGAAGCTCGGAACCCGCTGTTCCGCTCCATTACTCTTTCGTCGGGCTTCATCTTTCGCTCCACAGGCCTATCCTTCAGGACCGAGGAGCCGGGCCAATCCGTCCGGAAGTCAGTGGAGGAGAACGGAAATGGCGAGCCGCTATTCCGACGTGTATGCCGCATGGAAAGCCGATCCGAGTGGGTTCTGGTCCGAGGCCGCAGAGGCAATCGACTGGTTCGAAAGGCCCCGCCGCATCTTCGGCGCCGAACTCGGAACGTACGGTCACTGGTTTCCGGATGGCGTAACCAACACCTGCTACAACTGTCTCGACCGCCACGTGAAGGCCGGTCGTGCCGAACAGACGGCCTTCATCTATGACAGTCCTGTCACCGGGCGGATTGAGAAGATCTCCTATGCGGCGCTGCTCGCCGACGTCAAGGCGATGGCCGCTGTCTATGGCAAGCTCGGCATCGTCAAGGGCGACCGGATCATCATCTATATGCCGATGATCCCGGAGGCCGCGATCGCCATGCTGGCGGCGGCGCGGATCGGCGCCGTGCACTCGGTCGTCTTCGGCGGTTTCGCCGCCAACGAACTCGCCGTGCGAATCGACGATTGCCAGGCCAAGCTCGTCGTGTCGGCAAGCTGCGGGCTGGAACCCGGCCGCACCGTCTCCTACAAGCCGCTGCTCGATCAGGCGATCGAGATCGCCAGCAACAAGCCCGCCCATTGCCTGATCTTCCAGCGCGAGATGCTTGCCGCCGATATGGTACCCGGCCGCGATATCGATTTCGCCGCCGCCCTTGCAGCGGCGAAGCGGGCCGGCGAGGAAGCGCCCTGTGCGGCGGTCGCATCCACCGATCCGCTCTATGTCCTCTACACGTCCGGAACCACCGGCCAGCCGAAGGGCGTGGTGCGCGACAATGGCGGCCACATGGTCGCCCTCAAATGGTCGATGGAAAACTTCTTCGGCGTCCTGCCCGGCGAGGTGTTCTGGGCGGCGTCCGACATCGGCTGGGTGGTCGGGCACTCCTATATCGTCTACGGACCGCTCCTCAATGGCAGCACCTCGGTGCTTTTCGAAGGCAAGCCGGTGGGGACGCCCGATCCAGCCACCTATTGGCGGATCATTGCCGAACACGGCGTAGCGGTCATGTTCACCGCCCCGACGGCGCTCAGAGCGATCCGCAAGGAGGATCCGGAAGCCTCCCACGCTGCCCGTCATGACCTGTCGCGCTTCCGGGCGCTTTATCTTGCGGGAGAGCGAGCCGATCCGGACACGATCCGCTGGGCCGAGCGGGCGCTCGGCGTTCCGGTCATAGATCACTGGTGGCAGACGGAGACCGGCTGGCCGGTTGCCGGCAATCCGCTCGGCCTCGGCCTGCTGCCGGTGAAATACGGATCGCCCGCTGTTCCCCTCCCCGGCTATGACGTGCAGGTCCTTGACGATGCCGGCCATCCGGTCAGGGCCGGCACGCTCGGCAATGTAGTCGTCAAGCTGCCGCTCCCGCCCGGATGCCTGCCGACCCTCTGGAAGGCCGACGACCGCTTTCGGTCCGCCTATCTCGAGGAATATCCCGGCTACTACAAGACGGCCGACGCCGGCTACATCGACGAGGAGGGCTATGTCTTCATCATGGCCCGTACCGATGACATCATCAATGTCGCCGGTCACCGGCTTTCGACAGGCGCCATGGAGGAGGTCTGCGCCAGCCATCCGGATGTTGCCGAATGTGCGGTGATCGGCATCGCCGATCCGATGAAGGGGCAGGTTCCGGCCGGCTTCCTAGTGATCAACGCGAATGTTTCCCGTGAGACGGCGGAGATCGAGAAGGAAGTGATCGCCCTCGTCCGCGAGCGCATCGGCCCGGTCGCCGCCTTCCGAACCGCGATTTGCGTCAAGCGGCTGCCGAAGACCCGGTCGGGCAAGATCCTGCGCGCGACGATCCAGAAGATCGCCGACCGGCAGCCCTGGAAGATGCCGGCCACGATCGACGACCCCGCGATTCTCGAAGAGATCACCGAAGCGCTGCATGCCAAGGGAATCGGCGTCTGACGCGGGACATCAGCCGGCCTGCAGTTCGACTACGCCTTTGAACCAGGCGCAGAAGATGGGTGCGGCCTTCTGGCGCGCAGTCCTGCAGATCAGGAAATAGCTCTCCTCTTCGAGGATGGACGTCTCGGAAAGTACGATCAGGTCGCCATTGGCGATCTCGCGCCGGCATACCTCGACCGGACAGAGGGCAACGCCGTGGCCGGCGATGGCGGCCGTCGCGAGCAGATTGAAATCCTGAAAGACCGGGCCTTTCGCTGGTCCCGGCGGAGTTATGCCGGCTCGGGCGAACCATTGCTGCCAATGGGCGGTCGTCTCGTCGTGCAGGAGATGCGCCGCTGCGATCTGCTGTGCATTGTCGAGTCCACCCCTCCGTTCAAGATAGCGCGGACTGGCCACCGGCCGGTTGACGCGGGAAAAAAGCCGCTCGCAAGTGACGCTATCCGACGTATCGGCGCCCAACGTAATCAGCACATCGCAGCCGGTTTCGCGCAGGCGTTGCGCAGCCGTGGCATAGATCACCTTGACGGTAATGTCGGGATGGGCGGCCAGGAAACCGCCGAGCGCCGGGATCAGCCAGCGCGTCGCGATCGAGGGAATGCAGGCGACGGTGATTCCCGATTTCGTTCTGAGCTTCAAGGCTTCCGCTTCGGCGGCAATCCGTTCGAAGCTGGCCGAGAGGGCTTCCGCGAGCCGTTCGGCTTCGGTCGCGAGCCGGACGCCGCGCTTTTCACGCAGGAACAGCGGGCGGCCGAACCACTCTTCCAACTGCCGCATCTGATGGCTCACGGCGGCATGGGTGACATGCAACTCGTCGGCGGCCCGCGAGAAGCTCGCAAGTCGGGCGGCGGCTTCGAAGACGCGAAGTGCGCCTAGGGGAGGCAGCATATGTAAATTCTCCTCAACTATCCGATGAGGAATCGTCGTTTGTACGAACCGGTACTCCGGGGAATAAAGGACTTCAAGGTGACCGACGAGAGCCGGTTCTCCCTGATTTGTCAAACGCTCTTACACATTGGAGAACAGCATGTTCGTACGCAGCCTGCAAGATGTCGAAACCACCGATCACTTCGTTGAGTGGGGAAGCGGTACCAGCCACCGCCTGCTGACGGAAAGGGACGGGATGGGATTTACCGTCTGCCACACGGTGGTGCGGGCGAAAACCGTGTCGCTGCTCCAATACCGCAACCATCTCGAAGCCTGCTATTGCATCGCCGGAGAGGGTGAGGTGGAGGACATGGAAGGCAATGTCTTTCCCATCCGAC
Organism: Sinorhizobium sp. FG01; assembly: GCF_002531875.1. Lineage (NCBI taxonomy): Bacteria > Pseudomonadati > Pseudomonadota > Alphaproteobacteria > Hyphomicrobiales > Rhizobiaceae > Sinorhizobium > Sinorhizobium sp. FG01. Next base: position 84,094 of record NZ_NWTB01000007.1, read on the forward strand.
AGGGCGACATCTATGTGCTCGACAAACATGACAGGCACTATCTGCGTGGCGGTAGCGACAAGGACCTGATCCTCGTCAGCATCTTCAATCCGCCGCTCAAGGGCACCGAACGCCACAACCTCGATGATTCGACCGGCTCGGCTTATTAAGTGGGCAAATTACGCCCTTACGCTTGCAATTAAAGCCAACAAAAAACCCGGACCTGCGGCCCGGGTTCTGCATTTCATCACCGGTGACGAGGCGATCAGTAGTTGTCGTCTTCGTCTTCGTCCTTACGGTCCGACTTCAGAGACTTCAGCTTGGCGAAGACGGCGTCGGCGTCGATTTCCTTCTCTTCCTCGCGATCGAAGCTGTAGTCGATCTTCTCGGTTTCCCGTGCCGACTCGAGCGTGGCGCCCAACTCGGCTGCCGTCGGCAACGGGCGGCCCTTGGCGGCGCGCTCGACTTCCAGGTCGAGATCGATCTGCGAGCAGAGGCCGAGGGTGACCGGATCCATCGGCGTCAAGTTGGCCGAGTTCCAATGGGTGCGCTCGCGAATCTGTTCGATCGTCGACTTTGTCGTGCCGACGAGGCGTGAGATCTGTGCGTCCTTCAGTTCCGGATGGTTGCGGACCAGCCAGAGAATGGCGTTCGGACGGTCCTGCCGCTTCGAAACCGGGGTGTAGCGCGGGCCCTTGCGCTTCGAATCCGGCACGCGGACCTTCGGCTCGGAGAGCTTGAGCTTATGGTTCGGATTTCCCTCGCCGCGGGCGATCTCGTCGCGCGAAAGCTGACCGGTGGCAATCGGATCGAGGCCCTTGATGCCCTGCGCCGATTCACCGTCGGCTATCGCTTTGACTTCGAGCGGGTGCAGCTTGCAGAACTGCGCGATCTGGTCGAACGACAGCGCGGTGTTGTCAACGAGCCAGACGGCCGTTGCCTTGGGCATAAGCAATTGCTGAGCCATGGATATAGTCCTTTCGTCCGTCCGCGCCGGTGTCGCGGGCCGTGGAGTCTACCACTGATTTCCGGGAATTGAGCGTTCTATATCGTTGTTGTCTCGAAATTGCAATTCTTCACTTCCGAATGTGCTTTTGTCTAATTGCGGCCAAGCTTTGACCTGCTATGAATCGTCCGAACGGGCGGTGGGAGTGCCGCCGCGAGCGGTGGAATCCCGCTCCGACTTCGAAAAACGATCCTGCTGGCGGTCTGGGCAGACCCGGCCCCAAGCATCGTGATCCAGCAGCAATGCGCAGGGAGGAAAACATGGACGTCAAGACCCATCCGGTCCTGGAAGCGGCCAAGAATCGCACGCTCATCGACAACGCGACCTATCTGAAATGGTATGAGCAGAGCATTGCCGATCCGGAGACGTTCTGGGGCGAGCATGGCAAGCGGATCGACTGGTTCCAGCCCTATACCAAGGTCAAGAATACGTCCTTCGAGGGCGACGTTTCGATCAAGTGGTTCGAAGACGGCCTCACCAACGTCTCCTACAATTGCATCGATCGCCATCTGAAGACGCATGGCGACAAGACGGCGATCATCTGGGAAGGCGACAATCCATACCTCGACAAGAAGATCACCTATAACGAGCTTTACGACAGGGTTTGCCGTCTTGCCAACGTGCTGAAGAAGCATGGCGTCCAAAAAGGCGACCGCGTCACCATCTACATGCCCATGATCCCGGAAGCGGCCTTTGCGATGCTCGCCTGCACCCGCATCGGCGCCATCCACTCGGTCGTTTTCGGCGGCTTCTCGCCGGAGGCGCTCGCCGGCCGCATCGTCGACTGCGAATCGACCTTCGTCATCACCTGCGACGAGGGCTTGCGCGGCGGCAAGCCGGTGCCGCTCAAGGAAAACACCGACAAGGCGATCGACATCGCTGCCCGCCAGCATGTGATGGTCAACAAGGTGCTGGTGGTGCGCCGCACTGGCGGCAAGGTCGGCTGGGCGCCTGGCCGCGATCTCTGGTACCACCAGGAAACCGCAACCGCCGAGCCACATTGCCCGCCGGAGAAGATGAGCGCCGAAGAGCCGCTGTTCATCCTCTATACGTCCGGCTCCACCGGCAAGCCCAAGGGGGTGCTGCACACGACCGGCGGCTATCTCGTCTATGCCTCGATGACCCACCAATATGTCTTCGATTATCACGACGGCGATATCTACTGGTGCACGGCCGATGTCGGCTGGGTAACCGGCCATTCCTATATCGTCTACGGGCCGCTCGCCAACGCCGCGACGACGCTGATGTTCGAGGGCGTGCCGAACTTCCCGGATGCCGGCCGCTTCTGGGAGGTCGTCGACAAGCACAAGGTCAACATCTTCTATACGGCACCGACGGCGATCCGCTCGCTGATGGGCGCCGGCGACGATTTCGTCAAACGCTCGTCGCGCTCGTCGTTGCGCCTGCTCGGAACCGTCGGCGAACCGATCAATCCGGAAGCCTGGGAATGGTACTACCATGTTGTCGGCGAGGAGCGTTCGCCGATCGTCGACACCTGGTGGCAGACGGAGACCGGCGGCATCCTGATCACGCCGCTGCCGGGCGCCACCGATCTGAAGCCCGGCTCGGCGACACGGCCCTTCTTCGGCGTCAAGCCGCAGATCGTCGACAATGAGGGCAAGGTGATCGACGGACCGGCGGACGGCAATCTCTGCATCATCGACAGCTGGCCGGGGCAGATGCGCACCGTCTATGGCGACCACGAGCGCTTCATCCAGACCTATTTCTCGACCTACAAGGGCAAATACTTCACCGGCGACGGCTGCCGCCGCGACGAGGACGGCTATTACTGGATCACCGGCCGCGTCGATGACGTCTTGAACGTCTCCGGCCACCGCCTCGGCACGGCCGAGGTCGAATCGGCGCTCGTCTCGCATCACCTCGTCTCGGAAGCCGCGGTTGTCGGCTATCCGCACCCGATCAAGGGCCAGGGCATCTATTGCTACGTGTCGCTGATGGCGGGCGAGGCCGGCAGCGACGAACTGCGCCAGGAACTGGTCAAGCATGTCCGCTCGGAGATCGGGCCGATCGCCACGCCGGACAAGATTCAGTTCGCGCCCGGCCTGCCGAAAACGCGCTCGGGCAAGATCATGCGCCGGATTCTCCGCAAGATCGCCGAGGACGATTTCGGCTCGCTCGGCGATACCTCGACGCTCGCCGACCCGGCGGTTGTCGACGACCTGATCGCCAATCGGCAGAACCGGGCGTGAGGTGAGTTTAAGGTTGATTGAGCCTTTTGCCCCTCACCCTACCCTCTTCCCGCTCGCGAGGAGAGGGGACTAAGGCCGTGCCCCATCCTCCTTCTCCCCGCTTGCGGGGAGAAGGTCGCGGCAGCGGGATGAGGGGCGTTACGCCACTGCACCAGCCGAATTCCCAGCGTAATGTGCCGCAGGGTCGAGCGAGTTGTGCTCGGGAAAGCATCATCGATTCGCTGTCGAAACGATAATCGCCTTAGAAATCGATCGCCCGGCCCTTGATTTCCCAATCGCCGAAACGGGACGGATCCAGCCCGCCGCGGCCGCCGATTTCTGCCGGCGCTTCCTTTTTCTCCTCGGTGCGGCGTCGCTCGTCCGCTTCCTGGAGCGCGCGGAGGGCCGCGGGTGACAGCGGCCGCTTGGGCCGATCGGGTGAATTGTCGTTGTCGTTCTGCATGTGCGAGTCGGATCAGCCTTAGGATATTGAAGAACGGGGGCCTCGTCCCCATCATATAAGTCGCTTCCGTCGAAGCGGGAACCCTGATTCACGTGAAACGTTTGAGCAGTTCGGGGCAGCCTGCTCCGAGGTGAACGAAAACGACCTGAGTGCCTGGAGTCTGATCCATGAACCTCGTGCGCACCGCAATGCTGCTTGCCTTCATGACCGTCCTGTTCATGGCTGTCGGCTATGTCATTGGCGGCAGGGGCGGCATGATGATCGCCCTGGTCATGGCCGCGGGCATGAACTTCTTCTCCTACTGGAATTCCGACCGCATGGTGCTCAGGATGTATCGGGCCCAGGAGGTCGACGAGCGCAGTGCGCCGGAATATTACGGCATCGTGCGCGACCTGGCGCAGAATGCCGGTCTGCCGATGCCGCGCGTCTACGTCATCGATAGCCCGCAGCCGAACGCCTTCGCCACCGGCCGCAACCCGCAGAATGCCGCGGTCGCCGCCTCCACCGGCCTGCTGCAGTCGCTCTCCTATGAGGAGGTGGCCGGCGTCATGGCGCATGAGCTCGCGCATATCCAATACCGCGACACTTTGACGATGACCCTGACGGCGACGCTCGCCGGTGCCATTTCGATGCTCGGCAATTTCGCCTTCTTCTTCGGCGGCAACCGCGAGAACAACAATCCTCTCGGGTTTATCGGTGTCCTGATCGCGATGATCGTCGCTCCGCTAGCGGCCATGCTGGTGCAGATGGCGATCAGCCGCACGCGCGAATACTCCGCCGACCGGCGCGGCGCCGAGATCTGCGGCAATCCTCTCTGGCTCGCCTCGGCGCTCCGGAAGATCGCCGGCGCTGCCCATGTCATTCACAACCAAGACGCGGAGCGCAATCCGGCGACGGCGCACATGTTCATCATTAATCCGCTTTCGGGCGAGCGCATGGACAACCTCTTCTCGACGCATCCGAACACCGAAAACCGCGTCGCCGCGCTCGAGCGGATGGCAGGCGAGATGTCGGCGGGCTCGACGCCGCCGGCTCGCCCTGATAATGCGGTGCGCAAATCGCGCTCTGTCCCGAGAACCGGCTGGGGTCGCGGTGGTTCCGAACCGCCGAAAGGCCCCTGGTCCTGATGCCCGAAGACAGACAAAACGATTCACATCCGAAACGAGCCCGCCGAAGCAAGCCGTTCCAGAAGCCCGGTCAGCGGCCCGATGCTGCCGGCGCCGTTTTTAAGCCGGGGCTGAAAAGCCGCCAGGCGGCCGCCAAGATCCTGGCGGCGGTGATCGACCGCAAGACGCCGCTCGACGGCATGCTCGACCAGGAGCACGGCAATCCGGCCTATCGCGAGCTCAACGATGCCGACCGGGCGCTGGTGCGCGCCATCCTCAATTCGGCGCTCCGGCACCTGCCGCGGGTCCGCGCTGCGATCGACTCGCTGATCCAGACCCCCCTGCCGGATGGCGCCCGCGCGCTCGAACACGTGCTGACGGTCGCAGCAGCGCAGATCCTTTATCTCGACATCCCGGATCATTCCGCCGTCGACCTTGCCGTCGAGCAGGCGCAGGCCGATCCGCGGAATCGCCGCTTCGCCAGCCTCGTCAACGCGGTGCTCCGGCGGCTTTCGCGCGAGAAGGAGGCGATCCTCGAGACGGTGAATGCCGTGCCGGCCATTCCGGCCTGGTTCTATGAGCGCCTGGTCGCTCATTACGGCCAAGCCCAGGCGGAAGGCATCTCGGAAGCGCAACTCGTTCCAGCGGCGATCGACCTGACGGTAAAGTCCGACGCCGCCGGGTGGGCCGGGCGCCTTGGCGGCATGGTGCTGCCGACCGGCTCCGTTCGGCTCGGTGAGTTTTCCGGGGCGATCCCGTCCTTGCAGGGCTTTGCGGAAGGCACGTGGTGGGTGCAGGATGCCGCCGCCTCGATCCCGGCGCGCCTCTTCGACGATCTTTCCGGCAAGACGGTGGTTGATCTCTGCGCGGCACCAGGCGGCAAGACGGCCCAACTCGTTCTTGCCGGGGCGCAGGTGACGGCGCTCGACCAGTCGTCCAGCCGGTTGCGGCGGCTGAAGGCCAATCTCGAACGGCTCGGCCTCGAAGCCCGGACGAAAGAGATCGACATGGCGAATTTCCGCCCGGAGGAGCTCTTCGATGCCGCCCTTCTCGATGCCCCTTGCTCGTCTACCGGCACCACCCGGCGTCACCCGGACGTGCTCTGGACGAAAGGGCCCGAGGATGTGGAAAAGCTCGCCCGCCTCCAGGAGCGGCTGCTGCGGCATGCGTTGAGGCTCGTTAAGCCCGGCAGCATCGTGGTCTTTTCCAATTGCTCGCTGGACCCGCGCGAAGGCGAAGAGGTCGTTGAACGCGTTCTAGGCGACGGACTTTGCGAGCGCGTGCCGATCGCCCCGTCCGATTGGCCGGGGCTCGAGGCGGCGATCACCGCGCTCGGCGAGTTCCGCACGACACCGGCGATGCTGCCGCTCGAGCCCCCCTTTTCCGGCGGGCTCGACGGCTTCTACGCGGCTGTGCTGCGCCGATCCCTGGGCAGCGACGATTGACGCTTCAGAACCGTCTGCCTATCAATGGCGGCAAATTGATAGAAATTTAATCTTCCTTCCGGCACCATTCCGGCCCATGAAAGCGATTCTGGCGCAATCCCGACAGGTGCTCATCAAGCGCTTCGAAGGTTCCGTCGCGGCCATCAACAAACCTGCAGGCGCCGATGCTGTTTTCCGCTAGACGAAGGCTGCTTTACCTGTATCTGCGCGAAGGCTGGCGCCGCCTTGCGCGGCGGATTTCGCTTGGGCGGCTGGCGGCCCTGCGTTTTTCCAGGTCAACCCCGGACAGGCTTATCGTCGCGCCGACCGATCTCAGAGCCATCGACCCCTTTGTAGCGGAGGAAATCCTTCAGGGCCGCTATCCGCTCGCCGGCCGGGTGCTCGACACCGAAGGTGAATCGCCGTTCGAGATCGATCTGCCGTCGCACGAATTTGCCAATCGGCTGCATGCCTTCGACTGGCTGCGCCACATGCGCGCCGTCCGCGATGAAGCGGGCTTTGCGAGGCTCCGTCAGATCGTCGACGACTGGATGGGCACGCATGGCCGCAACATCGGCGGCATCTCCTGGGAAGCGGATGTGATCGCGCAGCGGGTCATCGCCTGGCTGTCGCATTCGCCGGTGGTGCTGCGCAACGCAGAGCATGGCTTCTATCGCCGCTTCCTGAAAAGCCTCACCTATCAGGTCCGCTATCTTCGCCACGTCGCCGGAACGGTACCGGAGGGCGAGGCGCGGCTCAGGGTTCGCATCGCGCTGGCAATGGCGTCCGTGTCAATGCCGGTCTCGCCTTCGGTGCTGCGCCGGGCGGCGCGCGGTCTGGACCTCGAACTCGACCGGCAGATCCTCGCGGATGGCGGCCACTTCTCCCGCAATCCCCGCGCCGGACTCGAACTGCTGCTCGACCTGCTGCCGTTGCGCCAGACCTATGTCAATCTCGGTCACGACGTGCCGTCGCGGCTGATTTCCGGCATCGACCGGATGTACCCGGCGCTTCGGTTCTTCCGGCATCAGAGCGGCGAACTGGCGCTCTTCAACGGCGCAACCTCGGTGCCGGCACACGAGCTTGCTTCGGTGCTGCGCTACGACGAGACCGCGGGCGAGCCGTTCCGGTCGCTGCCGCACATCAGTTTCGAGCGGCTCTCGCTCGGCGAGACGGTGGTCATCGTAGACACGGGCCGACCCCTGTCGGTCGATCTGTCGCGCAGCGCCCATGCCGGCTGCCTCTCCTTCGAGATGTCGTCGGGGCGAAACCGCCTCATCGTCAATTCCGGCGCGCCGAAGTTCGCCGGCGAACGATTCCGGCAGATGGCCCGCGCCACCGCCGCCCACTCGACGGTGACGGTGAACGACACCTCCTCCTCGCGCTTTTCGCAATCGCGCTTTCTCGGCGCAATCATGGTGAGCGGCGTATCGCAGGTCGAGACGGAGCGAAACGACGAGCCGGGCCGAATCGAATCCGTCAAGGCGAGCCATGACGGCTATCTCGCCGCCTTCGGCCTCATCCACGAGCGCGACGTCGGCATTCTGAACGGCGGCCGGCTGATCCGCGGGCGCGACCGGCTTTCGCGGGAAAACGGCAGCGATCCGGAGGCGTCCGACAGCGCGATGGCTGTCGCCCGTTTTCACATCCATCCGGCGATCGGGCTGCGGCAAAGCAGCAAGAGCGAGATCTATCTGAGCGCGCCGGACGGCGAGGCCTGGCTCTTTGCCTGCCGGGATGGAGACCTGGCGATCGAGGAGGACGTCTTCTTCGCCGATCCGTCCGGCGTGCGCGCCTCGTCGCAGATCACCGTGACCTTCGCGGTTGCGGCGCAGCCGGAAATCCAGTGGACGCTGACCCGCGAGGGGTAGGACCAAGCCTATTTTCGACCTCCGCGGCTGCGAAGGTTCCTTCCGTCGGCAAGCTGTGCTAACGGGCAGCCATTCCAATCGCCGGCACCCCTCTTTCCAAGCGTCCGGCGCTGCCAAAGGAGCATGGTTGATGGCTGTCGCCTCCAAGAAAATCCCGGCTCCGGACGAGGTCCGGATCCAAACCGCCCTCCTCTCCGTCTCCGACAAGGCGGGTATCGTCGACCTCGCCCGCGCCCTCAATGAAAAGGGCGTAAGGCTGGTCTCGACCGGCGGCACGCACAAGGCGCTGGCGGGGGCCGGCCTTCCGGTCAGCGACGTTTCCGAATTGACCGGCTTTCCGGAAGTCATGGATGGCCGCGTCAAGACGCTTCATCCCGGCGTCCACGGCGGCCTGCTCGCCATCCGCGACGACGCGGACCACAAGGCGGCGATGGACGCGCATGGGATAACCGCGATCGATCTCGTCGTCATCAATCTCTATCCGTTCGAGGAAGTCCGCGCCGAGGGTGGCGACTATCCGACCACGGTTGAGAATATCGACATCGGCGGACCGGCGATGATCCGCGCATCGGCCAAGAACCATGCCTATGTGACGATCGTCACCGACCCGTCCGACTATTCGGCGCTGCTCGAGGAAATCGCCGACGGCACGACGCGCTACGCCTTCCGGCAGAAAATGGCCGCCAAGGCCTATGCCAGGACGGCTGCCTATGACGCGGCGATCTCAAACTGGTTCGCCGAGGCGCTCGATTTCGCCATGCCGCGCCATCGGGTCATCGGCGGCGTGCTCAAGGAAGAGATGCGCTACGGCGAGAACCCGCATCAGAAGGCGGGCTTCTACGTCACTGGCGAGAAGCGGCCGGGGGTCGCGACCGCGACGCTGCTGCAGGGCAAGCAGCTTTCCTACAACAACATCAACGACACGGACGCCGCCTTCGAGCTGGTGGCGGAGTTCCTGCCGGAAAAGGCGCCGGCCTGTGCGATCATCAAGCATGCCAATCCCTGTGGCGTCGCCACCGCGCCGTCGCTCGCCGAAGCCTATCGCCGGGCGCTCGCCTGCGATTCGACTTCGGCCTTTGGCGGCATCATCGCGCTCAACCAGCAGCTCGACGCCGAAACGGCCGAAGAGATCGTCAAGCTTTTCACCGAGGTGATCATCGCGCCGTCGGTCAGCGACGAGGCCAAGGCGATCATCGCCCGCAAGCCGAACCTCAGGCTGCTGGCGGCAGGCGGCTTGCCGGATCCGCGCACGCCCGGGCTGACCGCCAAGACGGTCGCCGGCGGGTTGCTCGTTCAGACGCGCGACAACGGCATGGTCGAGGATCTCGAACTCAAGGTCGTCACCAGGCGCGCGCCGTCGGCGCAGGAGCTCGACGACATGAAGTTCGCCTTCAAGGTGGCGAAGCACGTCAAGTCGAACGCCGTCGTCTATGCGAAGGACGGCCAGACGGCCGGGATCGGCGCCGGCCAGATGAGCCGCGTCGATTCGGCTCGCATCGCCGCCATCAAGGCCGAGGAAGCGGCCAAGGCGCTCGGCCTTGCGGCGCCGCTGACGCGCGGTTCGGCGGTCGCTTCGGAGGCCTTTCTGCCTTTCGCCGACGGTCTGCTGTCGGCGATCGCCGCCGGCGCCACCGCCGTCATCCAGCCGGGTGGCTCGATGCGCGACGACGAGGTCATTGCCGCCGCCAATGAGCACAATGTCGCGATGGTGTTTACCGGGATGCGGCACTTCCGGCATTAAGCAGTTAGGCGCGTTCCGTCATGTCAGTGGCGCACACCTGTGGGTGCTGAGTCTCTTCTCGTTCGTCATCCTCGGGCTTGACCCGAGGATCTAGGCGCAGGCCATGAAGCACCAGCAGCGCGGCGCCGAGCTGCAGCGCTCACTGAACTTTGGCGGCCCATGAATGGATCCTCGGGTCAAGCCCGAGGATGACGATGGAGTGGGATGCGGGCGGCATAAAGCCGCTCGCGCCTCACCTCGTCGCAGCCCGAAAGGTCAGCGCATACCTCTTCCCGAGCGCAACGCCAATCTCGCCCGTGCGCCCGTTTATCCCGGCCGGCGGGCCGGATAGGGCGTGCGCAACAGCAGCATGAGGCCGACGGCGAGGAAGGCGACCAGCGCCATCATGCCGATTCGCGCCGAACCGGTCGCTACGGTGATCGTCGCAACCGAGGCAGGCGCCAGGAACGAGGTGGCGCGGCCGGACAGCGCGTAGAGCCCGAAATAGCGCCCGGCCTCGTCGGGTGAGACGCTGCGGGCGAGATAGGATCGCGACGAGGCCTGGACCGGACCGAAGGCGATGCCGACCAGCAGGCCGTAGAGGATATAGGCCTTCTCGGCGGCGGTGCCGAATAAGCCGCTCGAGTCCGCCGTCGGCAGCGGGACCAGCCCGAACAGTGTGAAACTGGGACCCGTCGAGACGATGCCGAGCGTCGCAATGGTCAGGCAAACGAGGCTGGCGACGACGATGGTCTTCGAGCCGAGCCGCGTGTCCAGCCGGCTCGCATAGAGGCAGCCGCCGATCGCGACGACGTTGAGGATGATGCCATAGAGGCCGAGTTCCATCGTCTGCCAGCCGAACATGCCGGCGGCGAAGGTGCCGCCGAGCGCCAGCAGACCGTTGACGCCATCCTGGAAAATCATGCGGGCGATCAGGAAGCGCAGGATCCCTGCCCTCTCTTTCAGTTCCCCGAGCGTGCCCTTGAGTTCCGTGAGGCCGCGAGCCGTCGCCTCCTTCAGAGACGTCGTCGCCTTGCCCGCATCCGGGGTGAAGAGGAACATCGGCAGGATGAAGACGAGGTACCAGAGCGCCGAGATCGGGCCGGTGATGCGGGCGTCCTCGCCCTTGGCCGGGTCGAGCCCGAAAAGCGGATCGAGCCCGAGCGCCGTCTTGCCGGTAGCCGGATTCCCGGCGAGCAGCGCAACGACGCCGATCAGCACGATCATGCCCCCGAGATAGCCCATTCCCCACGCGATGTTGGAGATTCTACCGACGTGCTTCTCGCTGACCAGGAGGGGCATCATCGAATCGTTGAAGACGATCGAAAACTCGGCGGCGACCGTTGCGAGCGCCAGGAAGAGCGCCGGGTAGATCAGCGGCGAACCAGGCACCGCGAACCAGAGCATGGCGAGCGAGGCGATCTTGATGGCGGCAAAAAAGCCGATCCACGGCTTGCGGGGTCCGGTCGCATCGGCGATGGCACCGAGGACCGGCGACAGCACGGCGATGACGATACCGGAGACCGTCAGCGTATAGCCCCAGATCGCCTGGCCGGCGGTGTGATCCGTCGTTAGCCGGGAAACGAAATAGGGCGCAAAGATGAAGGTGGTGATGACGGTGAAGAAAGGTTGGGCGGCCCAGTCGAACAGCATCCAGCCGGCAATGCCGAGGCGCGTGGTTTTCGGCTGTTGCTGCGCCTGTGCGGCTGCGATGTCCAATCTCCCCTCCCGGAACCGACCCCCTGCGCCCTTCAGCGGAGCGCAGGGTCAAAGCGTTGAAAACACGCTCGAACCGGGAACGGAATCAATCCTCCTGGCCGGCGGCCCCGACGGACTGTGTCATTTCGCCCTGCCGCGTGCAAGATCGCTGAGGAGACCTGCGGCGACCGTGATCTTGGCCAGCGTCGTCTCGCCCTTTTCGGTCAGCAGCTTCAACTGGTCGCCGGCGCGCGACACGCGCTCACGATCCTGTTCCTGCCAGGCGAGAACCGGATTGCGTTCCTTCTTCTGTTCAACGAGGGCGGCGACGGTGATGTCGCGCCGTGCGGTGGCGATGTCGGCAACGGCCCGTGTCAGCGCCATCGCCTCGAACTGTTCGGTGGCCGGTACCCGGTCGGCCGCCGCCAGCAACCGGTTGACCCGGAACGTCTCGGTCACGGCGAAGTAGCCCTGAGCCGTGCGGTTGAGCGGCTCGCCGGTCACCGTGGCGATCTGCATGATCTCGGGGACCAGGGTCATCAGCGACAGTTCGGTGATCTCTTCGGCAAGCTTGGCCGGCACGCCGCTTTCGATGAAGCCCGCCGCCTTCAGGCGCGCCTCCTCGGCGCTTCCGCTCGAAATCGCCGCACGCATCGTGCCGCGCAGCTTCTGCAGCCCCTCGCGCAGCCGCTGAACGGCGTCGGCAACGGGGCCTTCGGACGCTCGGGTGCGCAAAGCCCGCTCGGCGACCAGCGCGAAGATGCGGCCGACCTCCTGGTAGAGCCGGTTCTGCACCTGGCCGCTGACCCTGTTGTCGAGCGCATCGATCTCGCTATAGATCCGCGGCAGGTCGAAGCCGTCGAGCGCCAGCACTGCGGCCTTGACGACATCGGCGGAAAGGAAGCCGGTCGCATCCGTGAGCGTCGAGACGAAAGCGGGGCCGCCGCGATTGATCGTCTCGTTGGCGAGCACCGTCGCTATGATCTCGCGGCGCAGCCGGTGACCGTGGATGTCCCCGGCATAGGGCTTGCGCATCTTCGCCGGGAAGTAGCGCTCGAGGGTCGCGGTGAAATAGGGGTCGTCCGGCAGCTCGCTCTGGATCAGCTCTTCGAACAGCACCAGCTTCGCATAGGAGAGCAGCACGCCGATTTCCGGGCGGGTCAGCGGCTTGCCCGCCTGGTAGCGTTCGGCCATCGCCAGTTCCGTCGGCAGGGTTTCCACCTTGCGGTTGAGGTGCCCGTCGGTCTCGAGCCGCGCCATCAGCCGCGCCAGCGGCGTGCGGTTGCCGAGGCCCTGCAATTCGGTGAGCGAGATCGCCAACGACTGCTGATAGTTGTTGCGCAGCACGAGATGCCCGACCTCTTCGGTCATCGCGGCGAGCAGCGTGTTGCGCTTCGGCCGGGTCAGCCGGCCGTCGCGCATCGCCGAGGCGAGTGCGATCTTGATATTGACCTCAACGTCGGAGGAATTGACGCCGGCCGAATTGTCGATCGCATCGGAATTGCAGCGCCCGCCGGCAAGCGAGAAGCCGATGCGTCCCCTCTGGGTAACGCCGAGATTGGCGCCTTCGCCGATGACCCGCGCACGCACCTCTTCCGCCGTGACGCGGATCGGATCGTTGGCGCGGTCGCCGACCTCGGCGTCCGTTTCGTTGCTGCCGCGCACATAGGTGCCGATGCCGCCGAACCACAACAGGTCGACCTGGCTCTTCAGGATGGCGTTCATGATCTCGAACGGCGTCGCCTTCTGCTTGTCTATGCCAATCGCCGCCATTGCCTCCGGCGTCAGAGTCACCAGCTTCTCGGCGCGCGAGATGATCATTGCTCCCGGCGAGAGCGTCTTGCGGTCATAGTCCTGCCAGCTCGAACGCGGCAGCGCGAACATGCGCTTGCGCTCGGCAAAGGAGAGATCGGTATCCGGATTCGGGTCGATGAAGATGTCGCGGTGGTCGAAGGCGGCAATCAGCCGGATCTTCTCCGAAAGCAACATGCCGTTGCCGAAGACGTCTCCCGACATGTCGCCGACGCCGGCGACCGTGAAGGGCGTCGTCTGGATGTCGATGTCCATCTCGCGGAAATGCCGCTTGACGGCTTCCCAGGCGCCGCGCGCCGTGATGCCCATCTTCTTGTGGTCGTAACCGGCCGAGCCGCCCGAAGCGAAGGCGTCGTCGAGCCAGAAGCCGGCCTCCTGCGCCAGCCCGTTCGCCGTGTCCGAGAAGGTCGCGGTACCCTTGTCGGCCGCGACGACGAAATAGGGGTCGTCGCCGTCTAGCCGAAGCGTGTCCTTCGGCGGCACGACCTCTTGGCCGACGATGTTGTCGGTCACCGAGAGCAGCGTGCGAATATAGGTCTTGTAGGCTTCGGTTCCGGCCTTGAAGACCTCGTCGCGGCTGCCGCCAATGGGGAGCTGCTTCGGATAGAAGCCGCCCTTGGCGCCGACCGGAACGATGACGGCGTTCTTGACCTGCTGCGCCTTGACGAGGCCGAGCACCTCGGTCCGATAGTCCTGAGCCCGGTCGGACCAGCGCAGCCCGCCACGCGCCACCTTGCCGAAGCGCAGGTGCACGCCTTCGACTTCGGTGCCGTAGACGAAGATTTCGCGGAAGGGTCGCGGTTCCGGCAGGCCTTCGAGCTGTTTCGGATCAAGCTTGAAGGCGAGCACGGCGCGCGGCCTGCCCTCGGCATCCTGCTGGAAATAATTGGTCCGGAGCGTCGACTGGATGACGTTGACGTAGCGGCGCAGGATCCGGTCCTCGTCGAGGCTCGGCACGGCAGCGAGCGCTTCCTCGATCGTCGCAAGCAGCACGCTCTCTTTCTTCGAGCGCGCCTTGGCGTCCACCGTCGGATCGAGCCGCGTCGAGAACAGCCGGAAGATATCGGCGGCGATCGCCGGATATTTGTTCAGCGTATCGGCGATGTAGCCTTGCGAATAGGTAATTCCCGCCTGGCGCAAATAGCGCGAATAGGCGCGCAGCACCGTCACTTCACGGGCGGTGAGCCCGGCGAGCAGCACCAGCCGGTTGAAGTTGTCATCCTCGATCGTGCCGTTCCAGGCCGCAAGGAAGGCTTCCTCCAGGGCGGCGCCGGTCTTGGCTAGATTGACCGAGTGGCCGTCGCGGTGAATGAGCTCCATGTCGTGCAGCACGACCTCGCGCGGCTCCTGCCCGGGGGCGCGCACGCCGATATCGTGGGTCTGCTCGCTGATGACGCGGAAGCCGAGATTTTCGAGGAGCGGCACGCGGCGGGACAGTGAGACCGGCGTCTCGGCGTGGAAGATCTTTAGTTCCAGCGCGTCGGGGCTCTCCCGGTCCCGGTGATAGAAGGAGATGCGGATCGGATCGTCCGCCTTGCAGGCGGCTATCCCGGTGAGATCCGCATAGGCCTCGGCCGGCGTAAAGGCGGCCTGATAGGCTTCGCCGACCACGAGCTCGACACCGTCCTTGCGGGCGAACAGGTTGAAGCGGTCGGTCCAGCGGGTGACGATGGCGCGGACGGCTTCCTCGAGCTTCGCCTGCGGGACGCGCGGCGTCCTGCCGCCCGAGCGCCCGATGATGAAATGGACGCGCGCCAGGCCTCCTTCCGGGAAGGCGGGGTAATAGGCGGAGACGCGGCCGTCATAGGCGGTCTTCAGGTAGTCGCCGATCTTTTCGCGGACAGCCGAATCATATTGCTCGCGCGGCACGAAGACGATGACCGAGACGAAGCGGTCGAAGTGGTCGATGCGCGGCAGCACGCGCACCCGCGGCCGGTCGCCAAGCTCGTTGATCTGCTCCGAGAAGGCGGCGAGCAGGCCGATGTCGATCTGGAAGAGATCGTCGCGCGGATAGGCTTCGAGCGTATTGGCCAGCATCTTGCCGGAGTGACTCTGCGGATCGTAGCCGAAGTGATCGATGATCTTCTCGATCTTGTGCCGCAACAGCGGAATTTCCGCCGCCTGCCTCGTATAGGCGGTCGAGGTGAAGAGGCCGACGATGCGCAGCTCGCCAACGACGTTGCCATCGGCGTCGAAGCGCTTGACGCCTATATAATCCATATAGGCCCGGCGGTGGACGACCGACTTCACATTGGCCTTGGTAACGATCAGGAAGTCGGGACCTTCGAGGAAGGCCAGGATCTCCGGCGTCGTCAGAACCGCATCCTTGCCCTGCCTGAGAACGCGGACCTCGGGATTGGAGAGGATGCCGAGGCCGCGCCCCTTGCCGCGCTCGACGCTCGCTTTCTCGCCCTTTCCGGAATAGGTGTATTCGCGCATTCCGAGGAAGGTGAAATTATTGTCCCTTAGCCAGCGAAGGAAGGCGAGGGCCTCGTCGCGGTCGCTCTTCTTGCGGGAGGCGCTGTAATCTTCCAGTTCCCGCATGGCCTGATCGAGGAGAGCGGTCATCGCCGGCCAGTCGTGTACCGCCTGATGAACCTGCTCCAGCACGTCGCTGATGCGCTTGCTCAGCGACCGCTCCTCGAGCGGCGTCAGTTTGCTCAGATGGATCTGGATGTGGCTGACGCGGTGGGCGGGGTCGCTTCCCTCGTCCGGGTCGAACAATTTGGCGGGCTGGCCCGGCTCCCTAACCAGAATGGGGTGGATCGCCAGGTGGATGTCGCGATGGGTGCTCGTCACCTCGCCCATGACGGAGTCGTAGAGGAAAGGCATGTTGCGTTCGGTGACGGCGATGATCGAAACTTCCGTTCCACCCGGCGCCACGCCCGGCACCGTCTCGACCGACACCTGCGGTCTGCCGCCGTCCCAGCGGGCCAGTTCCTTGCGCGCATGGGCGGCGGTCAGCGCCAGCATGTCCGGCGAATAGAGATCAAGGTCGTCGTTGCTCGCGCCGCTGAAGAGGATTTCCGGCGGCAGAGTTTCGGCACCGATCTTGGTCACTGCCGCACGGGCCGCATCGATGTGACGGTCCCGTTTCGGATTATGCTTCACGCCCATGAACTCGCTCCCCCAAAAATGATAGTTGACCCTATCAGAACCATGGTCAATGGCGATGGTTTTTTAAACGAATTTGGGCGAAATCGAGCCGGTTTTTGAAGAAATTCACGCCGAATCGACCTAAATCCATTTAAATCCGGGGTGATTTCGCAAAAATTTCCAGAAAAACGATGAAAACGAACAAAACCCCGCAAGGCTTCAAAATCGTCCCGAGCGACTGCCTGTTGACAAGGCGGCGACAGTCGGGCGATCACGCTTCGAATCGAAGGATGGTCTTGCCCCGATGTCCGAAATGCACGCCGCGCCAGGCGCCGTCATCGTCATCTCCAGCCACGTGGTTCGCGGCACCGTCGGCAATCGCGCCGCCGTGTTCGCACTGGAGACGCTCGGGCATCGTGTGTGGGCGCTGCCGACCATCATTCTTCCCTGGCATCCCGGTCATGGCCGTTCGACGCGGGTGGTGATGCCGGACGCGGATTTTCGGTCCGTCATCGACGATCTCGCCAGCGCCCGCTGGGCGGGCGAGGTGCGCGCCGTCCTCTCCGGCTACCTGGGTTCGCCTGCTCAGGCCGAGGGCGTCGCCCGGCTGGTGACGGTGCTCAGGGGCCGCAATCCAGACCTTTTCTACGCCTGCGACCCGGTGATCGGCGATGTGAACGGCCTTTACGTGCCGGTCGAGATTGCCGCCGCCATCCGCGACCGGCTGCTGCCGCTGGCGACGCTCGCGACGCCGAACCGATTCGAGCTTGCCTGGCTTGCGGGCGCAGCACTCGAGACCAATGCGACGATTCTCGACGCAGCACTTGGTCTTGGGCCGCCGCAGGTGCTGGTGACTTCGGCGATCCCCATGATGAGCGGCGGCACCGGCAATCTCTATCTCTCCGGCCGCCATGCGCTGCTTGCTGAGCATCGGCTGATCGACGACCCGCCGAACGGCACCGGAGACCTGCTTTCGGCCGTTTTCCTGGCCCGACTTCTTCAGGGGCTTTCCGAGGAGCGGGCGCTGCAGATGGCCACCGCCAGCGTGTTCGAGATCATCGCGCGCAGCCGCAAGCGCGGCGCCGACGAATTGACGCTCGAGCAGGATGCTTCGAGCCTGGCGACGCCGATGGCGATGGTGCAGATGCGCCGGCTGTTGCATCCGAGCCAGGTGCGGCCGAAATAAAGAAACTGCTCATAATGGATTGATCTGACGATCGCAGCGAGGTAACCGACGGATATGCAGCGTTTCCCGGAACATCTTCTGAACGGCTATCGCAACTTCATGAGCGGCCGGTTCAGCGAACATCAGCAACGCTACAAGACACTAGCAGAAACGGGGCAGAAGCCGCGGACGATGCTCATCGCCTGCTGCGATTCGCGTGCGGCCCCCGAAACGATCTTCGACTGCGGCCCGGGCGAGCTCTTCGTCATCCGCAACGTTGCCAATCTGATGCCGCCCTATGAGCCGGACGGGCACTATCACTCAACCTCGGCGGCCCTGGAATTCGCGGTCCAGTCGCTGCGTGTCAGCGATATCGTCGTCATGGGTCACGGCCGCTGCGGCGGCATCAAGGCGGCCCTCGATCCGGATGCGGAACCGCTCTCGCCCGGCGATTTCATCGGCCGCTGGATGAATCTCTTGAAGCCCGCCGCGGAGCAGATCCAGAGCAACGAGGTGATGACGCCGGCCGAACGCCAGCGCGCGCTCGAGCGCGTATCGATCCGCAATTCGATCGCCAATCTCCGGACTTTTCCTTGCGTGCAGGTCCTCGAGGCGAAGGGAAAACTGCAGCTTCACGGCGCCTGGTTCGACATTTCGACCGGCGAGCTCTGGGTGATGGACGCGAAGACCGGCGATTTCACCCGCCCGGGAACGTGACGCGACACTGACAGACATATGGGTTCGCCCATCATCCGGTCTGCCGCCAGTCCCTTCCCGCAGGCGGGGAGAAGGGACTGGCGGAACGGCCGATGCCTGTTCAGAAATCTGCTTGAGCGATCCGCAGAACAGCACCGCGATCCTTCAGGAAAGGGGCGCAGAGGTTGCAGCAAAGTCCCTTCTCCCCGCAAGCGGGGAGAAGGTGCCGGCAGGCGGATGAGGGCAATTCAAGCGTGGCTGTTTCTGATCAGTCGCCGTCGATCTCGGCGCCGATGATGGCGATCGCCTGCTGGTAGACGCTTGCGGCGTTCCAGCCCTGGATCGCCGCGTAGTTCACCTGGCCCGGCTGGTAGCCGCCACCCGGCTGCCAGCCGTGGCCGCGCAGGAAGTTTGCGGTCGAGGCCAGCGCGTCGGCTTTCGAGCGCACCATGTCGATATGGCCGTTGCCGTCGCCATCCACGCCGAATTTCAAGACGTTCAGCGGCAGGAACTGCGTCTGACCGATTTCGCCATGGGCAGCGCCGCGGGCGGTGGGGCTCAGATCGCCCCGTTCGACGAGCTGAAGCGCGGCATAGAGCTGGTCGGTGAAATAGGCGGAGCGGCGGCAATCATAGGCGAGCGTCGAGACGGCGGAGAGCGTGTGCTCCTTGCCCATGAAGGAGCCGAAGCCGGTCTCCATGCCCCAGATGGCGATCAGCGGGCCGGCCGGCACGCCGTAGCGCTGCTGGATGCTTTCGAAAAGCGCGGCGTTCTGGGCGCGCATTTTCCGGCCGCGCGAGATGATCGCCTGGCCGCCGCGCTTCTGCATGAACTGGTCGAGCGACAGCTTGAAGCTTTTCTGGCCGCGGTCGGCACGGATCGTCGCCCGGCTGTAGGAAACATTGGCGAGAGCCTGATCGAGCACCGATGGCCTGATGCCGTTGCCGGCCGCCTCGCGCTTGAACTCGGCGACCCAGGCGGAAAAGCCCCCGGCGCCGTTGCCGCATTGCGCCGCAGAAGCGGCCGCGGGAAGAAATGCCGTTGAGATGAGGGCTGCAAGCCCCGTTACTGCGCACCTTGCCATGTGCATGGTATACCCCGTCAAAGCCCGAATGGTTGACTTGAAAGCCCGCCCCGCCCGGGCTCTCTCGTTTGCTCTCGTCCCCCGGCGATGTTTCACGTGAATCCACCGCCCCGAAGTCAATGCGAAACCCCGCAAGGTCGCTGTCGCCGAGCGGGGTTTCGGGTTAATAAGCGATCGCCGGCTCTTCAGGCCGCCTGCTTGCGCGGCTTGATCAGGCCGCGATTGACAAGCAGTTCGGCAATCTGAACCGCATTCAGCGCCGCACCCTTGCGCAGGTTGTCGGAGACCACCCACATGTTGAGACCGTTTTCGACGGTCGCGTCCTCGCGGATGCGCGAAATATAGGTCGCGTCTTCGCCGGCGCATTCATAGGGCGTTACGTAGCCGCCGTTCTCATGCTTGTCGACGACGAGACAGCCCGGCGCCTCGCGCAGGATCTCGCGCGCCTCGTCGGCGGTGATCTCGTTCTCGAATTCGATGTTGACCGATTCGGAATGGCCAATGAATACCGGCACGCGCACCGCCGTGCAGGTCACCTTGATCTTCGGGTCGAGCATCTTCTTGGTCTCGGCGAGAACCTTCCACTCTTCCTTGGTGTAGCCGTCTTCCATGAAGACGTCGATGTGCGGAATGACGTTGAAGGCGATGCGCTTGGTGAACTTCTTGCTCTCGATCGGATCGGCGACGAAGACGGCGCGCGTCTGGTTGAAGAGCTCGTCCATGCCGTCCTTGCCGGCGCCGGAGACCGACTGGTAGGTGGAGACGACGACGCGCTTGATCTTCGCGTGGTCGTGCAGCGGCTTCAGGGCGACGACGAGCTGCGCCGTCGAGCAATTCGGATTGGCGATGATGTTCTTCTTGGTGAATCCGGCAACCGCGTCGGCGTTCACTTCCGGCACGATCAGCGGCACTTCGGCGTCGTAGCGCCAGGCCGACGAATTGTCGATGACGACGCAGCCCTGCTGGCCGATCTTCGGCGAGTACTTGAGCGATACCGCGCCGCCGGCCGACATCAGGCAAATATCCGTGTCGGAGAAGTCATAGGTTTCGAGGTTGGAGACCTTCAGCGTCTTGTCACCGTAGGACACTTCAGTTCCGATGGAGCGCGAGGAGGCGAGCGCCACAACCTCGTCCGCAGGAAATCCCCGTTCGGAGAGGATGTTCAGCATCTCCCGGCCCACATTGCCGGTGGCGCCTGCGACTGCAATCTTGAAACCCATGTTCTAAGCTCTCTTTCTGTCTCTCCTCATCTGGTGGAGGCGGAGCCGCGCGGATCGTCCGCGAGGGTCCTGTCCCCGGCCGTGCCGGGGAGAGAGCGGAGGGCCAGAGACGTCAGACGGTTTTCGTCGTCGTTTTGGCCGTTGTTTTGCTTGCGAGCGAGAAAGCGCACGCCTGCCCGGCATGGGCCGGCACGTGCAGCGCAGCGATGGACGAATTGTTCGGTCGCATCTCGTTTCCTCGTTCGCCGCTGCTCTTACCGGCTTTTCCACAAGAGTCAAGCCGCCGGAGCCTCTGCGCCCTCGAATTGCTCGGCCGGCCAACCGATCCCGACCGTCATGGTCCCTCTCCCCGTCGTCACGCCGCGTGCGGGCGAGGGTTAGGGTGAGGGGCAAATCCGCGCCCGATCGCCACATTAGACGAAAGTCATAGGACGAAAGCATCCCTGCCTGGGGAAGGGCTTTTCTGACATCCTCTCGACTCAGGCGCACCGCGTTCCGGACCTCGGGGAGGAGCCGGATCGATCGAACGGGCGCTCAAGGAATGCCTTTTGAAGTGGAGGATCATCAAATGGCAAATGTCGCAACAGCGGACGGCGTCAAGAAAGCCGGCCCTATGACCGCCGAGGAGAAGAAGGTCATCTTCGCCTCGTCGCTCGGTACCGTCTTCGAATGGTATGATTTCTATCTTTATGGATCGCTCGCCGTCTATATCGGCGCGACCTTCTTCAGCCAGTATCCGGAGACGACCCGCAACATCTTCGCGCTGCTTGCCTTTGCCGCAGGCTTCCTGGTGCGCCCCTTCGGCGCGCTCGTCTTCGGCCGGATCGGGGACCTTGTCGGCCGCAAGTATACGTTCCTCGTCACGATCCTGATCATGGGTCTGTCGACCTTCCTGGTCGGCGTTCTGCCCGGTGCCGCTTCGATCGGTATAGCCGCGCCGATCATCCTGATCGTCCTGCGCCTGCTGCAGGGTCTGGCGCTCGGTGGTGAGTATGGCGGCGCCGCAACCTATGTCGCCGAACATGCGCCGCATGGCCGTCGCGGCTATTTCACCTCGTGGATTCAGACGACGGCGACGCTCGGCCTGTTCCTGTCGCTGGTGGTGATCCTGTTCGTGCAGTTCATACTCGGCAAGGAGGCCTTCGCCGCGTGGGGCTGGCGCATACCCTTCCTGCTGTCCTGCGTGCTTCTTGGCGTCTCCGTCTGGATTCGGCTGAAGATGAACGAATCGCCGGCCTTCAAGAAGATGAAGGAAGAGGGCAAGGGTTCGAAGGCGCCGCTGACGGAGGCCTTCGGCCAGTGGCGGAATGCCAAGGTCGCGCTGCTGGCGCTCTTCGGTGCCGTCGTCGGTCAGGCCGTCGTCTGGTATTCCGGCCAGTTCTACGCCTTGTTTTTCCTGCAGAGCATCCTGAAGATCGACGGCCAGTCGGCGAACCTGATGGTTGCCGCCTCGCTCGTGCTCGGCACCGGCTTCTTCGTCTTCTTCGGCTGGCTTTCCGACAAGATCGGCCGCAAGCCGATCATCATGGCCGGCCTGCTGCTCGCCATGCTGACCTACTTCCCGCTGTTCAAAACCTTGACCTGGGCCGGAAACCCGGCTTTGGCCGAGGCACAGCAGAGTGTTCGCGCTACCGTCGCCGCCGCACCCGGGGACTGCAAATTCCAGTTCAACCCGACCGGCACGGCGAAGTTCACGACTTCGTGCGACATCGCAACGGCCTTCCTGACGAAGAACTCGGTGCCTTACGACGTGGTGACCACGGCGGCCGCGGGGACGCCGGCGACCGTGAAGGTCGGCGAGACGACGATCACCAGCTATGACGCGGTCGCCGCCGGCGACAAGGCGAAAGCCGAGGATGCTGCGTTCAGCAAGCAGGTCAACATGGCGCTGCAAGCCTCCGGCTACCCGCTGGTGCGTGGTGCCGCAAAGGTGCCAGAATCGAAGCTCGACGCTTTCGTCGCGGCCAATCCGGAGCTCGCCCTGGACGCGGCTGCGATCCGCGCCGGCGACAAGACCATGGTTCCGGCCGACAAGCTGACTGCCGACAAACTGCTGACCAAGGAAGAAGTCGGCAGCGCGACCGAAATGGCGGTCTATTCGATCGACAAAGGAGGCGCATTCACGATGGTGGCCGATCCGGCTCGCGTCAACTGGACGGTGATCATTGCCGTGCTGACCGTCCTCGTCATCTATGTGACGATGGTCTACGGACCGATCGCCGCTCTGCTCGTCGAACTCTTCCCGACCCGCATCCGCTACACCGGCATGTCGCTGCCCTATCACATCGGCAACGGCTGGTTCGGCGGCCTGCTTCCGGCAACGGCCTTCGCCATGAGCGCGGCAAAGGGCGATATCTACTATGGTCTCTGGTACCCGATCGTCTTCGCCGGCATCACCCTGGTGATCGGCCTGCTGTTCCTGCCGGAAACCAAGGACCGCAATATCGACGCGATGGACTGAGCCGCAAGGGTAGGCGGCTTTTCCTCGATTTCCAACAAGCTCTCCTGACTCCGGCGCGGCCTCCGCGCCGGCTTTTTATTTGAACCGGGAACGCGCGGTCTTCGGTGCCGGCCAGCCGCCGGCGTCGAGCCGGAAGAGCCAGTCCCGGCGGGCGAAGAGAAAGGCGACCATCATTGCGGTCCAGAGGCCGAGCAGCAGGCCGGCCGCCACATCGCTCGGATAGTGGGCGCCGACGACGACGCGCGACACGCCGATCAGCAGCGCCAAGATCAGAAAGAGCGGCCGCAGCCTCGGCGTCAGCATGGCGAAGGCACCGAAGAAGGCGCCGGCGGCCGTCGAGTGGCCCGATGGAAAACTCTCGAAAGCGCCGCTGCCGGTAAAGGGCGTCAGGCTGTAGGCCCCGTATTCGGCGAAGAGCTCCGGGCGGGCGCGGCCGATCAGCAGCTTCAACCCGTGCACCAGCACGCTTGCCGTGCCGATCGTCAGCAGGAAGTAGGCCCCGAGGCGGCGTGCCGTGCGGGCCCGCTGCCGGACGGTGTTGCGTCGCGACGATCGCCTGACGATGAAGGCGATCAGGAGCAGGGTCGCGGAGGTATAGATCATCCAGGCGAAGGTGCCGAAATCGGTGATTGCCCGGTTGAAGCCGATGATTTCTTGCGGCAGGCCCTGCGCCCATTGCGACAGGTGCGGATCGAAGGGAACGAGGGCCACGACGAGAATGATCGTCGTCAGCAGGATCCAGCCGGAGGAGGCAAGCGGTTGGTTCATGTCGTGTTTCCCGGATCGGTTCCCTGCATGTGAAGTCGAGCGCGGAAAAATCAAGGGATTCAAATCAAAACACCTCCGGACCGTGTCCGGAGGTGTTTTCGTATAGGTAGGCGAGCGTAACGGCCGATCAGGCCGAGAGCGCCTTGAACTCGGCGAGAATGGCGTCGCCCATTTCGACGGTGCCGACCTTCCGGCAGCCATCCGCCATGATGTCGCCGGTGCGGATGCCCTTGTCGAGCACGTTGGCGATTGCCTTTTCGAGATTATCGGCTTCCTTCACGAGGTTGAAGGAGTAGCGCAGGCACATGGCGAAGGAGGCGATCATCGCGATCGGGTTGGCGATGCCCTGGCCGGCAATGTCCGGCGCCGAGCCATGCACCGGCTCGTAGAGCGCCTTGCGCTTGCCGGTCTTGGCGTCCGGTGCCCCGAGCGAGGCCGAAGGCAGCATGCCGAGCGAACCGGTCAGCATCGCAGCGACGTCCGACAGCATGTCGCCGAACAGGTTGTCCGTGACGATCACGTCGAACTGCTTCGGTTGCCGCACCAGCTGCATGCCACCTGCGTCGGCCAGCATGTGCTCGAGCTGAACGTCGAAATACTTTGCCTTGTGCGTCTCGGTAACAACCTGGTTCCAGAGCACGCCCGACTTCATGACGTTGCGCTTTTCCATCGAGCAGACGCGGTTGTTGCGGGTGCGCGCCAGCTCGAAGGCGACGCCGGCGATGCGCTCGATCTCGTAGGTGTCGTAAACCTGGGTGTCGATGCCGCGCTTCTGGCCGTTGCCGAGATCGATGATTTCCTTCGGCTCGCCGAAATAGACGCCGCCGGTCAGCTCACGGACGATCAGGATGTCGAGGCCTTCGACCAGCTCCGGCTTCAGCGAGGACGCGTTGGCAAGCGCCGGATAGCAGATGGCCGGGCGCAGGTTCGCAAAGAGTTCCAGATCCTTGCGCAGGCGGAGAAGTCCGGCTTCCGGGCGCACTTCATAGGGAACCGCGTCCCATTTCGGTCCGCCGACGGCGCCGAAAAGCACCGCGTCGGCGGCAAGGGCCTTGGCCATGTCCTCTTCCGAGATCGCCGCGCCGTGGGCGTCATAGGCGGATCCACCCACGAGCCCCTCCTCCGTGACGAAACCGGCGTCCTGCTCGGAGTTCATGTAAGCGATGATTTTACGGACTTCCGCCATGGCTTCCGGGCCGATGCCGTCGCCGGGCAGAAGGAAGAGATTGCGCACAGTCATGGATAGTCCTTCTCGAGGGGAAAACTCGGGCGGTTCTTAACGCAACTTCGTATCGAGGGAAATCGCGTTGGCGAAAGATTTGTGCGCGTCTACCGGTTCCCTCGGAAACAGACCTCGCCCGCCGGAACGCGGGAAAATGATAATATGGACCGATCACCGGTTCGCCCCAACGACGAGGAAAAACCCATGCGCAGGTTCATTCGGGCTGTCGCAGAGCTGGTTTAGGCCACGATCGATATTCTCACCTTCCGCAAACCTCTGCACCGTCACTGATGCCGCCAGACGTTCGCCGCCGCTGCCGTTTCCGCTTGACGGAATCGGCGCCGGGCGCTCGAATGACCGAATTCCACAACCGGGGTTTCCAAGATGTCCGAGACGCTTCTAGTCGGTGCCTTCCTTGCGGCCCTTTCCTACACCCTGGTCCCCGGCCCCGCCTTCCTGGCGCTGCTTGGCATCGGCGCCGGCCAGGGCCGCAAGGCCGGCGCGCTGTTCATGGGCGGCCACCTCGCCGGCGATATCCTCTGGTCGACGCTGGCGCTCATCGCCATCGTCGGTGCCCGCTCGATCGGTACGGCGCTCTTTGACATTCTCGGGCTCATCTGCGGCGCCTATCTCGCCTGGATTGGCTGGACGGCGCTGAAGGCCCGGCCGAAGGGCGACAATCGCGCCCTGATGACGGTCGAGCGGCCGCTCCGACGCGGGCTGATCTTCGGGCTCACCAATCCCAAGGGTTATCCGGTGGCGCTCGCGACCTTCACGGCGCTCCTCGCCGGCTCCGCCAACGCCTTGGAATTCGACGCCCTGCCGATGCTGCTCGCCGTGTCGCTGATCGGTTTCCTGCTCGCCGATGTGATTCTGGTCGCCATTATCGGCGCCTCGGTCGTCCGGCGCTTCTACCGGCGCCACGAGCTCACCATCGTCCGGCTATCCGGGCTGCTCTTCATCGGCTTCGCCGTGCAGGCGATCTGGCACGCGGCGCCCGGTCTTTTCGGCATGCGCAGGGCTTGAACAGCCCGCGTCCGCCAACCACTTCACATCTGCCGGTGCGTCAAGCCCACGCCCGGTGCGATCCGCATGCGAAAGGAATCTCATGACCGCCGACGCTTCGCTCAATCCCGCCCTCACACACTGGACAGGCCATGAGGGCCTGCCGCGCTTCGCGGCGATAAACGACGAGGACTTCGCGCCCGCCTTCGATGCGGCCTTCGCGAGCCACGAGGCGGAGATCGAGGCGATCGCCAACAATCCCGAGCCGCCGAGCTTCGACAATACTGTCGTCGCTCTGGAGATCGCCGGCGACGAGCTGTCGCGCGTTTCGGCACTGTTCTGGACCAAGGCCGGTGCCCACACCAACGAGGTGATCCAGGCGCTGGAGCGCGACATTGCACCGAAGATGTCGCGCCACTATTCGAAGATCGGCACGAATCCGGTGCTCTTCAGCCGCATCGACACGCTGTGGGAGAAGCGGCAGGAACTCGGACTCGATCTCGAGGCGACGCGTGTTCTCGAACGGCACTGGAAGGGTTTCGTCAAGTCCGGCGCCAAGCTCGACAAGGCGGAGCAGGAGCGACTCGCGACAATCAACGAAACGCTTGCCGGCCTCGGCGCGAAATTCGGCCAGAACGTGCTGGCCGATGAGAAGAACTGGTCGCTCATGCTCACGAGCGATGAGGAACTGGCCGGGCTGCCGGATTTCCTCAAGGACGCGATGGCCGAAGCGGCACGCGACCGGGGCGAGGACGGCAAGTATGCGGTGACGCTGTCGCGCTCTATCGTCGAGCCGTTCCTGACCTTCTCGGAAAACCGCGAGCTTCGCGAGCAGGCTTTCCGGGCCTGGACGGCGCGCGGCGAAAATGGCGGCGAGACCGACAATCGCGGCATCATCGCCGAGACGCTTTCGCTACGGGCGGAAAAGGCGAAGCTGCTCGGCTATCCGAACTACGCCGCACTCAAGCTCGACGACACCATGGCGAAGACGCCGGAAGCGGTGAACGGCCTGTTGCTGCGGGTCTGGGAAAAGGCGGTGGCCCGCGCCCGGGAGGAAGAGGCGGATCTTGCCAGGCTGATCGCTGCTGAAGGCCGCAATCACGACGTGATGCCCTGGGACTGGCGCCACTATGCCGAAAAGCTGAGAGCGGAAAAGTTCAGCTTCTCGGAAAGCGAGCTGAAGCCCTATCTGCAGCTTGAAAGGATTATCGGCGCCTGCTTCGACGTCGCCCATCGTCTCTTCGGCATTACGGTGACGGAAAAGAGCGGCATCGCCGCCTACCATCCGGACGTCCGCGTCTTCGAGATCCGCGACGCTTCGGGCAAGCTCGCGGCGCTCTTCCTCGGCGACTACTTCGCCCGCTCCTCCAAGCGCTCCGGCGCCTGGATGAGCTCCTTCCAGTCGCAGCACAAGCTGAAATTGAAGAACGGTGCGGTCGGCGAAATCCCGATCGTCTACAATGTCTGCAACTTCGCCAAGCCCGCCGACGGCAAGCCGGCACTGCTTTCCATCGACGACGCCCGCACCCTCTTCCACGAGTTCGGCCACGCGCTGCACGGCATGCTGTCGAACGTCACCTACCCCTCGGTGTCTGGCACCGGCGTTTCGCGCGACTTCGTCGAACTGCCGTCACAGCTTTACGAGCATTGGCTGACGGTGCCGGAGATTCTTAGGAAATACGCCGTGCACTACCGCACCGGCGAACCGATGCCGAACGCCCTCCTCGACAAGGTGCTGGCGGCGCGGACCTTCAATTCCGGCTTTGCCACCGTCGAGTTCACCGCGTCGGCGCTCGTCGACATGGCCTATCATACGGCGGAAAACATCGGCGATCCGATGGCGCTCGAGGCGGCGACGCTCGAAAGGATCGATCTGCCGGCATCGATCGTCATGCGGCATCGCAGCCCGCATTTCCTGCATGTCTTCTCCGGAGACGGCTACTCGGCCGGCTACTATTCCTACATGTGGTCGGAGGTGCTCGACGCCGACGCCTTCGCCGCCTTCGAGGAGACCGGCGACCCCTTCGATCCGGCAATGGCGGCCAAGCTCAAGGGCCACATCTATTCCGTCGGCGGGGCGATCGATCCGGAAGACGCCTACAGGGCCTTTCGCGGCAAGCTGCCGAGCCCGGATGCGATGCTGGCGAAGAAGGGGCTTGCGGCATAGGTGTTCCCCGACGCCTTTCGTGCCTCGTGGCTCGCCCCCTCCCCAACCCCTCCCCACAGGTGGGAGGGGCTTTGGCGCCCGCTGCGGCCGATTGCCATTTTCCAACGTAGCATCTGCCGTACCGTAAAGAGGATCGCAGAGGCCGCGGCAACTTAAGCCCACCTGTGGGGAGGGGCTGGGGAGGGGCCATGTTGCGCCGTGGTCATTCACATCAGCGAATCAAGATCGCCCGGAAATCATTGACATTGGTGCCGGTAGGACCCGGCGCGAAGAGGTCGCCGCTGGCGGCGAAGGCCGACCAGGCGTCGTGGCGGGCGAGATGGGCGCGGGGATCGGCGCCTGCCGCCCGCATGCGGCCGACACTCGTCCCGTCGGCAAAGGCGCCGGCATTGTCTTCAGAACCATCGATGCCGTCCGTGTCTGCGGCGAGCGCATCGATCCCCGCGACGCCATCTATGTCGAGCGCCAGCGACAAGAGGAACTCGCTGTTGCGGCCGCCCTTGCCGTAGTCCTTGCCGGAAATCGTCACCGTCGTCTCGCCGCCGGAAAGCAGCACGACGGGTTTGGCGAAAGGTCGGGCGCGCAACGCCACTTCGCGGGCGAGTGCGGCATGCATGCGGCCGATATCGCGCGCCTCGCCCTCGATCGCATCCGACAGGATCATCGCCTCGATGCCGCTCTGCCGCGCCCGCGCCGCCGCAGCTTCCAGCGACACGCTCGCCGAAGCGATCACATGGACCTCGTTGCCGGCAAAGGCAGGATCGTCGGGGCTCGGTGCGCGCGCCGCATCCGAGCGAAGATGGGCGACGACCCGCTCCGGCAGCGCCATGGCGTAGCGCGCGACGATCTCGCGTGCCTCTTCCAGGCTCGACCGGTCCGGCACGGTCGGCCCGGAGGCGACGAAGGCGGGATTGTCACCCGGGACGTCCGATACGACCAGACTGACGACGCGCGCCGGCGAGGCGGCGAGGGCCAGGCGCCCACCCTTGACCCGCGACACGTGCTTGCGCACCACGTTCATCGCCGAGATCGGTGCCCCGGAAGCAAGCAGCGCCCGGTTGACGGCAATCTCGTCCTCGAGCGTCAGCCCATTCGGCGGCGCCGGCAGCAGCGCGGAGCCGCCGCCGGAGACAAGCGCAATCACCAGGTCGTCGGCGGTCAGTCCCTCGACCCGTTCGAGGAGTCCCGCGGAGGCGATGAGCCCCGCCTCGTCCGGCACGGGATGGGCCGATTGCAGCACCTTGATGCGGGCGCAATTTTCGATCGGCCCATGGCGAGCGACCACCACCCCTTCGAACGGGCCGTCCCAGAGCCGCTCAAAGGCGGCGGCCATTTGGCTTGCCGCCTTGCCGGCACCGATCACGATCGTTCGCCCCTTCGGCCGCTTCGGCAGATGGGCGCGAATGGCGGCTTCAGGGTCGGCCGCCACGACGGCAGCCTCGAAGACGGAGGTCAGAAAGGAGCGCGGCTCGATCGATGCCATGAATCAGTCCGGGATCTCGAGGTCAAAGACGAACACACCTTGGACGCCGCCCTCCGCCGTCGCAATGATTTTTGCGCCGATTCTGCGATGATCTGCGCCGTCGCGATCGGTGACGGCTCGGCGATTGCCCCTCTCCTCGGGTTTAACCCGAGGACTAGCCCGCTCCCCGCGCGCGGGGAGAGCGGACAAAGAGGGCGCGGCATACCCCTTCTCCCCGCTTGCGGGGAGAAGGTCGCGGAAGCGTGATGAGGGGCAAACGTCGGCCTTGCTTACCTCGGGGCGAAGGCGGATCAAAACGCAGTGGCGGATCATGCTTGCCTCGCGTCAGCGAATTGCCGCGCGAGCCCGCGGCCGCGTGTCGTTGCGCTCGTGCTCGAACACGGCCTGCGGCAGCGGCGGCAGGCCGCGGATGATGTCGGCCCCCTTCTCGCCCATCATGATCGTCGGCCCGTTGGTGTTGCACGACGGCACCCGCGGCATCACCGAACTGTCGCAGACCCGCAGACCCTCTAGGCCGCGCACCTTCAGCTCCAGATCGACCACAGCCGCCGCATCCGTGCCCATCTTGCAGGTGCCGACCGGATGATGATCGGTCTTGGCATTGGCGCAGCCATAGTCGAAGAGCTGCTCGTCCGTCTTGATATCCTTACCCGGCAAACGTTCGGCGAGCACGAAGGGTTCGAGGGCCGGCTGCTGCATGATCTCGCGGGCGATCTGCAGGCCTTCGAGCGACATCTTGCGGTCATGCGGATCCTCCCAGTAGTTGGGGTCGATCAGCGGCGCGGCCGCCGGATCGGCCGAGGAAAGGCGAACGGTGCCGCGCGAGCGCGGATGCAGATAGGCGGAGTTGAGCGTGACGCCGGCGTTCTTCAGCCGCGCCACGCCCGCCTCGATGCCCGAGCCGAGGCCGAGATGGAATTGGATATCCGGCGAGCGGGCATTCGGATCGGCATACCAGAAGCCGCCGGTCTCGAAGAGCGACGAGGCGACCGGACCCGAGCGGAAAAGCACATATTGAAGGCCCGCCCAGAGCGTGCGGTGCAGCTTGGCGACATTGTCATAGGTGTGGTCGCCGGTGCATTCGGCAATCACGAAGAGGTCGAGGTGGTCCTGCAGATTGCCGCCGACGCCGGGCAAGTCATGCCGAACCTCGACGCCGATCGAGCGCAGGTGGTCGGCCGGGCCGATGCCGGACTGCAAGAGCAGCTTCGGCGAGCCGATGGCGCCGGAGGAGACCAGCACCTCCCGTTCGGCGCGGACCGCCTCGCTGCCCTTGGCGGTCACCACTTCGACGCCGACGGCGCGGCTTCCTTCGAGCACGATGCGGGCGACGCGGGCACCGGTGCGCACCGTCAGGTTCTTGCGATCCTTGATCGGCGAGAGATAGGCGAGCGACGCGGAGGAGCGCCGGCGGTTGCGCTGGGTCAGCTGATAAAAGCCGACGCCCGCCTGCTGCTTGCCGTTGAAATCGTGATTGTAGGGAATACCGAGCTCCTGGCCGGCGCGGATATAGGCGTCGCAGATCGGCAGCGACGAGACCGGCATCGAGACACCGAGCGGCCCGCCATAGGAATGGTAGTCGTCGGCGAAGCGCTGATTGTCCTCGGCGCGCTTGAAATAGGGAAGCACGCTGCGATAGTCCCAGCCGGCGCAGCCGTCCTCGCTCGCCCAGAGATCGTAATCGACGGCATTGCCGCGGGTGTAGAGCTGCGCATTGATCGACGAACCGCCGCCGATCACCTTCGCCTGCGTATAGCGCAGCACCCTGCCCTTCATGTGCTTCTGCGGCACCGTGTGCCAGCCCCAGCTCGCCACGCCCTTGGTCATCTTGGCAAAGCCGGCCGGCATGTGGAACAGCGGATTCCAGTCGCCGCCGCCGGCTTCCAGCAGCAGCACCTTGACCGTCGGATCCTCGCTCAGCCGATTGGCAAGCACGCAGCCGGCCGGGCCGGCACCGGTGATGATGTAGTCGAATGCCATTCTCCGTTCCTCCGCCGCCTCTATTGGAACGTTCCAAATAGAAGTCGTGATAAATCTGGCGGACGCCTCTGACGAGACGCTCCTTGCTGCTAAAGTCGACTGATCGACAGGCCCCCATCGGCCTGAATGACTGAGCCGGTGGCGAAAGCAAATTTGCCGCTGGCGAGGCCGGCAACGATATTGCCGATATCCTCGGGCTCGCCCCAACGCTTGACCGGTACCAGCCCGCCGGCGATCAGCGCATCGTATTTGCCGGAGACGGCGGCGGTCATGTCGGAGCGGATGATCCCCGGGCGCACCTCGAAAACCGCGATGCCAGTCTCGGCGAGCCGCAGCGCCAGGCCTTGGCTGAAGGCGGCAAGGCCCGCCTTGCTCATGCAGTAGTCGAGCCGCTCCGGCGAGGTCATCGCCGCGGAGACCGAGGTGATGTTGATGATCGAACGTGGCGCGCCCGCCTCGACCGCAAGCATGGCCTTCAAAACGGCTTGGGTAAAAAAGACCGTGCCGCGCAGGTTGATCCCGACGATCGTGTCGAAATTCTCCGGCTTCAGGTCGAGGAAATCGCCGCGCACCACGGAGGCGATGCCGGCATTATTCACAAGGCAGTCGATCCTGCCGAAGGCGGTGATCACCGCGTCGACGGTTGTCTGGTGACCGGAAAGATCCGCAATGTCGGCCCGGAGGAAGATGGCGCGTGCCCTGAGCGCCTCAAGTTCGGCGATGACCGGCGCCACGCCGTCCGCGTCACCGATGCCGGTAATCGCGATATCGAAACCACCGGCCGCAAGAGCCCGGGCGATGCCGAGGCCGATGCCGCGGCGGCCGCCGGTGACGATCGCGACGGGGCGAGCCTTGTCCGTCATGCCCGGAGATCCTCCCTAACGATATGATCGGCGACGCGCAGCGCCTGGGCCGCGACCGTCAGGGCCGGATTGACGGCGGCGGAGGTCGGCAGGAAGCCTGCATCGACGACGAAGAGGTTCGGATGGTCGAAGGCGCGGCAATGGACGTCGAGCGGCGCCTGTGCCGGGTCATTGCCGATCCGCACCGTTCCGCACTGGTGCGACGGCGTCCGCTTGTCGAAGGCGCGCGCCAACACCACCGGAAAGCCTGCCTGCTTCAGCACCGCCTTCAGCTTGGCGACGAGCTTCAGATGCGCATGCCAGTTGGTGCGTACCCATTGGAGCAGGATGCGGTCGCCGTCGACCATGATGCGGCTTTCGGGCGACGGCAGATCCTCGCTCATGGCGTAGAAGTCGATGGCGCGGGAAGAAACCTGGCCGAGCAGCCATTCGGGCATCGACCGCATGTTGGCCTTCAGGATCGCGCCGGAGACGCGGCCGAGGAGCTGGATATTGCCGAGCGGCGGCCCACCCTCGCCATCGGAAAGATAGAAATCGTTGAGGCCGAAGGTCTTCTGGTAGACGGAATCGTTGCGATACCAAGGGCTGAGCGCGATCACCGCGCTCGAATTGTGGTTCATGAAATTGCGGCCGACCTGGTCGGAGCGGTTGGCGAGGCCGGCCGGGTTGCGGTCGTCCGCCGAGCGCAGCAGCAGAACGGCCGATTGCACGGCGCCGGCGGAGAGAATGACGAGCTTTGGCGAGAGACTGTGTTCCACACCGTCTTTGACATAGTGCACGGAAGCAATCGCCTTGCCGTCTGGCGCCGTAGTCAGCAGCGTAACCCGCGAACCGGTCTGCAGGCGGACATTCGGATATTCGAGCGCCGCAGTCAGCGCCGCCGTCTCGGCGTCCATCTTGCCGTCGAAACTGTTCGGATGTGCGTCCCAGGGCGTCTTGCCCTTGGCGAGCCAGCGGTCGATATCGATGCCGAGCGGCAGCGAATAGGGATGCAGGCCGTTTTCGCGCAGCCGCTTGCGCACCTTGGCGATCGCCGGCTCGTCCGGCACCGGCGCATGCGGATAGTCGTTCGAATGCGCCGGTTCGGTCGGGTCCTCGCCGAGGCGTCCGCGCACCTGGTAGAGCGCTTCCGCCCTGGCGTACCAGGGTTCGAGCTCCTCATAGGAAAAGGGCCAGGCGGGCGAGACGCCGTCGAGATGCCGCATCTCCTCGAAATCCTCGCGGCGGTAGCGTGTGAGCACCGCCCCGTAGAATTTCGAGTTGCCGCCGACATTGTAGTAGTTGCCGGGGTTGAAGTCGGCGCCGCCCGCCTCGTACCAGGTCTCCTTCGGCCGGAAATGTCCGCGCTGGAAGATCGCCCGCTGGTCGCGATTGACCGGCAGGTCCTCGATGTGGTGGCCGGCCTCGAGGATGAGGATTTCGGCGCCCGAAGCGGCAAGTCCCGCGGCCACCGTGGCGCCGCCGACACCCGAACCGATGATGACGATATCCGGCTGGCTCTGCATGCTCTGGCTCATGCGATCCGCATCTGGCTCTCGGGGTCGAAGAACACCGCCTTGTCGAG
Organism: Sinorhizobium sp. FG01; assembly: GCF_002531875.1. Classification (NCBI taxonomy): domain Bacteria; kingdom Pseudomonadati; phylum Pseudomonadota; class Alphaproteobacteria; order Hyphomicrobiales; family Rhizobiaceae; genus Sinorhizobium; species Sinorhizobium sp. FG01. Next base: position 118,136 of record NZ_NWTB01000007.1, read on the forward strand.
ATTGAAGGCGAGCCGCGACGTCTGGCCGGGGGCGATGCGGGCGTCTGCCCTGAGCCGCGCGACGATTTCCTTGCCCCCGAGACGGGTCACCGCGAAGGTATCGGAACCCGCGGGTTCGACCACCTCGATCAGGCAGTCGCCCTCGGCGACGAACTTCGCATTGCGGTCGGCGCCGTCCGGATCGGTCAGTGCCTCAGGACGGATGCCGAAGACCACGTCACGGCCAGCATAGGCGGAGAGCGCACCGTCATGCGGCATGGCGAGCTTCAGCGGCTCGGCATTCGGCCGCTCCAGCGTGACCGCGACGTTCGCCCCGGCCGCTTCGATCCGCGCCTTCAGCAGGTTCATCGCCGGCGATCCCATGAAATCGGCGACGAACATATTGGCCGGGTTGTTGTAGATCTCGGCCGGCGTTCCGAACTGCTGCAGCACGCCGTCCTTCAACACGGCGATCTTGGTGGCGAGCGTCATCGCCTCGATCTGGTCATGCGTCACATAGACGATCGTCGTCTTCATGCGGTGGTGCAGGCGCTTGATTTCGGTGCGCATGTCGACGCGCAGCTTCGCGTCGAGGTTCGACAGCGGCTCGTCGAAGAGGAAGAGTTTCGGGTCGCGCACCAGTGCCCGGCCCATGGCGACGCGCTGGCGCTGTCCGCCGGAAAGCTGGCCGGGCTTGCGCTCGAGCAGATGACCGATCTGCAGCATGTCGGCGACCTGCTTGATCGCCTTGTCGCGCTCATCCTTCGGCACGCCGCGGATTTCCATGCCGAAGGCGATGTTCCCGGCGACCGTCATATTCGGGTAGAGCGCATAGGACTGGAACACCATGGCGATGTCGCGCTTCGACGGGTGCAGCCCCGAGACCGAGCGGCCGTCGATGGCGATGTCGCCCGAGGTGATCGGCTCCAGCCCAGCGATCGTGTTGAGCAATGTCGACTTGCCGCAGCCAGACGGGCCGACGAGCACGAGAAAGCCGCCCTGTTCGATCTCGATGTTGATATCCTTCAGGATCTCCAGTGAGCCGTAGGATTTGCGCAGATTGCTGATTTTCAAGAATGACATGGGCTTACCCTTTCACGGCGCCGGACATCAGCCCGCGGACGAAGTAGCGGCCGGACACGATATAGACGATGAGCGTTGGCAGGGCGGCGAGGATCGCGCCGGCGAAGTGGACGTTGTATTCCTTGACCCCCGTCGACGAGCTCACCAGGTTATTGAGCGCCACCGTCATCGGCGTCGAATAGGGGCCGGAGAACGAGGCACCGAACAGGAAGTCGTTCCAGATATTGGTGAACTGCCAGATGACCGAGACGACGATGATCGGCCCGGAGGACGGCAGCATGATCCGCCGGAAGATCTGGAAGAAGCTCGCTCCGTCGATCTGCGCGGCGCGGACTAATTCGGTCGGGAAGGCCTCGTAATAGTTGCGGAAATAGAGCGTCGTGAAGCCGATGCCGTAGACCACATGGACGAGGATCAGCCCCCAGATCGACCCCGCAATGCCGAGAATGCCGAGGATGCGCGCCATCGGGATCAGCACGATCTGGAACGGGATGAAGCAGGACAAGAGCAGCATGCCGAAGAAGATGTTCGCTCCCGGGAAGCGCCACTTGGTCAGTACATAGCCGTTGAGCGCACCGATGATCGTCGAGATCGCAACGGCCGGAACGACCATCAGGATCGAGTTGATGAAGAAGGGGCGGAGACCGGTCGGCTGCACGCCGATCTGCGCCGTCGACCAGGCGGAAAGCCAGGGCTCGATCGTCCAGGTCTGCGGCAGGTTGAGCATGCCCCCCTGGCGAATTTCGTCGAGCGGCTTCAGGGAATTCACCACCATCACGTAGAGCGGCAGCAGCGAATAGAGCGCGAAGAGGATCAGCGCCAAGTAGATCAGCGCCCGAGTCAGGCGGTTGTGCGAGATGACGTTCTCGGGACTGGGAGCGCCCATCAGCGTTTTCCTCCCCGGATTTCGGAATAGAGATAGGGGACGATGATCGAGAAGATCATCACTAGCATGATGATTGCCGACGAGGCGCCGATCGCCATCTGATTGCGGGTGAAGGTGTAGGAATACATGAAGGTCGCCGGCAGCTCCGTCGCCTGCCCCGGCCCGCCGCCGGTCAAGGCGATGATCAGGTCGTAGGCCTTGATGGCGAGATGGGCGAGAACGACGAAAGCCGAGAGGAAGACCGGCCGCATCAGCGGTATGATGATCCGCCGGTAGATGGTCGGCGTCGTCGCCCCGTCGATCTGGGCGGCCTTGATGATCTCGTTGTCGACGCCGCGCAAGCCCGCCAGGAACATCGCCATGATGAAGCCGGTCGACTGCCAGACGGCGGCGATGACGACGCAATAGATCGCGTAGTTGCGGTCCTTGATCCAGTTGAAGGAGAAGCTCTCCCAGCCCCACAGATGCATGGTGTTCTCAAGCCCGATGCCGGGGTCGAGGAACCACTTCCAGGCGGTGCCGGTGACGATGAAGGAGAGCGCCATCGGATAGAGATAGATCGGCCGGAGAAACCCTTCGGCGCGGATCTTCTGGTCGAGCAGGATCGCCAGCGCCAAGCCGAGCACCGAGCAGATGACGATATAGAGCGTCGCGAAGATCGCCAGATTGCTGACCGCCCGCCACCAGTGCGGCAGCGCCCAGAGCCGGCTGAAATTCGTGAGCCCGACGAAATTGTAGGACGGCAGCATCTTGCTGTCCGTCAGCGACAGGAAGCCCGTATAGACGATGAAGCCGTAGACGAACACCAGAACTATGAGAAAGCTGGGGGCGAGCACGAGCTTCGGCAGAAGCTCCTGCAGCCGGGTGCGGCTATCCATGTTTGTTACCACCGTATCGTTTCTTTTTTGCCCCTCATCCGCCTGCCGGCACCTTCTCCCCGCACGCGGGGAGAAGGGATATGCCGCGGCGCCTCCGCCCCCTCCCTCCCGGGAAAGGGGACAGCTCAGCCCTCAGGAGATGAAAGGCACGCCGAGCTCGCTGTTTGTCCCTTCTCCCCGCAGGCGGGGAGAAGGTCTCGGCAGCGGGATGAGGGGCAAGCCCCTCCCCCGCACCACCCTTACTTCGCAGCCTCGACCGCCGCGGCGAGTTCCTTCACCGCCTCTTCGGAGCTGAGCTCGCCGTTGAACTGGCGGGTCACCACGTCGTAGATGGCGTTCTTGACGGCGGCCGGGTTGGCGTGGCCATGCGCCATGGAGCCCATGAGCGTGCCGTTGGCATTGGCTTCGGCAAGGTCCTTGATGCCCTTCTTGCCGCAGGCGTCGAAGTCGGTATCCGGAACGTCGGTGCGGGCCGGAACCGATCCCTTGACGACGTTGAAGGCCGACTGGAAGGTCGGGCTTTCGATCGCCGAGGCCATCTGCAGCTGCGCCGGGACCTTGTCGTCCGAGACCTTGAACATCGCGAACTGGTCGGAGTTGAAGGTGACCGAGCCTTGCGTTCCCGGGAAGCGCATGCAGACGAAATCGGTGCCCGGCACCTTCTTCGCCTTCAGGAATTCGCCCTTCGCCCAGTCGCCCATGAACTGCAGGCCGGCCTTGTTCTCGATGACCATCGCCGAGGCGAGGTTCCAGTCGCGGCCGGAGAAGTTGTCGTCGACATAGGATCTGAGCTTCGTCATCCGATCGAAGGCTTCCTTCATCTTGTCGCCGCCGAGCGTCGCCGGATCGAGGTCGATGAAGGCCTTCTTGTAGACGTCGTTGCCGAGCGAAAGCACGACCGCGTCGAAGATCGTCGCATCCTGCCAGGGCTGGCCGCCGTGAGCGACCGGAGTGATGCCCTGCTCCTTGAACTTGTCGAGCAGCGCGATCAGCTCATCCCAGTTGGCCGGCTCCTTGCCGCCGGCCTTGTCGAGCGCCGCCTTGTTGATCCAGACCCAGTTGGTCGAATGGACGTTCACGGGAGCGGCGATCCAGTGGCCGTCATATTTGGAGAACTGCTGCAGGGCGGCGGGAACCACCTTGTCCCAGCCCTCCTTGGCGGCGATCTCGTCGAGGTTGCCGAGCGCCCCTTCCTTGGCCCAATCGAGAATGTCGAAGCCGAGCATCTGCACCGCCGTAGGCGCATTGCCCGAGGTGACGCGGGCGCGCAACACGGTCATTGCCTCGGTGCCGCCGCCGCCGGCCACCGGCATATCGGTCCAGGTGATGCCCTTACTTTCTAGGTCCTTCTTCAGAACGTCGAGCGCCGCCGCTTCGCCACCGGACGTCCACCAGTGCAGCACCTCCACGTTCTCTGCTGCGCGCGCGGCGGTTGCCGCCAACATCAGTGCTGCAACAGCCGTCGTCGTCATCAACTTGCGCATCGTTTCCTCCCGTTTGCAAGTTACCGAAGCGGAAATCTCCTCCGCCTTGCTTGATTTGCCGCCCACTCTCAGGGGCAGCTTGGGCTTGCGGCATGCACCGCCCGCTCAATTTAAAACGTTACAAATCGCCACGAGTCAAGCGGACCCGCCGTTCGACCACTCTTCCGCCGAAACAGTCTGAGTTACCTGCGTTCTGCGGCACAACGCAGATGCTGCGGCGCAGCAGAAAATCCGCGCTAGGACGGTTTAAATCGTTTGCATCATACGATTGCCTGATGGTTGGCGTCACGTTACAAATGCCGCTCTTGACCGCTTGCAGGGAAGCATTCGTTTGGCCGATCCTACGAAACCCGTTCGCCCGGAAGGAACCGCGCAAAGGCGCGGCAAGCCCACCCTGCGCACCATCGCCGACATCACCGGTCTCGCCGTCACCACGGTCTCGCGGGCGCTTGCCGATGCGCCGCAGATCTCGCTCGAGACGCGCCAGCGGGTGCGTCAGGTGGCGCTCGACATCGGCTACTCCCCGGACCGCGCCGCCCAGCGCCTGAAGACCGGGCGCACCAACGTGATCGCGGTGCTGCTCGCGCCGCACGAAGAGATCCTCGGCTACGGCACTTCGGTCATGGCCGGCATCGCCCGCGCGCTGCAGGGCACCGCCTACCACCTGATCGTCATGCCGAACTTCCTCGATGCGGCGAATATCGATGCGGTGAACTACGTTATCCGCAACGGCATGGCCGACGGGTTGATCTTCTCGCGCACCGAACCTCTCGATCCGCGCGTCAAGCTGCTTTCGGAGGCCGGCTTTCCCTTCGTCACCCACGGCCGCACCGAGCTTGCCACCGCGCATCCCTTCGTCGACTACGACAATTTCACCTTCACCTATGAGGCGACGCGGCGGCTGATCGCCAAGGGCCGCCGCAAGCCGGCGCTGATCAGCGGCCCGTCCGATTTCACCTTCAGCGGCCACATCCTGCATGGCTTCATGACGGCTGTGCGCGAGACGGGCTGCGCCTACGAAATCCTCTCCGACATCGACCTCGACAGTCCGGCGGGCGCGATCCGCGACCGGATCCGCCGGCGCCAGACCGAGAAGGATCCGCCGGACGGCTTCACCTGCGGCGGCGAGGTCTGCGCCTTGGCGACGATCACCGGCATGAGCGATTGCGGCCTGAGGCTGGGGCTCGAATACGACATCGTCGCCAAGCAGACCTCGCCGCTGCTCGGGGCCATCCAGCCGCAGGTCGACACCATCTATGAGGACCTGACCGAGACCGGCGCGCATATGGGACGCATCCTGCTGCACCGCATCGGCGGCAGTACCGATATCGGCGAGCTGCAATTGCTGCTCGACCCGGAGCTTCGCTTCAAGATGCCCGCCGAAGTCCCGGGAGACGGCGCGGTCTGACTGGCGGGCGGTCGACGAGCCAAGGCACGGCATCCGCCTCCCCTGCCTCATCGTTGCTGCGAACCTAGCGAGTAATCGCATCTTCGACCTGCCTCCCGATCCCGATCTCAGCGCGGCATCCACCAGCTGGTGCGCCGGCCGATATGCATGTTGAGCGTCTTGGTTTCCGTGTAGTCTTCCACCGCATGCCGCCCGAGTTCACGCCCGAGACCCGACTGGCGGTAGCCGCCAAAGGGCAGTTCGGAGGCGCCGTCCATGAAGGTATTCATCCAGATCGTGCCGGCACGTACACGCCGCCCGATCGTCAGGCACGTGTCGAAGTCGCGGCTCCAGACGCCGGCCGAGAGCCCATAGTCGATCGAATTGGCGATGCGGATCGCCTCCTCGGTCGTCTCGAAGGTGAGGACCGAGAGGACCGGCCCGAAAACCTCCTCGCGCGCCACCGCCATTTCCGGACGGACGGACGAAAGAATGGTCGGCGCCATGAACTGGCCCATGCCGAGATCGAGCGCTGCACCGCCGTGGCTGACGGCCGCCCCCTCGCCCGCGGCGGCAGTTACATAGCCGGCGATCTTTTCCAGATGCTGCGGCGTGATGATCGCGCCGACCTGCGTCTCCGGATCGAGCGGGTCGCCGACCTTGACCTTGGCCGACAGGCTGGCGATCCGGGCCGTGACCTCCTCGGCGATGTCGCGATGCAGGATCAGCCGCGAGCCGGCATTGCAGCATTCGCCGGCATTGAAATAGGCGCCGAACACCGCCGCATCGACGAACTCGTCGAGATTGGCGTCGGGGAAGACGATCTGCGGGTTCTTGCCGCCGAGTTCGAGTGACACCTTCTTTAGGGTCTGCGCCGCATTCGCCATGGTCAGCCGCCCCACCCCGGTCGAGCCGGTGAAGGAGACCATGTCCACATCCGGATGGGTGGTGAGCGGCGCACCTGCCTCCGGCCCGGTGCCGACGATGATGTTGACAACGCCTGCCGGAACTCCTGCGGCCTCGAGAATTTCGCCGAGGACGAGGGTCGAGGCGGAGGTGAGTTCCGAAGGCTTGACCACTGACGTGCAGCCGGCGGCCAGCGCGAAGGGCAACTTCTGGCTGACGATCAGAAAGGGGAAGTTCCAGGGCGTGATGATCGAGACGACACCGATCGCCTCGCGCAGCACGACGCCGAGGGTTCCGTCGCCGAGTGTGTTGTAGCTTTCGCCGGAAAGCTCGCGGGCGAGCGCTGCGGCATAGCGCCAGATATCGGCCGCACCCGCGAGTTCACCCTTGGCCTGGCTGATCGGCTTGCCGGATTCGATCGCGTCGAGAAAGGCAAGCTCCTCGGCGCGCGCGGCAATCATGTCGGCAGCGCGGAGCAGGATCAGCGAGCGTTCGGATGCCGTCATGCGCGGCCAGGGACCGTCGTCAAAGGCGCGTCGCGCCGCGGCGATGGCGCGCTCGGCATCCACCTTGGTCGCCGCGGCATAGCGGCTGACGACGACGCCATGACCGGGCGCCACGCGCTCGATTGTCCGGTCTTCGGTGCCGGCCATCCATTGGCCGTCGATCAGCATGCGGAATTCGCGGACCGTGTAGTCGCCAAGCGGCTTCGGCCTCAGCAGAACCATCATCACCATTCTCCCTTGAAGCGCGCTTCGCGCTTTTCGCTGAAGGCCGCGACGCCTTCCCTGAGATCGCCGGTCTTGGCGACGAGGATCGAACCCAGCGTCTCGACGGCGGCACCCTTGTCCTCGCCATTCGCCGAAGCGATCATCAGCTTCGATATTTCGAGCGCCGCCGGGCCGCGGCGAGCGATCCGCCCGGCATAATCCCGCGCCGCGGCCATGACCGTACCGGTCTCGACCACGGCATCGACGAGCCCTTCGGCCCTCGCCGCCTCCGCCGAGAACATCTCGCCGCCGAGCACCATGCGCCGCACGATCTGCGCGCCGAAACGGGCAACGAGGCGCTGAGTGCCGGACCAGCCGGGCACCATGCCGAGGCTCGTTTCCGGCAGGCCGATCTTCACCTGGCTTTCGGCGATGCGGATATCCGCCGCCGCGGCCAGTTCGAGGCCGCCGCCGAGCGCATGGCCGTTTAAGGCGGCGATCACCGGCATGCGCAGCGTCGCGAGGCGCTCGAAAACCCGGTGGCCGAAGCGCACCCAGTCATGGCCGAAGGCGACGGCATCCATGCCGCCCCAGGCCTTGATGTCGCCCCCGGCGGAGAACGCCTTGCCCTCGCCCGTAAGGATCGCGGCGCGCACGTCGCGATTTGCCTCGACCGCATCGCAGGCGGAAGCGAGCGCCTTCAGCATGTCGATGTCGAAGGCATTGAGTTTTTCCGGCCGCGCGACGGTCATCGTCGCGACGGCACCGTCGATCTCGATACGGATGCGCTCGTCAGCCATCAGCACCTCCCCTGATCTCGCGCCGGCGCTTCGCCGGCAGCTTGAGCCCCAGCGGCGCCTGGTGGAAGAGCGCCGCGTCCATCACCCTCAGCCTGTCGGAAACCACCAGCGGGAATTCCGACTGGTCGAGGATATGCGCCTCAATGTCGACGCCCGGCGCAATCTCGGTGAGCAAGAGGCCCTCGGCCGTCAGCTTCATGACGCAGCGCTCGGTGACGTAGGTGATGTCCTGCCCCTGCTCGATGGCCCGGCGTCCCGAGAAGGTGACGTGCTCGACCTGATTAACGAGCTTCTTGAGCTTGCCTTCCTTCTCGATGACGAGTCGCCCGTCCGTGACGCCAAGTTTCGCGCCGGCGTTGAACATGCCGGAGAAGACGATCTTCTTCGCCCGCGCGGTGATGTCGACGAAGCCACCGGCGCCGGCGGTCACATGCGGGCGGAAGCTGAGCTTCGAGACATTGACCGAGCCGCTACGGTCGATCTCCAAGAAGGAGAGCAGCGACGCGTCGAAGCCGGCGCCCTGGAAATAGGTGAACTGGTAGGGCGACGGCATGAAGGCATCGGCATTGGAGGCGCAGCCGAAGGCGAAGTCGAGCAGCGGCACACCGCCGACCGCGCCCTGTTCGATCACCCAGGTGACGGCACCATGCAGCCCCTCTTCCAAGAGGATGCGCGGCACGTTGGCCGAGATGCCGAAGCCGAGATTGACGGCGCTTCCCGCCTCGAGCTCCTGCGCGACGCGGCGGGCGATCACCTTCTGGATATTGAATTCCGGGACGCGGAAACTGTCGAGCGGCCGGAAGATCTCGCCGGAAATCGCCGGATCGTAGAGCGTCTGTGTCGTCTGCTTCTGATCCGGATCGACGACGACGTAATCGACGAGCACGCCCGGCACCCGCACGTCGTGCGGTTTGAACGAACCTTCCTTGGCGATGCGCTTCACCTGGGCGATGACGATGCCGCCATTGTTGCGGGCGGCGAGCGCCTGGTCGAGCCCGCCGAGATAGGCGCCCTCGTGCTCATAGGTGAGATTGCCGCGCTCGTCCGCGGTGGTCGCGCGGATGATCGCCACCTCTGGCGCGATCGCCTTGAAATAGAGCCAGTCCTCGCCCTCGAAGGTAATCTTCTTCACCACCGGTTCGGCGGCGGCGGCAGCATTCATGGCGCAGCCTTCGCGCGACGGATCGACGAAGGTGTCGAGACCCACCTTGGTCATCACGCCCGGGCGTTTTGCCGCCGCCTCGCGGTGCATGTCGAAGAGGATGCCGGATGGAATGTTGTAGGCCGCGACTTCATTCGCGCCGATCATCTGCCAGATCAGCGGTGGCTCGGCACTCGAGGGGCCGGAAGGATAGGAGCCGCCGATGATCGTCTTCAGCAGACCCTTCCGGGCGATGTAATCGACCCCCTTGATGCCGCTCATGTCGCCGGCGGCAATCGGATGCAGCGTCGTCAGGTCGCGCGGGTGGCCGGTCGCCTCGAAGCGCTCGCCGATCGCCTTCAGCATCAGGTCCGGGCAGCCGAGACCGCTCGAAGAGGAGACCGAAACGACGGCGCCGTCCGGGATCATTGCAGCCGCTTCTGCCGGCGAAATATGCTTGCTCATCGACATCAGAGTCCCGTTTCGATGTGGGCGGCGACGCCGGTGGCCGCGGCCTTGACGACGGCGAGGCCGGTGGCGAGCGACCAGACTCCGTCCTCGCCCGTCGCCGACGGCCGGCCGTTTCCTTCGATTGCGGCATGGAAGGCGTTGAGGGCCGTTTCGTAGAGATTGCGGTGGTCGAGCGGCAGCTCGACCTCGCCCTCTTCATTCCTCAGCGTCACGGTGCCGACCGGGCGCTGGGTCATGACGTTGCGGCCGATCAGCGAACCGTCGGTGCCGTGCACTTCGAGCCCGGTCTCGGCATATTTCGTCGTGAAGGCATCGTGGAACTGGGCGATCACGCCGGAGCGGAAGCGCAGGACCCCCATGACGCCATCCTCGAGCCCCTCCTTGCCCATGCCGGCGCTGTGGCTGATGGCCACCGCCTCGATTGGATCGTCGTCGAGAATGAAGCGCAGCGTATCGGCATCGTGCACGGTGATGTCGAGGATCACGCCGCCGCCGGCTTCCGGCTTGTCGAGCCGCCAGCCCTGGAGGTGCGGCGGCAGATAGACGGCGTGGAACACCCGTGCCGCAATCGGCCTGCCAATCCGGCCGGCGGCGATCGCCTCGCGCATCGCCCGGTGCGTGGCGGCGTTGCGCAGGTGATGGTTGGTGCCGAGCACCACGCCGGCCTCGCATGCCTTCAGCACCATCTCGCAGCCGTCGTTGAGGTTCATCGCCAGCGGCTTCTCGCACAAAACATGCTTGCCGGCGTGAATCGCCGCGAGCGCCTGGTCGTGATGAAGCTCGTTGGTCGTCGAGATATAGACGGCATCGACCTCCGGATCGCCGACCAGGTCGTCGATACCGGTGACCGCCTTCGCGATGCCGTTTTCCGCGGCATAGGCCCGGCCACGCTCCTCGCTCGAACTCAGCACCGAAACGACCTCGCCGCCGGCGGCACGGATCGCCCTGATCACCCATTCGCGCGCGATGGTGCTCGCGCCGATCAATCCCCATCGGATCATGACGATATCTCCTTCACTCTGCCTTCGACGAGGCCGCCGCAGCTCTGGCGAACGACGAGCCGCACCGGGTTGATGATCGCTTCAGGCTCGGCACGCCCGGCATTGATCTGCTTCAGCAGCAGTTCCGCCGCGCGCTCGCCCATGCCCTGCGGCTGGACGGAGACGGTGGTCAGCGCCGGCACCGCGGTCTTCGCCTCGATCACGTCGTCGAAGCCGATCACCGCGAAATCCGCTCCCGGCTCCAGCCGCCGCGCCCGCAATCCATCGCAAACGCCGAAGGCGACGGCATCGTTGAAGCAGAGTGCGGCGCTCGGCCGTTCCTTCAGCATCATCGCCTGCTCGATCGCCGTGACGCCGCCGGCCCGCGACGGTGCCGAGCCGATGATCAGTTCGTCGAGTACCGGGACGCCCGCCTCGCGAAGCGCATCGCGATAGCCGCGCATGCGCGCCTCGAAGACGGCCGTATCGGGGAAGCCCCCAAGAAATGTGATCCGCCGGTGGCCGCGCTCGATGAGATGGCGAACCGCTGCCATGGCTCCGGCCTGGTTGTCGGAGGTGAGCGACGAGACGCCGGCGCCGGCGATGTCGCGCACGACGAGGACGACGGGAATGCCGCTCGCGACGAGCGGGGCGAGGTCGGCCGCTTCCGTGCCGCGTGCCGGCGAGATGATCAGCCCGGAGACCCCATGCTCGCGCATCGAGGCGATGACCTCGCGCTGGCGCTCGATCTTCTCGCTCGTATTGGCAAGGAACTGGACGAAGCCCGCCGACTGCACCACCGCATCGACGCCGACGGCAAGCTCCGCGAAGAAGCTGTTCGTCAGGTCGTTGACGACGATGCCGATGATCTTCGACTTCGCCTGGCGCAGATTGGCGGCGCTGCGATTGTAGACATAGCCGAGATCGCGGATCGCCGCATTTACCTTGGCCCGCGTCGCCTCGTTGACGAGCGGGCTTCCCTGCAGGACGAGCGACACGGTCGACTTCGACACGCCGGCGGCGCGCGCTATGTCGACAACGGTCACCCGCTCCTTCGCCATCACCGTTCTCCCATCGGATTTCATCTGTTGCATCCTTAATAATTGGAACGTTCCAATTCCGTCAAGAGGCTTCCGTTCACTTTTCTTCCGGCGTCGTGGAGATCATGGAACACCTATCATCTATAGGAACCGACTTGAAACGCGTTGCATGTCAGTGCTTTTGAGTGTTCACTGCGCAGACAAGATGCCGCGCCGCCCCATCGGCGCTACGGCGTGAGGACAAAATTTCCGCCTTGCAATTTGGAACGATCTAAATTACTCGTTGCCGCAAATCTGAAGAGGATCAATGCCGATGACCAGCCTTTTGCTGCCGCGCCAGGACGGCTCGCTCGAAGAATACCGGCTCCAGGGAACCCCGATCGGCCGGCCGACTGCGGTGCCGACGTTCAACCGCATCGCCTATGCGGCCGCCCATGTCGTTTCCGATCCGCTGCGCGATGCCGATCCGTGGGGCAAGCCGGCGATCGATTGGGACGCGACGATGGCCTTCCGCCATCATCTATGGGGGCTTGGCTTCAAGATCGCCGAGGCGATGGACACGGCGCAGCGCGGCATGGGGCTTGCCTGGCCGGCCGCGCAGCAACTGATCCGCCGTTCGCTTGCCGAAGCGCGCAGCGTTGCCGGCGCCGATCTCGCCTGCGGCGCCGGCACCGATCATCTCGCTCCCGCGGACGCACGGTCGATCGAGCATGTCATTGCCGCCTATGAGGAGCAGGTCGGCTTCGTCGAAGGCGAGGGCGGCCGGGCGATCATGATGGCAAGCCGGGCGCTCGCTCGCGTGGCCCGCTCCGGGGACGACTACCGGCGCGTCTACGGCCATATCCTCGCCCAGGCGAAGGACAAGGTCGTGCTGCACTGGCTCGGCGACATGTTCGACCCGCAACTCAAAGGTTATTGGGGCTCCGAGAATTTCGAGGAGGCGCTCGAAACGGTGCTGTCGATCATCAGGGAGAACAGCGCCAAGGTCGAAGGCATCAAGATCTCGCTGCTCGACAACGCCAAGGAAGTAGCGCTGCGCAACGGCCTGCCGGAGGGCGTGCTCTGCTTCACCGGCGACGACTTCAACTATGCGGAACTGATCGAGGGCGACGGCGAAAAATACAGCCATGCGCTGCTCGGCATCTTCGACGCCGTCGCGCCCTCGGCCTCGAAGGCGCTGGCGGCGCTTGCGGGCGGCGATCTCGCCACCTTCCGCGGCGTAATCGAGCCGACAGTGCCGCTGTCCCGCAAGATCTTCGAGGCGCCCACCCAATATTACAAGGCCGGCGTCGTCTTCCTCGCCTGGCTGAACGGCCACCAGCGCCATTTCACCCTGCCGGCCGGGCTGCAGTCGGCCCGCGGGCTCTCGCACTATGCGGAGATCTTCCGCCTCGCCGACCGGGCCAATGTGCTCGACAGGCCGGAGCTGGCGGCGGCACGGATGCGCAGCCTGATGGCGGTTCTGGGGGTAGAGCAGGCGGCTTGACGTCGGCTGGCCCCTCCCTTGGAGGGGCCGTGTGCAAGCGCACCGGGGCCGTTACTTCACCCTTTTCAAGGCATCGCCGAGGATCGAGACGATCTCGCCGAATTGCTGCTTCTCGACAATCAGCGGCGGCGAGAAGGCGATGATGTCGCCGGTGACGCGGATCAACAGACCCTTTTCGAAGCAATCGACGAAGACGTCATAGGCGCGGGCGCCGGGCGCGCCGTCGCGGGATTTGAGTTCGATGCCGGCGATCAGGCCGATGGTGCGGATGTCGATGACATGCGGCAGGTCCTTCAGCGAATGCATCGCCTCGTGCCAGTCCTCCTGCAGTCCGGCGGCGCGGGTCATCAGGCCCTCGTCGCGATAGATGTCGAGGGTGGCGATGCCGGCGGCGCAGGCGGCCGGATGGCCGGAATAGGTGTAGCCGTGGAAGAGCTCGATCTGGCTTTCCGGCCCCTGCATCAGCGCGTCGTGCACCTTGCGGCTGGCAAAGACCGCGCCCATCGGGATTGCGCCGTTGGTCAGCCCCTTGGCGGTGGTGACGAGGTCCGGCGTGACGCCGAAATAGTCGGTCGAGAAGGCGGCGCCGAGGCGGCCGAAGCCCGTGATCACCTCGTCAAAGATCAACAGGATGCCGTGCTTGTCGCAGATGGCGCGGAGCCGCTCGAGATAGCCCTTCGGCGGGATCAGCACGCCGGTCGAGCCGGCGACGGGCTCGACGATGCAGGCGGCGATCGTTTCGGCGCCGTGCAGGGCCACCAGCCTTTCGAGATCGTCGGCGAGCTCCGCCCCATATTCCGGCTGGCCCTTGACGAAGGCGTTCTTCGCAAGATCATGGGTGTGGCGGAGATGATCGGAACCGGGAAGCTGCGGGAAGACGCGGCGATTGTTGAGGATGCCGCCGACCGAGATGCCGCCGAAGCCGACGCCGTGATAGCCGCGCTCGCGGCCGATCAGACGCGTGCGGGTGCCCTGGCCGATCGAGCGCTGATAGGCGAGCGCGATCTTCAGCGCCGTGTCGACCGATTCCGAGCCCGAGCCGGTGAAGAACACCCGGTCGAGCTTGGCGCCGGCCGGGCCCGGCGCAATTTCGGCCAGCCGCTGGGCGAAGTCGAAGGCGATCGGATGGCCCATCTGGAAGGACGGGGCGAAGTCCATGGTCGAAAGCTGCCGCTCGACGGCGGCGGCGATCTGCCGGCGGCCGTGGCCGGCATTGACGCACCAGAGGCCGGCGGTGCCGTCGAGAATCCTGCGTCCGTCGACGCTGGTGTAATGCATGCCCTCGGCCGAGGCGAGCAGGCGCGGCGCCGCCTTGAACTGGCGATTGGCGGTAAAGGGCATCCAGTAGCTGTCGAGAACCGGTGTGTTGGGCTTATTGTGGGCGTCCATGGCATCCTCCTATCAGGTGCGGGATTGACGCCACGATTTCGATTGCCAAACAAGTCTTTTTCTTCAGTCAACTAAGCTATTGAATTTCATGGGTAGCTTTTGATAGAGTTTCGATATTCCGAACAACGTCAACACCGAAATCTGCCATGAACGTCGATATCGGCAGCCGCCTGCGGCATGTGCGGCTGATGCACAATCTCTCCCAGCGGGAACTGGCCAAGCGGGCGGGCGTCACCAACTCGACCATTTCGCTGATCGAAGCGAACGCCTCGAACCCGTCGGTCGGTGCGCTGAAGCGGATTCTCGACGGCATTCCGATCGGGCTTGCCGAATTCTTCTCCTTCGAGCCGGAAAAGCCGCGCAAGGCCTTCTACGCGGCCGAGGAGCTGGTGGAGATCGGCAAGGGGCCGATCTCCTATCGCCAGATCGGCGACAACCTCTTCGGCCGCAGCCTGCAGATCCTGAAGGAGTGCTATCAGCCCGGGGCAGACACCGGCAAGGTGCCGCTGGTGCATGAGGGCGAGGAGGGCGGGATCGTGCTTTCCGGCCGCCTTGAGGTGACCGTCGACGATGAGCGCCGCATCCTTGGGCCGGGCGACGCCTATTATTTCGAAAGCCGGCGCCCGCACCGCTTCCGCTGCGTAGGGCCGGTGCCCTGCGAGGTGATCAGCGCCTGCACGCCGCCGACGTTTTGAGGGCAAAGAGGCCGCGGCGACGACAGCGCGAGAATGCCCCTCCCCAACCCCTCCCCACAGGTGGGAGGGGCTTTGGTGCGCGTGGCGCCCGGGCTGCCATTTTCCCAAGCTCGACCCTGCTGCAACGATGCAAGAGAGGCGAAGTGAGTGCGGCGGGTTAAGCCCCTCCCACCTGTGGGGAGGGGTCGGGGAGGGGTCTTACGACCCGTACTCACCAGACTTAAGAAAGCCGCGCACAGGCCGCGGCAATGCGGGTGAGCGCCTCCTTCAGCTCCGCTTCCGAGGTCGCGTAGGAGATGCGGAAGAAGGGCGAGAGGCCGAAGGCCGAGCCGGGGACCACGGCGGCGTGGGCGTCGTCGAGCAGATAGGCGCAGAAATCCGCATCGGTCTCGATCCGCTTACCGGAGGGCGTCACCCGGCCGAGCATGCCGGCGCAGCCGGCGAAGGTGTAGAAGGCGCCTTCCGGCACGCGGCAATCGAGGCCGTCGATGGCGTTCAGACCGCTGACGACGAGATCGCGGCGGCGCTGAAAGCTCGCGGTGCGTTCCTTCAGGAAATCCTGTGGTCCGGTCAGCGCCGCAACGGAGGCTGCCTGGCTCACGGAGGACGGGCAGGAGGTCGCCTGGCTCTGGACGACGGCCATCGCCTTGATGAGGGCGCGCGGGCCGCCGGCATAGCCGATCCGCCAGCCGGTCATGGCATAGGCCTTTGACACCCCGTTGACGGTCAGGGTGCGGTCTTTCAGCCGAGGTTCGAGTTGGGCGGGGGTGACGAAGCGGAAGCCGTCATAGACGATGTGCTCGTACATGTCGTCGACGAGCAGCCAGACATGCGGATGCTGCAGCAGAACGTCGAGCAGCGGCCGGTAGTCGGCTGCGCTGTAGGCGGCACCGGACGGGTTCGAAGGCGAGTTGAGCAGTACCCAGCGGGTCTTCGGCGTGATCGCCGCTTCGAGCTTTTCCGCTGTCAGGCGGAAACCGGACGATTGATCGCAGGCGATCAATACCGGCTTACCCTCGCAGATCTGCACGATGTCCGAATAGGAGGTCCAGTAGGGCGTCGGGATGATCACCTCGTCGCCGGGGTTGATCGACGCCATCATGGCGTTGAAGAGGATCTGCTTGGCGCCGGTGGCGACGGTGATCTCGTCCAACTCGTAGGCGATGCCGTTCTCGCGCTGGAGCTTTTCGCTGATCGCCTTCTTCAATTGCGCCGAGCCGTCGAGCGCCGTGTACTTCGTCTCGCCACGCCGGATCGCTTCCCAGGCGGCCTGCTTGACGTGGTCGGGCGTGTCGAAATCCGGCTCGCCGGCGCCGAGGATGATCACCGGCTTGCCGTCGCGCTTCATGGCGCTGGCGCGCGCGCCGATCTTCAGGATTTCCGAGACGCCGATCGTGGCGATCCGTGAGGCGGGCTGAAAACCCGCCTCCTTGACCGTTGCATTGATGGTCATGACCGATCCTGTGCGATGATTATTCGATGTCGAACGACACGCCCTGAGCCAGCGGCAGAGCCTTCGAATAGTTCACCGTGTTGGTGGCGCGGCGCATATAGGCCTTCCAAGCGTCGGAGCCGGATTCGCGGCCGCCGCCGGTCTCCTTCTCTCCGCCAAAGGCGCCGCCGATCTCCGCACCGGACGTGCCGATATTGACGTTGGCTATGCCGCAGTCGGAGCCGTCGGCCGAGAGGAAGCGTTCGGATTCCTGCATATCGCGGGTGAAGATCGACGACGAGAGGCCTGCCGCGACCGCATTGTGATCGGCGATCGCCGCGTCGAAGTCGCTATACTTCATGACATAGAGGATCGGCGCGAACGTCTCTTCGAGCACGGGGCCTGCCTGCTTCGGCATTTCGACGAGCGCCGGTTTGACGTAGTAGCCGTTGTCGTAGCCGAGCTCGACGCGTTCGCCGCCGGTTACCGCGCCGCCCTCCGCCTTGGCCGCGGCAATCGCCTTCTGCATGTTGTCGAAGGCGGCCTTATCGACGAGCGGTCCGACCAGCGCGGCCGATTCCAGCGGGTTGCCGACGGAGACCGACTGATAGGCCTTCTTCAGCCGCGGCACGAGCTGGTCGTAGACGCTTTCATGGACGAACAGACGGCGGAGCGTCGTGCAGCGTTGGCCGGCGGTGCCCATGGCGCCGAAGGCGATGGCGCGCAGCGCCATATCGAGATCGGCGGAGGGGCAGACGATGCCGGCATTGTTACCGCCGAGCTCGAGGATCGAGCGGGCGAAGCGCTTGGCAAGCCGCGGACCGACCTCACGACCCATGCGGGTAGAGCCGGTTGCCGAGACGAGCGGAACCTTCGGATGGTCGACGAGCACTTCGCCGATCGTGCGGTCGCCGATCAGCACCTCGGAGAGGCCGTCAGGCGCATCGCCGAAGCGGGCGAGGGCGCGTTCGAGGATAGCCTGCGATGCAAGGGCGGTCAGCGGCGTCTTTTCAGACGGCTTCCAGACGACGGCATTGCCGCAGACGAGCGCCAGTGCCGCATTCCACGACCAGACGGCGACCGGGAAGTTGAAGGCCGAGATGATGCCGACGACGCCGAGCGGGTGCCAGGTTTCCATCATGCGGTGGCCCGGACGCTCGGTGGCGATCGTCAGGCCGTAAAGCTGACGGGAAAGGCCGACGGCGAAATCGCAGATGTCGATCATTTCCTGGACTTCGCCGAGACCTTCCGACGGGATCTTGCCGGCTTCGAGCGAGACGAGGCGGCCGAGGTCGGCCTTGAAGGCGCGCAACTCCTCGCCGAGCAGACGGACGAGCTCGCCGCGCTTCGGCGCCGGCACCAGCCGCCAGGCGCGGAAGGCCTCATCGGCTTTCTCGATCTTCCTGGCGGCTTCGGCGGCCGAAACGGTCCTGAGGCTGGCGATCTGCTCGCCGGTGACGGGGCTGTAGGAGGGCATGTCACCGCCCGTATAGAGCTCCTTGGCGACACCCATCTTGTCGAGGAGGGCGGCTGCCTCCTTTGCGACATCGATCTTCTTCGCTGCAATGTTCATCTGTCTAACTCCCGTGTTTTCCTTGTTGGCGCGGGCTGCGCGGCGACCTAACCGAAGCGCACGCTGCCGAGCTTGCCCGGCGAGGTGATCGTCTTCAGGCCGGCGGCCATCTCTTTCAGTTTTTCCGGCGTGTAGAGATCGTAAACTGCCTGGTTGCGGCGACCGATTGCATGCTCTGCGCTGAAGCTGCCTCGATATTGCTCGACCGCGACCGTGAAGACCCATTCGCGCAGGCGCTGTTCGAAGGTCGCATCGGTCAATAGCGGGCTATCTTTCGCAGCGACCAGATTGAAGTGAACGCCGCCGTCGCCGATATGGCCGAAATCGCAAACCGTCACGCCGGGAAATTTCTCCGGCATTTCCGCCTTCATATGGTCGCAGAAGGCCATGATGTCACCCCGGCGGAACGACAGATCGAAGGCGATCAGCTTGCCGAGGTGCTTTACGCCCTCAGAAAGCGCATGGCGCAGTGCCCAGGTCTCGTGCGGCCGCCCGATGAAGGCGTCGGCGAGCGGCGCTTCCTCCAGCTCCCAGATTTCCGCCAGCGCAGATTCGAGAACCGCATCGAGCGGTTGCTCGCCCTCGCGCGGCGCCCATGTTCGGAAGATTTCGGCGAGGATGACGTAGTCGGGAATATTGCCGCCCTGGAACGGATTCCTGAGCGACGGCACATGGGCGAAAGCGGCGGCGATGGCGTTTTTCGACATGCCCTCGAAGGCGGAAAGATAGGCGCCGAGGCGCTCTTCCACGGCCTTCAAGAGCGGCAGCACTTGCGCCCCGCTTGCCGGCACGAGGAAGGCGGTCGCCACCTGCTTCGGAAGTCGCTCGAGGTTGAGCACGCACTCAGTGACAATGCCGAAGGCGCCGGAGGTGCCGATGAAGAGCTGCTTCCAGTCGACGCCGGTATTGTTCTTGCGCAGCTCCGAGTCGAGGTCGAGCACCGTGCCTGCCTCGTCGGCAAGAACCACCTTCAGGCCCAGCGTGTTGCGGCGGACGTCGCCATATTTCAGGAAACGCGAGCCGCCGGTGTTGGTGCCAATCATGCCGCCGAGACGCGGATCGGCGCCGAGGTCGATCGGGAAGAACAGGTCGTGCTCCTCGAGCTTCCTGTTGAGATCGGAAAGACGGAAGCCGGCATCGACGCGAACCGAGCGATTGTCGAGGTCGAGCTCGAAACGGCGGGTGAGCCGATCGAGGCTGAGCACCATTTCAGTGCCGGAACCATCGGGCGTCGAGCCGGAGACGAGACCGGTATTGCCGGCTTGGGGGATGAGCGCGATGCCGTTGCGCACGCAATAGGAAACCGCGGCGGAAGCTTCGGCCGTCGTCGCTGGACGCAAGACGGCGGCGGCGCGACCGCGGTCGTAGCGCGCGCCTACCTCATAAGCTTCCATATCCTGCTGGCGCTCAACGACGCCCTTGTCGCCAAGGAGCTGCACGAGCGCGTCCATATGGTCCGGTTCAATCATCCTTGACCTGTCGTCATTCGGCGGCCATGGCGGCGGTCAAGGCCTTAAGGCAGGCCTCGATCGATGCCTTTTCAATGCCGGCATAGTGGGCGAACTCATCGAGAACGGCGGCGCCGAGATCCGTCTCGAAGCGCTTCTGGTTGGGGCTTGCGACGAATTCCTGCTGCGCGCCGTCGCCGAGGTTCGACTGGAAGATACCGGCGGCGCTGACCGGAAGGAAGTCCTCGTAGACGATCGGATCGAACTGAACGAGGCCTTCGGCGATCAGCCTGTCGAGATCGCGGCGGCCGGGAAGCTTCGTCTGCCGGCCTTTTTCGGTCAGAGAATAGCTGAAATAGCCGAGACCCGCTTCACGGATTTCCGCCCAGCTGTCCGGAAAGCCCCTGAATGCGTCGGCGAGCGCCGCTTCATAATCCCGGGCATTGGAGCCATCGGCGGCGGGGCGCACGATGCGGCGCGATTCATCGAGCAGCCGGTCGTAGAGGCCGCGGCCCTTGGGGGTCAGCGCTATGCCGCGCTGTTCGATCTCGCCGAAGCGGGCCGTGTGGGAACCAGGCTTCCAGCCGCCACCGGCGTCGAGGAAGGAAACGGCTTCCTCGAGCGCCTTGAAGGACGTCTGGCGGAGCAGGATGGGGCAATGGCGGGTCGGCGGCCCTTCGACGACGGCCTTCGGCGCGATCCCGTATTCCGGCATCAGCGCCTGCACACGGTCGATGTCGAGGGTGCGCGGCGTCAGGTGGTTGATATGCGGCCCTTTGAACGAGACGACGTCGGCGATCAGTCGGTGGGCGTCATGCAGGCGCTTGTACATGTCGGCGCTGACATTGGCCTTGTCGTGCCAGCGGAAGGTCTCCAGTACCTCGGCGACGAAGCGCTCGGCATCCTTCTTGTCGAGCCCGCCGTCGCGCTCGGCCTTTTCGGTGAGTTCGACCGCGGCAGGCGTGAAGATCCGGCGCTCCTTGAGGATCGCGTCGGCCTCGGAGCGCAGCGTCTCGTCGGCGATCAGATCCAGCCGCAGCAGCGAGGTGAAGACGCGGAACGGATTGCGCTTCAGCGACGCCTCGCCGACCGGGCGGAAGGCGGTGGAGTGCACCGGAACGCCGGCGGTGGAAAGGTCGTAGTAACCGACCGGATACATGCCCATCACGGCGAAGACCCGGCGCATCATCGAGAGCTCCGCCGGTGTGCCGAGGCGGATCGCCCCGTGCCGCTCCTCGGAGATACGGTCGAGCGTATCGGTCGCCTCGAGACGCTCCTTGAGCGCCGCATCCGCCGAAAGCGTGTCGGCATTGACCTTCGCCACCAGTTCCATCAGCGTCCCGTAGGCGGGAACCTCGTTGCGATACATCGCCGACATCGCGGCGGAAAAGGCCGAGCGGATATCGTCGGCGGATACGAAACTATTTTCTTTCACTGGGGCTCGCCTCGCGCTAAGGGTGACGACAAGATCATTCTTAATTCTGATCATATCGGAAGGTGACGGGCTTTGATCGCGTTGCTTCCGACTATGTTGATGCGAGGCTGGAATGAAGTTAAGCCGACGACTGGTTCCCGACGTGACGACGCTGCAGGCCTTCGAATGCGCAGCGCGCCACGGCAGCTTCACCCAGGCCGCGGCCGAGCTCAATCTCACCCAAAGCGCCGTCAGCCGGCAGATCAAGGATCTTGAAACGCAGCTGGGCGTGCTGCTCTTCGAGCGGGTCCGCCAGCGGGTCATCCTCTCGGATGCGGGCCAGAAATTCCTGCCGGAAGTTCGCCGCCTGTTACACCAGACCGAGGAGTTGATGGTGCGCGCCATGGCCTCGGCGCGGGCCGATTCGAGCCTTTCGGTCGCCTCGTTGCCGACCTTCGGCAGCCGCTGGCTGGTGCCGCGCCTGCCCGATTTCCTGAGGCGCTATCCCGGTACGGTGTTGAACATCGCCTCGCGCTCCGCACCGTTCGATTTCGACGAGCAGAATTTCGATCTGGCGATTCACTACGGCCAGCCGGTCTGGGCGCGAGCCACCTGCAGCTATCTCTGCAGCGAGGTCATCGTGCCGGTGGCAAGTCCGACGCTTCTCGCCGCGAATTCGGTCGAGGCGCTGGAAGACATCGGCGGCGGCCCGCTGCTTCATCTCGCGACACGGCCGAAGCTCTGGGCGCAATGGTTCGATGCGAACGGCATCGACAGTCACGGTGCCTATCGGGGCAACCGCTTCGACCAATTCGCGATGGTCATCGAAGCGGCTACCGCAGGTCTCGGTTTTGCCCTTTTGCCCCGTTATCTGATCGAGCAGGAACTCGCCGCAGGCACGCTGCGGATTGTACTCGATCGACCGATGCAGACGGAAAACAGCTATTATCTCGTCGTGCCGGAAGGCAAACTGGAAAACCCGATCAGCCGCGCCTTCCGGGAATGGATCAGCGAGCAGGTCGGCTGACGCAGCCGGGGAGGGTGGAAAGCAGCCTTTCCGTGGGTCCCCCTTGGGATTGCGACGCTGCCATATACCAGGAAGGGGCCGGACTTGAGGGAAGCATTCATCGAGCCAGCGGGAGCGCGCCGCCGCGCCGCATCGTTGCCGCGGCCGTCCCGCGCAAATCGTCCAAGACGGTGCTCGCAATCCTTGCAAGCCGAAGGCACTGCGGCTAAAAAATGCCACTTTCATGCATCACGCGGCCGTGACATCCAGCGCGCCGTCGGCTTTGCGATATCTAAGCCCCAGGTCCCGGCCGGCGCCTGCTTCCGCGGGTACCCGGCCCCGGGATGATGAGGGCGGATGGGGGACACATGACTGTGTCTAGAAACGCGCCGGCGCCGCCTGGATCTTCCGGGCCGCAGCCACTTCGGCAGATCAACGAGAACCGGGCCCATCAACCCCGGTTGGAACAAGAATCCATACCCATGCTGCAACAAACGACGTCGTCCAACACACCGCGCGAACCGGAAGCGAAGCAAATCGATTACAACGATTCGATCCGTTCGACCTATTTCTCGATCGACGACCTCAGGGCATGCGGGGCCGAGCTTGCGTTGAACGGCGTTTCCTCCCTGCCGGGGTTCTTTCCCTTCGAGTTCCGCACCAGGCATCGGGAGAACGAAAAGGAAATCTTCCGCGTCTACCGGGCGACGGCGGCCGATGTCGAAGCCGGGGCCTCGATCACTCCGGCGGCCGAGTGGCTGCTCGACAACCACCACGTCGTCGAGGAAGCGATCCAGGAGGTCCGGCGCGACTTTCCGCGAAAATTCTACCGCCAATTGCCGACGCTGTCGGTCTCCGGAACGACCATACCGCGCACCATGGCGCTTGCCTGGCTCTTTGTGGCCCACACGCACAGCACAGTTTCGCGGGAGACCGTCACCGCGATGGTGGAAGGCTTCCAGGAGCATGAGACCTTAAAGATCGGCGAGTTGTGGGCACTGCCGTCGATCCTTCGCTTCGTGCTCATCGAAAACCTCAGACGCATCGCGATCCGCGTCGAACGCTCACGCGGCATGCGGCGGAAGGCGAACGAGGTGGCCGACCAGATCATCCGCCTCGGCGATCCGGATCGATGCCGGGCGCTGCTGGCGGACTCGGAAGCGCTCGCCGCCGACAATACCTTCATCGCCCAGCTTCTCTACCGCATGCGCGACGGGTCGCAGACCTCCGGCGCGGTCATCGCCTGGATCGAGGAGCGGCTGGAGCGCCGCGGCACCGACGTCGAGGAGGCGCTGGTTGCCGAGCAGAACCGCCTGTCGTCCGGGAATGCGACGATGAGCAACATCATTCGCGGCCTGCGCGAAATCGACGACACCGACTGGGCCGTCTGGTTCGAGAGCGTCAGCAAGATCGACGCGACGCTGCGCGAAGGCTCCGACTATTCGGCGCTCGATTTCGGCTCGCGCAACAAGTATCGCGACACGATCGAAAAGCTCGCCCGCCGGTCCGGCTACAGCGAGCACGAGGTCACCGAAACCGCGATCGAGATGGTCGAGGAGGCGAAGGCCGCCGCCGCCGTCGAGGCTCCGCTGCATGAGCCTAATGTCGGCGCTTTCCTAGTCGGCAAACGCCGCAAGGATCTGGAGAGGCGGATCGGCTATTCACCGTCGGTGCTGCAGCGGATGATCCGCCTGGTGCGCAAGCTGGACTGGTTTGCGATCGCCGGGCCGAACATCCTCCTGACCATCCTGGCGATGATCGCCGTCTATGCCTTCGCCAGCCCGATGGACATTCCGAGCGGCGCCAAGCTGATCATGCTGCTGCTTTTCGCGCTCCCGGCCTCCGAGGGCGCGATGGGCCTGTTCAACACGCTCGTCACGCTCTTTGTCAGGCCGTCGCGGCTCGTCGGCTACGAATTTCTCGACGGCATACCCGAGGATGCCCGCACGCTGGTCGTGGTGCCGTGCCTGATCGCCAAGCGCGACCACGTCGACGAACTGGTGCGCAATCTCGAGGTCCACTATCTCGCCAACCCGCGCGGCGAGATCTATTTCGCCCTCTTGAGCGACTGGGCAGACAGCAAATTCGAGGAGACGCCCGCCGATTCGGATGTGCTCGAATACGCGAAGCGCGAGGTGGCGGCGCTCTCGGCCCGCTACGCCTATGACGGCAGGACCCGCTTCTTCCTGCTGCACCGCCGCCGGCTCTACAACGAGGCCGAAGGCGCCTGGATGGGCTGGGAGCGCAAGCGCGGCAAGCTGCACGAGCTCAACCTGCTGCTGCGCGGCGATCGCGACACCTCGTTCCTCCAGGGCGCCAACACCGTGCCGGAGGGCGTGCAATATGTCATGACGCTTGATTCCGACACGCGCCTGATGCGCGACGCGGTGACGAAGCTGGTCGGCAAGCTTTACCACCCGATCAACCGGCCGGTCGTGGATCCCCATGGCCAGAAGGTCGTCGCCGGCTACAGCCTGCTGCAGCCGCGCGTGACGCCGTCGCTGACGACGGGCAGCGAGGCCTCGGCCTTCCAGCGCATCTACTCGATCAACCGCGGCATCGATCCCTATATCTTCACCGTCTCCGACGTCTACCAGGACATCACCGATGAAGGCAGCTTCACCGGCAAGGGCCTCTACCACGTTGATGCCTTCGAAGCTGCGCTCAAGGGGCGCATCGAAGAGAATGCGGTGCTCAGCCACGACCTGCTCG
This sequence comes from Sinorhizobium sp. FG01, assembly GCF_002531875.1. NCBI lineage: Bacteria > Pseudomonadati > Pseudomonadota > Alphaproteobacteria > Hyphomicrobiales > Rhizobiaceae > Sinorhizobium > Sinorhizobium sp. FG01. The sequence goes on from NZ_NWTB01000007.1 coordinate 143,036, forward strand.
AGGGCTCCTATGCGCGCTGCGCGCTGGTCACCGACATCGAGCTCGTGGAGGACTTTCCGACCCGCTACGAGGTGGAAATGTCGCGCCAGCACCGCTGGGCGCGCGGCGACTGGCAGCTCCTGCCTTACATCTTCAGCCTGGCGAACGGCCTCTCCATGCTCGGCCGCTGGAAGATGTACGACAACCTGCGCCGTTCGCTGATCCCCGTCGCCTGGCTCGCGGCCTCCGTCATGGGTTGGTACTACATGGAGCCGGCGGATGCGCTGATCTGGCAGATCGTGCTGATCTTCAGCCTGTTCGTCGCCCCGACGTTGTCGCTCATCAACGGCATCATGCCGCGCCGCAACGATATCGTCGCCCGCGCGCATATCCACACGGTGCTTTCCGACATCCGTGCCGCCAATGCCCAGGTCGCGCTGCGCATCGTCTTCATCGCCCACAATGCGGCGATGATGGCGGACGCGATCGTCCGCTCGCTCTACCGCACCTTCGTCAGTCGCAAGCTGATGCTCGAGTGGCGCACGGCCGCGCAGGTCCAGAGCGCCGGCCATGGCTCGATCGGCGACTATTTCCGCGCCATGTGGACGGCGCCGGCTCTCTCCCTCGTCTCGCTAGCGCTCGCCGCCATCTCCGACACCGGGCTGCCCTTCATCGGCATTCCCTTTGCCCTGGTCTGGGCGGCGTCGCCGGCGGTCGCATGGTTCGTCAGCCAGTCGGCGGAAACCGAAGACCAGCTCGTCGTCTCCGACGAGGCGATCGACGAGATGCGCAAGATCGCCAGGCGCACCTGGCGCTATTTCGAGACCTTCGTAACCGCCGAGCAGAACTTCCTGCCGCCGGACAATTTCCAGGAAACGCCGCAACCGGTGCTGGCGGAACGCACCTCGCCCACGAATATCGGCGTCTATCTTCTCTCGGTGATGTCGGCGCGCTCCTTCGGCTGGATCGGCTTCGAGGAGACGATCACCCGGCTCGAGCAGACCATTGCGACGATCGATCGCATGCCCAAATACCGCGGCCATCTGTTCAACTGGTACCGCACGCGGGGCCTCGAAACGATGGAGCCGCGCTATATCTCGTCGGTCGACAGCGGCAATCTCGCCGGTCACCTGATCTCGGTCTCGTCCATGTGCCGGGAATGGGCCGAGGCGCCCTCCGCCCATGTCCAGGGCAATCTCGACGGCATCGGCGACGTAGCGGCGATCCTTGCCGAGGTTCTGGCCGAATTGCCGGACGACCGCAAGACTGTCCGGCCCCTCAGGAAGCTGATCGAAGAGCGTATCGCCGGCTTTCAGAACGCGCTCGCCGCGGTCAAGCGGGAGCACGAATTCGCGTCGATCCGGGTCATCAACCTGGCGGTGCTTGCCCGCGACATGCACAAGCTGACCCTCAATCTCGACCACGAGGTCCGCAGCGCCCAGAGCGGCGAAGTGGCGAAGTGGGCGGGCTCGCTGGTGGCGACCTGCGAGGCGCACATCGCCGACGGCGTCTTCGATCTGGGTGCGATCGATTCGCTGCGCCAGCGCCTGCTGGTGCTGAAGGACCGGGCCCGCGACATCTCCTTCTCGATGGATTTCAGCTTCCTGTTCCGGCCGGAGCGGCGGCTGCTGTCGATCGGCTACCGGGTGAACGCCAACGAGCTCGACGAGGCCTGCTACGACCTCCTGGCTTCGGAAGCGCGGCTGACCAGCCTGTTTGCGATCGCCAAGGGGGATCTGCCGACCGAGCATTGGTACAAGCTCGGACGGCCGATCGTGCCGATCGGTGCGCGCGGCGCGCTCGTCTCCTGGTCCGGCTCGATGTTCGAATATCTGATGCCGCCGCTCGTCATGCAGGAGCGCCAGGGCGGCATCCTGAACCAGACGAACAATCTGGTGGTGCAGGAGCAGATCAACCATGGCCGGCGTCTCGGCACCCCGTGGGGAATCTCCGAGGCTGCGTTCAACGCGCGCGACCACGAACTGACCTACCAGTACACCAATTTCGGCGTGCCGACGCTTGGCCTCAAGCGCGGTCTCGGCCAGAACGCGGTGATCGCGCCCTATGCGTCGATTCTGGCCTGCATGTACGATCCGAAGTCGGCGCTCGCCAATCTCGCGCGCCTGCGCGAGGTCGGGGCGCTGGGTGCCTATGGCTACCATGATGCGGTGGATTTCACGCCAACGCGGGTGCCCGAAGGGCAGAAATGCGCCGTCGTGCGCAACTACTATGCCCACCACCACGGCATGTCGATCGCCGCGGTCGCGAACGTCGTCTTCAATGGACAGTTGCGCGAATGGTTCCACGCCGACCCGGTCATCGAGGCGGCGGAACTGCTGCTGCAGGAGAAGGCGCCGCGCGACATTCCGGTGATGGCGGCCAAGCGCGAGCCCGAATCGCTCGGCAAGGGCCAAGCCGACCTGCTTCGCCCGGAGGTCCGGGTCATCGAAGACCCGCTGTCGCAGGATCGGGAGACGGTTTTCCTGTCGAACGGCCACTATTCGATCATGCTGACGGCGAATGGCGCCGGCTATGCGCGCTGGAACGGCCAGGCGGTCACCCGCTGGAAACCGGATCCGGTAGAAGACAGGACGGGAACGTTCATCTTCCTGCGGGACACCGTGTCCAGCGAGTGGTGGTCGGCGACCGCCGAGCCGCGCCGCATCGAGGGCGAGAAGACGCTGACCCGCTTCGGCGACGACAAGGCCGAATTCGTAAAGACAGTCGGCGATCTGACGAGCGAAGTCGAATGCATCGTCGCCACCGAACACGATGCCGAAGGCCGCCGGGTGATTCTGCTCAATACGGGCACGGAAGACCGCTTCATCGAGGTCACCTCCTATGCCGAGCCGGTGCTTGCCTATGAAGACGCCGACAGCGCGCATCCGGCCTTCTCGAAAATGTTCATCCGCACCGAGATCAGCCGGCAGGGCGACGTCATCCGGGTGTCGCGCAACAAGCGCGGCCCCGGCGATCCCGATATCGAGGTCGCGCATCTCATCACCGACAATGCCGGGAGCGAGCGCCACACCCAGGCGGAAACCGACCGTCGCCGCTTCCTCGGCCAGGGCCGCACTTTGTCGGAGGCCGCTGCCTTCGACCCGGGCGTGAGCCTGTCGGGCACGGACGGCTATACGCTCGATCCGATCATGGCGCTCCGGCGCGTCGTCAGGGTTCCGGCCGGCAAGAAGGTCAGCGTCATCTTCTGGACGATCGCCGCCCCGGACCGCGAGGCGGTCGACCGGGCAATAGACCGCTATCGCCACCCGGAAACCTTCAATCACGAACTCATCCATGCCTGGACCCGCAGCCAGGTGCAGATGCGCCATGTCGGGATCAGCTCGAAGGAGGCGGCGAGCTTCCAGATGCTCGGCCGCTATCTCGTCTATCCGGACATGCATCTTCGCGCCGACTCGGCGAGCGTCAAGAGCGGCCTCGCCTCCCAGGCGGCGCTATGGCCGCTGGCGATCTCCGGCGACTTCCCGATCTTCTGCCTGAGGATCAACGACGACGGCGATCTCAACATCGCCCGCGAGGCGCTCCGCGCGCAGGAATATTTGCGGGCCCGCGGCATTACCGCCGATCTGGTGGTGATCAACGAGCGCGCCTCGTCCTATGCGCAGGACCTGCAGCACACGCTCGATTCGATGTGCGAGAACCTGAGGCTGCGCGGCCTGTCGGACGGCCCGCGCCAGCACATCTTCGCGGTGCGCCGCGACCTGATGGAGCCGGAGACCTGGTCGACGCTGATCTCGGCTTCGCGTGCCGTCTTCCACGCCCGAAACGGCACGATCACCGACCAGATCGCCCGGGCCGCCGCCCTCTACGCAAAGCCTGCGGAAGAGGCGAAGGAGCGGCCGCAGATGCTGCTGCCGGTGAACCAGGATGGAGCCGGCGGACGGGAGGCGACCGTCTCCGGCGAGGATCTCGAGTTCTGGAACGGCTTCGGCGGCTTTGCCGACGACGGCCGCGAATATGTCGTGCGGCTGCGCGGCGGCGAAGCGACGCCTCACCCGTGGATCAACGTCATGTCCAACGAGGGCTTCGGCTTCCACGTCTCGGCCGAGGGGGCAAGCTTCTCCTGGAGCCGCAACTCGCGCGACTACCAGCTGACCCCCTGGACCAACGACGCCGTCGTCAACCGTCCGGGCGAGGCGATCTTCATCCGCGATATGTCCAGCGGTTCGGTGCTGACGCCCTATGCTTCGCTCTCGCGGCGCAAGTCGGCGATCTTCGAGGCGCGCCATGGCCTTGGCTATTCGCTCTTCAGGAGCAAGCAGGACGAACTCGAGATCGAAGCGGCCCATACCGTGCACCGGTCGCTGCCGGCCAAGCTGGTCCGGCTGTCGATCGTGAACCGCGGTTCGGCGACCCGCAAGCTGCGCATCTACGGCTATGCCGAGTGGGTGCTCGGCAACAATCGCAGCCGCACCGCGCCTTTCGTGCTCAGCGAATGGCAGGCTGCTTCGAAGGCGCTTCTCGCGACTAATCCCTATAGCATCGATTATGCCGGACGGACGGCCTTCTTCGCCATCGACGGCGCGCCGGCGAGCTACACGGCGAGCCGCCGCGAGTTCCTCGGCCGGAGCGGCGCAATCCTTGCCGCGCAGGCCGTGCTGTCGGGGGCCGAGCTTTCCGGGGCGATGGAAGTGGACGGCGATCCCTGCGCCGCGCTTGCGACGGATCTCACCATCGAGCCGGGCGCCGAGCGGCAGATCACCTTCTTCCTCGGCGACGCCGACAGCAAAGACCAGGTGGACGGAATTCTCCAAGAATTGCGTGTCGGTTCCTTCGACGGAACGCTGGAGGCGTCGAAGGCCTTCTGGAGCGAGTTCACCGGCGTCGTGAAGGTGAAGACACCCGACCGGGCCTTCAACCACATGGTCAATCATTGGCTCCCCTACCAGAGCCTCGGCTGCCGGATCATGGCACGCTCGGCCTTTTACCAGGCGAGCGGCGCCTTCGGCTTCCGCGATCAATTGCAGGATACGCTCGCCTTCCTCACGCACCGGCCCGAACTGGCACGGGCGCAAGTGCTGAACGCCGCTTCCCGGCAGTTTGTCGAAGGCGACGTGCAGCATTGGTGGCTGCCGGGCTCCGGCGCCGGCGTCCGCACGATGATTTCCGACGACGTCGTCTGGCTCGCCTATGCGGTGGCGCACTATTGCACGGTCACCGGCACGAAGGACATTCTCGACGAGAAGCTGCCCTTCATTGTCGGGCCGGCGCTCGAGGAGGGACAGCACGACAGCTTCTACACGCCGGAAATCGCCGATGAGGTCGCCGACATTTACGAGCATTGCGCCCGCGCTCTCGATCTCGCCATCAAGCGGACCGGGGCCAACGGCCTGCCGCTGATCCTCGGCGGCGACTGGAACGACGGCATGAACCGCGTCGGCGAGGCCGGCGAGGGCACGAGCGTCTGGCTCGGCTGGTTCCTGGCGGGCGCCTTGCGGGCCTTCCTGCCTCATGCGCGCGAACGCAAGGACGAAGCCCGCATCGCGCGCTGGGAGACGCATCTCGATATCGTCAAGCGGGCGCTCGACGAGGCCGGCTGGGACGGCGACTACTATCGCCGCGGCTATTATGACGACGGCACGCCGCTCGGCTCGGCGGAAAACAACGAATGCAGGATCGATTCGATCGCGCAATCGTGGAGCACGCTCTCGGGCGAGGGTGACGCGGAGCGTTCCAGGCGCGCCATGGACGCTGTGTTGGCGGAACTCGTCGATCCGGAAAAGCGCATCGTCCGGCTGTTCACGCCGCCGCTCGAAAAGACCAAGCAGGATCCGGGCTACATCAAATCCTATCCGCCGGGCGTGCGCGAGAATGGCGGCCAGTATACCCATGCGGCCACCTGGGTCGTGCTGGCCTTCGCCACCCAGGGGCGGCCGGAGGAAGCCTGGCGGGCCTTCCAGATGCTGAACCCGATATCGCATGCGCGCAGTCGCGAAGACGCCGAGCATTACCGCGTCGAACCCTATGTGGTCGCCGCCGATATCTATGGCGAGGGCCCGATTGCCGGCCGCGGCGGCTGGACCTGGTATACGGGTTCGGCGGGCTGGCTCTACCGCGCCGGCCTCGAGGGCATCCTCGGCATTCGCCAGCGAGGCGACAGGCTGGCGATCCAGCCGGTCCTGCCCGAACAGTGGGACGGCTATTCCGCCGACGTCCGGCTGAACGGCGCCACGCACCGGATTTCCGTCAGCCGCGACAAAAAAACCGGTGGGGTGATCGTCAGCGTCAATAATAGTGTCACAAAAAACGCGCATGAAGGCATTTTGCTGTAAGCTCCGGAATTGAATCGGAGAGGAACCGGCTTTGTACCGAACGTGCGAGGCCGGTTTCTCTTTGCGCCAATTTTGGAGCGCGCCCTGACTTTCGGGCCGCGATTTCATCGACGCTGCCAAGCGCCCTTTGAGGGCGGCGGCGTCCGGTTTTCAACAAGGGGTGGGGCGGGGCGCCAAATCCCGGATAAGGACCGCATGCTGCAAAAGACTTCTTGGGGCGGCATAGACCGGATCGGAACCGCCCCGGTCACGACAGGGCGCGACACACGCCTCGACGTGTTTAGAGCGCTCTGCCTGTTGACGATCTTCATCAACCACGTTCCGGGCCAGTATCTCGAATACCTCACCCACAAGAACATCGGCTTTTCCGACTCGGCAGAGGCCTTCGTGCTGATTTCCGGCCTTTCGGTCGGCGTCGCCTATTGCGGCCGGTTCGTGGCGGGCGCGCGGTTGGCGCTGACCCTGAAGGTGTGGCGGCGGGCGCTGACGCTCTATGTCGCGCATATCATGACGAGCGTGGTGACGCTGGCAATCTTCGCCGGCGGCGCCCTCTATTTCGGCCGCCAGGATCTGATCGGCGAGATCAACATCCGCCCGATCGTCGATCAGGCCGAGCAGGGCATCGTCGCCATGGTGCTGCTCGGCCACCAGCTCGGCTACAACAACATCCTGTCGATGTATGCGGTGCTGTTCCTGATGCTGCCCGGCATGCTGTGGCTGAATGCCGTCAGCCCGCGATTGCTGTTCGGATTCTCGGCAACGCTTTGGCTGGCCGCCGGCTGCTTCAAGCTGGTGCCGTACAATTTCCTCGACGAGGGCTATTGGTTCCTCAATCCGTGGTCCTGGCAGTTCCTGTTCGTGATCGGGATCATCGCGATGACCCATGTGCGCCGCGGCGGCAGCCTGCCGCGCAGCTGGTGGCTGATCGCGCCTTCCGCAGCCTATCTGATGATATCGGCCGCCTGGGTGCTGTTTTCCTGGTGGAACATCGACCTTTCCTTCGGCCTGCCGGCAGTGCTCACCGGCTTCGACAAGACCTTCCTGTCGCTGACGCGGCTGCTGCACGTGCTGGCGCTTTCCTACCTTTTGGCGATCACTCCACTCGTCAGCCGCCTGACGCGGCTCGACACCAATCATCCGCTGGTGATGATCGGGCGCAATTCCCTGGCGGTTTTCATCTTCGGAACGATCCTCGCCATGGCGGGGCAGGTGCTGCTCTTCGTCACCGGCAAGAACCCGATCATCGGCTCCCTCTTCGTCGTCGCCGGTATCGGCCTGCACTTCGTCTATGCCTATTACCTCGACTGGCTGAAGGAGGTAGGGAGTACGAAGCCGCTGAGGGTGGCATAAGAGCGCACGGATTGGGTCGATTTGCATGAATTCGATGTGGCGTAAGATGCGTCCGAGGCCTCATCGATTAGCGGATGTGGAGGGCTCATTCCTTGAAAGTGCCCACAGCATAGACGCCGGCATCGGCGGCGATTTCGCAAAACGCAACTGCAATAGGCGAGATGATCAGGAGCGCGGCGCTTCAAGGCGCGCGGCTGATCAGCTTCTGCGAAGGCGCGCTGTCGGGCTACGGGAAGGCGCAAATAGGAAGTCCTGATCATTGGCGGGACTTCGATTGGGATCGACAGGAAACCGCGCTTCGGGGTATGGCCGAAGTCTGCAGGCAATTCCGCATCTTTGCTGTCGTCGGTGCTGCGCATCGGCTCTGCGGAACCTACCCGCCGCACAACGGCCTCTACGTGTTCGCGGACGATGGGAAGCTGCTGACGAGATACGATAAGAGATCTCTGCGAGCTTGACGGCTGGTATACGCTAGGACTGCAGCCGGTCACGTTCGAGGTCGATGGTTATCGTTCGGCTGCGCGGTGTGCATCGAGTCGCAATTTCCGGAGATATTCGCCGAGTACGAGCGTCTTGGTGTCGATGCGGTTCTATTTTCCTCCTATGGCAGTTCCCCACATTTCCAAATCGCGCTGCAGGCGTATGCGGGGCTGAACTGCGTCTGGATAGCGGCCGTGACGCCAGCACAGGCTGCCCATGAGGGGGCCGGTGGGATGATCGGCACCGATGGGAGGTGGATCAGTCGAGGCTCGGACGCACTTGAGCCGAGCCTCGCGGTAGCAATGCTCGATCGGGCAGATCCAGCTTATGAAATCGCGCTTCAAAGAGCGCGCCCCTGGCATGCCAAGGCAAGGCAGGGAGACATTTACCGGGAAAAGATGGTGGACGACCCGAGAAGCCTAGACAGGAGCGTCTATTAACCTCGCGCGGACGAGAAGCACATGCGCCTTCCGCGGCCATCGCATTGCCCCAAAAGGAAATGCCCCGAAACGGGTCCGGGGCATTCGTTTGTTCGCAGGCAAGATGGGCGTCACGCCGCCGTGAGGCTCTTGCGGACATCCTCGTCCGTCAGGATACCGCTTGCCCTGAGCAGCGCCGCGAAGCGGCCGTTGCTCTGGCTGAGTTCGCTGAAGCCGCCCATTTCGACGATCCGGCCTTGATCCATGAAGATTACCAGGTCGGCCTCGCGCACCGTCGACAGGCGGTGGGCGATGATGAAGGTGGTGCGGTCCTTGCGCAGCGCATCGATCGCCTCCTTGACGCGCGCCTCGGTTTCCACGTCGAGCGCGCTGGTCGCCTCGTCGAGCACCAGGATCGGCGCGTTCTTGAGGATGGCGCGGGCAATGGCGATCCGCTGGCGTTCGCCGCCGGAGAGCCGGTTGCCGCGCTCGCCGACCATCGTGTCGTAGCCGTTGAGGCGGCCTTCGATGAAGTCGCTCGCGGCGGCAGCCTCGGCGGCGGCCATCACTTCTTCCAGCGAAGCATCCTCGCGGCCGAGGCGGATGTTGTCGCCGATCGAGCGGTTCATCAGGCCGGCGTCCTGGAAGACGGTGGCGATCGAACGGCGCAGCGACTTGCGCGTCACCGTCGAGATATCGACGCCGTCGATCAGGATCTGGCCGTGCTTCGGCTCATGGACCCGCTGCAGCAGGTTGACGAGCGTTGTCTTGCCAGCACCGGTCGGGCCGACGATCGCGACCGTCTGGCCGGCCTTGGCCGTGAACGAGACGTTGCGCACGCCCTGAGCGGAGTTGGCGAAGTCGAAGGAGATGTCGCGGAACTCGACTTCGCCGACGACGCGGGTGAGTTCCTTGGCGCCGGCCGGTTCATCGCGTTCGCGGACCGAATCTTCGAGCTTGTAGAAGTCCTCGAGCTTGGCGCGCGCCTCGAAGATCTGCGTCACGAAGGCCTTCATCTGGTCGAGACGGCCGATCAGCAGGTTGGCGAAGCCGATGAAGGCGATGACCTCGCCGACGCCCAGTTCGCCGCGCTGCACCAGGACGGTGCCGATCACGAGGATCGCCATCATCGAGATGGTCGAGGCGACGCGGTGGAGTGCGCTCGCCAGTGCCCACCAGTCAAGCACCGGGAACTGCGCGGAGAGGAGCCGCTCGGTGAACTTCTTGAGTTCCCGCGTTTCCGCTTCGATACGGTTGTAGCTGTGAACCACGGAAACGTTGCTGATCGAGTCGGAGACGTGAGAGAAGACCGTATGATAATGGTTCTCGACCGAAGCCTGGCCATCCTTCGTGCGCTTCATCACGGCCTTGCTGATCAGCACATAGGCGGCGCCGAGCACGACGAGGACCATCGACAGGCGGAAGTCCATGGCGAAGGCGGTCGGCACCAGCAGTACGAGCGCCACCGCGGTCGCAAGGTGCTGGCGCATGAATTCGAGCCACAGGCCGAAGAGGGTCTCGCAGGCACGCAGCAGCGTGTGCAGCGCATTGGAGGTGCCGCGCTGGCTATGCCAGGAGAGCGGCATGGAGACGATTCGGCCGAAGGCTTCCGTCAGCAGCGTCGCCCGGCGGCCATGTGCAAGGCGGTCGGCCCCGCGGGAGACGAGCACGAAGGCGATCGTGTTGAAGACGCCGAAGCCGGCCCACATAAGCAGCATCGGCGCGACGTCTTTCTGCGTGGAGATCGCGTCGATGATACGGCCGAAGAGGATGGGTTCGGCGATCGTGATGACAGCCAGGACGATATTGGCGATGACGATCGCCCCGACACGAAATTTGTGGACAGCAAGATACTGAAGCGCTCTTGCATACACCTGGAATAAAGACACTGTCTCACCCCTTCTGGGCATCGGATTTTCTGCCGCAACAGTCCTGCGGCACTGCGTTGCGCCCTTGCCGATCAGCGCAGGATTGCCCTGGTAGACCGACAAAGCCGCGCGAGACGGCCCTTGAGAAAAACCTGCGGAAAACGCGGAGCGGGCAAATCAGACGGCTTGATCATCCGGTCCAAGGGAGGAATTGGTGGACGATCCATCGTTCGCAATCTCTTGCCACGACTCCGATTTTTTGCAGGTTTCGTACAGGACCGGGCGTGATAAGAAGAATTATCGCGGTTGCAACATGAATGGCTTCTGAACGGCGTATTCATAGAAGAATTCGCAAGCGCTCGCTGTCCGTTCCGACCACAGGGTGTTCCATGAATATAACGTTGCTCGTACAGTTTCTGGCGCTTCTGGAGGAGATGAAGACGCGCGAGGAAATCCTGCCCGAGTTCGAACGGCTGCTCGACCGCTGCGGCTTCGATTTTTACGGCGTCGTGCGCCAGCCCAAGCCGCACGAGAACCCGCTGCGGTTGCTGCTCGCCGGCCGATGGCCGGAGGGTTGGCCGCAGATCTACATCCGCAAGAAATATGTCGTCATCGACCCGACGATCCGCTATCTCGGCCACGCCCAGCGCGGCTTCCGCTGGCGCGACACGCTCGTCGCCTTCCGCTCCGACCCGCACCGCAAACGCATGGAAAGCATGATGGTCGAGGCCCGCAATCACGGGCTTTTCGACGGCTACATCTTTCCCGTGCACGGCCGGCGCGGGTTGATGGGCAACCTGACCGTCGGCGGCCGGGTGGTCGATCTGAGCCCGGTGGAACTGAGCCTTTTCGACGCGATCGCCAAGCGGCTGTTCTGGAAACTGCTCGAGCTGACCGATCCGGAGATCATGGCGGAGCTCGTCTCGCGCGTCGAGGTGCAGATGACGCGGCGCGAAATGGAGGCGCTGAACTATCTCGCCGACGGCATGACCTCCAACGACATCGGCAAGGTGCTCGACATTTCGAGCCACACGGTCGACTGGTACATGAACGGCATCCAGGAAAAGCTGAAGGCGAAGAACCGCCATCACGCGGTTGCCATCGCCTTCCGGCTGGGGCTGATCTCCTAGCTTCTCAAGTAAAAATCGCCGCCCCAGACTCCTTCTGGAACTGTCCGTACGATCCGAAGCTCCGCCATGACCCAATGGGTTAGGCTTCGTGTCGCATCTGAAATTGCACTTCATTCCTTGACTCGCTAATAGTTCTTTTCGCGGGTGCAGCATTCCGCGTTTCCAAGTCTATGAGGAGTCCGACTTGTCCATTTCGAAGATCCTTGTTGCCAACCGTTCCGAAATCGCCATCCGCGTCTTCCGCGCGGCCAATGAGCTGGGGCTTAAAACGGTCGCGATATGGGCTGAGGAGGACAAGCTGGCACTGCACCGTTTCAAGGCGGACGAGAGCTATCAGGTCGGACGCGGCCCGCATCTTGCCCGCGACCTCGGGCCGATCGAGAGTTATCTGTCGATCGACGAGGTGATCCGCGTCGCCAAGCTGTCGGGCGCCGACGCCATCCATCCGGGCTACGGGCTCTTGTCGGAAAGCCCGGAATTCGCCGAGGCCTGTGCCGCAAACGGCATCACCTTCATCGGACCGAAGCCGGAGACGATGCGCCAGCTCGGCAACAAGGTCGCGGCCCGCAACCTGGCGATCTCGATCGGCGTGCCGGTCGTGCCGGCGACCGAGCCGCTGCCCGACGATCCCGACGAAATCAAGCGGCTTGCGGAGGAGATCGGCTATCCGGTGATGCTGAAGGCCTCCTGGGGCGGCGGCGGCCGCGGCATGCGGGCGATCCGCGATCCCAAGGACCTGATCCGCGAGGTGACCGAGGCCAAGCGCGAGGCCAAGGCCGCGTTCGGCAAGGACGAGGTCTATCTGGAAAAGCTGGTCGAGCGGGCCCGCCACGTCGAAAGCCAGATTCTCGGCGATACGCACGGCAATGTTGTGCATCTGTTCGAGCGCGACTGCTCGATCCAACGGCGCAACCAGAAGGTCGTCGAGCGCGCCCCGGCCCCCTACTTGAGCGAGGCCCAGCGCCAGGAACTCGCTGATTACTCGCTGAAGATCGCCGAGGCGACGAACTATATCGGCGCCGGCACGGTCGAGTATCTGATGGATGCCGACACCGGCAAATTCTACTTCATCGAGGTCAATCCGCGCATCCAGGTCGAGCACACGGTGACCGAGGTCGTCACCGGCATCGATATCGTCAAGGCGCAGATCCACATCCTCGACGGCTTTGCCATCGGCACGCCGGAATCGGGCGTGCCGAAGCAGCAGGACATCCGCCTCAACGGCCATGCGCTGCAGTGCCGCATCACCACGGAAGATCCGGAGCAGAACTTCATCCCGGATTATGGCCGCATCACCGCCTATCGCGGCGCCACCGGCTTCGGCATCCGCCTGGACGGCGGTACCGCCTATTCCGGCGCGGTGATCACCCGCTACTACGATCCGCTTTTGGAAAAGGTCACCGCCTGGGCGCCGAAGCCGGACGAGGCGATCCAGCGGATGAACCGGGCGCTCCGCGAATTCCGCATCCGCGGCGTCGCCACCAACCTCACCTTCCTCGAGGCGATCATCGGTCACCCGAAGTTCAAGGACAACAGCTACACGACGCGCTTCATCGACACGACGCCGGAGCTGTTCCAGCAGGTGAAGCGCCAGGACCGCGCCACCAAGCTCTTGACCTACCTCGCCGACGTCACCGTCAACGGCCATCCGGAGGCGAAGGGCCGGCCGAAGCCGAACGACGATATCGCCGCCCCGGTCGTGCCGTTCATCAATGGCGAGGCGAAGCCCGGCACCAAGCAGAAGCTCGACGCGCTCGGGCCGAAGAAATTCGCCGAATGGGTGAAGGCGCAGCCGCAGGTGCTGCTGACGGACACGACCATGCGCGACGGCCATCAGTCGCTCTTGGCGACGCGCATGCGCACCTATGACATCGCCCGGATCGCCGGCACTTATGCAAGGGCGCTGCCGAACCTGTTTTCGCTCGAATGCTGGGGCGGCGCCACCTTCGACGTGTCGATGCGCTTTCTGACCGAGGACCCGTGGGAGCGGCTGGCGATGGTGCGCGAGGGCGCGCCGAACCTGCTCCTGCAGATGCTGCTGCGCGGCGCCAACGGCGTCGGCTACAAGAACTATCCGGACAATGTCGTCAAATACTTCGTTCGCCAGGCGGCCAAGGGCGGCATCGACGTGTTCCGCGTCTTTGACTGCCTGAACTGGGTCGACAACATGCGCGTCTCGATGGATGCGGTCGCCGAGGAGAACAAGATCTGCGAGGCGGCGATCTGCTACACCGGCGACATTTTGAATTCCGCCCGGCCAAAATACGACCTCAAATACTATACCGATCTCGCGGCGGAGCTGGAGAAGGCCGGCGCCCATATCATCGCCGTCAAGGACATGGCCGGTCTCCTGAAGCCGGCCGCCGCCCGGGTGCTGTTCAAGGCACTGAAGGACGCGACCGACCTGCCGATCCACTTCCACACGCACGACACGTCCGGCATCGCCGCCGCGACGGTGCTGGCGGCGGTCGAGTCCGGCGCCGATATCGTCGATGCGGCGATGGATGCGCTTTCCGGCAACACCTCGCAGCCCTGCCTCGGCTCGATCGTCGAGGCGCTGTCGGGCTCCGAGCGCGACCCCGGGCTGAACCCGGAATGGATCCGCCGCATCTCGTTCTACTGGGAAGCGGTGCGCCACCAATATGCGGCCTTCGAGAGCGACCTCAAGGGGCCGGCCTCTGAAGTCTACCTGCACGAAATGCCCGGCGGCCAGTTCACCAATTTGAAGGAACAGGCCCGCTCGCTCGGCCTCGAGACCCGCTGGCACGAGGTGGCGCAGGCCTATGCCGACGCCAACCAGATGTTCGGCGACATCGTCAAAGTGACGCCGTCCTCGAAGGTGGTCGGTGACATGGCGCTGATGATGGTCTCCCAGGACCTGACGGTTGCCGACGTCGAGAACCCGGCGAAGGACATCGCGTTCCCGGATTCGGTCGTGTCGATGCTGAAGGGCGATCTCGGTCAGCCGCCGGGCGGCTGGCCGGAGGCGCTGCAGAAGAAGGCGCTGAAGGGCGAGGCGCCCTATACGGCGGTGCCGGGTTCGCTGCTGCCGCCGGCCGATCTCGACGCGGAACGCAAGACGATCGAGGAGAAGCTCGGCCGCAGCGTCGATGACTTCGAGTTCGCTTCCTACCTGATGTATCCGAAGGTCTTCACCGACTATGCGCAGGCCTGCGAGACCTATGGTCCGGTCAGCGTGCTGCCGACGCCCGCCTATTTCTACGGCATGGCGCCGGGCGAGGAGCTCTTCGCCGATATCGAGAAGGGCAAGACGCTGGTCATCCTCAACCAGGCGCAGGGCGAGATTGACGAGAAGGGCATGGTAAAGATGTTCTTCGAACTGAACGGCCAGCCGCGCTCGATCAAGGTGCCGGACCGCAACCGCGGCGCTTCCGCCGCCATCCGCCGCAAGGCCGAAGCCGGCAACGCCGCCCATCTCGGCGCGCCGATGCCGGGCGTCATCTCGACCGTCGCGGTTCACCCCGGCCAGCCGGTCAAGGCCGGCGACGTGCTGCTCTCCATCGAGGCGATGAAGATGGAGACGGCGCTGCACGCCGAGAAGGATGGCGTCGTTGCCGAGGTGCTGGTCCGGGCCGGCGATCAGATCGATGCCAAGGATCTGCTGGTGGTGTTTGGCTGATAAGGGCAACCCTTCAATACAAACGGCCGGAGTGATCCGGCCGTTTGTATTTGCTGTAAGGCGAAGGTGACAACGGTCTGCAGCGGAGCCCAGCTTCCCCCGTCGTCATCCTCGGGCTTGACCCGAGGATCCATGCACGAGCTGCAACCTTCACGGAGCGGTCCACACGCAGGACCCTTGCGACTGGGTTCGGAACGCGATGGACCGGATGCTTGCGTGTGGATCCTCGGGTCAAGCCCGAGGATGACGATGGAGAGGGGAGATGCCCTCCCTGCTAAGCGTGCGCGCAGCCGTGCCATGGGAAAGCCGTCGTCACGGCGAACATTCTCTCAGATATCATAGCTCATCGGCGCACTGAGCGAGGCGATGAACCTTTTCGTGCGCTCCCGCTCTGGCGTCGAAAAAATCTTGCGCGGCGGGCCGCTTTCGACGACGACGCCGGCGTCGAGGAAGACGACGTGATCGGCGACGCGGGAGGCGAGGCGGAGGTCGTGGGTGGCCATGATCATCGTCGTGCCTTCGCGCGCGAGGCGGCTGAGCACCTCCACCACTTCTTCCGCCAATTCCGGGTCGAGCGCAGAGGTCGGCTCGTCGCAGAGGAGAACGCGCGGCGAGGGGGCGAGCGCCCGGGCGATTGCCACGCGCTGCTGCTGGCCGCCGGAGAGCGTCGCCGGCCAGGCATCGGCCTTGTGGGCCATGCCGACCTTTTCGAGGAGTTCGAGCGCCCGGGTGCGGGCCCGGTCGGCCGGCCATTTGAGAACGGTGACGAGGCCTTCCATGACGTTGCCGAGGGCGGTCTGGTGCGGGAAGAGCTGGAAGTTCTGGAACACCATGCCGGTCTGCCGGCGCAGCCGCTGGATCGCCTGCCAGCCGACCTTGCGGCCGGGGGCGAAGTCAAGCCGCTCGTCGCCGAGGCGGATTGCGCCGCTGGTGGGGATTTCCAACAGGTTGACGCAGCGCAGAAGCGTGCTCTTGCCGCCGCCGGAGGGGCCTACCAAGGCTGTGACGGTTCCTTCCGCCAGGCTGACGCTGATGTCGTTCAGGACCGCGTTGGTGCCGAAGCGCTTTACGATGTGCGTGAGCTCGATCATGCGCGCGCCTCCAGGAAACCGCCATAGCGGGCGAAGCGTTTCTCCAGCCTCACCTGGAGAGCGGAAAGCACGGAACTCATCACAAGATAGATCAGCGCTGCCTCGATATAGAGGATCAGGGGTTCATAGGTCGTGGCGACGATGCGCTGCGCCGTCTGGAAGAGCTCCGGTACGGTGATCGCCGCGGCGAGCGAGGTGTCCTTGACCAGCGATATGAAGGTGTTCGACAGCGGCGGCACGGCAACGCGGCCCGCCTGCGGCAGGATTGTCCGGCGCATCGCCTGGCTCCAGCTCATCCCGATCGAATAGGCGGCTTCCCATTGCCCGCGCGGCACGGAGGAGATCACCGCACGAATGATCTCGGACGTGTAGGCGCCGATGTTCAGCGTGAAGCCGATCAGCGCCGCCGGAAAGGCGTCGAGCAATATGCCGAGGCTCGGCAGGCCGTAGAAGATGACGAAAAGCTGAACGAGCAGCGGCGTGCCGCGGATTACCCAGACATAGAAGCGCGCCACGGCGACGAGGGGCGCCGGTGCGAACAGCCTGACGATGGCGGTGACGAGGCCCAGCAGCAGCCCGAGAACGAAGGAGAGCAGGGTCAGCGGCACCGTGAAGATCAAGCCGGCCCAAAGCAGGGTCGGCAGCGATTCCGCCATGAGGTTCAGCCAGTTGGGCAAGGGGAAGCCTTTCAAGACGCGCGGATCCGCTCCGGGGCCGGAACGGATCGTAACTCATAGGGCGAGATCAGGAAAAGTGGGAAGCGCCTTTCCGCTCGCCGGCGCTTACTTGGACACGTCAGCGCCGAAATATTTCTGCGAGATTTTCTCGTAGGTGCCGTCGGCCTTGATTTCGTTGAGCGCCTTGTTGATGGCTTCGAGCAGCTCCGGTTCGCCCTTGCGGATGATGATGCCCGAATAGTCGGCATCGGCCTGCTCGGCAGCGACCTTCACGGGGGCGTCCGGCTTTTGCTTCTTGAAGTCGAGGAAGGACAGGCTGTCGTTGATGGTCGCGTCGGCGCGGCCGGTCAAGACGAGCTGGATCGACTGGTCGAAGCCGTCGGTGCCGACGAGCTCGGCGCCCGAGGCTTGCGCAAGCTTGCCGAAGTTGCTGGTCAGCGATTGGGCCGACTTCTTGCCCTTCAAGTCGGTGAAGTCCTTGATCTCCTCGTTGTCGGCCTTGACGATCAGCACCGCCTTGGAAGCGATATAGGGCTCGGAAAAGTCGTATTTCTTCTTGCGTTCCTCGGTAATGCCGACCTGATTGATGACGGTGTCGTAGCGGTTGGCGTCGAGGCCGGCGATCAGGCCGTCCCACTTGCCTTCGAGGAACTCGGCCTTGACGCCGAGGCGCTCGGCGACCGCCTGGCCGATCTCGACGTCAAAGCCAACGAGCGTGCCGTTCGCATCATGATAGCTGAAGGGGGCATAGGTGCCCTCGGTGCCGATCTTCAGCACGCCGGCCGATTTGATGTCGTCGAGATTCGACCCTGCCTCGGCCGGCGCAAAGGCGGCAAGTTGCAGCAGGGCGGCAGCGAAAAGTGTCGGAAGGAGCTTCATTGTCTTGTTTCCATCTTTGTTGTTCTCCGGCCCGTCATCCGGATTGCGGGCGAGACTCGCACAAAATCCGGGCCGCCAGAGCGCATAAAAGACCAATCCCCAGCCGGTTCGGTAGAATATTTTCTCAGGCGAACCGTCCGCCGCCGGAACGGACCCCATAAGAACCTTCAGGCGGCGTGCCTGTTCCCAATGATCCAAGGTTGAAACTGCACGGCAAGAGTGGTACTCACGTTTAAAGCGATTCATGCACGTTTATGCACGATTAGGAAAATGGCGATCGAACTGCTGCTCCGCGAAAGAAAATCCCTGATCCGGGAGCGCCTGAGAACCAATGGCCGCGTTCTGGCGGCGGATCTCGCGCGCGAACTCAACGTTTCCGACGACACGATTCGGCGCGACTTGCGCGAAATGGCCGCGGCTGGTCTTTGCGAGCGCGTCTATGGCGGCGCCCTGCCGATCGCTCCGGACGCAGGCTCGTTAAGCGAGCGAGCGGCGCTCGCTCCGGAACGCAAGGCGTCGCTGGCGCGGGCATCGGTCGGCTTCATAGAGCGCGGCATGACCGTGTTTCTTGATGCGGGCTCGACCAATCTGGCGATCGCCCGGGTGATCGCCCCGGACCTCACGGCGACGATCGTCACCAACACGCCGCTGATCGCCTCCGCCTTGATGGAAAAGCCGGGGCTCGACCTTATCCTGATCGGCGGACCCCTCGACCGTGCGGTCGGCGCGGCGGTCGGGGCGAGGGCACAGCGTGACGCCGCGTTGCTGCGGCCCGATCTCTGCCTTCTCGGGACATGCGGTGCCGACGCCGAGGCGGGGCTGACGGCCTTCCATTTCGAGGATGCGGAATTCAAGCGGCTGATCGCCTCGCGCAGCCGCTCGGTGCTTGCCGCCATCACGACGGACAAGCTCGGCACGGCCGCGCCGCATGCCGTGGTCGGTATCGACGCCGGTTCGACTCTCATCCTCGAGGCGGATGCACCGGAGGCCGAGATCGCCGCATTCACCGCGCGAGGGGCACGTGTCGTTCTTGCGGGCGAGCGCGCCGGATGAGCATCGCGGCACAGCCCGAACGGCAAACGTATCAGAATCAGTTTGAGCCGGCTTGTCCGGCAGCGGAAGGTTAACAATGGATCAGCGCACAGACACCGCCCCGAAGGTCGCAGTCCGACAGGGCTACATGTCGAAGAACCGGCTCGCCGTCTCCCTCCTGTTCCTGATGAACGGCTTCGTCACCGGCAGCTGGGCCCCGAAGATCCCCGAATTCAAGGATCGACTCGGGATCGGCGAGAGTGTGCTCGGCCTCCTTATCCTCGTGTTCGGCATCGGCTCGCTGGTGCTGATGCCGATCGCCGGTGGCTACATTGCTCGCATCGGCTCGCAGAAGGTGGCCAAGGCCACGGCGATCATCCTCTCGCCCCTGCTGCTCGTGCTGACGCTGGTGCCGAACGTCTGGGCGGCGGCGCTCGGCATGTTCCTGCTCGGCGGCTTCGTCGGCGCCATGGACGTGGCGATGAATGCCAATGCCGTCGAGGTCGAGAAATCGATGCGCCGCGCCATCATGTCCTCCTGCCACGCCTATTGGAGCCTCGGCGGTCTGATCGGCGCCGGCATCGGCGGCTTCCTGATGGCCCGCGTCGGCGTCCTGCCGCATGCGATCGTGGTGACTTGCCTCTGCGCCGCGATCCTTGCTGCTGCCTGGCCGATGATCCTTGCAGATCAGCCGCATCCCGCGGCCGCCAAGGAGAAGCTCAGACTGCCGATGACGCCGCTGCCGTGGCTTGTCGGCCTGATGGCGCTGTTCTCCATGGTGCCGGAAGGGGCTGTGCTCGACTGGGGCGCCCTCTATCTCCGCAATGAACTCGGCGCCTCGGTCGAGCTATCGGGCTTCGGCTTTGCCGCCTTCTCGGCGACGATGGCGGCGATGCGTTTTGCAGGCGACCATGTGCGCGATCGCTTCGGGGCGACGACGACGCTGCGCGTCTGCACCGTCACTGCGCTGGTGGGAATGGTTCTGGCGGGGCTTGCGCCGAATGCGGCCTTAGCGGTTCTCGGTTTTGCGATCGCCGGCATCGGCATTTCCAACATGGTGCCGATCGCCTTTTCGGCCGGCGGCAACATGCCCGGCCTGCAGCCGGGCATCGGCCTCGCCGTCGCGACCACCATGGGCTATTCCGGCATGCTGTTCGCGCCGTCGCTGATCGGCTTCATTGCCGAGCACAGCGGTTTCGCGGTGATCTTCGCATCGCTCCCCGTTCTCTTCGTCGTCGTGCTTCTCCTGTCGCACCACGCCGTTCATGCGGATCAAGGCGGGGAGCATTAGATCGCCGTTGCACGGAACGCGGCTGGCACAGGCGACTGCCCCTCAACCGGCCTGCCGGCCACGTTCTCCCCGCAGGCGAGGCGAAGGTGACTCGCGGCTTGTTCCGAACTCCCTCGTCCGCTCGGCGTATGCTGTCGGCCGTGCTCTGCGGCGAAAGGGGAGCGAGGCTTGCGGCAGACCCCTTCTCCCCGCCTGCGGGGAGAAGGTCGCGGCAGCGGGATGAGGGGCGCTTCCCGCGCCGTCGGTCGCCGCCATCAATTCGCCGTCAGCGCATGATGTTGCCGTTGACAAGTACGCTTTCCTTCGCCACCTGAATGACGAAAGCCGGAGCGGTTTCCGTATCACGCTCCGCCCGCGGGATCCAAAGAGAGGCCTTCATGTCTTCTGCCTTCGATTTCGAGCCAAAGCCGCGCCGTGCCTCGGTCGCCGTCGATGTCGGCGGCGTCATCGTCGGCGGTGCCGCGCCGGTCGTCGTCCAGTCGATGACGAATACGGATACGGCCGATATTGACGCAACGGTCGCGCAGGTGGCGGCTCTTCACAAAGCGGGCTCGGAACTGGTGCGCATCACCGTCGACCGCGACGACAGTGCGGCCGCCGTGCCGAAGATCCGCGAGAGGCTGCTGCGGCTCGGCATGGACGTGCCGCTCGTCGGCGACTTCCACTATATCGGCCACAAGCTCCTGGCTGACCATCCGGCCTGCGCCGAGGCGCTTGCCAAATACCGCATCAATCCGGGCAATGTCGGCTTCAAGGACAAGAAGGACAAGCAGTTCGCCGAGATCATCGAGATGGCGATCCGATACGACAAGCCGGTGCGCATCGGGGTGAACTGGGGCTCTCTCGACCAGGAACTGCTGACGCGGCTGATGGACGAGAACCAGGCCGCGGGCTCGCCGCTGACGGCGCAAGAGGTGACGCGCGAAACGATCGTGCAGTCGGCTCTCCTCTCGGCGGAATTGGCGGAAGAGCTCGGCCTGCCGCGCAACCGCATCATCCTTTCCGCCAAAGTCTCCGGCGTTCAGGACCTGATCGCCGTATATGCGCTGCTTGCCGCCCGCTCCGACCATGCACTGCATCTCGGGCTTACCGAGGCCGGCATGGGCACCAAGGGCATCGTCGCCTCCTCGGCCTCGCTCGGCATCCTGATGCAGCAGGGGATCGGCGACACGATCCGCATCTCGCTCACCCCCGAGCCCGGCGGCGACCGCACCCGCGAGGTGCAGGTGGCGCAGGAGCTCCTGCAGGTGATGGGCTTCCGCCAGTTCATTCCCGTCGTCGCCGCCTGTCCCGGCTGCGGCCGCACCACCTCCACCGTCTTCCAGGAACTTGCCCAGAAGATCCAGGAGGACATCCGCGCCAGCATGCCAGTCTGGCGCGAGAAGTATCCGGGCGTCGAGGCGCTGAAGGTCGCCGTCATGGGCTGCATCGTCAATGGCCCCGGCGAGAGCAAGCATGCCGATATCGGCATTTCGCTGCCCGGCACCGGCGAGATGCCGGCCGCACCGGTCTTCATCGACGGCCAGAAGGCGATGACCTTGCGCGGCCCGAAGATCGCCGAGGACTTCCAGCTTCTCGTTGCCGACTATATCGAGAAACGCTTCGGCCACGGCCAGGCGGCGGCGGAGTAGCGCCGTCATCTGCCCCTCATCCGGCCTGCCGGCCACCTTCTCCCCGCAAGCGGGGCGAAGGGGACTTGCGGTGACGCTTCAACCCCCTCACGCCGTTTGCGGGGGAGGGCTAGTCCTCGGGTTTAACCCGGGTTAAATCCGAGGAGAGGGGCGGCCGCACTCGCTCGAGACAGGCCGCGGCCTCAGAGAACCTCGTCGAGCGCCGCGACCAGTCTTGCGCATTCCTCGTCGGTGCCGATGGTGATCCGCAGGAAGTCCGCGATTCGCGGCTTGGCGAAATGGCGGACGATGACGGCGCGTTCGCGCAGCTTCGCGGACAGCGTCTGTCCTTCATGGTCCGGATGACGGGCGAAGACGAAATTCGCCTGCGACGGCAGGACCTCGAAGCCGCGCCTTTCCAACTCATTGGTCAACCTCGCGCGCGTCGCGATGATCTTGCCGCGGGTTGCCTCGAACCATGCGTCGTCCTTGATCGCAGCCGTCGCACCGGCCTGGGCGGCGCGGCCAAGCGGGTAGGAATTGAAGCTGTCCTTTACGCGCTCGAGCGCCTCGATCAGCGCGCGCTGGCCGATGGCGAAACCGACACGCAGGCCGGCCAGGGCCCGCGACTTGGAAAAGGTCTGCACGACCAGCAGGTTGTTGTATTTCGGCACGAGGTCGATCGCCGATTCGCCGCCGAAGTCGATATAGGCCTCGTCGATCACCACCGGCTGGTCGGGGTGCTCCGCCACCAGTCTTTCGATCTCGGCAAGCGGCAGGCCGATGCCGGTCGGCGCGTTGGGATTGGGAAGGATGATCGCGCCTGAGGCGCGGCGATAGTCGGCAATGTCGATGCGGAAGGCCGCATTGAGCGGCACTTCGATCGCTTCGATGCCGAAGAGCCCCGCATAGGTCGGATAGAAGCTGTAGGAAATGTCCGGATAGAGCAGCGGCTCGTCGTGCTTCAGCAGTGCGGCGAAGGCGTGCGCCAGCACCTCGTCGGACCCGTTGCCGACGAAGACCTCGCCGGCCGAGACGCCATAGCGTGCGGCGATCGCCTCCCTCAGGCCCAGTGCGACCGGATCCGGATAGAGCCGGAGATCGGCGCTTGCCGCCGTCCGGATCGCCTCGAGCGCCTGCTCCGAGGGCCCGTAGGGGCTCTCATTGGTGTTGAGCTTGACGAGGTTTGCAATGCGCGGCTGCTCGCCCGGAACATAGGGCTTCAGCGTCGAAACGATCGGCGACCAGAATTTGCTCATTTTAGTTCAGTTCCTCCGGTTCGCGATGAAACGGGCGGTTTCGACGAGAACGGCCGAACGGCTGCCGTAGGGCGCCAGCAGTTCTTCCGCCTCGACCACCAGTCTTTCAAGCTCTCGTTCGGCCCAGGACTGGCCGTGTAGGGCGACGAGCGTGCCCTTGCCGCGGGCGGCGTCCTTGCCGGTGGCCTTGCCCATGGCCTCGGCGTCGGCGGTGAGGTCGAGAAGGTCGTCGGCAAGCTGGAAGGCAAGGCCGATCTTCTCACCGAAGGCGCGCAGGCTTCTGCGATCCTCGGCCGCGGCGTCGGCAATGATCGCCCCCGCCTCGCAGGCGAAACGGAGGAGGGCGCCGGTCTTCATCGCCTGCAGCGTGACGATCCCCGCCTCGTCGGGGGCATCCTTCTCGGCGGCGAGGTCGAGCGCCTGGCCGCCCGCCATACCGCCATGGCCGGCGGCGCGCGCCAACGCAAGCACAAGCGCCGTCTTCTGGCGGTCGGCAAGCGGCGTTTCCGGTGCCGCGATGATGTCGAAGGCAAAGGTCAGGAGACTGTCGCCGGCAAGGATCGCCGTTGCTTCGTCGAAGGCAATGTGCACGGTCGGCTGACCGCGCCTCATATCGTCGTCGTCCATCGGCGGCAGGTCGTCATGGACGAGCGAATAGCAATGCACGCATTCGAGCGCCGCACCGATTTTGATCGCTGCCTCGGGGCTGCCGCCGAGAAGGGCGGTGCTTTCGGTGACGAGGAACGGGCGCAGCCGCTTGCCGCCGTTGAGCACGCCGTGGCGCATGGCCTCGAGCAGCCGTGGCGGGCGGGCAATTTCGTCCGTCTGGGCGGCAGGTCCGAGGAGTCCGGAAAGCTGGCTCTCCACCGCCAGCGCCGCGGCCTTGAGGCGCTGCGCAAAAAATGTTGTCTCGTCTTGCATGAGAGGCTCTTTGGCACGGGGAAGAGCGGCTTTCAACGGACTTTGTAGTCGCAGTTCGCGCGTTTTGTTCGGGATGAGTGCACAGCCGCCCTTGTCTTTCTCGGAGAAAGGCCGTTCAACTTTCGCGTTTCATGAAATAAGAGTGGGGGAATGGACAGAGGGGTAGACAGTCAGGCGGTGGACATCGTTCCGGAAGAACGCGAGGAGGGCGAGTTGTCCGCCGGCCGCTGGTCCACCTTGCGCCGCACCTGGCGAACGCGGCGCCGGCGTCTCGTTCTCGCGGCACTCTCCATTCTCCTGCTTCCCTACCTGCTTATCTTCGTCTACCTCGCCGATTTCATCCATCCTGTTTCCACATTGATGTTGCGCGACCTCGTGCTGCTGCGCGGCTATGACCGGCAGTGGGTGGAGTTCGACGATATCGCGCCGGTTCTCGTCCAGTCGGTGATGATGTCCGAGGACGGCCAGTTCTGCGCTCACAACGGGGTCGACTGGACGCAGATGCGCGGCGTCGTCGAGGATGCGCTGGATGGCGAGCAGACCCGCGGCGCCAGCACCATCCCGATGCAGACGGTCAAAAACCTCTATCTCTGGAACGGCCGCTCCTTCATTCGCAAGGGCTTGGAACTGCCGCTCGCCGTCGTCG
Source organism: Sinorhizobium sp. FG01 (assembly GCF_002531875.1). NCBI lineage: Bacteria > Pseudomonadati > Pseudomonadota > Alphaproteobacteria > Hyphomicrobiales > Rhizobiaceae > Sinorhizobium > Sinorhizobium sp. FG01. Next base: position 167,598 of record NZ_NWTB01000007.1, read on the forward strand.
CCGATCTCGTCTGGAGCAAGCGGCGGATGATGGAAATCTACCTGAATGTCGCCGAGTGGGGCGACGGCATCTACGGCATCGAAGCCGCGGCGCAGCATCATTTCGGCGTTTCCGCCGCCAAGCTTTCGCGCCGCCAGGCCGCTCTGCTCGCCGTAGCGCTCCCCAATCCGATCGACCGCAATGCCGGCAAGCCGGGGCGGGGATTGAGGCGTCTCGCCTCGGTGATCGAGCGCCGCGCCGGCCGGTCCGGCGACTACATCACATGTCTTTATGATTGAGATGAAGGCAATTCATTGGTCCTGCCGCCGGTGATGTGGCAATCCTCTCGCCGAAACCAAATACAGTGAGGGATCCATGGCCAAGCTCGTTCTTTATGTCGGCAACAAGAATTATTCGTCCTGGTCGCTTCGGCCATGGCTGGCGCTCGAAGGCTGCGGCATCCCCTTCGAAGACGTCGTCATTCCTTTCGACTTTCCGGCGGGAAACCCGAAATTTCACGAGATCTCGCCGACGGGGCGCGTGCCGGTGCTTCACCACGGCGATACGCGCGTCTGGGAATCGCTGGCGATCATCGAGTACGCGGCCGAGCTCTTCCCGGAAGCCGGCCTCTGGCCGGAGGACCGCGAGGACCGGGCGCGGGCGCGCAGCTATTCGATGGAGATGCTCTCCGGCTTCCGTGCGTTGCGCGGCGCCTGCCCGATGAACATCCGCCGGTCGGTGAAGGCGATCGAGCTTCCCGATGGGGTCATGGCGGACGTTGCGCGGATCGAAGCGATCTGGCGGGAAGCGATCGCCTGCTCCGGCGGACCGTTTCTCTTTGGCCGTTTCACCGCCGCCGACGCGATGTTTGCCCCCGTCGTCAACCGTTTGGAAGTGTACGAACTGACGATCGATCCGGGAACGCTCGCCTATATGGAAGCCGTCAAGTCGCACCCGGCCTTCCGCAAGTGGGAGGAGGCGGCCAAGGCAGAGCCGTGGATCGTGCCAGAGGACGAGGCTTGAAGCCGGAGCGGACGCGGACGGAGAACCGCTTCACACTTTTCCTCGACCCGCTCCCATTCGAAAATTTGCGCGCGGGGACTGGTCAAACCGTGGTCGGCCATGTATAAGCGCGCGAAATTTCCGAGATCGACATCTGTTTGACCCGGCCATTTTCGGCTGCTGAACAGTGTTTTGCCCGATAAGTGGAGAATGAAATGGCTGTACCGAAAAGAAAAACGAGCCCGTCCAAGCGTGGCATGCGCCGTTCCGCTGACGCCCTCAAGGCTCCGACCTACGTCGAAGACAAGAACTCCGGCGAACTGCGCCGTCCGCACCACATCGACCTGAAGACCGGCATGTATCGCGGCCGTCAGGTGCTGACGCCGAAGGAAAACGCATAAGCGTTTCCGCTGGCGGATGAAGTTCGAAGGGTCGGCTCTGCCGGCCCTTTTTTCGTTGCTGCGGTCGGGATCATCCTTGAGAACCCCTCCCGACCCCAGGGGGAGGGTTGGGGAGGGAATCTTCGTTCGCGAGGAAACGTCAGCCCAAGTTGTCGAGCTTCGTCTGCAATGCGCGCAGTTGTTCCTTGAGCTCGTCGATGTCCTTCGCCTCGGCCTTCTTGCTTTCCTTGGCCGGAGGAGCGGCCATGAAGGGCGAGAACATCTGCATCGCCTGATGGAACATTTCGGTGTTGCGCTTGACCTGCTCCTCGACGAGCTGCAGCGGTACCTGCAGGTTCTTGCCGAGCGGCGTGTCGCCGAAAGCCTTGTTGATCTGCTCGCGCATTTGGGCCTGCTGTTCCGTGAAGGCCTGCATCGAATGTTCGAGGTAGCTCGGCACGACCATCTGCATCTGGTCGCCGTAGAAGGAAATCAGCTGGCGCAGGAAGGAAATCGGCAGAAGCGTGTTGCCGGTCTTCGATTCCTGCTCGAAAATGATCTGCGTCAGCACGGAATGGGTGATGTCTTCGCCGGACTTGGCGTCCTGCACGATGAAGTCCTCGCCCCTCTTCACCATCACCGCCAGATCGTCGAGGGTTACATAGGTGCTCGTGCCGGTATTGTAGAGCCGCCGGTTGGCGTATTTCTTGATAACGATCTGGCCTTCGTTCTTCGCCATCAGGGTCTCCTCTACCCATCATCCCGTCTTTATTGTGTTTTTTAAGAGTATCCGCAAAAGAGCGCCGCTGACAATCTCTTTGTGCGTTGCGGCGACGCAGGTGCAAAAGGTGATGAACGGCGCCGGCCGTGAAGCTTTTGTTGCAGAGCATCAAGACGTTTGACTTGCGCTCCTGCCTTTGCCAGTCTGCTCGTCCAGGCAAAGGAAACAAGAGGAAACGTCCCATGAGCAATCCCTCCATCGTGATCGCCAGCGCCGCTCGCACCGCAGTCGGGTCCTTCAACGGCGCCTTCGGCAACACTCCCGCTCATGAACTGGGTGCAACGGTCATCAAGGCGGTCCTCGAACGGGCCGGAGTCGAGGCGGGCGAGGTCGACGAGGTGATCCTCGGCCAGGTGCTGCCGGCCGGCGAGGGGCAGAACCCGGCGCGTCAGGCGGCGATCAAGGCCGGTCTGCCGCAGGAAAAGACCGCCTGGGGCATGAACCAGCTCTGCGGCTCGGGCTTGCGCGCCGTCGCCCTCGGCATGCAGCAGATCGCCACCGGCGATGCGAACATCATCGTTGCCGGCGGCATGGAGTCGATGTCGATGGCGCCCCATTGCGCGCATTTGCGCGGCGGCGTCAAGATGGGCGACTACAAGATGATCGACACGATGATCAAGGACGGCCTGACCGACGCCTTCTACGGCTACCACATGGGCATCACCGCCGAGAACGTCGCGCGCAAGTGGCAGCTTACCCGCGAGGAGCAGGACGAATTCGCGCTTCGTTCGCAGAACAAGGCGGAAGCCGCACAGAAGGCCGGCCGGTTCGCCGACGAAATCGTTCCCTTCGTCGTCAAGACCCGTAAGGGCGACGTGACCGTCGACCAGGACGAATATATCCGCCATGGCGCCACGCTGGATTCGGTCGCCAAGCTCAGGCCCGCCTTCGACAAGGAAGGCACGGTAACCGCCGGCAATGCCTCCGGGCTCAATGACGGCGCGGCCGCGACGCTGCTGATGACCGAGGCGGAAGCCTCCAGGCGCGGCATTCAGCCGCTCGCCCGCATCGTCTCCTGGGCAACCGCCGGCGTCGATCCGCAGATCATGGGCACCGGCCCGATCCCGGCCTCCCGCAAGGCGCTCGAGAAGGCCGGCTGGGCGATCGGCGACGTCGAACTCGTCGAGGCCAACGAAGCCTTCGCGGCCCAGGCCTGCGCGGTCAACAAGGATCTCGGCTGGGATCCGTCGATCGTCAACGTCAACGGCGGCGCGATCGCCATCGGCCATCCGATCGGCGCGTCCGGCGCCCGGGTTCTGAACACGCTGCTCTTCGAGATGAAGCGGCGCGGCGTTTCCAAGGGCCTTGCGACCCTCTGCATCGGCGGCGGCATGGGCGTCGCCATGTGCGTCGAGCGCCTGTAGCAGTTCGCGGCATGCAAGGGCATCCGCCCTGTTTGATCGAGCGTGCGGCCTGGAGCTCCGGGCCGCCGAAGGACAATTTTTGACAGTTAACCCAAGTGGGAGGCAAAGATGAGCAGGGTAGCATTGGTTACGGGTGGGTCCCGCGGTATCGGCGCTGCGATTTCGGTGGCACTGAAGGCGGCCGGCTACAAGGTGGCCGCCAACTATGCCGGCAATGACGAAAAGGCCCAGGCCTTCAAGCAGGAAACCGGCATTCCGGTCTATAAATGGGACGTCTCCAGCTATCAGGCCTGCGTTGACGGCATCGCCAAGGTGGAGGCGGATCTCGGGCCGGTCGACGTTCTCGTCAACAATGCCGGCATCACCCGCGACGCGATGTTTCACAAGATGACGCCGGAACAGTGGGGCGAAGTCATCAACACCAACCTCACCGGCCTCTTCAACATGACCCATCCCGTTTGGTCGGGCATGCGCGACCGCGGCTTCGGCCGCGTCATCAACATCTCGTCGATCAACGGCCAGAAGGGGCAGATGGGCCAGGCGAACTATTCCGCAGCCAAGGCCGGCGATCTCGGCTTTACCAAGGCGCTGGCGCAGGAGGGCGCGGCTAAGGGCGTGACCGTCAATGCGATATGCCCCGGCTATATCGGCACGGAGATGGTGCGCGCGGTACCGGAGAAGGTGCTGAACGAAAGGATCATCCCGCAGATCCCGATCGGCCGCCTCGGCGAGCCTGACGAGATCGCCCGCTGCGTCGTGTTCCTGGCATCCGACGAGTCGGGCTTCATCACCGGCTCGACGATCTCGGCGAATGGCGGGCAGTATTTCGCCTGACACCCGCGGAGTCTCGGCATCATGCGGCGCTCTTCGGGGCGCCGCTTTCCTTTTCCGTCCGTTGCCCGAGCTGCGGCGCGGCGTCGGGCGAGACCGGACTCGCGGCCGGTGATCCCCGACACACTATATCTGGTAGCGCACTAAGCGGACGTCGCGCCGTTGCCGCCCGGAAGGGAGAGTCGCACCGATTCATCCGGCTGTCCGAAATGGCGATTCCTATTCCGGGAATCGAGGCGGCAAAAATGCAATTTTGGTCAAAATTTTTCAGCTGTTCCAGAGTCTTGGATTCGGAATCCTTTGAACCGGTTGCGTCATCGGACGCCGGAAAGCGGGCGCTTGAGAAGCGTGAAGCGCGCGCCTCGTCAACAGATTCAGCATATGGTGCGATTCGGCTCGACGTGGTCTATATGTAGCCGTGAACATACAGAGAATCGGCGCGAGTCAGCGATTCGTCTCCGATTCGTTCCACCGCTGTTCCAAGTGGCGATATTCGCATGGAAACTGAGCCCCAAGATATGGCCGGCAACAGCCTGGATTGTTTTATTGCTCGCGCCCCCTTGCGCTCGCGCTCGTGCATGGGCATCTGTTGCCCGCCGGGGTGCTGGCGCTCCGGCTCCTACTGCATGTACCTTAAATCGGAGCCGATTTAAGGATAAAAACATGCAGCAATCAGAAGTGCTGCAGCGACCTTTGTGCGTGTGGAAGACGTGCGGCGCTGTGGAGCATTTTGCAGTCAGGTGGACTCACCTGACGTTGCACAAATGCGGCAAAGACAAAAAGATAGAGCGGGAGCGCGAACGCATGTGAGCGAATCCCGCTCTAGAGACTGCCCGGGATCGATGACCTTGTCCTTTCAATCCATGATCCTGAGCGGCCGCGGGGTTGCCGCGGTCCTCGGACCCACCAATACCGGCAAGACGCATTATGCCATCGAGCGCATGGTCGCGCATGACAGCGGCGTCATCGGGTTGCCTTTGCGATTGCTTGCTCGCGAGGTCTATACGCGCCTCGTCGAGAAGGTCGGGCACCACAATGTCGCGCTGATCACCGGCGAGGAAAAGATTGCGCCGCATCGCGCCCGCTATTCGGTCTGCACGGTGGAGGCGATGCCGCGCGAAACGACGGCTTCCTTCGTCGCGATCGACGAGGTGCAGCTCGCCGGCGACCTCGAGCGCGGTCACATCTTCACCGACAGGCTCCTGCATCTGCGCGGACGGGGAGAGACGCTCCTCCTCGGTGCCGCGACCATGCGGCCGATCCTCGAGCATCTTCTGCCCGGCATCACGGTGGTCGAACGGCCACGCATGTCGCAGCTTCTCTATGCCGGCTCGAAGAAGATCACCCGGCTGCCGCATCGCTCGGCGATCGTCGCCTTTTCGGCCGACGAGGTCTATGCCATCGCCGAGCTCATCCGGCGGCAGCGCGGCGGCGCCGCGGTGGTGCTCGGCGCGCTCTCGCCGCGGACCCGCAATGCCCAGGTGGCGCTCTATCAGGAGGGCGACGTCGACTATCTGGTGGCGACCGACGCTATCGGCATGGGGCTCAATCTCGATGTCGACCACGTCGCCTTCGCCCAGGATCGCAAGTTCGACGGCTACCAATACCGCAACCTCAATCCGGCCGAGCTCGCCCAGGTTGCCGGCCGCGCCGGCCGACACATCCGCGACGGCACCTTCGGAGTGACAGGCCGCGTCGACCCCTTCGAGGACGAGCTCGTGCACCGGATCGAATCGCACGAATTCGATCCGGTCCGGGTGCTGCAATGGCGCTCCAAGGCCGTCGACTATTCCTCGCTGAAGGCGCTGAAGCACAGCCTCGAGGCGGCACCGGCCGTATCCGGTCTGACGCGGGCCCTTCCGGCCGTCGACCAGCAGGCGCTCGAGCACCTGGCGCGCTATCCGGAAGTCGTCGACGTCGCCACGACCGCGGAACGGGTTGAGAAGCTGTGGGAAGCCTGTGCGCTTCCCGATTACCGCCGCATCACGCCGGCGCAGCACGCCGACCTGATCGCGAGCATCTATGCCGATCTCGTCCGCCATGGCGCTGTCAATGAGGACTTCATGGCCGAGCAGGTCCGCCGCGCCGACCATACGGATGGCGAGATTGACACACTTTCGGCGCGAATCGCGCAGATCAGGACCTGGACCTATGTGTCCAACCGGCCCGGGTGGCTTGCCGATCCGACACACTGGCAAGAAAAGACGCGGGAAATCGAAGATCGATTGTCCGACGCGTTACATGAAAGGTTGACGAAACGCTTCGTTGACCGCAGGACATCTGTGCTCATGAAGCGCCTGAGAGAGAATGCGATGCTGGAAGCAGAAATCAGTGTGAATGGTGATGTCTTCGTCGAAGGGCACCACGTGGGTCAGCTAACCGGTTTTCGGTTCACGCTCGTGGCCGGCAGCGAAGGAACGGATGCCAAGGCTGTCCAGGGTGCTGCCCAAAAGGCGCTGGCGCTGGAATTCGAGGCCCGCGCCGCCCGCCTGCATGCGGCCGGCAACAACGATCTGGCGCTCTCGTCGGACGGACTCGTGCGCTGGCTCGGCGATCCCGTGGCGCGGCTTGCGGCAAGCGACCACGTCATGCGGCCCCGCGTCATCCTGCTCGCCGACGAGCAGCTGCAGGCGAATGCCCGCGACCACGTCGTGGCGCGGATCGAGCGCTTCGTGAACCATCACATCAGCACGGTCCTGAAGCCGCTCGACGACATCTCGCGCGCCGAGGATCTCGAAGGCCTGGCGAAGGGTCTCGCCTTCCAGCTCGTCGAGAATCTCGGCGTCCTCTTCCGCCGCGACGTCGCCGAAGAGGTGAAGTCTCTCGACCAGGAGAGCCGGGCGTCGATCCGCAAATACGGCGTCCGCTTCGGCGCCTACCACATCTTCCTTCCGGCGCTCCTGAAGCCGGCGCCTGCGGAGCTGATCACGCTTCTCTGGGCGCTGAAGAACGACGGCCTCGACAAGCCGGGCTACGGCGAACTGATCCCCATGCTTGCCGCCGGCCGGACCTCGGTCGTCACCGACGCGTCCTTCGAGCGGACCTTCTACAAGCTTGCCGGCTTCCGCTATCTCGGCAAGCGCGCCGTTCGGATCGATATCCTGGAGCGTCTCGCCGACCTCATCCGCCCGCTCCTGCAATGGAAGCCGGGCGCAACGCCGCGGCCGGACGGCGCCTATGACGGCCGCCGTTTCACGACGACGACCTCGATGCTCTCGATCCTCGGCGCGACCCCCGACGACATGGAAGAGATCCTCAAGGGTCTCGGCTATCGCGCCGACAGCGTGACCGCCGAGGAAGCGGCGGCCTTTCTGGCAAAGCAGGACGGCACGCCGGCGGAGGCCGCGCCGACCGACGAGGCGGCCGGGGAGCATGTCGAAGCCGATGCGGACGCCGCGGCGGAACCTGCCGAGGAGGATGCGGCACCGGCGGAAGTGGATTCGGCAGAAGCCGCTCCGGCCAAGGCAGAAGCCGCCTCGACGGAGGCGACCAGCGACGAGTCTCCCGTGGCGGAGCAGCCGGAAGAGCCGGCCGAGCCGAAGCCGGTGCTTCTGTGGCGGCCGGGCACGCGTCAGGACAACCAGCGCAGCGGCCGCCATCAGGGAGACCAGCGCCGCAGCGGCCAGCGCTACGGTGAGCGTCACGGTCAGGGCGAGGCAAGGGAAGGCGGCCGCAAGGGCGGTGCACCGGCGCGCGGCAAGGCTCAGGACGGCAAGCCGGGCGGCCAGCGCAAGGAGCGCCAGGACCGTCACGAGCGTCACGACCGGTCGGACCGGTCTGGCAAGTTCGACAGCCGCCCGCCGCGCAAGGAGAAGCCGATCGATCCGGATTCGCCCTTCGCGAAGCTCGCCGCGCTCAAGGAGCAACTGAAAAAGTAGGCGGACCATGGAGAAACAGCCAGCCTCATCGCCTGCCGCGCGCCAGCGGCTCGACAAGTGGCTGTTCTTCGCCCGGCTGACCAAATCGCGCTCGCTCGCCCAGAAGGCGATCGAGGCCGGCCATGTGGCCGTCAACGGCGTCCGGACGACGCAGCCGTCGGCGCAGATCAAGGCCGGCGACAGGCTGGAGCTTTCGCTCGAACGGCGCGACCTCGTCGTGCGGGTCCTGCTGCCGGGTAACCGGCGAGGTCCCTATGAGGAGGCGCGGCTGCTTTACGAGGACCTGACGCCGCCCGCACCCGCCGAGCGTCGCACAGCCTTTGAACAGGCAACCCGCGATCGCGGCGCAGGACGGCCGACGAAACAGGAGCGGCGCGAGACGGACCGGCTGAGGCCCGATTTCGGCGACGACGACTAGCGTCCTCCATCGTGGTTTGGGCGGCGGTCGTGGTACGGGAGATGCCGTCGCGGCTGTCCTCTGAGGGGCCGTCCAGCAACTTTGGATGCTTCGATCCGATAGTCCGGCGATGCTGGAAAACTCTGCCCTTTTCGCGGCAAAAGTCGAGTGGATTATTCTTGCAAAGGCCGCTTAAAGCCTTTACGTCACAAGCCATGTTGCAGCACCCCGCGCCGTTCGGGCGCGCAAGGGTCGCTGTGTGAAATTTGAAATGCTGCATGGTCTTATCCTTGAACCGGTGCCGATTTAAGGAACCCTGCAGGAGGTGGCACTTGCGGTTTGCTTCGGGCAGCTATGCGCGCCGGACATTCCTAGCATGCGCGGACGATCGAGCATTGCCGACTGCCATCTGATGAGAGCATTGGCTGGAGTACCTCATGACGTATGTCGTGACCGACAATTGCATTCGCTGCAAGTACACGGACTGCGTGGAAGTCTGCCCGGTGGACTGCTTCTACGAGGGCGAGAACTTTCTCGTCATCCATCCGGACGAGTGCATCGATTGCGGCGTGTGCGAACCGGAATGTCCCGCAAATGCGATCAAGCCGGATACCGAGCCAGGCCTCGACATGTGGTTGAAATTGAACGCCGATTTTGCGACGCAGTGGCCGAACATCACGGTCAAGCGCGACCCTCTGCCGGAAGCGAAGGAGATGGACGGCGTCGAAGGGAAGTACGAGCAGTATTTCTCCGAGAAGCCCGGCCAGGGCGACTGAGGCCCGGCCGCTCGGTTCGCCGCGGCTGACGGAGCGCTAAACGCGCGAGGCCGGAAATCTGGGGAAATCCCATCGGTGCCTCGCAGGTGCGAGCATGGCGGCTTGATCGTTGCCATGCAGCAAATTATTGATTTCCGCTCTTTTTTATGATAGGTTCCAGACACTGATCCACAGAGGGTGCTTTTGCGCGCCCGAAAACCAGCACGAAAGCAAATCGATTTCCACGGCGCGGCACTTTCAAAATAGGCAACGTTCCGTTGCTCGTGACTGCGACGCAAGAAGCCGTTTGCATTTCGTTGGACGGACCAGGATTGACCCCACCCGGCGGTATCCCCGTCTATCCGGGCCTCACGACCCGGCCCGGCCGATCGAGGCCGGTGCGCACTAGGGAGTGTTTGAAACGAATGACGACCCAGCAGAAAAAATCTTCAACGCGCCAAGGCTTCAAGACCGGTGAATCGATCGTTTATCCGGCTCATGGCGTTGGTCAGATCGTGGCGATTGAGGAGCAGGAAGTCGCCGGCATGAAGCTCGAGCTTTTTGTCATCGATTTCGAAAAGGACAAGATGCGTCTCAAGGTGCCGGTGGCTAAGGCCGTCAGCATCGGGATGCGCAAACTGTCCGAAACCGATTTCGTCGACCGCGCATTGAAGGTTGTGCAGGGCAAGGCACGCGTGAAGCGGACCATGTGGTCGCGTCGCGCGCAGGAATACGATGCCAAGATCAATTCCGGCGATCTCATTTCCATCGCGGAAGTGGTGCGCGATCTTTATCGTGCGGAAAACCAGCCGGAACAGTCCTATTCCGAGCGCCAGCTCTACGAAGCCGCTCTCGACCGCATGGCGCGCGAAATCGCTGCCGTGAACAAGATGTCGGAAACGGAAGCCGTGCGCCTCGTCGAAGCCAATCTGAACAAGGGGCCGAAGCGCGGCAAGGCCATCGAGGAAGACGAGCAGGACGAAGCCGCCTGACCGGCAGCGAAACGCTTCGCCAGCATTCAGCAATTGGATCTAGGCCCGGCATCAGCGCCGGGCCTTTTTTCTTGCCTCAGTGCCTTTCGCGCGCCGCACAATGCTACTGCATGTCTCCTTATATCGACCTCCATTTAAGGACCAAGACATGCAGCAGTTCAAAGTGCTCAGCGACCTTTGCGCGATTAGACGCGCGGGCGCTGCAGGTGCATGGCTCGCGACCTGCAATCTAAAATCGTTACCGCGACAGGGAACTTTTCGACCCGGCGCACGTTTCTCGTTCACGGGATAGGCGCGCGCCTGCATTCCCGCGCGATCGTGGTTCTGTGAGTGCTCACCGTTTCAGGTCGTATTCCTCGATGTAGGGCACTGCTTCAATTCGTCAAGCAGGGCCGGCCGCCCTTCAACCGACCGCCGCGACAGGCGTTCGGCTCTTCTAGGATCAACAGTGTTGGCGTTCGGCGCCAGCCAGGGAGCAATCGATGAAGACCCTTACAGCAGACAGGCGTTTGATTAAGATTGCAATGGATGCCCCTTATCTCGAGCGAGACGAGGAGCATGCGCTGGCGGAGGCCTGGCGGAACGACCACGACCAGGAAGCCCGAAACAAGATCGCCATGTCGCATATGCGGCTGGTGATCGCCATGGCCGCCAAGTTCCGTAGCTTCGGCCTGCCGATGGGCGATCTCGTCCAGGAGGGGCATATCGGCCTTTTGGAGGCGGCGGCGCGGTTCGAGCCGAGCCGCGAGGTGCGTTTCTCGACCTACGCCACCTGGTGGATTCGCGCATCCATGCAGGACTTCGTGCTGCGCAACTGGTCGATCGTCAGGGGCGGCACCAGCTCGGCGCAAAAGGCGCTGTTCTTCAACTTGCGCCGGCTCAGGGCCCGCCTCGCCCAAGGCGACCGCCAGCTTACATCGCAGGCTATGCACGAGGAAATCGCTGCCGCCCTCGGCGTCAGCCTCGCCGACGTGCAGACCATGGATGCCCGTCTCTCCGGAAACGACGCCTCCCTGCAGGCGCCGGTCGGCCACGGCGACGCCGATGGCGGTGCGCGGCTCGATTTCCTGCCGAGTGATGCGCCGCTCCCCGACGAGCAGGTGAGCGACATGATCGACGGCGAGCGGGCGCGCCGCTGGCTGCAGCTCGCGCTGACGCAGCTGACCGAGCGCGAGATGAAGATCATCCGGGCACGCCGTCTTTCCGAGGACGGCGCAACCCTCGAGGAGCTCGGTCTGGCGCTGGGCATATCGAAGGAGCGTGTGCGGCAGATCGAAACCCGGGCGCTGGAGAAGCTGCGGACGGCGTTGGCGGCAAAGGCCCCGGCACTGACTGCCGCCATGCACTGATCGCGCGCTGAAGCCGTTATTGGGCGCTCGTTCCTGCGTCCTCAAGTGCCGTCAGAATTCGATAGGCGGCCTTCACCCGTGCCGGAATGGGATAGCCCCTGTTGGCAAGAATGACGATGCCAATCCGCTGCGTGGGCACAAAGGCGGCATAGGCGCCGAATCCGCCCGTCGAACCCGTCTTGTTGATCAGCACGTCCTCCCGTGGCGCCCGCGGCGGATCGTGCCTTGTGACCTTGTTGGGTTTCAAGCTCACCTCGGGCGAGTTTCCTGCCAGCAGCGCCTCAAGCTCGACCGGGTAGGGATACATCTCCCACCCAAGCCCTTGCGTCATGTCACCGACACTGAAGTAACCGGTGTGCGTTGCGGCGATCGCCCCCCGGAGCGTCTCGTCGACTGCTGCGCCGCCCATATTGGCCTCGACAAAGCGGATCAGATCGCCGGCCGTCGTCTTGACGCCATAGGCTTCCGAATCGAGCACGCCGGGATTCACCCGGACCGGCTTGCCGGCTTTCGAATAGCCATGGGCATAGTCGTCCATGCGATCTTCCGGCACGCTGATATGGGTCTCGGTAAGACCGAGTGACGGGAAGAGCGTCTTTTCCATGAGATCGTCGAAAGACTTTCCCATGCCTCTGGCGGCAAGGTAGCCGAACAGGCCGATGCTGGGATTCGAATAGAGCCTGTGGGTGCCGGGGGCGTAGTCCGGCCGCCAGGCTTTGAAATAGGCGACCATCTCGTTCTCGTCGGTGACCGACGCCGGAAACTGCAAAGGCAGGCCGCCCGCCGAATAGGTGGCGAGATCGAGAAGACTGATTTCCTCGAAGCGGCTTCCGGCGAGTGTCGGCAGGTATTTGCTGGCGCTGCCGGAGAGAGACAGGTCTCCACGCGCCTCGCCGTAGGCGGCGAGCGTTGCCGTAAAGGTCTTGCTGATCGAGCCGATCTCGAAAAGCGTCCGATCGCCGACCTTCCGTCCGGTTTCCTTCGAAGCGACGCCGTAGTTGAAGACGTATCGTCTCCCCTCGACCGTCACTGCGACAGCCATTCCGGGAATGTCGTATTCCTTCATCACCGGGCCGACCGCCTCGTCAACGACGCGCCCGATGTTTTCCCGGTCGTCGCCGGCAATTGCCTGTGTGCATGCGCCGCTGAAAAGAGAAACGGCCGCAACGACTGCAAGCGTCTGAAAGTGCCTGTTTTTCATGCTGATTCATCCCCGTCCAAGACCGTCAGTGGCTTACTTACTGCATGATTCCTTGAATCGTAGCCGAATTAAGGAAGAAGGCGGCAATTCAAAGTTGTTACACTTTGAGGGTGCGTTGCCGAAGAATGAGGAGAGAGCGGCGGCCATCACCTATTCGGCGATGATCTTCACCTTGTCGCCCGGCTTTACGGTGGATGTGACCTGCATGGCGTTGATGAGCCGGAAAAGGTCGAGCTTCCTGTCCGTTCCCATCATCCGCGCCGCCAATGTGGCGCTCGTGTCGCCCGGCCGCACCGTCACCACCCTGATGCGCAGCGGCTTCAGGGATTGGACTTCGGCCGTAGACATGCGGCGGAAGGAGCTGCGCAACTGGCTCGCGGTCGCTTCAAGCGCGGTCGATCCCTTCGGAACCGCGGTCAGGAAGCGATAGATGCGGTCGCCGAGCCGGATGACGGTGACGTCGAAATCCCAGCGATCGGCGGAGGCACGCGCCGTCGCAGCCTCAAGGCCGCTGACGGAAACGGGACGAATGGTGTCGGGCTGCAGGCCGGTCACCCAGCCGCTGGCAATGTAGTCGGTCAAGTTGCGGCGGGCGTTGTCGGAAATGCCGTCGAAGCGGATGGCGACCTCGCCCGGACCCGTCGCCAGCACGGCTTCGGCCTTGTTGTCGATCTGGAAACCCTGGGGCACGTCGAAGCGTATGCCGAGTTGGCCGTGCAGGAAGGTCTGGCCGCGGACATAGCCTTCCTCCGGGCTGTCGCCATAGAGCAGCCCGTCAATGCCGGCGAGATAGTAATCCCGGCCGCGGTCGCCGCTCGTTCCTTCTGGGCCGAAGGCGCGCGCATGCCGGCGCGCCAGTTCGACGCGCTGCGGCGCGTTCGGGTGGCTCGACAGGAAGTCGAGGCTCTGGTCCGCTTCGGGATCGACCGCGGTGAAGCGGCTATAGGCAGCCATCGAATCGAGGAAGCGCGCGGCGGCGTAGGGATCGTAGCCGGCTTCGCCGAGCATCCTAACACCGATCACGTCGGCCTGCAGTTCCTGGTTGCGCGAGAAAGCCGCAAGCCGCAGCTTGCCGCGGGCGAGCGCCTGCTTGCCGGCAAGATTGGAGGACAGCACTTCGGAGACGACGCGGCTGGCGATCACCTCCGCCTCTTCGCGCTGCTGGCGCTGGATGCCGTGATTGGCGGTGACGTGCGCCATTTCGTGCGAAAGCACTGCGGCGACTTCCGAGGCGTCGTCGGCAAGCGCCAGCAAGCCGCGCGTGACGTAGAGATAGCCGCCCGGCAGCGCAAAGGCGTTGATTGCCGGGGAATTGAGGATGGTGATGCGGTAGGACTGCTGCGGGTTTTCCGAAACCGCCGTCAGCGCGCCGGTGATGCGGGCGACGAGCCGTTCGGTCTTGGCGTCCTTGTACTCGCCGCCGTAGCTCGCGACGATGCGCGGATGCTCGCGCGCGCCGAGCTGGGCGCGCGGATCGTTCTTCTGCACCTCCTCGACAATCTGCGGATTGGAGGAGGGCGAGACGGCGGGCTCGTAAGTCTGCTCGATGATCGACTGGCAGGCGGAAAGAAGGCTGAATGAAGACAGCGCAACCAAAGCGCGCAAAACCATGCCGGCATGCCGCGTCGGAAACCAGTCTCTTGTGACTGTCTGCCTTGCCATTCCTCAGCCCGTTCCATCCGCCGATGGCGCCTCTCGCCCTCGACGAAAAATCCTACTTTTTCAGCCGCATAACGCCGCCGGCGCCGGGTTTCTCAGCCATAACTCTGCTGTATCGATTTAACCGGCGCCTGCCTAGCTGATCCCAGTAGAAATAGTTGCCCCGTGGTATCACAGCAACGGATGCGCGAGTAACCTGCGCATCCGACCGGACGTTCCGCGCGTCGCATAGCGGGGCGGTCAAATTGTGGCGAAACGCGCATTGTCCAAAGATACTGCCGTAGTGCCCCGACCAATGGCTCATTCCTTCACCGGATCTCGTCATTGCCAAGAAACCGGTTGATCGCTGCCAGGTCCCGCCTCGCAAGAAACCGATTGAGGGGGTCGTGAGCGACGATACGCCCGTCGTCGAGGAAAAGCACGCTGTCGGCGAGGCTCTTCACGTCATCGGGATGATGCGTGATCATCAGGATGGTGTTGGCTTCCTCGCGGTGAAGGTCGCTCAGAAGTTCGCGCATCTCGGCGCGCATTCCCGGGTCGAGCGCGGCGAAGGGTTCGTCGAGCAGCAGCAGCGGCCGATGCCGCACCAGCGCGCGGGCGAGCGCCACCCGCTGCCGCTCGCCGCCGGAAAGCGTCGGCGGCAGCCTTCTGCCGAAGCCGGCGAGCCCGACCCGCGCCAGCGCATCCTCGATCCTGTCGTGATCGGGCGGGCCGAGCCTCAGCGAGGGGCTGATTCCAAGGCCGACATTGGTCGCGACGTCGAGATGGGCGAAGAGATTGTTATCCTGGAAGATGACGGACACGGGCCGTTCTGCCGGAATGCGGCCGGCCATGTCGTCGCCGAGGATCCTTACATTGCCAGATTCCGGTGTTTCGAAGCCGGCGATGACACTGAAAAGCGTCGATTTTCCGGAGCCGGAGGGGCCGACGACGGCGGCGAACTGCCCGGCCGGAACCGCGCAGTCGAAGGCCAGGGCTGCCGTTTCAAAGCGGACCCTCACGTCATTGAGGGACAAGGCAAGCGAACTCATGCGGCTCGTCCTTCCGCCGCCTTCTCTCCCGCCGTGCCGAGCACGGTCAGAGCGAGGCAGATGAGCCCCAGCATCAAGGCAATGCCGGCGGCGTCGGCGGTACGGTAGCTGCCCATCCGGCTATAGAGCAGCCAAGGTAGGGTCGCGAGATCCTGCGAACCGAAGAGGGCAACGGCGCCGAGATCGCCGAGCGACAGCGCGAGCCCGAAGGAGAGCGCCATCAGGAGCGGCTTGCGTAGCGCCGGCCAATCGATCCATCGCAGGCGATGGAAGCCGCGGATGCCGAGGCTGGCGGCAAGGCGCTCCGTTCGCGCGGCATGGGTCGCCATGGCCGGGGCCAGGACCCGGTGGACGAAGGGAAGCGCCATCAGCGCATTGATCGCGATCACGACGAAGGGAGCGAAACGCGCAACATCGCCGAAGGGCCGCAGGAGGAGGAACCAGCCGGCGCCGAGCACGACGGGCGGCGCGAGCAGGATGAAGGAAGTGCTGGCACCGATCGTGCCGGCAAACAGACGGGCGGGCATACCGCGGCGGCGCCTTCCGAGGAGCAGCCGTTGCGCCCGGATCATCAGACCGGCCATCGCGACCGAAATGGCGGCGGAGGGAAGGGCGATGGCGGCGCTGGTGATTAGCGCCCGACGGAATGCCGGCTCGCTGACGAGGCGGGCGAGATCGGCCTGCAATCCCGACGCTGCGATGGCGATGAAGGGCAAGCCGACGAAGACGAGGGCGAGCGCCAGCCAGATGCCGTCGGCAGCGCGCGAAAGGCCACTCAGGCCGTCGAACCGCCGGGCTGCCCGCCCGCTCGTCTGGCCTTCTTCGGGGGGCGGAGCGAGAAATCTTAGGGCGATCAGCAGCGCGCCCGTCAGCGCGACCTGAAGGCCGGAAAGGGCGATCGCCCGGGGCGGGTCGAAATCGAAGCGCAGCGCCTGGTAGATCGCCACCTCGATCGTGCTCTGGGCCGGGCCGCCGCCGAGCGTCAGCACCAGCGTGAAGCTGGTGGCGCAGAGCATGAAGACGAGGCCGGCAATGCCCGGCAGCAATCCCCGGATCGCCGGCCATTCGATGAATCGGAAGATCGCTAACGACCCCATGCCGAGATTGGCGGAGCTGCGCCAATATTCGCCGGGAATGCGCTCGAGTCCGGCAAGCATCAGCCGGGCGGCAAGCGGCATGTTGAAGAAGACATGGGCAAGCAGGATGCCGAACAGGCCATAGACGCTGATCGGCTGCTGGCCCATTGCCGAGAGAACGTGGTTCAGAATGCCCTGCCGGCCCCAGACCTCGATCAGGCCGAGCGCCGCGACGAGCGCCGGCAGGCCGAGCGGCAGGGCCATCAGCCGCAGCATCCAGATCCGGCAGGGGAAGGACGCCTGCCGTGCCAATGCGCGTGCCACGGGAATGGCGAAGAGGATCGACAGGGCCGTCGAGAGGCCCGCCTGCAGCAGCGTGAAGCGCGTGACGCGCCAGATATAGGCGTCGAACAGGCCGTCGGCGTTGCTCTCGCCCGTCTGCGTGATGAGGGCCATTCCCGCCATGCCGACAAAAAGCAGGATGCCGCCGAGGCAGAAAGCCGCGGCGGCGATCGTCATCCTGCTCTCGGTGCTGTCGAACAAGCCGGCCTCAGTTCTCGCTCATCGCCGCCAGCCATTCGTCGATCCAGGCCTTGCGGTTGGCCGCGACCTCCTCCGAGGGCAGCAGCAAGGTCTTTTCGGGATTGACGAGTTTGCCAAAGGCTTCCGGCAGCGGCTCTTTGGTGGTGCCGACCGGCATCATCCAGTTGGTCGTCGGAATGATCGACTGGAATTCCGGGCCGGTCATGAAGGCGAGGAACTGGCGGGCGAGTTCCGGCTCCTTGGCGTTCTTCGTCACGCCGGCCACTTCGATCTGGATGTAATGACCCTCGGCGAAGGCTGCTGCCTGATAACGATCCGTTCCTTCCGCCACCATGTGGTAGGCAGGGGAGGTGGTGTAGGAGAGCACCATCGGCGCCTCGCCCTTGGTGAACAGGCCATAGGCTTCAGACCAGCCGGGGGTCACCGTCAGCACGCGCTCCTTGAGCTTGGCCCAGGCCTCGCCGGCCTTGTCGCCATAGACCGATTTCACCCAGAGCAGCAGGCCGAGGCCGGGCGTCGAGGTGCGCGGGTCTTCGATGACGATCTTTTGCGCAGGATCGCCCTCGACCAGCTCCTTGAGGCTCTTCGGCGGGCTCTTCAGGGTCTCGGTGTCGTAGACCACGGCGAAGTGGCCGAAGTCATAGGGCACGAAGGTATCGTCGGAAAAATCGCCGGGAACCTTGAGGCCTTTTGTGTCGAGGCCGTGCGGGGCGAAATAGCCGGTGGCCTTGGCCTCGGCGACGAGGTTGGTATCGAGGCCGAGAACGATGTCGGCCTTCGAACCCTCGCCTTCCAGCTTCAACCGCGTCAGGAGCTCGACGCCGTCGGCAACGCCGACATAATTCACCTTGCAGTCGCAGGTCTTGCCGAAGGTTTCGGCGACCTTGGCGCCAGGACCCCATTCGGTGATGAAGCTCTCATAGGTGTAGATCGTCAGCGTCTTTTCGGCAGCTGCGGCGCTCGCGGAAAATGCCGCGATGGCCACGGTGGCGATAGCCAGCCGGCCAAGGATCTTGCGATGGAGTGAACTGGACATCTGGGCACTTCTCCCTGTTGTTGATGTTGCACGGGAAAAGCGCGTATCGGTCCGATCGCTTCTAATCCCTCCGCCGGTACGAGCCGGATCAGGTTCCGCGGGTTGGCTCGAAGCCTCTCAGCCATTGAATCCGCGAGCGGTTCCAGGCACCCCGTTAGAGCAACCAAGATTTAGCTTCGGGCGGCAGCCAAGGCAAGCGGAGTTTCGGCCGGAGCATTGGCCCTTGGCGCTGCCTGCGCTATTAAGAGGCCCGAAGCCTGCAAGGCTTTGAAATTCAAACAACGGCGGCGGCGTTTTGTTCGCCAAGCGAGGCCATTTCATGCCGGATATGCTCGTTCGCCTCTATGCTTTGCCCGAGGATCGCGCGTCACGGCTCGGCCCCGACGTTGCCATTCGGCGCGCCCTGGCGCCCGAGCGCAGGATCGTCGTCTCCTGGATCGAGGAGCGCTTCGGCACCCTTTGGGCGGGCGAGGCGGAAGCGGCCTTCTCCTCGACGCCGACGCGGATCCATCTCGCGCTCTGCAAGGGCGAGCTTGCCGGCTTTGCCTGCCATGACGTGACGGCGCTCGGCTTCTTCGGTCCGACGGGCGTCGACAAAACATTGCGCGGCCGCGGCATCGGCGAGGCTTTGCTCTTCGAGAGCCTCTCCGCCATGCGCGCCGCCGGCTATGCCTATGCGATCATCGGCGGCGTCGGCCCGGCCGAATTTTACTCGCGCGCCGTCGGCGCGGTGGAGATTCCCGATTCGACGCCCGGCCTCTATGCCGACATGCTGTTGCCAGAGGAAAGCGGAAGTTGATCCAAGCAGTCCTGTTGGCCAAACGGCCCGAAGAGGCGTTCTACCCTTTTCCTTCGCTGCCGCTTTGCGCTATGGGCTTCTGCCATGACCCGATCGACCTTCACCATTCTTCTCGGCGGCGCGCTCAGCTTGACGGAGCGGCTGACGGCGCAGCTTTCCGGCAGCCGGTTCATCGCGGCGGACGGCGGCATGCGCCACGCGAAGACCCTCGGCATCGTCCCGGATCTCTGGGTCGGCGATTTCGATTCGACCGACGAAACGCTGCTGGCGGCATTCGCCCAAGTCCCGCGGGAAAACTATCCCGCCGCCAAGAACGCCACCGATGGCGAGATCGCGGTCGAGGCCGCGCTTGCGCGCGGTGCGACCACGCTGATCTTCGCCGGCGCGCTCGGCGGCACCCGCAGCGACCATGCCTTCCTGCATCTCTTGCAACTCGCGGCGCTTGCGGAAGAGGGCCACGATGCGTTCATGACCTCGGGCGAGGAGGAGGCCTATCCGCTGATGCCGGGCACCCGTGAGATCGACCTGCCGAAGGGCAGCCTGTTTTCGGTCCTCGGATTCACCGAGCTTTCCGGACTGTCGATCGAAAACGTCCGCTATCCGCTCGACGGCTTCGCGCTTTCCTTCGGATCGTCCCGGACCATTTCCAACGTCGCGGAAGGTCCGGTCCGCTTCTTCCTGAAATCCGGCCGGGCCGTGGTCCTCGCCCGCCCCTACGATCTTTCCGGAGCCTGACGCCTTGGCGCCCCCCATCCTCAAGCTTGACGACATCTTCCTGACCTTCGGCGGCACGCCGCTTCTCGCCGGCGCCAATCTGCAGGTCGAGCCCGGCGACCGCATCTGCCTCGTCGGCCGAAACGGATCCGGCAAGTCGACGCTGATGAAGATCGCCGCGGGCCTCGCCGAGGCGCAGTCCGGAGAGGTTTTCCGGCACCCGTCGGTGACAATCCGCTATCTGCACCAGGCGCCGGATTTCGACGGCTTCGATACGGTGCAGGCCTATGCGGAGGCGGGGCTGGGACCCGGCGACGATCACTACCGCGTCACTTACCTGTTGCAGCATCTGGGGCTGACCGGCGACGAAGACCCGAAGCGCCTCTCCGGCGGCGAGGCGCGGCGCGCCGCGCTTGCCCGTGTGCTCGCGCCGGAGCCCGATATCCTGCTTCTCGACGAGCCGACCAACCATCTCGACCTGCCGACGATCGAGTGGCTCGAAGACGAGCTCAGCCGCAGCCGCTCGGCACTCGTCTTGATCTCGCACGACCGGCGCTTTCTCGAAAAAGTCTCGACCGCCACCGTCTGGCTCGATCGCGGCCAGTCGCGCCGGCTCGACCGCGGCTTCGCCCATTTCGAAGCCTGGCGCGACGAGGTACTGGAGGCGGAGGAGCTCGAACAGCACAAGCTCGGCAAGGCGATCGAGCGCGAGGAGCACTGGCTGCGCTACGGCGTCACGGCGCGGCGCAAGCGCAACATGCGCCGCCTGGGCGAGCTGCAGGACATGCGGGCGCGCCACCGCGGCCACAAGGGGCCGCAGGGGACGATCCAGGCGACCGTCGCCGATGCCAGGGAATCCGGCAAGCTGGTCATCGAGGCGGACAAGATCACCAAGGCCTATGGCGAGCGCACGATCGTCGCGCCCTTTTCGATCCGCGTCCATCGCGGCGACCGCATCGGCCTGGTCGGCCCGAACGGCGCCGGCAAGACGACGCTGCTGAAGCTCCTGACCGGACAGATCGAGCCGGATTCCGGCAGGGTAAAGCTCGGGACCAATCTGGAGATGGCGACGCTCGACCAGAAGCGCGAGGATCTGAACTTCGACGAGACGCTGGCGCACTACCTGACCGACGGACGCGGCGAGACGCTTCTCGTCAACGGCGAGCAGCGCCACGTCACCGGCTACATGAAGGAATTCCTCTTCCAGCCGGAACAGGCGCGCACGCCGATCAGCGAACTTTCCGGCGGCGAGAGGGCGCGGCTGATCCTCGCCCGCATCCTGGCGAGCGCCACCAACCTGCTGATCCTCGACGAGCCGACCAACGATTTCGACATCGAGACGCTCGACCTGCTGCAGGAAATCGTCGCCGGCTTCGCCGGAACGGTGATCCTCGTCAGCCACGACCGCGATTTCCTCGACCGCACCGTGACCTCGACCATCGCGCCGGCCAATCCGGAGGCGCCGGACGGCCGCTGGATCGAATATGCCGGCGGCTATTCCGACATGATGGCGCAGCGCCGTGGCGCGATCGAGGAGCGGCGCCGGGCCGAAAAGGCCGAGAAGACCAAGCCGAGCGAAACGGCAGCCGAAGCGGTCGAACCGCAGAAGGCCAAGGGCAAGCTCTCCTACAAGCAGAAATTCGCGCTGGAGAACCTGCCGAAGGAGATCGCCAGCACCGAGGCCGAAATCGCCAAACGCGAAGAGAAGATGCACGATCCGGCGCTCTTTTCCCGCGATCCGGAAGGCTTCGCCAAGCTCGCCGCCGAGCTCGAAAAGCTGAAGGAGAAGCTGGCGCGCATGGAGGAGGAATGGCTGCAGCTCGAAATGCTGCGTGAGGAACTGGAGGGCTGAGGTCAGACCGCGATCCGTGAGCGGACTTGCGGCCGATTGTTCCAGCCGCTATCCCGGGTCGCGGGCTTTACGAGGACGGCCATGACGATATTCCAGGCGCTGTTGCTTTTTGTTGCGGGCTTCCTGTCCGGTGCCGTCAATGCGATTGCCGGCGGCGGCACGTTTCTGACCTTCGGCGCGATGACGCTTAGCGGCCTGCCGCCGATCGTCGCCAATGCCACCTCCTCGATCGTGCAGTTTCCGGGCTACGTCACCTCGGCGCTCGCCTATGCCAAGGAGATCCGCGCCGACCGCAGGAATGCCGTCCTCCTCGGGGTGATATCGGCGGTCGGGGGGCTCGCGGGCGCGCTTCTCCTGCTGTCGCTCTCCAACCCGTCGTTCCGCGCGATGGTGCCCTGGCTGCTGATCGCCGCGACGGCGATCTTTGCGGCGGGCCCTCTCCTGAAGCCGAAGGCCCGCAGCGACGAGCACCGAATCGGGCCGTTCGGTGTGGCGAGCCAGATGGCGACATCCGTCTATGGCGGCTTCTTCGGGGCCGGCATGGGCATCATGATGCTTGCGGTGCTCGGGCTTGCGACCGGCGGCAGCTATCACCGGCTGAATGCGCTGAAGAATTTCATCTCGATCGTCATTGCGCTGATCGCCATCCTGGTGTTCGCCGCAGGCGGCGTCGTTTCCTGGCTCCATGCGGTGATCATGGTGCCGGGTGCCGCCCTCGGCGGCTATTCCGGCGTCTGGGCCGCCCGGCGCGTTCCGCAGGCGGTCATCCGCGCCATCGTCGTCGCCGTCGGCCTGCTGCTCGCCGCTTATTATTTCTTCACGGGCTGAGGCGGATCACTCTCGAAGGCACGCGCCAGCAGATCGGGGCGGCGTTCCGCCGTCAGCCGCCGCGCCTCGGCCGCGCGCCATTTGGCGACGGCGCCGTGATTTCCTGATGTCAGCACCGCCGGAATCTCGTGGCCTTCGAAGACCTGCGGCCGGGTATATTGCGGGTGCTCGAGCAGCCCGCCCTCGAAGCTTTCGTGCACGCCGGAGAGTTCATTGCCCATCACCCCGGGCAGGACGCGCACGACCGCATCGAGCAGCACCAGCGCCGCCGGCTCGCCGCCGGACAGGATATAGTCGCCGATCGACACTTCTTCGAGATGGCGCGTGTCGATGACCCGCTGGTCGACGCCCTCGAAGCGGCCGCAGACGATGACGGCGCCGGGACCGGCGGCAAGCTCGCGAACGCGCGCCTGCGTCAACGGTCGGCCGCGCGGGCTCATCAGCACGCGCGGCCGGTCGTCATCCGCCGCGACGTGGTCGATGGCGCGGGCAAGAACATCCGGCTTCAACACCATGCCGGCGCCGCCCCCGGCCGGCGTGTCGTCGACGGTGCGGTGCTTGTTCTCGGCGAAATCGCGGATCTGCACCGCCTCGATCGACCATTGGCCGCGCTCCAGCGCCTTGCCGGCGAGCGACACGCCGAGATGCCCCGGAAACATCTCCGGATACAGCGTCAGGACCGTGGCGCGAAAGGACATCGCCGGCGGCTCACTTGCGCTTCGTCGGGAATTGCTTGTCGAGGCTCTCGTCCTTGTCATCGACGAGCCCGGCGGCGACCGGATCGACCAGCAGCTTGCCGGCCTCGAGATCGATCTCCAGCACCGACCATTCGGTGAACGGGATCAGCACCGGCCGGCGGCCGGGTCCCTTGAGCTCCAGCAGGTCCCCGGCGCCGAAGTCGAAGACGCCGGTCACCGAGCCGTAGCTCTTGCCAGTGCCGTCGATCGCTTCCAGGCCTTCGAGATCGGCATAGAAAAACTCATCCTCGTCGAGGTCGTCGTCGGGGAGGTTGTCGCGTTCGATGAAGAGTTCGAGGCCGTTCAACGCTTCCGCCGCGGTTCGGTCGTTGATGCCGCGGAAGCGGACGATGACCACGTTCTTCGCTTCACGGATTTCCAGCACCTCGAAGACGCGGCCGTCCTCGCTGTGCAGATTGCCGTAGTCGCCGAGCGCCGTCGGATCTTCCGTAAAGGACTTTACCCGCACTTCGCCGCGCAGGCCTTGCGCCGCGCCGATCGTCGCCATCAGGACAGGGTTCTCGAGCTTGGTCATTTTCGGCATCCAGGCAGGAGGGGTTCTTGCCACCGCTCCAATTCTTTGCCCGCTCCAATTGTTCGAACGTGCACATAAAGCAAAACGGGCGGCATGAAAATGCCGCCCGTCTGCTAACACCGTCCTGACGGTTATTATTCCGCGGCTGTTTCCGCAGCGGCAGCGGCGGCATCCTCGGCCTTCTGCTTGGCTTCGGCGGCACGCTCCTGTGCCTTCTTGCCCGGCAGTGCCTTGGTCGGGTTGTTGCGGGCCGGGCGCTTGGCAAGGCCTGCCTGGTCGAGGAAGCGCAGGACGCGGTCGGTCGGCTGGGCGCCCTGGGCGATCCAGTGGCTGACGCGCTCGGCGTTCAGCTCGACGCGCTTTTCGTCGTCCTTGCCGAGCATCGGGTTCCAGGAGCCGATCTTTTCGAGGAAGCGGCCGTCACGCGGGCTGCGCGCGTCGGCAACGACGATCTGGTAATAGGGGCGCTTCTTGGAACCGCCGCGGGCGAGACGAATTTTCAGTGCCATTTCAGTTACTCCTTGCAGGCTTTCTTGACCGCTTCGTTCAAGCGGAACGGGTGGTGCCGGCGCTGCCCGCGGGCTGCGAGCGATCGGCGGCGATGGCTTCATGATGCCGGATGACTTCCTTGATGATGAAGTTCAGGAACTTCTCGGCGAAATCCGGGTCCAGATTGGCATCCTTGGCCAAGTGGCGAAGGCGTTCAATCTGGTATTCTTCGCGCGCCGGATCGGCCGGCGGCAGCTTGTGCTTGGCTTTGAGAACGCCGACCGCCTTGGTGCAGCGGAACCGTTCGGCCAGCATGTGGACGAGCGCGGCATCGATATTGTCGATCGATTGCCGGTAGCCCGCCAATTCCTCTTTGATCTCGGGATCAAGCATTCGTCGCGATCCTCACTTCTTCTTAGGTAAACCGGGAAGGCCGGGGAATCCGCCGAGACCGGGCAGCTTGCCGCCACCCAGGCCCGGCAAACCGCCACCGAGGCTCGGCATTCCGGCACCCGACTTGCCGAGGCCGGCGGCCTCCGCCTGCTTCTGCAGCGCTTCCAGCTGTTTCGGATCCATCTTCGAAAGATCCGGCATGCCGCCGCCCAAGCCGCCAAGGCCCATCTTGTTGGCAAGGCCGCCCATCATCTGCTTCATCATGCCGCCTTTCCCCTTGCCGCCCATCATCTTCATCATGTCCGCCATCTGGCGGTGCATCTTCAGAAGCTTGTTGATGTCGGCGGCGTCGGTTCCCGAGCCGCTGGCGATGCGCTTCTTGCGCGAATGCTTGAGCAGATCCGGATTGGCGCGCTCGGCCTTGGTCATCGAGGAGATGATGGCGAGCTGACGCTTGAAGAGACTGTCGTCGAGGCCGGCAGCGGCCATCTTGTCCTTCATGCCGGCCATGCCGGGCATCAATCCCATGATGCCGCCCATGCCGCCCATCTTCTGCATCTGGCGCAGCTGGTCGGCGAGGTCGTTGAGGTCGAATTTGCCCTTGGCCATCTTGGCGGCCATGGCGGCCGCCTTTTCGGCGTCGATGTTTTCCGCCGCCTTTTCGACCAGCGAGATGATGTCGCCCATGCCGAGGATGCGGTCGGCAACGCGGCGCGGGTGAAACTCCTCGAGCTCGTCCATCTTCTCGCCGACGCCGATCAGCTTGATCGGCTTGCCGGTGACCGCACGCATCGACAGCGCCGCACCGCCGCGGCCGTCGCCGTCCATGCGGGTCAGCACCAGGCCGGTGATGCCAACGCGATCGTCGAAGTTGCGGGCGAGGTTGACGGCGTCCTGGCCGGTCAGCGCATCGGCGACGAGCAGGATCTCATGCGGATTGGACTTCCGCTTGATCTCCGCCATCTCGATCATCAGCGGCTCGTCGATATGGGTGCGGCCGGCGGTGTCGAGGATGACGATGTCGTGGCCGCCGAGCTTCGCCGCCTGAACGGCGCGGGCGGCGATATCGGTCGGCGACTGGCCGGCGATGATCGGCAGCGTGTCGACGCCGGTCTGCACGCCGAGTTGGCGCAACTGCTCCTGGGCGGCCGGACGACGGGTATCGAGCGAGGCCATCAGGACCTTCTTCTTGTCGCGCGCCGTCAGCCGCTTGGCGATCTTGCCGGTGGTCGTCGTCTTGCCGGAGCCCTGCAGGCCGACCATCATGACGACGACCGGGGCCGGCGCATTGAGGTCGATCGTCACGCCCTCGGAGCCGAGCATGGCAACAAGCTCGTCATGGACGATCTTGACGACCATCTGGCCGGGCTTGATCGATTTCAGGATTTCGGCGCCGACCGCCTTCTCGCGAACCTTCTCGGTGAAGGACCGCACGACATCGAGCGCGACGTCGGCTTCGAGTAGCGCACGGCGAACCTCCCGAAGCGCCGCGGAAACGTCCGCTTCCGACAGGGCGCCGCGGCCGGTCAGTCCATTCAATATGGAACCAAGACGGTCCTGGAGGCTCTCGAACATTCTCTCTTCCTTCTGGTTTCCGGTTCGCTTCAGGCTCCCGAAAACTTGGGTACCCTCGCGCGGAAAACAAGGCGCAAAGCCAAAAACCACCCGAGGGCGCAACGCGCTGTCGGGTGTTGACCTCCGGGCTCTCTTTATACCTTTGCGGGGCCCGGTCGGCGGCTTCGAAGTCATCACTTGCGAAGGAATTTGCCGCGATAAACAGCAAAGCGACCGAAAAGTCAAGTTACGGGAGAACCTTGCGCGAAGAGGAAGAGCGGCGTCAAGTTCCTTCGCTCACCGTCGGGCGAGCGCCTCGAAGGCGGCGTCGATCCGTGCCATGACTCTGAGCGCCACGACTACCTCGGTCTGATTGATATCGCCGAGGACCGCATGCAGCATTTCGAGTTCGCGCCGATGGACGGCGTTGAAGAGATCCCTGCCGGCCGGGCTCGGCGCGCAGAAATAGGCCCGCCGGTGTTCCGGATTGGGCCTTTTCTCGATCAACCTTTTGCCGATCAGGCCGGCGGCGACGCGCTGCACGAACTGCCGCTTCATCGACAGCCGCCTGGCTGCCTCCGGCACGGTCAGCGGCTCCTCGCAGAGGAGTTCCAGCACGGAGCGCTCGGCAACACTGATTCCCGCACCCTCGAGCATGTTCTCGACTGTTCTGCTGACGTTGAGATGCACGGGCCGGACAAGCTTGATCGCCTTGTAGAGCCGTTCCAGTCTGTCGAATCGGGCAAGCATGATGGTATGGTAGCAATCGAGTTGCCATTCACAAGAAATTATTAACGGATTTGGCGTTCACACTGTGATCGAGCGCCGGAGCGCCTATCTTTTCGGCATCGATGTAATCGACAGCTTGGGACGGCAATGGGCACAGGCGGCAACCGCTACTACAGGGGACCCGTTTCGGATCATTTCGACGGCATTCGTTTCTACAATCCCGGGGGAATGGCGCCGCGCGGCTTCGCCGACCTGTTGCGCTGGCAGCTGCGCGGCAAGCGCGTGCGCTGGCCGAAACACTACGACAGCCCCTTCATCGAAGTCCGGCCTGAGCTCAATGTCGACGGCGACCGGCTGCGGGTGACGATGATCGGGCACGCGACGCTCCTGATCCAGGTGGCCGGCCTGAACATACTGACCGATCCGGTCTGGTCCCATCGTGCCAGCCCCTTCGCCTTTGCCGGGCCGCATCGCCATAACGCACCGGGCATTCGCATGGACGACCTGCCGCCGATCGACGTCGTGCTGGTCACCCACAATCACTACGACCATCTCGATGTAGAAACACTCGGCACGCTGCATGCCGAGCACGCGCCGCTGATCGCAACGCCGCTCGGCAACGACACGATCATCCGCCGCGCCGTTCCGGATGCGGAGCTCGCGGTTCTCGATTGGGGCGAGCGGATCGAGATCGACGACGGCGTCGTCGTCCATGCGGAACCCTGCCATCATTGGTCGGCCCGCGGCATGCGCGACAGGCGGATGGCGCTCTGGTCCGCCTTCGTCATCGAGACTCCGGTTGGCAAGATCTATCATGTCGGCGATACCGGCTTCCACGGCGGCATCAACTATCGCGCCGCCCGCGACAAGCACGGCTCCTTCCGCCTCGCCAACCTTCCCTTCGGCTGCTACGAGCCGCGCTGGTTCATGGAAAGCCACCACCAGAATCCGGAAGAAGCGGTCATGGGCATGATCGCCTGCGGCGCAGAGCACGTGGCGGGTCATCATTGGGGCACGTTCCGTTTGACGGATGAGGGCATCGAAGAGCCGTTGAGGGCCCTGGAGGCCGCGCTTGCCAGGGCCGGCGTCGAGCCACGCCGCTTCCGGCCGCTGCGGCCTGGCGAAGTCTTCGACGTTCCCGCCTCGGCGGAATAATGCGCCACTGGTAATTTCCGGCCTTTTCCGCCATATACAGCCCAAATGAAGGGCGCCCGGGGTCGGGGGCCGAGCTTGGACAATCGCGACATGGCCGATCAGGTGCAATTTGCCAGGATGAACGGGCTTGGAAACAAGATCCTGGTCGTCGACATGCGCGGCCGCAGGGATCGCGTCACGCCCGAGGCGGCGATCGCGCTCAATGCCGATCCGGCGACCGAATTCGACCAGATCATGGCGATCCACGATCCGAGGGCCGCCGGCACGGACGCCTGGATCGACATCGTCAATTCCGACGGCTCGATGGCGCAGGCTTGCGGCAACGGCACCCGCTGCGTCGTCCAGGCGCTCTCCGCCGAGACAGGCAAGAAGGCGTTCCTGTTCCATACGGTCGCCGGCCTGCTCGAGGCCAAGGAGCATGACGGCGGCTTGATCTCGGTCGATATGGGAGCCCCGCGCTTCGGCTGGAGCGAGATCCCGCTCGCCGAGGAATTCCACGATACACGGCGGATCGAGCTGCAGATCGGGCCGATCGACGATCCGGTGCTGCATTCGCCCTCGGTCGCTTCGATGGGCAATCCGCATGCGATCTTCTGGGTGGAGAACGACGTCTGGAGCTACGAGCTCGAGCGCTTCGGGCCGCTGCTCGAAAATCACCCGATCTTTCCCGAACGCGCCAATATATCGATCGCCCGTGTCCGTTCACGTGAGGAGATGGACCTCAGGACGTGGGAGCGGGGCGCGGGGCTGACGCTCGCCTGCGGTTCCGCCGCCTGCGCCGCCGCGGTCAGCGGCGCCAGAACCGGCCGCACGGATCGGACCGTGACGGTGAACGTTCCGGGCGGGCCGCTTAAGATCGAATGGCGCGAGCGCGACGACCACGTGATCATGACGGGGCCGGCCGAATGGGAATGGTCGGGCAGGCTCGATCCCGCCACCGGTGCTTTTGAGCGTGATGCGGCGAGCGGCGCAAACGGAGCGCGAGCGCTTTGAGCGGCGTCGAGGTCATAACCTTTGGCTGCCGCCTCAACACTTATGAATCGGAAGTGATGCGGGCGGAGGCCGAGAAGGCGGGGCTGAACAACGCCATCCTCGTCAATACCTGCGCGGTCACGGCCGAGGCCGTGCGCCAGGCGCGCCAGGCGATCCGCCGCGCCCGGCGCGACAATCCGCATGCCCGCATCGTCGTCACCGGCTGCGCCGCCCAGACCGAGAAGGAAACCTTCGCCGAGATGGCCGAGGTCGATGCGGTTCTCGGCAACGAGGAGAAGCTCAAAAGCGCCTCCTATCGGGCGCTGCCGGATTTCGGCGTTTCGGCCGAGGAAAAGCTGCGCGTCAACGACATCATGAGCGTGCGCTCCACGGCGCCGCAGATGGTCAAGCACATCGACGGCCACGTGCGCGCCTTCATCCAGGTGCAGAACGGCTGCGATCACCGCTGCACCTTCTGCATCATCCCCTATGGCCGCGGCAATTCCCGCTCCGTGCCGATGGGCGCGGTCGTCGAACAGGCGCGCCGGCTCGTCGAAGGCGGCTATTGCGAGATCGTCTTGACCGGTGTCGACGCGACGAGCTACGGCGCCGATCTGCCCGGAACGCCGACGCTTGGGCTGCTCGCCAGGACGCTTTTGAAGCAGGTGCCGGAAATTCTCCGCCTCAGGCTCTCGTCGATCGACAGCATCGAGGCGGACAGGCATCTCCTCGACCTCATCGCGGACGAGCCGCGCTTCATGCCGCATCTGCATCTGTCGCTGCAGCATGGCGACGATCTGATCCTGAAGCGCATGAAGCGACGCCATTCGAGCGCCGATGCCCGCGCCTTCTGCGCCGAGGTTCGGCGTTTGCGGCCCGAGATCAGCTTCGGCGCCGACATGATCGCCGGTTTTCCGACAGAGACCGAAGAGATGTTTGAGAACGCCGCGCGGCTTGCCGAGGAGTGCCGCATCGCCCATCTCCACGTTTTCCCCTATAGCCCCCGTCCGGGCACCCCGGCGGCCCGCATGCCGCAGCTCGACCGGGCGCTCGTCAAAGAACGGGCCGCGCGGCTGCGCGTCAAAGGAGCAGAGCTCTACGCGGCCCATCTCGACCGCATGATCGGCAGCGACCAGACGATCCTCGTCGAGATGAACGGGCTGGCGCATACGGAGAATTTTACCCTCGTCGATGCGGCCGGCCTCGAGCCGCGCTCGCTCGCTACGGTCGCAATCACCGGCCACAACGGCAAGCATCTGACGATGCACAGAGAACAGATGGCTGCGGCCTGATATCCGGACATTCCCATGGCGATTGGTTTCATCAAGAAGATCTTCTCCTTCGGCAAGGATACCGTCGAAGAGAAACCGCTGCCGCCGCAGGAGGCGCCGGTAGCGCCGGTTGCCGATGAGGCCGCTGGTACGCCCTCTGTCCCTGCGGCGAGCGCCGAGGATGATCGGACTGCCATCGAGGAGGCGAAGTCTGGTGCGGACGAGATTGCGCCATCTGCCGAACGTGCCCCCGAGATTGAGACCGGTCATGAAGAGGCAAGGTCCGAGAAAGACCTCGTCATCGAAGGCGAGAGCGTGCCCCATCCAATCTTCCCCCTTGTGAGGGAGATGCCCGGCAGGGCAGAGGGGGGTGAAGCTCCTTCCGAAGACGCTCCGTTTGCCGGTGAAGCCGCGATACCCCCCTCTGTCCCTTCGGGACATCTCCCCCACAAGGGGGGAGATCAGGGGGAGATCGAGGCAGCCGCCGACAACAGCCGAACCGTCGTCGAGGAGGCAGAGGCCGGTGGTGCAGGCGAAATTGCGCCGACAGCCGAGCCCGCCCCGGATGAGGTTGGTACCCGTAGCGAAGAAGTTGACGAAAGCGTTGCGATAGACGGCGAGGGCGCGCCCCATCCAATCTCCCCCCTTGTTGGGGAGATGCCCGGCAGGGCAGAGGGGGGTGCCCCTTCCGCAGACCAGGCCGCGCTTCGCGACGAAGCCGCCCCGAGCCTCCCCAAGGGCTTTGCCGCCGCCGACAAACGCCCTCAGGAAGCAGTGCCCGCCGCCCAGCCGAAGCTTTCCTGGTATCAGCGGCTGCGCCGCGGCCTCGCCCGCACATCGTCGCAGCTCACCGGCCAGATCGCCAGCCTCTTCACAAAGCGCAAGCTCGACGAGGCGACGCTGCAGGAATTGGAAGATCTGTTGATCCAGGCGGACCTCGGCGTCGAGACGGCGATGCGGATCACCGACGCACTCTCCTCGGAGCGCTACGGCAAGGACGTGACCGGCGAGGACGTCTCGCGCATCATGGCCGGCGAGATCACCAAGGTGCTCGCCCCGGTCGCCAAGCCGCTAGAACTCGATCTCAGCCACAAGCCGCATGTGATCCTCGTCGTCGGCGTCAACGGCACCGGCAAGACGACGACGATCGGCAAGCTTGCCGCAAAACTTTCCGGCGCCGGGCTGAAGGTGATGCTCGCAGCCGGCGACACCTTCCGCGCCGCGGCGATCGAGCAGCTGAAGATCTGGGCGGAGCGGACGAAGTCCGACATCGTCGCCTCCAAGCTCGGCGCCGACGCCGCGGGCCTTGCCTATGAGGCCTACCAGCTCGCCCGCGAGAAGAAATCGGACGTGCTGATCATCGACACGGCCGGGCGGCTGCAGAACAAGGCCGAGCTGATGGCCGAGCTCGAAAAGATCGTCCGCGTCCTCGGCAAGCTCGATCCGGATGCGCCGCACACGGTGCTGCAGACGCTCGATGCGACGACCGGGCAGAATGCACTGCAGCAGGTGGAGATCTTCCGCAATGTCGCGGGCGTCAGCGGGCTGATCATGACCAAGCTCGACGGCACGGCGCGCGGCGGCATCCTGGTGGCGATCTCCGCCAAGCACAAGCTGCCGGTCTATTTCATCGGCGTCGGCGAGGGTGTCGACGATCTCGAACCCTTCGAGGCGAAGGATTTTGCCGAGGCGATCGCCGGCGTCGCCGCCGGCTGATCAAGAAACGCGAGGCTTGCGGTGGCAACGCCGGTTGATATGGTTTTGCCGCAATGCTGGTGTTATGAGCGGCCAGAGAGCGGGACGAGGAAAGCGGTTTTCCGCCCGCGTCCCGTTCCAGCAAGTGGTATGACAGAACAGGATCCGCACATGTCGACAATCGAGGCAGAGAAGCCCCGGACGGAGGTAAGCCCGCTCCTGAAGCTCGTACTGGAGCTCGGGCCGCTGATGGTGTTCTTCTTCGCCAATTCGCGCGGCGACTGGCTGGCTGGGCGCTTTCCGGTGCTCGCCGAACTCGGCGGTCCGATCTTCATCGCCACCGGCCTTTTCATGGCGGCGACGGCCGCGGCGCTCGCCGTCTCCTGGATCATGACGCGAACCCTGCCGATGATGCCGCTCGTCTCCGGCATCGTCGTCTTCG
This sequence comes from Sinorhizobium sp. FG01, assembly GCF_002531875.1. NCBI lineage: Bacteria > Pseudomonadati > Pseudomonadota > Alphaproteobacteria > Hyphomicrobiales > Rhizobiaceae > Sinorhizobium > Sinorhizobium sp. FG01. Next base: position 200,017 of record NZ_NWTB01000007.1, read on the forward strand.
TCTTCGGGGCGCTGACGCTGTGGCTGCAGAACGATACCTTCATCAAGATGAAGCCGACCATCGTCAACACGCTGTTCGGCGCGATCCTGCTCGGTGGGCTCCTGTTCGGCAAGTCGCTACTCGGCTATGTATTCCATGCCGCCTTCAAGCTCGATGAGGACGGCTGGCGGAAGCTGACGATCCGCTGGGGCGTGTTCTTCCTGTTCCTCGCGGTGTTGAACGAGATCGTCTGGCGCTCCTTCTCGACCGATTTCTGGGTCGCCTTCAAGGTCTGGGGGACGATGCCGATTACCATTCTCTTCACCCTTGCCCAGATGCCGCTGATCATGAAGCACTCGCTGGAACAGGAGAGGGCCGAGTGACGATCGCCGCCGGTACGGACGACAACAGACAACGCAGCACCTGGATTTGGCTGATCGCCTGCCTCGGCGTCGTCGTCATCCAGATCCTGATGCAGCATCTGATGGGGCGGCTGTGGATCTGCGAATGCGGCTATGTGAAACTCTGGGAGGGCGTCGCCAATTCCAGCGGCAACTCGCAGCACATTTCCGACTGGTACACGCCGTCGCACATCATCCACGGCTTCCTGTTCTACGGCCTCGGCTTTCTGCTGCTGCGCGGAAAACCGCTGAGCGCCCGCCTGCTGCTCGCGACCGTCATCGAGTCGGCTTGGGAGATCGTCGAGAACACGCCGATGGTGATCAACCGCTACCGCTCGGCGACGATCTCGCTCGACTATTTCGGCGACAGCATCCTTAATTCCACTATGGACACGCTCGCCATGGCCGCAGGCTTCCTCATTGCCTCGCGGTTGCCGGTGGCGGTAACGGTCACGATCGCGATCATCCTCGAACTCTTTACCGGCTGGCTGATCCGCGACAACCTGACGCTCAACGTGCTGATGCTTGTCTGGCCGCTTGATGCGGTGAAGGCGTGGCAGGCGGGGCTGTAGACCCGTTAGATCTTCCGGCCGGGTTTGCCCCTCAACTCGCTGCCGCGACCTTCTCCCCGCAGGCGGGGAGAAGGGACTTCGCGGAAACGCTGAGCGCCCTCTTCAACGCAAGGCGTTGAAACGGGGAAGCCGCGTTTCCGTTACCTTCCCACAGGCGGATCGATGAGGATGAGTGGGCGCCACGAGTCTCTTCGCCCCGCGCGCGGGGAGAAGGTGGCCGGCAGGCCGGATGAGGGGGCAACGCTAGCTAAAATGCCACCTACGATCCGGCAAGCGCCTTCTCGATCGCCGGCATCAATCCTTCCTTCAAAGTCCGCTCGTCGAACGGCCCGGCGCGCTTGTAGAGGATCGTGCCGTCGGCGGCGACGAGGAAGGATTCCGGGATGCCGTAGACGCCCCAGTCGATCGCCGCCTTGCCGTTCGGATCGATGCCGACCGCCGAGAAGGGGTTGCCGAGTTCGCCGAGGAACCGCAGCGCGTTGTCGTTGCGGTCCTTGTAGTTGATGCCGACGACGGTCAACCGGGGGTCCTTCGAAAGTTCGAGGATGACCGGATGTTCCTGGCGGCAGGGCACGCACCAAGAGGCCCAGACGTTGACGAGCGTCAGTCTGCCCTTGACGGCCGTATCGGTGAGCGCCGGCATCGGCTGGCCTGAGGGCGTCACGGCGCCTTGGAGCGGCGGCAGATCGAGCTTCGGCGCCTTGGTGCCGATGAGCGCCGAGGGAATTTCGCTGATGTCGCGGCCGGAATTCAACTGGCTCCAGAAGATCAGCGCCAGCGCCGCGAAGATCAGAAGCGGAAGCGCCGCCAGCAAATAGCGCAAGGGGCCGGGCCTGCGCTCGTCCGGCTGCGGCGCCTGCGTGCTCGTCATCGAGCTTCTCCGGCTGGAGCTTCCGCCGAACGGCGGCGGATGCCGGCGGCCTCGAGTGCCCTCAATTCTCGTTGCCGGGCACGGCCGTCGCCGACAACCCAGACGACGAGGCCCGCAACGACCGCGAAGGCGGCGGCATAGCTGGCAAAGACATAGGCTGCATGGCTCATCATGGCGCCAAGTTCTCCCGGCCGGCATTGCGGGCCGCCTGGCGCCGGAGCGACGTCACCCGGCGGCGCCAGATCTCGTTGCGCATTGCGGCGATGTGCAGCGTGAAGAACAGGAGCGTGAAGCCGACCGCCATGATTATGAGCGGCCACAGGAATTCCGGATCGATGGTGGGGCCGTCGAGGCGCATGACGCTTGCCGGCTGATGCAGCGTGTTCCACCATTCGACGGAGAATTTTATGATCGGGATATTGACGAAACCGACGAGCACCAGCACGGCCGAGACGCGGGCCGAACGGGCCGGATCGTCCATGGCCCGGTTCAGCGCCATCAGTCCGAGATACATAAGGAAGAGCAGGAAGACCGAGGTCAGCCGTGCATCCCAAACCCACCAGGTGCCCCACATCGGCTTGCCCCAGAGCGAGCCGGTGACGAGCGCCAGGAAGGTGAAGCAGGCGCCGATCGGTGCGGCCGCCTTGGCCGAGACATCCGCCAGCGGATGGCGCCAGACGAGCGTGCCGAGTGCGGATATCGCCATCAGCGTGTAGCACATCATCGACAGCCAGGCGGAAGGCACGTGCACATACATGATGCGCACCGTCTCGCCCTGCTGGTAATCGCCCTCGGTGGTGAAGGAGAGCCAGAGCCCGGCGGCGAAGGCGAGCACCGTGAGTGCGGCAAACCATGCCAGTACGCGATCGGCGAGCGCCAGGAACCGGGTCGGGTTGGCGAGATCGCTGAATTTGCGGATGGCCAGGCTGTTATCGCTCATGACGGCTGTTTAACGCGGAAGCACCTTCTCCGCAATTGACCCAGGTCAATCACGATTGCGTCAGTCGGCCGAATGCCGCAGCGCCGCGGCCGCCGCAACCGGTCCGATGACCGCGAAGAACAGGGTTATCGCCATCAATATCATGAAAGGCGGCAGGAAGGGGGCGGGATCCTCGACCGCGGCATAGACGGCGCTCACCCCGAAGATCAGCACGGGAATGGCGAGCGGCAGCACGAGGATCGAGACGAGCAGCCCGCCGCGCGGCAGGGCGACAGCGACGGCCGCGCCGACCGCCCCGATGAAGGTGATCGCCGGCGTCCCTGCAAGGAGGGTAAGCATTGTCGCGCCGATGGCGAGCTCGTCCATGTTCATGAACAGGGCGAGAAAGGGCGAGGCGACGACCAGCGGCAGTCCGGTGGCGGCCCAATGGGCGGCGCATTTGACGAAAACCGAGAGGATGAGCGGCGTCTCGTGCATCAGCATGAGATCGAGCGAGCCGTCTTCGCGCTCCGCCTGGAAAAGCCGGTCCAGGCCGAGAAGCGAGGCGAGCAGCGCGCCAATCCAGAGGATCGCCGGGCCGATGCGGGAAAGCAGATTGAGATCCGGCCCGACGCCGAAGGGGATCACCGACACGACGGTCATGAAGAAGAGCACGCCGATCATCGCGCCGCCGCCGGCGCGCACCGAAAGCTTCAGGTCCCGGAAGAAAAGAGACATCAATGCGAAAACCCCGTCATCTGCAAGGTCTTCGACTGCCCGATCCCCAGCGCCTGGTGGGTGGCGGCGATGACGATGCCGCCACGCTCGAGATGGCTCGTGACCAGCCCGGCAAAGAGCCTGTCTGCGCCGGCATCGAGTGCGGCGGTCGGTTCGTCGAGAATCCAGATCGGTCGATAGGCGACGAGCAGCTTCGCCATCGCCATCCGCCGCTGCTGCCCGGCGGAAAGATAGCCGAAGGGCAGATGGGTAATGTCGGCGAGGCCGACGGCGGCTGCCGCCGCGGCAAGATCGAGGCCGGAGCCGCCCGGCGAATTGCCGAGAAAACGCTGCCAGAAGGAAAGATTTTCCTCGACCGTCAATTCCCGCTTCATCGCATTGCGGTGGCCGAGATAGTGGCTGAGCTCGTGCGGATGCTCGAAACCGGCAGGTCCGTCCTTGAGCGATATCCTCCCCGTTTCGGCACGAAGAAGACCCGCAAGAACGCGCAGCAGGGTCGACTTTCCAGAGCCGTTCGGCCCCGTCACCACGAGCGCCTCCGCGGCTGCAAGCGAAAAGGAAATATCGTTGAAAATCAAGTCTTCGCCTCGCCTCGCACTCAAACCCTCAACCAGCAGGCGCATCGATCTTAAGCTTTCCTTGACGCTCTTTTTCGCAGAGCAAAAAAAGTTCCGATTGGACCTTGGTTGGTCTGGCACGAATTGGAGAAATTATCTATAAGGCGGCCAACACGCCAGCGGTCGGCGTGAATTTCATCCAAGCGCCGAACATGGAATGACATTCCACGTACGGACAGCGGAAATGGCCGCACCCGCATCCCATTTCGCGCTTCACAGGCGCTCGGGCGTTCGTACGTCAGCTTTTGGCGATCAGACGGAACGGGGTATTTCCAGTGTCCAAATCCCTAGACAGCTTTAATTGTCGCTCCACGCTCACGGTCAACGGCGTGGATTATGTCTATTACAGCCTGCCGAAAGCGGAAGCGAACGGCCTCGCCGGTGTCTCCAAGCTTCCCTATTCGATGAAGGTGCTGCTGGAAAACCTGCTGCGCAACGAGGACGACCGCTCGGTCACCAAGAAGGACATTGAAAACGTCGCCGCATGGCTCAGCGACAAGGGCACTGCGGAAAACGAAATCGCCTACCGTCCGGCGCGCGTGCTGATGCAGGACTTCACCGGCGTCCCGGCCGTCGTCGACCTCGCGGCGATGCGCGACGCCATGGTGTCTCTCGGCGGCGACCCGGAGAAGATCAACCCGCTCGTTCCCGTCGACCTCGTCATCGACCACTCGGTCATCGTCGATGAATTCGGCACGCCGCAGGCCTTTGCCAAGAACGTCGAACTCGAATATCAGCGCAACGGCGAGCGCTACCGCTTCCTGAAATGGGGCCAGCAGGCGTTCAAGAACTTCCGCGTCGTGCCGCCCGGCACCGGCATCTGTCACCAGGTCAATCTGGAATATCTCGGCCAGACGGTCTGGACCCGCGAAGAGAACGGCGAAATCACCGCCTATCCGGATACCTGCGTCGGCACCGACAGCCACACCACGATGATCAACGGCCTCGGCGTGCTCGGCTGGGGCGTCGGCGGCATCGAAGCGGAAGCAGCGATGCTCGGTCAGCCGGTCTCGATGCTGCTGCCGGAAGTCATCGGCTTCAAACTCACCGGCAAGCTCAAGGAAGGCGTGACGGCAACCGACCTGGTGCTGACCGTCGTGCAGATGCTGCGCAAGAAGGGCGTCGTCTCGAAATTCGTCGAATTCTTCGGCCCGGGCCTCGACAACATGACGCTCGCCGACCGCGCCACCATCGGCAACATGGGTCCGGAATACGGCGCCACCTGCGGCTTCTTCCCGGTCGACGCCGAAACGATCAACTACCTGACGATGTCCGGTCGTGAGGAACAGCGCATCGCGCTGGTCGAAGCCTATTCCAAGGCTCAAGGGATGTGGCGCGAGGGCGACGGTTCGGACCTCGTCTTCACCGACACGCTGGAACTCGACCTCGGCGACGTCGTGCCGTCGATGGCCGGCCCGAAGCGCCCCGAGGGCCGCATCGCGCTTGAAAACATCGCCTCCGGCTTTGCCGTCGCGCTCGAAAACGACTACAAGAAGCCCGGTCAGCTTTCGAACCGCTATGCCGTCGAAGGCACGGATTTCGACATAGGCCATGGCGACGTCGCGATCGCGGCAATCACCTCCTGCACCAACACCTCGAACCCGTCGGTGCTGATCGCCGCAGGCCTGCTTGCCCGCAACGCGGTCGCCAAGGGCCTGAAGACCAAGCCTTGGGTGAAGACATCGCTGGCGCCCGGATCGCAGGTTGTCGGTGAATATCTGGCGAAGTCCGGCCTGCAGAAGGACCTCGATGCGCTGGGCTTCAATCTCGTCGGCTTCGGGTGCACCACCTGCATCGGCAACTCCGGCCCGCTGCCGGCGCCGATCTCGAAGACGATCAACGACAAGGGCCTGATTGCCGCCGGCGTTCTTTCCGGCAACCGCAACTTTGAAGGCCGCATCTCGCCGGACGTCCAGGCAAACTACCTCGCCTCGCCGCCGCTTGTGGTCGCCTACGCACTCGCCGGCACGGTCCAGAAGGACCTCATCAAGGAGCCGATCGGCGAAGACAAGGACGGCAAGCCGGTCTACCTGAAGGATATCTGGCCGACCTCGCAGGAAATCCAGGAGTTCATCTTCAAATACGTGACCCGCGAACTTTACGCGACCAAATACGCGGACGTCTTCAAGGGCGACGAAAACTGGCAGGCCGTCCAGGTCCCGGCCGGGCAGACCTATGCCTGGGACGAGGCCTCGACCTATGTGCAGAACCCGCCCTATTTCGTGGGCATGGGCAAGAGGGGCGCCGGTATTTCCGACATCAAGGGCGCCCGCGTCCTCGGCCTCTTCGGCGACAAGATCACCACCGACCACATTTCCCCGGCCGGTTCGATCAAGGCCGCCTCACCGGCAGGCTCCTACCTGCTCGGCCATGGCGTGACCGTTGCCGACTTCAACCAGTACGGCACGCGCCGCGGCAACCATGAAGTGATGATGCGCGGCACCTTCGCCAATATCCGTATCCGCAACCACATGCTCGGCCCGAACGGCAAGGAAGGTGGCTACACCATCCACTATCCGTCCAAGGAAGAGATGTCGATCTACGATGCGGCCATGCAGTACAAGGAAGAGGGCGTTCCGCTCGTCATCTTCGCCGGCGTCGAATACGGCAACGGCTCCTCGCGCGACTGGGCGGCCAAGGGCACCAACCTTCTCGGCGTCAAGGCCGTGATCGCCCAGTCCTTCGAACGCATCCACCGCTCGAATCTCGTCGGCATGGGCGTCATCCCCTTCGTCTTCGAAGAGGGCACTACCTGGGATTCGCTGGGCCTGAAGGGCGATGAGGTCGTCACGATCGACAACCTCGCCAATGTCCAGCCGCGCGAAAGGCGCGTCGCCAAGATCTCCTATGGCGACGGTTCGGTGAAGGAAGTGCCGCTCATCTGCCGTATCGACACGCTGGACGAGGTCACCTACGTCAATAATGGCGGCATCCTGCAGACGGTTCTGCGCGATCTCGCGGCCTGAACCGGCCGTCCGCATTCTGCTTCAACGATCTGGCCGGGGCATCAGCCGATGCCCCGGCTCTTTTTTTGCGCTAACTGCCGCCGCTTATGTCCGTCGACGTTTTCCCCAGCCTGCCCGCAGGTCACTCCAACGTGACTTTCTGTTGAAACCGGCCCGTCGTATGTAATGTACTCCCCTGATGGAAGCGCCCGCCCGACAAATACAAGTGACGCCATGACTTTCGCCTTGCTGCCAATACTCCGCCGCCTGGCCCTGACCATGGGCCTGCTCGGTGCCATCAGCGGCACGGCGGCGGCCGACGACGGCAAGGCGTTCAAGGGTGTGGTCGAGCTTTTCACCAGCCAGGGCTGTTCGTCCTGTCCGCCCGCCGACGCCGCCTTGAAGGCGCTTATCGACGAGGGCGAGGTCGTGGCACTCGCCTATCACGTCGATTACTGGAACTATCTCGGCTGGGCCGACACGCTTGCCACCAAGGAAAACACCGAGCGGCAGTATGCCTATGCCCGCATGCTCGGCCGCAGTGGCGTCTACACGCCACAGGTGGTTCTGAACGGCCGCGATCACGTGAACGGCTCCGACCTCCAGGCGGTCAAGTCCCGGCTGGCGACGATGAGCGCCGGCGGCGGCGGGCTCGCCGTGCCGGTCGATGCCACGATCGGCGGCGAGGAAATCTCCATCAAGGTCGGCGCCGGTGAGGGCAAGGCGAATGTCGTCGTCGTCTATTTCGACCGGGCCCGGGAGGTCAAAGTCGAAAGAGGCGAGAACAAGGGCAAAGAAATCGCCTATTGGCACGCGGTCAAGGATATCCAGACCATCGGCATGTGGGACGGCAAGCCCGCCCAGTTCACGCTCCCCGCCTCGGTGCTGATCGAGGGGCGCGGCAATAGCGGCTGCGCCATCCTGCTGCAATCGATGAAGGATGCGGAAACGCCGGGCCCGATTATCGGCGCCGCAACCCTTCTCGCCGGCCCGCAAGGCAAGCTGTAGCGACGCGAAGGGCTCCGGTCAGGAGTTTGCCCCTTGTCTGCTCGTGTAGGGACGTAAGCGGGTGCGGCATCGTCCCTTCGCCCCCGCTTGCGGGAAGAAGGTGGCGGCAGCCGGATGAGGGGCAGATGCGAGCGCACGCGCCGAATTCGAGGCGGAGGGATGGTTCGGCCCGGCAGCATCGAGGGGCTGGGGCTGAGGGTTCGAAGTTACCGGACCGAACCGGTCATGTCTGCGTTTGGAAACCTCCCGCAGCATGACAACCTGTCCGGACATACGGTGGCAACGACTCGTCCGGCAGCGGTCGGAGTTTTGCGGTGAATTGGGGCGGCGATTTGACTGAATTGCGGCAAGGGCAAGAATTGCCCGCCTTGCCAACAGCTTCCGGCTTGCTTTTCGTCTCTCGTCAGGCACACTGTCATGGTCCTGTCACATCAGAAGGCCGAATTGCCGATGACCGATCAATCGGATTTGCCGGAGGGCGAAGCGCGTCACCAGGGCCAGACCACATCGAATGTGGTCGTCGATTTTCACGAATACAAGCAAGCCAAAAACCCCCCGCCAGTCACCTTCCACCGCCGTGAGCTGGACCTCGTTCTGAGACTCTACGGCCGCATGGTCGGTGAGGGCGAATGGCGCGACTACGCGATCGACCATTTGAAGGACCGTGCCGTGTTCTCGGTGTTCAAGCGCGCCGGGGAAGTCTCGCTCTACCGCATCGAGAAGAACCCCAAACTCGCCGCCAAACAGGGTGCCTACAGCGTGCTGAACGCTCAAGGCACGATCCTGAAGCGCGGCCACGAGCTGGCACAGGTCCTCAAAGTCTTCGACAAGGTGCTGAAGCTCGTCGAGACATAACGCAGCGTCTCCATTTGGAATTGCCCCTCATCCGCCTCCCGGCACCTTCTCCCCCGCAAGCGGGGCGAAGGACTATGCCGCGCCGGCTCCAGTCCCTCTACCCGCGTACGGGGAGAAGGTTAGTCCTCGGGTTTAACCCGAGGAGAGGGGCAATCAGCTCCGGTAAAGCGTATCCGGATAGGCGCCCTCGGCGGGCAGGGTGTCCATTCCCTCGCCGAGAGGAAGCTGCATGATCGCGGTATCCAGCCAGCGCCCATGCTTGAAGCCGGTTGCCTTCATCGTTCCCTGATGCTCGAAGCCGACGGCGCGATGAACGGCGATCGAGGAGGGATGGGCGCCGCCGATCACCGCCACCATCTGGCGAAAACCGAGCGCGGTGCACCGCTTGACGAGCTCCTCGAGCAGCGCCCTGCCGATGCCTTGGCCGCGCGATTCCCGCGCCAGATAGATCGAATCCTCCACCAGGAACCGATAGGCGGTCCGGGTGCGGAAGGCCGACGCATAGGCGTAGCCGAGCACGCTGCCCTGCTCGTCCGCGGCGACGATATAGGGATAGCCGCTGCCGGTGATCGTCGAAAAGCGCAGCGCCATCTCCGCCTCGGAGGGCGGCGTCACCTCGTAGGTCGCGACACCGTTCAGGACCGACTCGCGGTAGATCTCGGTGATGGCGGGAAGATCGGCGGCGACGGCGTCGCGAAGCGTGAAGGTCATGGGAGATTTTTCGTTGTTGTGACTGCTGCAGCATTCGCATGAAGCGGCCGGACCGATCAAGATTCGGCGCAACAAAAAAGGCGGCCGAAGCCGCCTTCTTCGTCAATCCAGTCCCGACTACTCGTTCTTGTTGCCCAGGAACTGCAGCAGGAACATGAACAGGTTGATGAAGTCGAGGTAGAGCGTCAGCGCGCCCATGATAGCCTTGCGGCCGGCAACCGCGACGTCATCGGCCTCGAAGTACATTTCCTTGATCTTCTGCGTGTCGTAGGCGGTCAGGCCGGCGAAGACCAGAACACCGATCACGGAGATCGCGAAGCCGAGGGCCGACGAAGCAAGGAAGATGTTGACGATCGACGCGATGATCAGGCCGAACAGGCCCATGATCAGGAATGTGCCGAAGCCCGACAGATCCTTTTTTGTCGTGTAGCCGTAGAGCGACAGGGCGCCAAACGAGGCGGCCGTCACGAAGAACGTCTGCACGATGCTCTGGCCGGTGAAGACCAGGAAGATCGAGGACAACGAAAGGCCCATCAGCGCCGCGTAGATCCAGAACGTCGTCTGGGCGGCGGAAACGCTCATAGAGTTGATGCGGAAGCTCATGAAGAAGACCAGCGCAAGCGGTGCCAGCATCACGACCCACTTCAGCGGCGAGGCGTAGATGAGCTGGGCGAATGCCGGATTGGAGACGGCAAGCGCATAGGTCCCGTAAGCTGCCACGCCGGTGATCGCCAGCCCCAGGGCCATCAGGTTGTAGACCTTCAGCATGTAAGCGCGAAGGCCTTCATCGATCACGGCACCCGCCTGAGCGCCGGCGGGCGACATTCGGGTTTGGTAGTTTCTCAGATCAGCCATTGTTTCCTCTTTAAGCCCCGGTTGGAATTACGGTGTCGGGCGGCGGGTGTCTGTGCCAGCTCACGCCCAGGCGCCGCTGCGGGGCTCCAGCATGCCTGTGGATAAATATGATGGTGAAAGCCGCGCCGCACAAGACCCGGCCGGGCCTGAATCGAGCAAAGCCGGGCTTTTGGGCGATCAAACACGGGTGATTAACGGTTAATCGCCACCGCTACAGTTCGCGCAGGACCGGCGCGGCCTTCTGCCCGAGGATGCGCCAAGTCCCGGCAAGGCCGATGCCGACCGTCACGACGAGGGCAACGGCGATCGTAGCGAAGGCCACGTCCGGCAGGAAATTCGACGGCAGCGTCATGATGCGGCTGACGACGAACCAGGCCGCAACTCCGCCTGCCAGGAGCGCGAAGACGGCGGTGGCCACGCCGAGAATAAAATATTCGTAGCTGAAGGCGCGGATCAAGGTTCCCCGGGTGGCGCCGAGGGTCTTCAGCACCACCGCGTCGTGGATGCGTGCCCGGTTTCCGGCGGCAAGCGCGCCGGCGAGCACCAGCACGGATGCGATCAACGCCACGGCGGCCGCGGCGCGGATTGCCGTCGCAAGCTGCCCGAGCAGCGTGTTGACGATGTCGAGCGCGTCCTTGACGCGAACGCTGGTGATCGTGGGATAGGTGTTGGTGACGGATTTCAGCACCGCCGCTTCTTCCGCCGCCGTGGCATCCGGGTCGATGATCGTCGCCAGCCAGGCATGCGGCGCGCCGGCAAAGGTGTTGGGCGAGAAGACCATGACGAAATTGATCGACAGCGATTCCCACTCGACATTGCGGAAATTGGCGATCCGGGCGGTGACGTTGCGGCCGAGCACGTTGACCGTGACCGTGTCGCCGAGCTTCAGGCCAAGCTCGCCGGCCTCTTCGGCCGAGAAGGAGACGAGCGGCTCGCCGCTGTAATCCGCGGGCCACCATGCGCCCGCGGTGAGCGTCGAATTCTCCGGCTTGTTCTTCGCGTAGGTGATGCCGCGGTCGCCGCGCAAGACCCATTGTCCGCCGGGCGGCACGGTGCGGCTGTTCACGTCCTGGCCGTTGAGGGCGACGATGCGGCCGCGCAGCATCGGCACCTCGACGATCTTGCCCTTCGGCATCGCCCTGCCGAGCAGCGACCGGAAGCCGTCTATCTCATGACCCTGAATGTCGACGAAGAAGAAATTCGGCGCGCGCTCCGACATGCTGCCGGTCAGCTCGCGCCGCAGATTGCCGTCGATGAGCGCGAGCGTGACCAGAAGCGCGAGGCCCAGCCCGAGCGACAGGACCACCGACGGCGTCAGTGCGCCGGGCCGGTGTATATTGCCGATTGCCAGCCGCAGGGCCGGCGAGTGGACGCGCGGGCTGCGCCGCGCCAGCCAGCCGATGAGGAAGGCAACGGCCCGCAGGACGACGAAGGCAAAGGCGATCGCGCCGAGAAAGATCAGCGAGATGTAGCGGTCATAGGCGGTCCAGACGGCAAGGCCCGCGAGCGCCGCCAGGCAGACGAGCGCGCCCGCGAGATAGGGCCAGGCGGGAAAGCCGCTCGGCTCGAAACCCTGCTGGCGGAAGAGGGCGGTGGCCGGCACCCGGCGCGCCCGGCCGAGTGGCAGGACCGCAAAGGCAAGCGCCGTCAGCAAGCCGAAGAGCGCCGCAAGGCCAAGCGCCGAGGGATAGAGCTCGAAGGATGTCGACACCGGCAATACGTCGGCGAGGAACTGCGCCGCCACGAATGGGATCAGGGCACCGAGCGCGAGGCCGATGGCAATGCCGATCGAGGCGATCATCAGGATCTGTGCGAGGTAGACCGTCGCCACCAGCGAGGCCGGCGCGCCGAGGCATTTGAAGGTGGCGATGACGCCGCGCTTGCCGTCGAGATAGGAGCGCACCGCATTGCCGACCCCGACCCCGCCGACGATCAGCGCTGTCAGCCCGACGAGCGTCAGGAACTGCGAGAAGCGGGTGATGTTGGCGTTGAGCGACGGGGCGGCATTGCTGCTGGTGCGGATCGACCAGCCGGCTGTGGGAAAACGCGCCTGCGCTTCCGTCCGGATCGAGGCGACACGCGACGGATCGGCGAGCCTGATCTTGTAAGCGTGCTCGACGAGGCTGCCGGTCTGCACCAGGCCGGAAACAGCGAGCGCCTCGGCCGACACCATCAGCCGCGGCGCGAAGCCGAATCCGTCGGACAGTGCGTCCGGCTCGCGAATGATCGTGGCATTGACGCGGATCCGCGCATTGCCGAGAAGGACCTCGGCGCCCGGGGCGATGCCGAGCCGCTCGAGGAGCAGCGGCGCGGCAACCGCACCGTAGACATCGCCATCCTTCGCAAGGAGTTCGGCAAGCGGCCCTGCCGGCTCGCTTTCAAGCGCGCCATAGAGCGGATAGGCGCCGTCGACGGCCTTCAACTCCACGAGCGCCTGGTTCGACCCGTCCGGAAGGCGCGCCATCGAGCGCAAGCCGGCGGATGCCGAAACGTCGCCGAAGCCCTCGAGAAAGGCGCGCTCCTCGGGCGTCGCGAGGCGGTTGTTGAGCTCGAAGCGGATATCGCCGGCAAGGATCTCCTGGCCCCGCGAGGCGATCGTCGCGCTGATCGACTGCGACAGCGAATTGACCCCGGCGATCGCCGCCGTGCCGAGCGCGATGCAGGCAAGAAAGATATAGAAGCCCTTGAGACCGCCGCGCATCTCCCGGAGCGCCAGACGAAGGGCGAGGAACGGGCGAAGGCGGCGGATGACCGTGGCTGCGCTCATGCGGATGCGGCCTCCGGACGGGCCGGTTCGGCGAGCGGCGCGGCCTCGGCCCCGGAGACGATCTCGCCCGAACGGACCCGCACCTGCCGGGAGCAGCGCCCGGCGAGGGCCGCGTCATGGGTGACGAGAATGAGGGTCATGCCGCGCTCGCGCTGCTCGGCAAAGAGCAGGTCGGCGATCTGCCGGCCCGTCTCGGCATCGAGATTGCCGGTCGGCTCGTCGGCGATCAGCAGTTTCGGCGACGGCGCCAGCGCCCTGGCGATCGCCACGCGCTGCTGCTCGCCGCCGGAAAGCTGTCCCGGATAATGCGTCAGCCGTTCGCCGAGCCCGACGGCGACTAGCTCTCGGCGGGCGATGCCGAAGGCGTCGCGGACATTGGCGAGTTCCAGCGGCACCGCGACGTTTTCGAGCGCCGTCATATTGGGGATCAGATGAAAGGACTGGAAAACGATGCCGATATTGCGGCCGCGGAAATCGGCGATCTCGTCCTCGCTCATCCGGTGCAGGGCCGTGCCGTCAATGACGATCTCGCCGCGATCGAGGCGCTCGAGGCCGGCCATGACCATCAGGAGTGTCGATTTTCCCGAGCCGGACGGCCCGACGATGCCGACGGATTCGCCGGCATTGATGGTCAGGCTCATGCCCTTCAGCACGTGCACCGAGGCTGCCGCCTCGCCGAGGGTCAGGTCCGCATTTTTCAGTTCGATGATGGTTTTTGCCACGCGGAACGACCCTATATGAAACAAGAATGGATTGACGAAAAGATTGCCCGCCGATTTAGGAACGGAAGCATGCGATTGAAAGATTTTCTCCCGTTTTTCTTGAGCCTTGCAATGACAATCGCGTTATCGGCGGCAGCCCGGGCCGAAAGCCTCAGCCTCGTCGGCTTCGGCGACAGCCTGATGGCCGGCTACCAGCTTCCGCCGGAGGATGCTTTCCCCGCCCGGCTTGAAAAGGCGCTCAAGGACAAGGGCTTCGATGTCACGATCGCGAATGCGGGCGTCTCCGGCGACACGACTTCGGGCGGTCTCGCCCGCATAGATTGGTCGGTGCCTGACGGAACGAAGGGCGTGATCCTCGAACTCGGCGCCAATGACGCGCTGCGCGGCGTCTCGCCCGAGGAAACCCGCAAAAACCTCGAGGCTATGATCGACCGGCTCCAGGAGCGCGGCATTGCGGTGCTGCTCGTCGGCATGATGGCGCCGCCGAACATGGGTGCCGACTACGGCGCGCGCTTCAATTTGATTTATTCCGACCTCGCTAGGGAACACAAACTCGCCTTCTACCCTTTCTTCCTCGACGGAGTCGTAACCAAAGCAGGACTGCAACTCGACGACGGCATGCATCCGAACAGCGATGGCATTGCCGTAATGGTGGAGCGTTTTCTTCCAACTGCCGAGCAATTCGTCAGATCACTGCACAAAGGAGAATAACGAACATCCACAATTAAGCAGATGTTAATTTCTCAACTCGCCAAATAACAGTTGCGTGCAGAGTCGATGCGTGATTCGCTAAGACATCTGCAAGAGATTCGGGGAGCTCGCCATGCCGAGACTATTCACCGCCCTCGAAATTCCGCACAATGCAGCAATGAGTCTTTCGTTGCTGCGCGGAGGTCTTCCCGGAGCTCGATGGATCGATGTGGAGAATTACCACATCACCCTGCGTTTCATCGGCGATGTCGATTGGCGCACCGCCAATGAAATCATCGACGGCCTCGACCGCATCGAACGGCCGGAATTTCAGTTGCAATTGACCGGCATCGGTGCCTTTGGCTCGAAGAAGCCGCACTCGGTCTGGGCCGGCGTCAGCAACAATCCGGACATGTATGCGCTGCAGGCGGAAATCGAACGCATCTGCCAGCGTCTCGGCCTGCCGCCGGACCCGCGCAAGTTCACGCCGCACGTGACGCTGGCGCGACTACGCGCTTCACGTGTCGACGACGTCGTCGAGTATCTGTCAGGGCGCGGCAATTTCATGACCGCGCCCTTTATCGTTCCGCGCTTCGTCCTCCTATCCTCGCGCGACTCGGTCGGCGGCGGGCCCTATCTGACGGAAGAGGTGTTCCCGCTTCACGAAGGGCGCGTGAGCTTCGCAAGCAGCGAGGAGCAGCCGGCCTCCAGCATCTGGTAGAGCGCCTCGAAGGCATCCGCCGTTTCGTAATAGGGATCCGGAACGTCGTCGTTCCGGCCCGCGGCAACGTTCATGAACAGATGCACCTTGTGGAATGTCTCGGGCGAGGCGAGCCTCCGCAGCTCGGCGACATTGCGGCGGTCCATGCCGAGGATCAGGTCGAAGGCGGCAAGATCGGCCGCGTCGATCTGCCTGCCGCGCAGACCGGAAATGTCGATGCCGTGGGCTCTGGCGACTGCGATCGAGCGGCGGTCGGGAGGATGGCCGATATGCCAGGCACCCATGCCGGCTGAATCGACCGAGACCACATCGCCATAGCCGTTTCGGCGCGCAAGCTGACGCATGATGCCCTCTGCCAATGGCGATCGGCAGATATTGCCGAGACAAACGAAGAGAATTCTGACGGGTTTCATGGTATCCATGGAGCATTCGACCGCACGTCCACGCGGCATGGTTAGCCTGAAAAGGGCAGGGAGAAAACCGCATGAGGCCCGAAAAGCTCGATGCCGAGACTATCGCCGAGCATCTCCACAGGATGGAAGGCTGGGTTCTCGCCGAGGACGGAGCCTCGATCTGGAAGGCGTTTCGCTTCCGCAATTTCGCCGAAGCCTTCAGCTTCATGACGCAATGCGCTCTCGCGGCGGAGGAGCTCAACCACCACCCGGAATGGTTCAATGTCTACAACAAGGTCGATGTCACGCTTTCGACGCATGATGCCAGCGGCCTGACGGAGCTTGACTTCAAGCTGGCGGCGAAGATGGACCAGGCGGCTGCCGGGCGGATGCCGGATCATCTGAAGTAAGGCCATCTAAATACGGCCATTTGAAATGGCGCCTGCCATGCCCATATCTGGCTGGTGACAAGCGGAACGGACGCGATGGACGACGTGAAGATTGGTGAAATTCTCCTTCCAGGCGAGGAATCCGAACAGGAGCGCCGCGAGCGCAAGGTGCGCCGCCGCTTCTGGCCGACCTTCCGCCGGGCGGTTCGCCAGATTCCCTTCAGCCGCGATCTCGTCGCCGCCTATTATTGCGCGGTGGACCCGCAGACGCCGACGCGCACCCGAGGGGTACTGCTCGCGGCACTGGCCTATTTCGTCCTGCCGCTCGATTTCGTGCCCGACGTGCTCGCCGCCGTCGGCTTCTCCGACGACGTCGCCGTATTGACTGCCGCCTTTGCGGCGATCAGCGGCCAAATCAAGGAGACACATTATCACAAGGCCGACGAGACGTTCGGCGAGCGACTCGACGACTAGCGACGCCACCCCGTTGCCGAGGTCGCCGCATTGCCGCCCGCGACGACAAACTCTTGCCCGATTCTTTGTGACATAGATTCCGTAAACGTGACGGCTGTGGGCGTGAGGCAGCAGAACGGCGCGTCCGACGAGATTTGAGACAGGAAGATCACCGGCCACGGCCCGCCAGTACCGATGTCCGACCGGACCGGCAAATCCGCACAGGGACGAACCGCACGCCCGCAATGGCCCAAGGCTGCGGGCGCACTGTTCCTGTGGGGCAAAACGGGACGATTGCGGCGATCGTTGACGGTTTGGTAACCTGAATTAAGTCAAAATAAATTCAAATCGTGACTATGCGTTGCCCGTGTAAGCCTGGTTCGGGCAACCGCAAGCTAGGAAATCGGCAGGAACTCATGTTTGCAAGAAAGATCGCAACTGCAATCGTACTCGTAATGGCGGCAGCCGGCGTGGCTTCCGCGCAATCGCCGACGCGAATCCAGCAGTTCAACGCCTGGGGCGCGTACTCCTATCAGTCGGGCGGCGGCAAGGTCTGCTATGTCCTGTCGGTTCCAAAGGAAAAGAGCCCTGCCGGCGTCGACCACGGAGACATCTTCTTCCTCGTCTCGCAGCGCCCGGGGCAGAACATCAGCTACGAGCCGCAGGTGATGATGGGCTATCAGCTACAGGACAATTCGAAGGTCAACGTGGTCATCGACGGACGCACCTTCATCATGTTCACCAAGGGCAACTCTGCCTGGGTCGAGAATGCCGCGGAAGAGCCGGCGCTGGTCGCGGCGATGAAATCGGGCAAGGACATGTCGGTCAACGCCAAGTCGCGCAAGGGCACGGCAACCTCCTACTCCTATTCGCTCTCCGGCATCTCCGCCGCCTTGAAGCAGATCGAGGCCTGCAAGTAGGCCGGACCCTGCGTTCCTGACTCAGAGGCCGGCTGCTCAGCCGGCCTTTTTGCTTTCGGCTGAAGCGCTCATGGTGACTCGCCGCAAAAAGAATGCTAAAGCGCCCGCAATCCAGAGCCCTGCGCCCCGTGTGAGCGCGCCCGAAGGCTCGCCATACTTCAGTTCGAGCATCGGAAGATGATCCGGAGACGCATATCCGGACAGCCCCCGCTCCATGACAGGACCACGAGCATGCCAGCCACCGAGATCTTGAACAGGCCGGATATCGTTAAGGCGCCGCAGGTGCGCGTCGCGCCGCAAACGGAAAAGCCGTCGCTGATCGGCCTCTTGCGCGAGGACATGGCCAAGCTCTTGGTCGAGAAAGGCGTGCCGGAGCGGCAGGTGAAGATGCGCGTCAGCCAGCTGTGGCATTGGCTCTATGTGCGCGGCGTCTCGGACTTCGACCAGATGTCGAATGTCTCCAAGGACATGCGCGAAATGCTCAAGCAGCATTTCACCGTTGCCCGGCCCGAAATCGTCGAAGAGCAGGTTTCGGGCGACGGCACGCGCAAATGGCTGTTGCGCTTTCCGCCGCGCGGCGCCGGACGGCCGGTGGAAATCGAGACCGTCTATATTCCCGAGGAAGGCCGCGGCACGCTCTGCATTTCGAGCCAAGTCGGCTGTACGCTCACCTGTTCCTTCTGCCACACCGGCACGCAGAAGCTGGTGCGTAATCTGACGGCCGAGGAAATCCTCTCGCAGCTTCTGCTCGCCCGCGACAGGCTCGGCGACTTTCCGGAGCGCGACACGCCGCAGGGCGCGATCGTGCCGGCCGAGGGCCGCAAGATCACCAATATCGTGATGATGGGCATGGGCGAGCCGCTCTATAATTTCGAGAACGTCAAGACGGCACTGCTGATCGCCTCGGACGGCGACGGCCTGTCGCTCTCGAAGCGGCGCATCACGCTGTCGACCTCCGGGATCGTTCCGGAAATCTATCGCACCGGCGAGGAGATCGGCCTCATGCTGGCAATCTCGCTGCACGCCGTCAAAGACGAACTGCGCGACATGCTCGTGCCGATCAACAAGAAATATCCGCTGAAGGAGCTGATGGAGGCCTGCCGCGCCTATCCGGGCCTTTCCAATGCGCGCCGCATCACCTTCGAATATGTAATGCTGAAGGACGTCAACGACAGCCTGGAGGACGCCAAGGAACTGGTGAAGCTCCTGAAGGGCATCCCGGCGAAGATCAATCTGATCCCCTTCAATCCCTGGCCGGGCACCAACTACCAGTGTTCGGACTGGGAGCAGATCGAAGCCTTCGCCGACTTCATCAACCAGGCCGGCTACGCCTCGCCGATCCGCACCCCGCGCGGCCGCGACATCCTCGCCGCCTGCGGCCAGCTCAAGTCGGAATCGGAGCGCATGCGCAAGGTCGACCGACTCGCCTTCGAGGCGATGATGATCGCCAACCACGGCGAGGATTGAGGGGCAAGAGCCCTCGGGATGGACGTCACCGCGCCTGCGTCAGAAAAATCTTCACGGCAAACACCGAAAACACCCCGGCAAAGCTGTAGTCGAGCGCTCGCATCGCCCGCCTGTTGCGCTGCAGCCAGGCCGCCAGCCAGTCGGCGGCTAGCACCACCAGCGCGTTGACCGGCATGCCGATAGCGATGAAGAAGAAACCGAGGAACAGGAGCTTGCCGGTCACCGCCGGGTCGTCGGCGCTGACGAATTGCGGCAGGAAGGTCATGAAGAAGATCACGACCTTGGGGTTCAGGATGTTGACGGAGAAGCCGGTCGAAATGTTCGAAAGCGCCGTACCCTTCGCCTCCGCCACCTTCGTTACCGACAGGCTGGAGCCGTAGCGGATCGCCTGGATCGCGAGCCACAGGAGGTAGGCGGCACCGCCGGTCTTCAACACCAGGAAGGCGGTCGGCGAGGCGGTGATCAGCGCCGAGATGCCGAAGGCGACGAGCAGCGTGTGGACGACGATGCCGAGCCCGGTGCCGACCACGACGAAGAGCGCGGCCTTCTTGCCCTGCGCCAGTGCCCGGCTGATCGACAGCGTCATGTCGGGTCCGGGCGTTGCCGCCAGCAGCAGGCTCGCGCCGGCAAAGGTAAGGAGGGTCGGCAGGCTTGGCAGGAAGTCCATGGCTATTCCTCAGGCGCAGGTCTTTGCTGATACCGAAGCTTACATCCTTTCGCCAGCAGATTCGTCCGAATGCCGCTTGTTCCGCTTGTATCGCTTCGAGTTCTGGCTAAAGTGCCGCAGATTTTGCACGGCGGCATTCCGCCCTCGAATAGCACGGACAGACATCATGGCATCGCACAAAGACGTGAAGAAGGTCGTACTCGCCTATTCCGGCGGTCTCGACACCTCGATCATCCTCAAATGGCTGCAGACCGAACTCGGCGCCGAAGTGGTGACCTTCACCGCCGATCTCGGCCAAGGTGAGGAGCTTGAGCCGGCGCGCAAGAAGGCGGAGATGCTCGGCATCAAGGAGATCTATATCGAGGACGTGCGCGAGGAGTTCGTGCGTGACTTCGTCTTTCCAATGTTCCGCGCCAATGCGGTCTACGAAGGCGTCTATCTGCTCGGCACCTCGATCGCCCGGCCGCTGATCTCCAAGCACCTGATCGACATCGCCAGGAAGACCGGTGCCGACGCCATCGCCCATGGCGCGACCGGCAAGGGCAACGACCAGGTCCGCTTCGAGCTATCGGCCTATGCGCTGAATCCCGATATCAAGATCATCGCTCCCTGGCGCGACTGGTCGTTCAAGAGCCGCACCGAGCTGCTCGAATTCGCCGAAAAGCACCAGATCCCGGTCGCCAAGGACAAGAAGGGCGAGGCGCCCTTCTCCGTCGACGCCAACCTGCTGCATTCCTCATCGGAAGGCAAGGTGCTGGAAGACCCGGCTCAGGAAGCGCCGGAATATGTGCACATGCGCACGATCTCGCCGGAGGCTGCTCCGGACCAGGCGACCATCATCAAGATCGGCTTCGAGCGCGGCGACGCCGTTTCGATCGACGGCGTGCGCCTGTCGCCGGCGACGCTGCTTGCCAAGCTCAACGACTACGGCCGCGACAACGGAATCGGCCGCCTCGACCTCGTCGAGAACCGTTTCGTCGGCATGAAGTCGCGCGGGGTCTATGAGACCCCCGGCGGCACGATCCTGCTCGCCGCCCACCGGGCGATCGAGAGCATCACCCTCGACCGTGGCGCAGCGCATCTGAAGGACGAGCTGATGCCGCGCTATGCCGAGCTCATCTATTACGGCTTCTGGTTCTCGCCGGAGCGCGAGATGCTCCAGGCGGCCATCGACAAGAGCCAGGAGCATGTCGAAGGCGAAGTGACGCTGAAGCTCTACAAAGGCAATGTGATGGTCACCGGCCGCGAGAGCGCGAAGTCGCTCTATTCCGACAAGCTGGTCACCTTCGAGGACGACCAGGGCGCCTACGACCAGAAGGACGCTGCCGGCTTCATCAAACTGAACGCCCTGCGCCTGCGCACGCTCGCTGCCCGCAACCGCTGAGGCCGGAATTCCTCGAGACAGAGCTGCGGCGGAGCAATCCGCCGCAGTTTTTTCGTGCCGGGCGGTTTGAAGGCAAAGCCGGTTTCAAGGGGAGCATCTACGGCCGGCTCCCTTCCGCCTGCCCCTCATCTGCCTGCCGGCATCTTCTCCCCGCGCACGCCGCGCACGGGGACGGCGAGACAAGCCGCAATCGCTTGGTCCCTTCTTGACCCGCAGGCGTGCACATTTCTCGACGGCCGCCGTTTGGTGCCGGGATCGAGGCATTCCCTCTTCTCCCCGTGTGACGGGGATAAGAGGCCGGCAGGCAGATGAGGGGCATGCCCGGCAGCAGAGGGGCATCCACCCCGAGCGCAGCTCAATTCATCTCGTCGTGGTGTCGTGGATGGAAAACCGTCACACGTCCCTGCAACTGTCTCTATTCCGCCGCTTCGCTCAACGGCGCTTCGGCTGGTGCCGGCGCGGCGAGCGGCCTCAGCCGAACCGCCTTGCGATACCAGATATAGCTCGCCATGGAGATCAGGCCGAAGCCGGGGATGATCGTCCCGAGCGCCAGGGCGGGCGCGCCGACGAGGGCGGCAAGCGCGCCGCCGAGAAGGCCGGAGCCCATCTGGATGAAGCCCATCAACGCCGACGCCGTGCCTGCGATATGCGGGAAGGGCGCCATCGCCGCGGTCATCATATAGGGCATGACGAAGGCGATGCCGAAGGCGTAGATGCCGATCGGAGTCATGACCGAGAGGAAGGTCGGCTCCATTGCTTGCATTGCAAAGGCAAGGATGAGGCTCGATGCGCCGATGAAAGAGAGGCCGACGGGCACCAGCGCCTGCGGCGTGAAGCGCCGCATCAGGAGCCGCACCGTCACCGTGCCGGAAAAGAACAGACCCGATTGCATCAGCATGCCGACGCCGAACTCGGTGGGCGTCAGCCCGACCTCGCTGATCAGCACGAAGGGCAGCATCGTCGCCCAGGCGTAGAGCGCGCCGACGGCGCCGGCGATCACCAGCGTCGACGATAAGAAGCGGCTGTCGGCCAGCAGTTCGCGATAGGCGGCAAGGATCGGCCGCAGATGCCCCTTGCTGCGGTCGGGCGCCACCGTCTCGGCCATGAAGAAATGCACGGTCAGGCAGGCCATCAGTGCGAAGCCGACCATCAGCAGGAAGATCGACTGCCAGCCGAAAAGACCAAGCGCAATGCCGCCGAGCGTCGGCGAGACGGCCGGCCCGAGCGCCAGCATCATGCCGATCATGTTCATGATGCGGGCGGCGCTCGTGCCGGTGAACTGGTCGCGGACGATGGCGCGGGCGACCGTCATGCCGACCGAGGCGCCGATCCCCTGCACCAGCCGCCCGGCGAGCAGCACGGCGATCGATGGCGCAAAGGTGGCCATCAGACTGCCGGCGAGATAGATGGCCATAAAGATCAGCGTCGCCGGCCGGCGGCCGATAACGTCGGAAAGCGTGCCCGAGACGAGCTGGGCGAAGGCGAAGCCACCAAAATAGAGCGACAGCGTCATCTTGATCGCCGCCTCGCTGGAGGCGAAGGCGCGGACGAGCTCCGGCATGGCCGGCGTATAGAGCGCCATGGAAACAGGACCGAGCGCCACCAGGAAGGCGCCGATGATGCTCGTGCGCCGTTCGCTCATCCTGAGCGTCATTGCGTCTTCTCCTTGCCGGCAAGACAGGGATCCAGGCGGCGAAGATTGTCGCGGAGGATCCGGAGGCTGCCGCGCAGCTGCTCGCGGCCCTCGTCGCCGATGCTCTCGGTATAGGCGTTCATCATTCCCCTGAGCCCGCTCATCAGCTCGGAAAGCAGCGGGTCGGCCTTTTCGGTGATGACGACATTCTTGGCGCGCCGGTCGGCCGGATCAGGCACCCGCGCCACCAGCTCCAGTGCCTCGAGGCGATCGAGATAGGCCGAGAGCGTCATCGGCTCGATCCCCATGCGCGTGGCGATCTCCGCCTGCTTGATGCCCTCGGTCACGGCGACCTGGATCAGCGTGCGCGCTTCCCCGGGGGTGATGCCGAGCGCCATCGCATTGACCTTGCGGTCGAAGGCGCCGCGCAGCAGCCGCGAGACATCGGTGAGCAGCAATCCGATCGTGTCGGATTCGAGTTTCCTGGGCATCCGGTTCGATCACGCAGAAAAAATAATAAGGTTTCCTTATCATATCTCGGGCGCGCGTACAATCGGCGCGCGGGCCATACGAGAAAATCTGCGATCGGGGATGACAAGCAGTCTCGTTTGGTGTATGTGCCGCCCCGGTTCGGGTTCTTGCCCGTCGACCACCAAGAAAGAATGGCGAATCCGCTCCTGTCCTTAAAGAGGGCAAGGCCTGAAGGAAATCCGACAGGCCGGCCGAGAGCGCTCTGGCTGTTTCAGAAGAAAGCAAAGGTTAGACCGATGAACATCATCCAGCAGCTGGAAGCCGAACAGGCCGCCAAGATCGCCGCCAAGCGCACCCTTCCCGATTTTTCCGCCGGCGACACCGTCCGCGTCAACGTCCGCGTCGTCGAAGGCAACCGTACCCGCGTCCAGGCCTATGAAGGCGTCTGCATCGCCCGCTCCGGCGGCGGCCTCAACGAGAGCTTCACGGTTCGCAAGATTTCCTACGGCGAAGGCGTCGAGCGCGTATTCCCGGTTTACTCGCCGCTCGTCGAGAGCGTCGAAGTGGTCCGCCGCGGTAAGGTCCGCCGCGCCAAGCTCTACTACCTGCGCGATCGTCGCGGCAAGTCGGCTCGTATCGTCGAGAACACCGGCACGCGCGCCCGCAAGCTGAACGAAGCCGAGCGCCAGGCAGTCGCCGACGAGAAGGCACGCATCGAGGCCGAGAAGGTCGCAGCCGCCCAGGCGCTCGCCGCCGAAAAAGCAGCCGCCGAAGCGGCGGAAGCAAAGGCAGCCGAAGAGGCAAAGGCAGCCGAAGCGGCCGCAGAATAAGATTTCGACTCTTCGGAGTTATTCGCAAAGGCGGCCTCCCGGCCGCCTTTCTTTTTTAGCACTATCTGCTTGTCTTCCCGGCGAAATTCGTGACATTTTCGGTCGCCACAATTTTCGGGAGTTCCTCCAATGACAATCCGCCGCCACGTGCTCGCGGGCATCGCCGCTGCCCTCGCCGTTCCCTTCGCATTCTCCGCGTCCGCCGTCGCGAGCGACCTGCCCGACCTTGGCGGCAAAACGGTCGTCGTCGTCACCGAGAACGCCTATCCGCCGCTGCAGTTCGTCGAGCCGAAGTCGGGCCAGGCGGTCGGCTGGGAATATGACGCGATGAACGAGATCGCCAAGCGGCTGAACTTCAAGGTAGAATATCAGAACACCAGCTGGGATGCGATGATCCAATCGGTATCCGACGGCCAGTATCAAATCGGCATGACCGGCATCACCATCAAGGACGACCGCAAGGAGAAAGTCGACTTCTCCGATCCCTATATGCGCTCGCAGCAGTTCATGCTGGTGCGCGCCGACGAGGCGCGCTTCAAGGACGCCAAGAGCTTCGCCGCGGTCGAGGACGCGCTGATCGGCGCCCAGCCCGGCACCTCGCCCTTCTACACCGCCGTCTATGAAATTCTCGACGGCAACGAGCAGAACCCGCGCATCAAGCTGTTCGAGACCTTCGGTGCGACGGTCCAGGCGCTGAAGGCCGGCGACGTCGATCTGGTGCTGACCGACAGCGTCGCGGCGAAAGGCTATGTCGACGCCTCCGAAGGCACGCTCAAGGTGGTCGGCGAGCCCCTCGGCACCGAGGATTTCGGCTTCATCTTCCCGAAGGGATCCGATCTCGTCCAGCCGGTCAACGCCGCACTCAAGGCGCTGAAAGAGGACGGCACCTTCGACGCGCTCAACAAGAAGTGGTTCCTCGACTACAAGATGGGCGGCTGATCGCTACTGCATGATTCCCTAAATCGGAATCGATTTGAGGACAAAATCATGCAGCATTTCAAAGTACTACAGCGACCTTAGCGCGTCCTATTGGACGCGCGGCGCTGTGGAGCGGGATGAGGAAAAGTGCATGCGATTTTCCGCTCGCATCCCGCGTCTCAACTATGGAATCACGATGGCGCCGGTGAATTCATCCGCTTCCGAGAAGGGCGACTATCCCTGGTGGCTGGTCGCCCTCCTTGTAATCGCCGTGGCGCTCGCCGCGGTGATCGCCGCCAATGACATCTTCGCTCAGGTCTTCGCGGTCGTCCTGAAAGGTCTCGGCGTCACCGTCTTCGTAACCCTGGTCGGCTTCGCGCTCGCGACCATGCTCGGCCTCGGCGTGGCGCTGATGGCGCTTTCCGAGCACGCGGCACTGCGCCAGGCGGCGCGCTTCTACACGGAAGTCATTCGCGGCGTGCCGATCCTCGTCCTGCTCTTCTATATCGCCTTCGTCGGTGCGCCGGCGCTGGTGACAGCCGTCAATTTCCTGGCGACGCCGCTCGTCAAGGCGGGCGTCATGGAGCCGCTCGTCGTGCGCGACGTTTCGCTGATGTGGCGGGCGATCATCGCGCTGATGATCGGCTATTCCGCCTTCATCGCCGAGGTCTTCCGCGCCGGCATCCTTTCCGTCGACAAGGGGCAGGTGGAGGCGGCCAAGGCGCTCGGCCTGACGCGCTACCAGCGCTTCCGGCTCGTCGTCCTCCCTCAGGCGATCCGCGTCATCCTGCCGCCGCTCGGCAACGACTTCGTGGCGATGGTCAAGGACTCCTCACTCGTCTCGGTGCTCGGCGTCGCCGACATCACCCAGATGGGCAAGGTCTACGCCTCGGGCTCGTTCCGCTTCTTCGAGACCTATTCGATCGTCGCCTATGTCTATCTCATCCTGACGATCGGTCTGTCGCTGGCGCTTCGGGGGCTCGAGCGGCGGCTGAGAAGGGCAGAGGCGCGGTAGGGCGCGTTCCCCTCGCAAGGCCCCTCCCCAACCCCCCACATGGGGGAGGGGCTCCGATGCCGCGCCCAAACCTCCCTTCTGCACCGCTGCAGCCGCCTCTTGCGCCGAGGTGATCGAAGAGGGTGCCGCGCGCGCCAAGCCCCTCCCCCTTGTGGGGAGGGGTTGGGGAGGGCTCTGACCGTCCACTGCCTGCCATCTCGCCAATTGCCGAACAGTCGAAAAATTGATATGAGCACCGGCCATGGAATCCAAGTTCGGATGTCGCGCCCAGAAAATCGTCGTGCTGCAGGACCACAAGCGTCTGCCGGCACGGTTCTTTGCGCATGTCTGCGGCGCTCTGACGAGCCGCCTATCCTGATCGCCTGATCAGCGTTGTTTCCGGCAGCATCGCCGCCGGCTTTTCCGTATTTTAAAATTCGATGGATATCTCGCTATGAGCGCACCGCGTACCCTCTATGACAAGATCTGGGACGATCATCTGGTCAATCAACAGGATGACGGCACCTGTCTGCTCTACATCGACCGTCACCTCGTGCACGAGGTGACGAGTCCGCAGGCCTTCGAAGGACTGCGCATGGCCGGCCGCAAGGTCCGGGCGCCGGAAAAGACGCTGGCCGTCGTCGACCATAACGTGCCGACCTCGCCGGACCGCCATCTCGGCATCAAGAACGAGGAAAGCCGAATCCAGGTCGAGGCGCTTGCCAAGAACGCCGCCGATTTCGGCGTCGAATATTATTCGGAGAACGACAAGCGCCAGGGCATCGTCCATATCGTCGGACCCGAGCAGGGCTTCACGCTGCCGGGCATGACGATCGTCTGCGGCGACAGCCACACCTCGACGCATGGCGCCTTCGGTGCTTTGGCGCACGGCATCGGCACGTCGGAAGTGGAGCACGTGCTGGCCACCCAGACGCTAATCCAGAAGAAGGCGAAGAACATGCTGGTGCGCGTCGACGGGCAGTTGCCGCCCGGCGTCACCGCCAAGGACATCATCCTCGCCATCATCGGCGAGATCGGCACCGCCGGCGGCACCGGCCACGTCATTGAATTCGCCGGCGAGGCGATCCGTTCGCTGTCGATGGAAGGCCGCATGACGGTCTGCAACATGACGATCGAAGGCGGCGCCCGCGCCGGCCTGATCGCGCCGGACGAGACGACCTTCGCCTATATCAAGGACAAGCCGCGCGCGCCGAAGGGCAATGCCTGGGACATGGCGCTCGACTACTGGAAGACGCTGCACACCGACGAGGGCGCCCATTACGACCGGGTCGTCGTGCTCGACGCGGCCAACTTGCCGCCGATCGTCTCCTGGGGCTCCTCTCCGGAAGACGTCATCTCGGTCCAGGGCGCCGTTCCGAATCCGGACGACATCCAGGACGAGACCAAGCGCGCTTCCAAATGGCGGGCGCTCGACTATATGGGCCTGAAGCCGGGCACGAAGATCACCGACATCGCCATCGACCGGGTGTTCATCGGCTCCTGCACAAACGGTCGCATCGAGGACCTGCGCGCCGTTGCCAAGGTCGTCGAAGGTCGCAAGGTCGCCCCGACCGTTTCGGCGATGATCGTGCCGGGCTCGGGCCTCGTCAAGGAACAGGCGGAGGCCGAGGGTCTCGACAGGATCTTCAAGGAGGCCGGCTTCGACTGGCGCGAACCGGGCTGCTCGATGTGCCTGGCGATGAACGACGACCGGCTGAAGCCGGGCGAGCGCTGCGCCTCGACCTCGAACCGCAACTTCGAGGGCCGCCAGGGCTTCAAGGGCCGCACCCATCTTGTCTCCCCCGCAATGGCCGCCGCCGCCGCGGTGGCGGGCCATTTCGTCGATATCCGCGAGTGGAAATAAGCCGGTTCGAACTTTTCCGGCAATTTGGCCGCCCTCTCGAGGGCGGCCTTTTTCATTGAGCGTCACAAGAAGCTTCCGCGGGCAGACAAGTGGCGTCAACGGTGCCACAATGGCCGCGTTCCACCTGACCCGCGAAGAACCTCATGGCTGATCACGATGAGACCGCCGCACGCCGCCTGATGCTGCTCCGCCATGCGAAATCCGCCTGGCCCGAAGGCGTGGCCGACCATCGCCGGCCGCTCGCCGGGCGCGGGCGAAAGGCTGCCCCGGTGATTGGCGCCTATATGGCCGAGCAGGGCCTCGTGCCGGATCTGGCGCTTGTTTCCACGGCGCGACGCGCCCAGGAGACCTGGGAACTGGTGGCCGAGGCGTTGCCGGCCAGCGTCGACTCCCGTGACGCCGTCGGGATCTACGAGGTCGCGGCCAAAGCCATTCTCGGCGTGATACGGGGCGTGGAGCCGTCGGTGCGCAGCCTCCTCCTCGTCGGGCACAATCCAGGCATGGAGGAGCTTGCACTGCTCCTTGCCGGCGAGGGCGAGGCGCTGCCGCGCCTGCGTGAAAAATTTCCCACGGCCGCCCTCGCGGTCATCGATTTCGATGCCGGGCAATGGTCGGAGATCGAGCCCGGCAGCGGCCGCCTCGTCCGGTTCGTGACGCCGCGCATGCTCAAGCAGAAGCAATGACGGTCTTCGCGGCTATGCCACCCGGACAGCCGTTCCCCGGCGCATATGCCTCAGCAGCCGCTTCATCGCCGGCAAGCTGACGGCGATGCAGCCTTGCGTCGGCTCATAACCGGGGCGAATGAGATGAAAGAAGATCGCCGAGCCGGCTTGTCGCCGCCTGGACGAGATGTTCCAATCCATGACGAGGCAGATGTCGTATAGTCCGTCATCGCGCATCATCGCCTCGTGGCTTGCGGCAAACGGTGCCCTGACGGGGCGGTTGTAGGAGGCGTGGCCCGGCGCGTCGCACCAGAGCATGTCGCGGCGGGTCCTGCGGATCGGCAGCCGTGTCGGCGGCAGGGACACGCGGTCCCGGCGCGCGAACCCGCCGATCAGCCTCATCGTCGCCCGCGGCGTTGCGCCATCGCCTTCCCGCTTCATGGCCGTGAGGCCGCTTCGCCCGATCGCCGCCTGCTCGGTCTTTCCGTCGAAGCTCAGAAGCGCGCGGCGGCGATCGCGCGGCGCAGTGCGCACCACAATGGTGGATTTCCGCGATCTTACTCCCGACGTTTTCTTGCGCATTATTCTCACAAATTCTTGCTTTGCCCGTGAGCTCGCGGCCACCCTAAGCACGGTTCCAAGGCGACAAGATTGCGCGGCCGCCGCGCTTTGCCAAGGGCGGCATTTGAGCTAGTTTGAAATTCAGGAAGCAACAGGAACTGTCCCATGGCGACGCGCACTATCCTCCTTGTCGACGATGACAATGACCTGCGTGAGACGTTGATAGAGCAGCTCTCTCTTTACGAGGAGTTCGACCTCCTGCAGGAAGCGACCGCCGGCAAGGGTATCCAGACGGCGCGCGCCCGCCAGGTGGACCTGTTGATCATGGATGTCGGCCTGCCGGACATGGACGGCCGCGAGGCGGTGAAGCTGTTGCGCAAGAGCGGATTCAAGGCGCCGATCATCATGCTGACCGGTCACGATACCGATTCGGACACGATCCTCGGGCTCGAGGCCGGCGCCAACGACTATGTCACCAAGCCCTTCCGTTTCGCCGTGCTGCTGGCCCGTATCCGCGCCCAGCTGCGCCAGCATGAGCAGAGCGAGGACGCTACCTTCAGCGTCGGTCCCTACACGTTCAAGCCGAGCCAAAAATTGCTGACGTTGGATAACGGCCAGAAGATCCGGCTGACCGAGAAGGAGGCGGCGATCATCCGCTACCTTTACCGGGCCGACCAGAAGGTGGTGACCCGCGACGTCCTGCTCGAGGAGGTCTGGGGCTATAATTCCGGCGTGACGACCCACACGCTCGAGACGCATGTCTACCGGCTGCGCCAGAAAATCGAACGCGACCCTTCCAATGCCGAGATTTTGGTGACAGAGAACGGCGGCTACAAGATCGTTCCGTAAGGCGGGATTTGCGGGTTTTCCCCTCCCCATCTTGCTCGTAGGTGAGTCAGGAGAATTGCTGCGTGACGCTCAATGACGACATCGCGCTTCTGTCCAACGTCTCGCTCTTCGCCGATATCGGCGACGACAAGCTTCGGCTGATCGCCTTCGGCGCCGAGCGTCGTCGCTTGGCGAAGGGCCACGAGCTCTTTCGCGAAGGGGCGCCGGCGGACTGCGCCTATGCGGTCGCCGCCGGGAGCTTTTCGCTCTCCAAGCTCAATGCCGAGGGCCGGCCGCAGCAGGTCGACAGCGTCGGCCGCGGCGCTCTGCTATCGGAACTGGCGCTGATCTCGATGGTCGAGCGCAAGTTCACCGCGACCGCGGACGAGGACAGCGAGGTGATCCGCATCAACCGGCCGCTTTTCCGCCGCATGCTGGAAGAATACCCGGAGGTGACGGCAATGGTCGAAGCCCGGATCCGCGACAATCTGCAGGCGATGATCCGCCGCGTCGAGGCGCTCGCCGGGCGTTTTGCCTAGTCGAAGATGCTTCCCAAGCGCGTGGCGATCTCAAAGCTCGAAATGTGCAATCACCGGCACATGGTCCGAGGGGCGCTCCCAGCCGCGTGCTTCCCGGAGGATGTCGACGCGCAGGAGTTTCGTCGCGAGATCGGCCGAGGACCAGATATGGTCGAGGCGGCGGCCGCGGTCGGCGGCGGCCCAGTCCTTGGCCCGGTAGCTCCACCAGGTGTAGAGCCTCTCGGGCGGCGGGGTGTGCTGGCGCATCAGGTCGACCCAGGAGCCGCCGGTCATGACGGTGGTGAGCCCGTCGGTTTCGACGGGCGTGTGGCTGACGATCTTCAGGAGCTGCTTGTGCGACCAGACGTCGTGCTCGAGCGGCGCGATGTTGAGGTCGCCGACCAGAATCGAGGAAATGCCCGCCTCGGCCTCGGCGTGCAACAGCTTCATCTCGTCGACAAAATCGAGCTTGTGGCCGAATTTCGGGTTGATGGTGCGATCCGGCTCGTCCCCGCCGGCCGGCACATAGAAATTGTGCAGGCGGATGGTCTTGCCGCCGGCCGCGAAGACGACGGAGAGATGGCGTGCATCGCCGACGCCGCAATAGTCGCGGCGATCGGTCAATTCGGTCAGCGGCAGGCGGGAAATGGTCGCAACGCCGTGATAGCCCTTCTGCCCGTGCATTTCGATGTAGTTGTAGCCGAGCTTCTTCAAAGGTGCGGACGGAAACTGATCGTCCGGGCACTTGGTCTCCTGCAGGCAGAGGATGTCGGGCTGCCAATTCACCAGCAGATGCTCCACGAGCGGCATGCGCAGGCGGACGGAGTTGATGTTCCACGTGGCGATGGAAAGCGGCATTCTCATTCCTCTGAATAGCGGGATGTCCGGCAGTACGGGCGTTTTAAGCAGGTCCGGGGCCAATCGACAAGCATGAAAAAGGCCGCCCGAAGGCGGCCCTGGAGTCCTGTCGCGGCCACGCCCCTATGGCTATTTGCCGCCCTTGTTGCGCACCTCGTCATAGGGAATGCGGAACACCTTGTCGTCCAGTGCGATGCCGGTCTGCACGTTGAAGATCATCACCGAGGTGTCTTTCTTCTGCGCGTCGGTGATCGTCCATTGCCTGAGATTGTAGGTCCGCGGGTCGAACATCATGGTGATGGTCGAGTCGCCGAAGATCGAGCGGTCGCCGAGCACGATGGTGATGAGGTCGGGTTCGACCCGGACGTCGCGCACCATGCGGCTGCGGAGATCGATCCGCTCGCTCAGAAGCAGATTGAGCGGCGTCTTCGACAAGGGATAGATGTCCCAGGTCTTCAGCTTCATATTGCCGATGACCACCGACCGTCCGTCGGCGATGACGCGCATCGGCGACGGCGCCTCGTAGTTGAAGCGGATGCGGCCGGGGCGGCGGATGTAGAACTTTCCGCCGGTCTGCTCGCCGCGCGGACCGAACTGGACGAATTCGCCCGCCATCGTCTTCACCGATGAAAAATGATCGGCGATCTTCTGGGCGACGGCGGGGGCCTGCGCCGAAGCGGGGGCCGCGTCCAGCGTCGTGCCGGCGATGCCTGCGAGCGCTGCCAGGCCGCAAACGAAGACGCGCCGCGAGATCGCCCGAGTGTCGCCGCCGCCGTTTCTTGTCTCTGTCATCGCAGTCTCCTTCATATCAGCGTCATTTGGAGCGCAAGTGGGGCGCCTTCAAGGCGTTATCTGCTGCCGCGGCGGCCCGCCTCTCAAATGACCGTTACCGGCCGGTCTTTCAGACTTACCGGCCCGTGATCTCCGCCTCGGTCGGCACCAGGATTTCGCGCTTGCCGGCATGGTTGGCCGGACCGATGATGCCTTCCTGCTCCATCCGCTCGATCAGCGATGCCGCCCTATTATAGCCGATGCCGAGGCGCCGCTGCACGTAGGAGGTCGAGGCCTTGCCGTCACGCAGCACGATCGCCACCGCCTGGTCGTAGGGGTCCTCGGAATCGGCAAGGTTCGAGGTGCCGGCCGGTCCGCCGCCGTCGTTCTCCTCGTCGTCGTCCTCGGTGATCGCGTCGAGATATTGCGGCACCCCTTGCGTCTTCAGATAGGCGACCACCTCTTCCACTTCGGTGTCGGAGACGAAGGGGCCGTGGACGCGCTGGATGCGCCCCCCGCCGGCCATGTAGAGCATGTCGCCCTGGCCCAGCAGCTGCTCGGCACCCTGTTCGCCGAGAATAGTGCGGCTGTCGATCTTCGAGGTCACCTGGAAGGAGATGCGGGTCGGGAAGTTCGCCTTGATCGTGCCGGTGATGACGTCGACCGACGGGCGCTGCGTCGCCATGATGACGTGGATGCCGGCGGCGCGCGCCATCTGGGCGAGCCGCTGTACCGCCCCTTCGATGTCCTTGCCGGCGACCATCATCAGGTCGGCCATCTCGTCGATGATGACGACGATATAAGGCATCGGCGAAAGGTCGAATTCTTCGGTCTCATAGACGGC
Organism: Sinorhizobium sp. FG01; assembly: GCF_002531875.1. Taxonomy (NCBI): domain Bacteria; kingdom Pseudomonadati; phylum Pseudomonadota; class Alphaproteobacteria; order Hyphomicrobiales; family Rhizobiaceae; genus Sinorhizobium; species Sinorhizobium sp. FG01. Next base: position 232,812 of record NZ_NWTB01000007.1, read on the forward strand.
TTCGCCGGTCTGGCGGTCGAAGCCGGTCTGGACGGTGCGGGTGATCGCTTCGCCCTTCAACAGCGCCTGCTCGACGCGGGTGTTGAAGCCGTCGATGTTGCGGACGCCGATCTTCGACATCTTCTTGTAGCGCTCTTCCATCTCGCGCACGGTCCATTTGAGCGCGACGACGGCCTTTTTCGGGTCGGTGACGACCGGCGAGAGCAGATGCGGAATGCCGTCATAGACGGAAAGCTCGAGCATCTTCGGATCGATCATGATCAGCCGGCACTGGTCGGGGGTGAGCCGATAGAGCAGCGACAGGATCATCGTGTTGATTGCCACCGACTTGCCCGAGCCGGTGGTGCCGGCGACGAGCAGATGCGGCATCTTGGCGAGGTCGGCGACGACCGGTTCGCCGCCGATCGTCTTGCCGAGCGCCATGGCGAGCTTGGTCTTGGTGGTCTCGAAGTCGCGCGAGCCGATCAGCTCGCGCAGATAGACCATTTCGCGCCGCTGGTTCGGCAGTTCGATGCCGATGGCGTTGCGGCCCGGCACGACGGCGACGCGGGCGGCGATCGCGCTCATCGAGCGGGCGATGTCGTCGGCAAGGCCGATGACGCGCGACGACTTGATGCCGGGCGCCGGTTCGAGTTCGTAGAGGGTGACCACGGGGCCGGGGCGGACATGGATGATCTCGCCCTTGACGCCGAAATCCTCGAGCACGCCTTCGAGCATGCGGGCATTCTGTTCGAGCGCATCGGCCGAAAGCGAGGCATCGCGCGCCACATTCTTCGGCTCGGCGAGGAAATGGATCGGCGGCAGCGCGAAGTCGCCGTCATCCTCGACGAAGGAGCGCTGGGCTTCCCGTTCGACGCGCTGTCCGCTCTTCGGCCGTGCCGGCGGCGGAGCGACCCGCGAGCCGCCTATCGCGACCATCGGCTTGGCGGGGGCCGGTCTCGGCGCCCAGTCGGCGGCAATATCGTCCTCGTCGTCCGGCAGGATGCCGGCGGGGCGGGGCTCGTCGATGTCGAAGGGCGGGTCGTCTTCGTCGGCGACGATCGGCGGCGGCGTGACGACGCGGCGTTCGGCACGCTCGAGCGACGGTTCGATGCGCGCGCCGCCCACCTGCGCCTTCGGCCGGACCGGCTCGTTGAGGGTGCCGAACTCGTCGTTGTTGAAATCATAGGGCTCGTCGTACTGGCGCTTGGCGCGGCTGGCGCTCATGCCGATGGCCCGCCGCAGCCGGGCCTGTGCCGTGAAGCGCATATGAGCGAGAGAACCCATCAGCAGGGTCAGCGGACCTTCGTCGTCCTCATCCTCGAGTTCTTCGCGGATAGTGCGCGCCTTGCTGGGAACGGGTTCGGGTGCCTGCTCCTCTTCCGCCTCGTCGCTGACGCCGATCAGGCCGGCGCTGAAGATCAGCGCCCAGGCCGCCGGCCCGGCGAAGAGGCAGGCGAGAACGGTCGCGAAGGTGCCGGTCGGGAACGTGCCGGTGAAGAGGGCCGGGAAACGCAGGATCATGTCGCCGAAGACGCCGCCGAGACCGTTCGGCAATGGCCAGGTGATCGGCGCCGGCACGCAACTCAAGGCGGCGCTTGCGAGCACCGAGCCGACGAACCAAAGGCAGAACCGCTTCACGACCTTGTCGAAGGGCTTGTTGCCGATGAGCACGAGCGCCCAGGCGACGGCCGGCAGCAGCGCCACGACGCTTGCCAGGCCGAAGAATTGCATGAAGATGTCGGCAAAGGCGGCGCCAGCATAGCCGAGCAGGTTGGTCGGCTCCTCCGAGGTGGCATAGGAGAAGCTCGGATCGGCAACGTTCCAGGTCGAAAGAGCGGCAACGGCGAGCGCCAGGGTGCCGAACAGCGCAAAACCCGCCAGCGACGCGGTCTGGCGCCAGAGGAAGGTGGTCAGCACGAACCGGTTGGTACGGCTGTCAAGCGTTGCGGGGTTGCTTCTGCTCATATTGCCTGCTGTCCGTTTCGATCCGCCGGAGCGCCACGCATTTTGCGAGTAACGGTGGGAACATTCCAGCCATTGATTGCAGAACATCCTTGCCCGACCCCAACCGGTTTCGGCGCAGAATGCTCCGGGCACATTGCGTGCCATGGAATCAACCTAAGCGTAGTAGGGTTAATGCGACATTAACCATCCGCGTGTGGCGCCGAATTACCGGTGGATAGGCCGGTCGAGGAACAAAAAAAGCCCGGATCGCGAGATCCGGGCGAAAGGCGATCCACGAAATATGCGGATCGCGACGGGACTTTTGGCGGCGCCGTTTTTTGCCGGCGCCGCAATCGCGCTTAGCTGGCGTGGTAGGCGGCCTCGCCGTGCGAGGAGAGGTCGAGGCCTTCGCGCTCCGCTTCGACCGAGACGCGCAGGCCGACGATCGCATCGACCACCTTGAAGAGGATGGCGGAACCGATACCGGACCAGACGACGGTGACGAGGACGCCCTTCAGCTGCGCCCAGACCTGCGTTGCCGTGCCGGCGTAGCCGGCGGCGAAGTCGGCGGTCGAATAGTCAACGATGCCTGCACCGCCGAGCGCCGGATTGACGAGGATGCCGGTTGCGATCGCACCGAGGATGCCGCCGACGCCGTGGATGCCGAAGACGTCGAGGCTGTCGTCATAGTGGAACTTGTTCTTCACCACGTCGACGAAGAAGTAGCAGACCGGCGAGACGGCGAGGCCGAGCACGATCGCGCCCATCGGGCCGGCAAAGCCGGCGGCCGGGGTCACCGCGACGAGACCGGCAACGGCACCCGAGGCGGCACCGAGCATCGAAGCCTTGCCGCGGACGAGCGTTTCGACGACGGCCCAGGAGATGATCGCAGCTGCGGTCGCCAGGAAGGTGTTGATCATGGCGAGGGCCGCGTAAGCATTGGCTTCGAGGTTCGAGCCGGCATTGAAGCCGAACCAGCCGACCCACAGCAGCGAGGCGCCGACCATAGTAAGCGTCATCGAATGCGGAGCCATGATCTCTTTCTTGTAGCCCGTGCGCTTGCCGAGCATGATCGCGCCAACGAGGCCCGCGATGCCGGCATTGATGTGGACGACGGTGCCGCCGGCGAAATCGATCGCGCCGAAGGAGAAGATCAGGCCGGTCGGGGCCGTATAGGCGCTCGGGCCGCCCCAGAACCAGACCATGTGGGCGACCGGGAAGTAGACGAAGGTGACCCACAGGATGACGAACAGCATGACGGCCGAGAACTTGATGCGCTCGGCGAAGGCGCCGACGATCAGCGCCGGGGTGATGCAGGCGAAGGTCATCTGGAAGACGACGAAGACGTATTCGGGGATGAAGACGCCCTTCGAGAAGCTTTCCGCAAGCGTCGTCGTGTCAACGCCGGCCAGGAACATTTTCGAGAAGCCGCCGATAAAGGAATTGAGCGAGCCGCCATCGGTGAAGGCCAGCGAATAGCCGTAGGTCACCCAGATGATCATCACGACGGCGGTGATCATCAGAACCTGCATCAGCACCGACAGCATGTTCTTGGCACGCACAAGACCGCCATAGAAGAGCGCGAGCCCGGGAATGGTCATCAGGAGGACGAGGATGGTCGACAGCAGCATCCAGGTGGTGTCGCCCTTGTCCGGAACCGGCGTTGCTGCAACGGCCTCGGCAGCGGCGGGCGCCGCCTCCTGGGCAAAGGCAACGACCGGCGCGAGCAAGGCGGCGGCGGTGGCGCCCACGCGTCGAAGAGAAGTGGAAAGGTTGAATGACGACATCGAAAAATGCTCCCTGATCGGCGCTCTTACAGCGCTTCTGAATCGGTTTCGCCGGTGCGGATGCGCACGGCGTGGTCAATCGAATAGACGAAGATCTTGCCGTCGCCGATCTGGCCGGTCTTGGCGGCCGAGGCGATCGCGTCGACGGCCTTGTCAACGATCTCCGACGGAACCGCGATCTCGATCTTCAGCTTCGGCAGGAAGCTTACGGCGTATTCGGTGCCACGGTAAATTTCGGTGTGCCCCTTCTGGCGGCCGTAGCCCTTCACTTCGGTCACGGTCAAACCCTGGATGCCTACGGCGGTCAGGGCTTCGCGAACCTCATCGAGCTTGAACGGCTTGATAATGGCCATCACAATTTTCATCGGCTTCCCATCCTTGTCTGCCTCCGCGCGGAGGCCGTCTCTCCTTGCTGCTTAAGCGCGTGAAGCGCTGGGCAACCGAAAAGTCACATTCAAGGGGCGTGCCAGATTCAATTTAGGCGGCGTAAATTCAGGAAAAGACACGAAAAAACCACGACTCCTGCGCTCGCCGGCGCGGAATGCTAAAAAAGCAGCCAATTAAAAAGCCGATAAAATAGGCAAAAGCCAAAAAATGGCTCAATATTGTTTATTTTTTACTCAACTGCCTTTTTACGGATCAGGCCTTCCTGCGCCACCGAGGCGATCAGCACGCCGGAACGATCGAACAGGCTGCCGCGCGTCATGCCGCGTGCGCCATGCGCGCTCGGACTGTCCTGGGTGTAGAGCAGCCAGTCGTCCATTTTGGAGGGCCGATGGAACCACATGGCATGGTCGAGGCTCGCGACCTGCAGCGTCCGATCGAAGACCGAGGTGCCGTGCGCATAGAGCGAGGTATCGAGCAGGGTCATGTCGGAGAGGTAGGCAAGCACGGCCGCCTGCAGATGCCGCTCGTCCGGCACCTGGCCGACGGCCTTCACCCAGACGTCCTGCCGCGGCGCGGCCTTGTCGCGTGAGAAATAGTGCTCGAGCGAGGTCGGCCGGATCTCGATCGGCCGCGGCCGTTCCCAATAACGGCGGATCGCTTCCGGTGCATGGACGAGGAATTTCTCCCGCAGCTCCTTTTCGCCCGGCAGGGCTTCCGGCATCGGCACGTCGGGCATGTCGAACTGATGGTCGAAACCGCCCTCGTCGAACTGGAAGGAGGCCGACATGGAGAAGATCGCCTTGCCGTGCTGGATCGCCACGACGCGGCGCGTCGCGAAGCTCGATCCGTCGCGGATGCGGTCGACCTCGTAGATAATCGGCACGGTCGGGTCGCCGGGCCGCAGGAAATAGGCGTGCAGCGAATGGACGTAGCGGCCGGCATCCACGGTGCGTTGCGCGGCAACGAGCGCCTGGCCGATCACCTGCCCTCCGAACACCCGCTGCCACCCGACCTGGGGGCTCAAGCCGCGGAACAGATTCTCCTCGAGCTTCTCGAGATCGAGAATGGCGAGAAGCGCATCCATGGGGGTTTCGGCGGGGCGCGACATTTCGGCGGTCTCCTCTACAGCGGCGCGCGTCTTTTCAGACGCGCAAAGGCGGCTGTACACTTTGAGTTGCTGCATGTCTCCTTAAATCGCCCCGACTCAAGGAGACATGCAGCAGTAGGAACGGCGATGGCATTGATCTATATACGCACGGATCGATGCTCAAGTGCGACGGGAGAAGGCGGGATGATCGATGTACTGATTGCCGGAGGCGGTTATGTCGGCCTGTCGCTTGCCGTATCGCTGAAGAAAGCGGCTCCCCATTTCGCCGTGACGGTCGTAGACGGTGCGCCGGAGGACGCCTGGAAAAGGGACGAACGGGCCTCCGCGGTGGCGCTTGCCGCAGAGCGCATGCTCGACGTGCTCGGGGTCTGGAGCGCGATCGCGCCGGAGGCCGAACCGATCCTCCGAATGGTGATCACCGATTCGAAAGCCGCCGATCCCGTCCGTCCGGTGTTCCTGACCTTCGAGGGCGACGGCGGCGAGGGCCGTCCCTTTGCGCATATGGTGCCGAACACCGCGCTGGTCGGCGCCTTGCGCGACGCCTGCCTGGAGCTCGGCGTGGCGATCCGCCAGGCGGCGATGGTCGAGAGCTTCAAGAGCGGCGACCACGCTGTTGCCGTGACGCTCGCCGGCGGCGAGGCGCTCGAGGCGCGGCTGCTGGTCGCCTGCGACGGCGTGCGTTCGAAATTGCGCGAGGCGGCCGGCATCAAGGTCGTCGAGTTCGATTACGGCCAGTCCGGCATCGTGACCACGGTCGAGCACGAGCGGCCGCATGGCGGCACGGCGGAGGAGCATTTCCTGCCGGCCGGCCCCTTCGCCACCCTGCCGCTCAAGAACAATCGCTCCTCGCTCGTCTGGACGGAGAGCAGCTACGATGCCGAAAGGCTGTTGAAAGAGGATGACTTCATTTTCGAGGAGGAGCTGCAGCGCCGCTTCGGCCACAAGCTCGGCCATCTCAAGGTGGTGGGCGGCCGCAGGGCCTTTCCGCTCGGCCTGACGCTGGCGCGCGATTTCGTCGCCCCCCGTTTCGCGCTGGCGGGCGATGCCGCCCACGGCATCCACCCGATCTCCGGCCAGGGCCTCAATCTCGGCTTCAAGGACGTGGCCGCCCTTGCCGAAACGATCGTCGAGGCGGATCGCCTCGGCCTCGATATCGGCTCGCTCGCCGTCCTCGAGCGCTACCAGATCTGGCGGCGCTTCGACACGTTCCGGATGGGCGTGACGACGGATGTGCTGAACCGGCTGTTCTCCAACGACATCACGCCGGTGAGGGTGCTGCGCGACGTCGGCCTCGGCCTCGTCGATCGCCTGCCGTCGCTCAAGAATTTCTTTATCCGCCAGGCGGCCGGCATTGCCGGCGAAGCGGACCCGCGATTGCTGTCGGGGCAGCCTATCTGAGGAAGCGCTCGGGGTTCGGTCTCACTGCTCCGACAGCTTCATATCCGGCTGGTAATCCTTGCCCTCCACCTCTTTCACCACCGCCTGGCCGCATTGCATGTGCTGGGTATCGGCGTTGAAGGCATAGGTGGGCGAGCCGTGCAGGCTCCAACCCTGGTTCAAAGCCGCCGTCACCTTGTGGCAGAACGAAGCGTCGTCGGGGCCCGTCAGAAATCTGTAGAGTATCAAGGTTTCACCTTTCGCCTTTCGATAATGTTCGCTTTCGCGGCGAGTTTCAGGGCCTGGTCGAGATGGAGGCGCTCGACCATGCGGCCGTCGAGATTGATCACGCCCTTGCCGGCATGTTCCGGCCGGGCGAAGGCATCGATGATCGCGCGCGCCTCGTCGAGCGCCGCCTGGTCTATGCCGAAGCAGCGATTGGCTTCGTCGATCTGGGCGGGGTGGATCAGCATCTTGCCGTCGTACCCCATGTCGCGCCCCTGCCGGCACTCGGTCCCAAAACCCTCCGCGTCGCGAAAATCGTTGAAGACCGCGTCGATGGCGTCGAGACCGCTGCCGCGGGCGGCAAGCAGGACCTGCATCAGCCATGGCACGAGATAGGTGCGGCCGGGAAGGGCGGGAACGCCCGTCGCCTTGCGCAGGTCGTTGAGGCCGACGACGAAGCAATCGAGCCGACCGCCGACGGTGCGCCCCATCTCGGCGATCGCCGGCACGTTGATGACACCGCGCGGCGTCTCGATCATCGCCCAGAGCCGCAGGCTTTCGGGCGCGTCGTTGTCGGAGAGCCAATCGAGCACCGCTTGGATGTCGGCAGGGCTTTCGACCTTCGGCAGAAGAATGGCGTCCGGGCGCAGCACGACCGAGGCGGCAAGATCCGCTTCGCGGAATCCCGATTCCGCCACATTGATGCGGATGATCGCTTCGCCGTCGGGACGGTTTGCGGACAGATGGCTGACAAGGGCGTCGCGGGCTTGCGCCTTGTGCTCGGGCGTCACGGCATCCTCGAGGTCGAAGATCACCGCGTCTGCGGCAAGGTCCTTGATCTTGGCGAGCGCGCGGGGATTGTCGGCAGGAACGCTAAGCACGGAGCGGCGGAGCCGCACGGGATGATGATCTGTCGCACGTGTCATGCAACCCGTTGTGCCCGCCTTTGTTGCCTTGCGCAAGGTCGAAGGCCCCTCTTGCAAGCGGTGCCGCGAGCCACCACATGGCTTAAAGAAAGGTGACGAACATGCAAAGCATCCGCTCTGTTCTTTTCACGGCCGCCGCCATTGCCATCACGGTCGCGGCCTTCGTGCTGACCGCCTCGCTCGCCCTGGCGCTTGCCGGCATCGCCGCCGTCGTCGCGATCGGCAGTGCGATCGCCGCGCGGTTCAGGGCGAAGCCGATGCCGGCACGGGCCCGGGCAAATGCCGGCCAGCAGCGCGAAATGCGGATCTGGAACGACGGGCGCGGCACGATCATCGATCTCTAGAAACGCTCAAAGGACGCTCCAGAAGCGAGCCGCCAAGGCCCGCAGCACAGATTCTCCTTCATTTCGGCGCGAAACTGATCTAAACGCTCTCCCAACACTTCCGCTGAAATCGAAGGCTAGACCATGGACAAGTTCGTCAAGCTCACCGGCGTTGCTGCGCCCCTGCCCGTCGTCAACATCGACACGGACATGATCATCCCGAAGGACTACCTGAAGACGATCAAGCGCACCGGCCTCGGCACGGGGCTTTTCGCCGAGGCGCGCTACAACGAGGACGGCACGCCGAACCCCGATTTCGTGCTCAACAAGCCGGCCTATCAGAACGCCAAGATCCTGGTTGCCGGCGACAATTTCGGCTGCGGCTCCTCGCGCGAGCATGCGCCCTGGGCGCTCCTCGATTTCGGCATCCGCTGCGTCATCTCGACGTCTTTCGCCGACATCTTCTACAACAACTGTTTCAAGAACGGCATCCTGCCGATCGTCGTCAGCCAGGCCGACCTCGACAAGCTGATGGACGATGCCAACCGCGGCTCCAATGCCGTCTTGTCTGTCGATCTGGAAGCCCAGGAAATCACCGGCCCGGACGGCGGTTCGATCAAGTTCGAGATCGATGCCTTCAAGCGCCATTGCCTGCTGAACGGCCTCGACGACATCGGCCTGACGCTCGAAAAGGCGGGCGCCATCGACAGCTTCGAGAAGTCGACCGCCGCATCGCGCCCCTGGGCCTGAACGGCTCGCGGATGACGCGCAGGCTGATTTCGACCGGATCGCCCTTCGAGAAGACGGCAGGCTATTCGCGTGCCGTCGTCAAGGGCGACTGGTGCTTCGTCTCCGGCACGACCGGCTACGACTACGCCAGCATGACCATGCCGAAGACGGTCGAGGAACAGGCGCGCAACTGCCTGAAGACGATCGAGGCTGCGCTGAAGGAAGCCGGCTTCTCGCTCTCGGACGTCGTGCGCAATCATTACTACGTCACCGACGCCAGCTTCGCCGACCGGGTCTTCCCGATTTTCGGCGGGGTTTTCGGCGAGATCCGCCCAGCCGCGACGATGGTCGTTTGCGACCTGATCCGCCCGGAAATGCTGATCGAAATCGAGGTCACGGCATTTCGCGGGTGAGGCGGGATCGGTTTTCGCGCATTCATCAACCTCGAGAGTAGCAGGTCCATGCAGTTTGAAGGTACCGCCGACTATATTGCCGACAAGGACCTGATGGTCGCCGTCAATGCGGCGATAAGGCTGGAGCGGCCGCTGCTCGTCAAGGGCGAGCCAGGCACCGGCAAGACCGAGCTCGCCCGCCAGATCGCCGCGGCACTTGGCCTCGACCTCATAGAGTGGAGCGTCAAATCGACCACCAAGGCGCAGCAGGGGCTCTACGATTACGACGCCGTCTCGCGGCTGCGCGACAGCCAGCTCGGCGACGCCCGCGTCAACGACGTGAAGAACTATATCCGCAAGGGCAAGCTCTGGCAGGCTTTCGAGGCGTCGGAAAAGGTGGTGCTGCTGATCGACGAGATCGACAAGGCGGACATTGAATTTCCCAACGACCTCTTGCAGGAACTCGACCGGATGGAGTTCCACGTCTACGAGACCGGCGAGACGATCCGCGCGCGACACCGGCCGATCGTCGTCATCACTTCGAACAACGAAAAGGAACTGCCGGACGCCTTCCTGCGCCGCTGCTTCTTCCACTATATCCGCTTTCCCGATGCCGAGACGCTCGCCCGCATCGTCGAGGTCCACTATCCGGGCATCCGCAAGACCCTGCTATCGGCGGCCCTTGCCGCCTTCTACGGCATCCGCGAGGTGCCGGGGCTCAAAAAGAAGCCCTCGACCTCCGAGGCTCTCGACTGGATCCGCCTTCTGGTCGCCGATGAGATCGATCCGGCCGACCTGCGCGCCGATCCAAAATCGATGCTGCCGAAGCTGCACGGCGCCCTTTTAAAGAACGAGCAGGACGTGCACCTGTTCGAGCGCCTGGCCTTCATGGCGCGCCGCGACGCATGAGCCCGGACGCGCAAAAGGTCCTGATCTACGCCACCTGGCGGGGTTCGCTGCTGGTCTTCGACGAACCGGATTTTCCCGAAATCGAGCTGCAGGTGCCGGGCGGCACGATTGAGCCGGGCGAGAGCCCGGAAGGCGCGGCCCGTCGGGAATTTTTCGAGGAGACCGGGCTCACGCTGCCGGACACGGCGACGCAATTCGCCACCCGGGATTTTCGCTACGGGAAAGGTGATAGGGAAATCTGCCATCGCCGCCACTATTTCCACGTCGCCCTTGAAGGCGAACAGCGGCAAACATGACTGCATCACGAAATGACGCCGGACGGCGGTGGAGCGCCGATCCGCTTCCGCTTCTTTTGGATGAGCCCCGAAAAGGCCGTCACGCGTCTGGGGTACGGAATGCAGGAAGGTCTGGACTTGCTGCAGTGCGCGACGCTTCGCCCTTTTCCTCGGGTTTGCCCCTCTCCTCGGGCTTAACCCGAGGACTAGCCCCCGCTCGCGGGGGGGAGAGCTTGGGCGCCGCCGCGAGTCCCTTCTCCCCGTTGAACGGGGAGAGGTGGCCGGCAGGCCGGATGAGGGGCCGCAAACCCCAAGACTCCTTTTCCATTGACCACCTGCCCCGCGCCACGCTATCAAACGATCCTGTGGTGATTTGGCCGGCCGGCTTGCAGCCACGTTAAAGAAATCGCTAAAGGGCCGAGGAAAGAACGGATTTCCGAGGACCGGTCGCGATCATCTCGCCGCCGGTTTTTTTGTATTGATCGAGTGGAACCATGCCCATCAAGATTCCCGATACGCTGCCCGCCTTCGAAACGCTCGTCAACGAGGGCGTGCGGGTGATGACCGAGACGGCGGCGGTCCGCCAGGACATCCGGCCGCTGCAGATCGGGCTCTTGAACCTGATGCCGAACAAGATCAAGACGGAAATCCAGATCGCCCGGCTGATCGGCGCGACGCCGCTGCAGGTGGAGCTGACGCTGGTGCGCATCGGCGGCTACCGGCCGAAGAACACGCCCGAGGAGCATCTCTTCGCCTTCTACGAGACCTGGGAGGAGGTCAAGGGCCGCAAGTTCGACGGCTTCATCATCACCGGCGCCCCGGTCGAGACGCTCGACTATGAAGAGGTCACCTATTGGGACGAGCTCAAGCGCATCTTCGACTGGACGGAAACGCATGTGCACTCGACGCTGAACGTCTGTTGGGGCGCGATGGCGGGGATCTACCACTTTCACGGTGTTCCGAAATATCCGCTCAAGGAAAAGGCCTTCGGCGTCTATCGCCACCAGAACCTCAAGCCCTCGTCGGTCTATCTGAACGGCTTTTCCGATGACTTCGCCGTCCCCGTGTCGCGCTGGACCGAGGTGCGCCGCGCCGATATCGACCGGGTTCCGAGCCTCGAGATCCTGATGGAATCGAAGGAGATGGGCGTTTGCCTGGTGCACGAGAAGAAGGGCAACCGGCTCTACATGTTCAATCATGTCGAATATGATTCAACTTCGCTTTCGGACGAATATTTCCGCGACGTCGATGCCGGCGTGCCGATCAAGCTGCCGCACGACTACTTTCCGCACAATGATTCGACCCTGCCGCCGCAGAACCGCTGGCGCAGCCATGCGCATCTCTTCTTCGGCAACTGGATCAACGAGATGTACCAGACGACACCCTACGAGCTCGAAAAGATCGGCAGCGGAGAGTGATGTTCATCCCCTTCTTCCTCGAACTGAAGGCAGAGAAGATCCCGGTGACGCTTCGGGAGTTTCTGTCGCTGATCGAGGGAATGGAGAAGGGGATCGCCGCCTTTGACGTGGAGGCCTTCTATTTTTTGGCGCGCACGGCGCTGATCAAGGACGAGCGCTACATCGACCGCTTCGACCGGGTGTTCCGGCATTGCTTCGCCGGGCTCCAAGCGGTTTCCCCGTCGCAGAATGTTGCCGAAGTGGCGATCCCCGAGGAATGGCTGAAGAAGCTCGCCGAGAAATATCTGACCGAGGAGGAGAAGAAGCTCGTCGAGGCGCTCGGCGGTTTCGACAGGCTGATGGAGACGCTGCGCCAGCGGCTTGCCGAGCAGACCGGCCGTCACCAGGGCGGCTCGAAATGGATCGGCACGGCCGGCACCTCGCCCTTCGGCGCCTATGGCTACAATCCCGAAGGTATCAGGATCGGCCAGGAAGGCTCGCGTCATCGGCGTGCGGTCAAGGTCTGGGACCGGCGCGAGTTCAAGGACTACGACGACACAGTCGAGCTCGGTACCCGCAACATCAAGGTGGCGCTGAAGCGGCTCAGGCGCTGGGTGCGCCAAGGGGCGGCCGACGAACTCGACCTCTCCGGCACGATCCGTTCCACCGCCGAGCACGGCTATCTCGACGTGGTCACCCGGCCGGAGCGCCGCAATGCCGTCAAGCTCCTGATGTTCTTCGACGTCGGCGGATCGATGGACGACCACATCCGCATCGTCGAGGAGCTGTTCTCGGCGGCCCGCGCCGAGTTCCGCCAGATGGACTATTTCTACTTCCACAATTGCGTCTATGAGGGCCTGTGGAAGGACAATCGCCGCCGCCGCGCCGACATTACCCGCACCACGGAGGTCCTGCGCACCTATGGCAGCGATTACCGCGCCATCTTCGTGGGCGACGCCGCGATGAGCCCCTACGAGATCAGCCATCCGGGCGGCTCGGTCGAGCACTGGAACGACGAAGCGGGGGCGCTCTGGCTCGAGCGCCTGACGGCGCATTTCCCGCGGTCGATCTGGCTCAACCCGGTGCCGGAGAGCCATTGGCGCCATACCCATTCGATCGGCGTGATCCGCGCGCTCTTTCACGGGCGGATGTTCCCGCTGACGCTCGCCGGCCTGCAGGCGGCGACCAAAGAATTGTCGCGTTGAAAAGTGTGACTTTCCGGTTGCCGCCCCGCCGGAAATGACGCAGTTTGTCGCCCGCTTGGATGATGTCGCGAGGGGAGAAACGATGAGCACCGACACGGAAATCTTCGGCCACCTGCCGTCCGGCGAACCGGTGCATCGGCTGACGCTCACGGGCGGCGGGCTGACCGCCAGGGTTTTGACCTGGGGCTCGGTCATCCAGGACCTGCGGCTCGACGGCCATCAGGCGCCGCTCGTGCTCGGCTTTGAGGATTTCCAAAGCTATCCGGCCCATTCCTCCTATTTCGGCGCCACGCCCGGGCGCAACGCCAACCGCATCGGCGACGGGCGCTTCATGCTCGACGGCAAGGCCTATCAACTCGAGCTCAACGAGAAGGGCGTCACACATCTGCACGGCGGCAGCGACAATATCGGCAAGCGCAACTGGACGATCCTCGACCGGGCGGAGGGCAGCGTGACGCTCCGGATCACCGATCCCGATGGCCGCGCCGGCTATCCCGGCAACTGCACGGTGACCTGCACCTATGCGCTGAAGCCGGGCGGCACGCTGAACGTCCTCTACGAAACCGAGACCGACGCGCCGACGCTCGCCAATGTCTGCCAGCACAGCTATTTCAATCTCGACGGCGGCGAGGACGCGCGCGGCCATGACATCATGATCGCCGCCGACCATTACCTGCCGACGGACGAGCGGCTGATCCCGACCGGCGAAATCCGCCCCGTCGCCGGCACTGCCTTCGACCTCCGCGAGATGACCTCGCTCAAGCGCCAGATGCAAGGCGACAGGATCGCCTATGACCATAATTTCTGCCTCTCGCCGGAGCGCATGCGGAAGCGCTCGGTGGCGCTGGTGCGCAGCATCAATTCCGGCGTCTCGCTGGAGGTGCGGACGACCGAGCCCGGCGTCCAGCTTTACACCGGATCCAAACTGAACGTGCCGGTCTCTGGCCTCGAAGGCCGCCGCTACGGCCCCTTCGCCGGCTTCTGCCTCGAGACGCAAGTCTGGCCCGATGCGGTGAACCACCGAGGTTTTCCGAATGGTGTGCTGAGGCCGGGTGAGGTGCTCCGGCAAGAGACGGACTACGTTTTCGCCAAGAGCTGAAACGGATATATAGCGCGAAGTATCTAAAGGTGCTCAAAGAGGGAGAGAGCGAAGCTTCGTGTGTTTGCCGATCGGAACTCGTGCATCGAAGGTGCGGCAACGATGCTTGTCAGATGATACATGTCAGGCCATCTGGAAACGATTGTCGCTGCCACCATGTGCATAGGCGATTTTTGATAGGCGGGCGCCAAGACAAAGCCGTGTAACCCAGCGGAGCGTAGTGCTGCTCGTTCTGCCGAATTTCTGAGAACTCGGGTATCTCCGGTGATGAACATCCACGATTCCGCTGAGGTGCGCAGAAATTCTATCCATTCCAAATCGGTGAATTTCGCCCGCGCGGTAAGCCGGAGAGATCTTTGATGTGCAGGGCCGAGTGGCCAAAGTGACTTATGAAACCATGTAATGTTGAGGCGAGAACTGGCGAGGTGCAGTTGTCGAACAGAACCTTCACGCAGCCATCCGCTGACTGAGAGAACCTTCAAATTCCACGGCGCGGCGCACCGATGATTCGGGCACGTCAAAGGCCCGAGCTGCGCCGACAATGCCCTCTTGCTTTGCGGCCGCGTCCAATATGGCAGTTGGCACGCTTGAGGCGGCATCAATTGGTTGCCCAAATGAACGCGCAGGGTCGACAACAACGTTCAACCGCCGCCCTCCTGGCCACCAAAGCAGAGGGTCGCCATTCTCCGCGAAGTCCCCCGTCTTCAATATTGGGTCGATGATTCCCTTGAACTCATACTGGCGGCGAAAGATGTTCAGCAGGCGTTCTCGTTCCTGGCCGTCGGGGTCGGTCTCGATGACGTGCAAGAATATCTTACGTCCATCAGTCCGAAATCGGTCGGTAGAAAGAGGGTGGTCGCGGCCGAGCTCCTCACGGGCAATCTGAATTGCAGCGCGCACCTTTATTGCTGAAATACCTGCTCGAATGAACGCGTCTGCAACTCTGATTTCCATCAGGTCTCTGAAGTCGAGCACCAACCGATCATCACCAAGATTGATTGCCGGAGCCCAGAGCGGTGCGTACGTAGAACCCTTGACGGAGTGTCCGCGCAGCCATCGAGAGATTTTCGACGCGGGCACGTGAAGGAGGCGTCCTGCTTCCGCAGGCGTGTATAGTCCCACTCCTATCAGGTAGCTCATCCCGAAATCTCCTACGCCCATAGATTCAATAAACGAGATTCCTGTCAACAACTTTAAGCAAGTGCTCGCGAGCGCTGACAGTGAGCTTGTTAGGACGCGTTTTAGACAGGCAAAAGCTGCTAGAAAGCTGCTGATAATCTTTGAGAAAACTGGAGCGGGCGAAGGGATTCGAACCCTCGACCCCAACCTTGGCAAGGTTGTGCTCTACCCCTGAGCTACACCCGCTCATCAGACCCAGGTCCGGGGTAGTCTGTGGACCGTGGGTTGCCGCCCCGTCTTGCGGCGACCGGCGCTATATGGCCTATCGATTTTTCAAATGCAACAGGGAAATGGCGCGGAAGGCAAGAATTTTTTCGGGCTAATCCCAAAAGGCCGCCATGCCGCGATCCCCCGCCGTTGGCCGCCCTTGAGATTGCGTAAGCCGGCCCTTCCTCGTAAAGCAGGACAAAATCTAAAGCCGTCGGAAGGATCAAGATGATGAGCGAGGCACAGCCGAAATCCGCGGAAGACCTATTCCGCTTTCTCGACGAACTCGGTATCGAGCACAGGACGAAGCAGCATCAGCCGGTCTTTACCGTCGCCGAATCGGTGGCGCTGCGCGATGAAATTCCCGGCGGACATACAAAAAACCTGTTCCTGAAGGACAAAAAGGACAATTATTTCCTGCTGACCGTCGAGGAGAATGCGACGGTGGACCTGAAGACCATTCATCAGACCATCGGCGCGGCCAGCAAGGTCTCCTTCGGCAAGCCGGAGAAGCTGATGGAATATCTGGGCGTGATCCCCGGCGCCGTGACCGCCTTCGGCGCGATCAACGACACCTCGGGCAAGGTGAAGATCATTCTCGACGAGGGGCTGATGGAATTCGACACGATCAACTGCCACCCGCTCTCGAACGACCAGACGACCTCGATCGCCGCCACCGATATGCTGCGCTTCATGGAGGCGACCGGACACGAGCCGCTTGTCTTGAAAGTGACGGCCTGACATACGATCTTTGGCGCGGAAAGCATCAAGTCGGGCGGCAAGCCCGCGAGGAGAGAGAAGAATGGGCGGTAGCGACAATCCCTATGCAGGTTCCTTCGGCAACCAGATGACGGCCTCGGCCTCGTTCGGCGGGCAGCCGGCACCGAATGCCGCGGCCGCCGGCGACCTGATCAAGGAGACGACCACCGCCGCCTTCGCCCGCGACGTGCTCGAGGCCTCGCGCCAGCAGCCGGTGCTGGTCGATTTCTGGGCACCCTGGTGCGGCCCCTGCAAACAGCTGACGCCGGTCATCGAGAAGGTGGTCAAGGAAGCCGCCGGCCGCGTAAAGCTCGTCAAGATGAACATCGACGACCATCCGTCGATCGCCGGACAGCTCGGCATCCAGTCGATCCCGGCGGTCATCGCCTTTGTCGGGGGGCGTCCCGTCGACGGCTTCATGGGCGCTATCCCCGAGAGCCAGATCAAGCAGTTCATCGACCGTATCGCCGGCCCGGCCGTCGACGATTCCAAGGCAGAGGTCGAGGCCGTGCTTGCCGACGCCAAGGCGCTTTTCGAAGCCGGCGATGCCCAGAACGCCGCCGGCCTCTACGGCGCCGTGCTGCAGGCGGAGCCGGAAAACACCGAGGCGATCGCCGGCGTGGTCGAATGCATGATCGCGCTCGGCCAGCTTGCCGAGGCGCGCCAGGCGCTCTCGCAACTGCCGGAAGAACTGGCGAAAGCCGCGGCAATCGGTGCTGTTTCGAAGAAGCTCGATCAGATCGAGGAGGCTCGCAAGCTCGGCGATCCGGTGGCTCTCGAGCAGCAACTGGCGCACAACCCGGACGACCACGCGGCACGGCTGAAGCTTGCCAAGATCCGCAATGTCGAGGGCGACAGGACCGGCGCCGCCGAGCATCTCCTGACGATCATGAAGCGCGACCGCAGCTTCGAGGACGACGCCGCCCGGCGCGAGCTCCTGTCCTTCTTCGAAGTCTGGGGACCGAAGGATCCGACGACGATTGCCGCCCGGCGCAAGCTGTCTTCTCTTCTCTTCTCCTGACCGGAAGACAGCCGGCAGCCGAGCCGTTTTTTGCGTCTCCGATCGCAGCTTTTGCCTTGAGATTTTCGAGGGATGCACCATTTCTTGAGCGTGCGGCCCGCGTTTATGAAATGAGGAACGCCGCGATCTTCAGGGGCAATCGGAAATGCATGTCGGAAATGCGCGTTATCTCAGTCCGAAGGATCTGCCGGAGATCATTCCGGTGTTCCCCCTGACGGGCGCGCTGCTGCTTCCGGGTGCCCAGCTTCCTCTCAACATCTTTGAACCCCGCTACCTCGCAATGTTCGATGACGCGCTCTCCGGTGACCGGCTGATCGGCATCGTCCAGCCCTCCTTTGCCGAAGGCCGCAGCGACATCGATTCCTCGCCGGTGCCGGCACTCTGCCAGGTCGGTTGCATCGGCCGCATCACCTCCTTCGCCGAAACCGGCGACGGCCGCTACATCACCTCGCTCACCGGCGTCTGCCGCTACAGGCTGTTTGCCGAAATTTCCGGCGTGCGCGGCTATCGCCGCTTCCGCATCGGCCCCTTCGCGGCCGATCTCGAAGGGCCGGACGACGAGGCCCTCGTCGACCGCGAGGCGCTGCTCGCCGCCTTCCGCGCCTATCTCGACGCCAACAAGCTGGAGGCCGACTGGGAAAGCGTCGAGCGGGCGAGCAACCGTACGCTCGTCAATTCGATGGCGATGATGTCGCCCTACGGGCCGGCGGAGAAGCAGGCGCTGCTCGAAGCGCCCGATCTCAAGACGCGGGCCGAAACGCTGATCGCGATTACCGAGATCGTACTCGCCCGCAATTTCGGCGATCTCGACAACATTCTGCAGTGAAGACGAAGCCATGGACGCAAACGCCAGCAGGGTCGATCCGAAACTTCTCGAATTGCTCGTCTGTCCGCTGACAAAGGGGCGGCTTAGCTACGATGCCGAGGCCCACGAGCTGGTCTCGGAAAAGGCCCGCCTCGCCTATCCGATCCGCGACGGCGTGCCGATCATGCTTGTCTCGGAAGCGCGCAAGATCGAAGATTAGGCGACGGTTGCTTGCCGATGGAAGGTCGTTTGTGCCCTAACCGCCGACGTGCTCGACGCTCGCCTCGATCCGCTCCATGTCGTCGTCGGAAAGACCGAAATGGTGGCCGATCTCGTGAATCAGCACATGGGTAATGATATCGCCGAGTGTTTCCTCGTTTTCCGCCCAGTAGTCGAGGATCGGGCGGCGGTAGAGGGTGATGCGGTTGGGAAACTGGCCGGTCTCCATGGTGAAGCGTTCGCCGATGCCGCGGCCTTCGAAGAGGCCGAGCAGGTCGAAAGGCGTCTCGAGCGCCATGTCTTCGAAGACGTCGTCGCTGGGGAAATCGGCAACTTCGATGATGAGGTCCGTCGTCAGCTTGCGGAATTCGTCCGGTAGGTGGCTATAGGCTTCAAAAGCAAGCTGTTCGAATGTGGTAAGCGTCGGTGCGTGGCGTTCCCGCCAATCATCGGTCTGGTCAATGCGGGCCATAGGCACTCCTTGTTGCCCTCATATAGCGATTTCCCGTTTGTTTTTCGAGTGTTGAATTCTGTTCAGGCGAGGCTGAGGAATAAATTCTTATTCTTTGCTGTTGACTCTTCCTGCCAGCTCTGGAATCCATAAGAACATAACATGAACATTTGATGGGAGTTGACCGTCATGGCCGAGAACGCCGTGCAACGGCAAACCATACTTTCCCTTCGTGACACCATAGCACGGATTGAAAATTGCAGCTTGCCTGGAATCGTGCGGACCGCCAAGACGGCCGATGCCGCCGGCTTTCGGCGCGGCAGTGAAGGGACCTTGCATCGCAAGGTGCTGCCGCTCGGGATCGGGTCGCTCGACGGTCTCCTCAAGGGCGGGCTGCCGCTCGAAGGGATGATGGAAATCCGCAATGCCGAAACCCGCGATGCGGGCGCGGCCGCCGGCTTCGTGGCGGCGCTTGCGGTGCTCTACCAGCAGGAGAGGAGGGAGAAAGGCCATCTCGCTCCGGTGCTCTGGATCAGCCAGGCGCTCGCTTGCCGCGAGGCGGGGCAACTCTATGCGCCCGGCCTCAAGTCCTATGGGCTCGATCCGGAGCGCTTCCTCTTCGTCGCGGCGCGCACCGTCAAGGATGCGCTCTGGGTCGCCGAGACGGCGCTTTTGGTGCCGGTCTTCGCCGCGGTCGTTCTGGAAATCCGCGGCAATCCCGCCTGTCTCACCTTGAGCGAGAGCCGGCGCCTCAATGTCCGGGCCCGGGCGGGTCATGTGCCTCTGCTTCTCTTCCGCCAGGCGGGCAAGGAGGAGGCGAGCAGCGCCTTTTTCCGCTTCCAGATCAAGCCGGCGCCGGCCGGCGAACGTCCTCTCCCCGATGGCTCGGTGCTTTGCGGCAGCATCGACCATCCCGCCTTTCACCTCCTTGTCGAAAAAAGCAGGGCTTATGCCGCTGCCGACATCTTTCTGGAATGGAACGCCCATGACCGCCGCTTCTACCCCCTCGACGAACGCCGGAGCGCCGCTCTTCAGGCCAACGGACAGCCAGAGAATCCTGTCGATCCACTTTCCTCACCTGCCGGCCGACCGCCTCGCGCGCAGCCGCTGGGGCGCCTCCTGGCTTTCGCGCGGGCGTCCTGATCATCCGCCGGTCGTTTTCGCCGCCAAGATCGACAATGCCATGCGCCTCGTCGCGCTCGACACGCTTGCCGAGAAGATCGGCCTGAAGCGCGGGCAGGGGGCGGCGGAGGCCCGCGCCATGTGCCCGGCGCTCGACGTGATCGCCGCCGATCCGGCGGCCGACCAGGCCTTTCTGGAAGGGCTTGCCGACTGGTGCGGCCGCTACACGCCGCTGGTCGCGCTCGACGGAAAGGACGGCCTGTTTCTCGACATCACCGGCTGCGCCCACCTGCATGGCGGCGAGAAGGGGCTTGTCAGCGATCTCCTGTCCCGGCTTTTCTCGCTCGGCGTCGAGGCGCGGGCGACCGTCTCCTCCGCAGCCGGCCTTTCCTGGGCCGCCGCCCGCTACGGCGATGTGGCCGTCATCGAAGCGGGAGAGGCCGGTCGGGTTCTTGCACCCTTGCCGGTTGCGGCGCTCCGCCTGCCGGAGGAAACCGCCGCAGCCCTCGAGCGCGTCGGGCTGAAACAGATCGGCGACCTTCTCGAAGCGCCGCGCGCGCCGCTTGCCCGCCGCTTCGGTTCCCTCCTTCTCCTCAGGCTCGATCAGGCGAGAGGCGCGGCGGACGAACCTTTGTCGCCGCGCCTGCCGGTGCCGAGCTTTGCCGCCGAGCGCCGGCTCGCCGAACCGCTGATGGACGAGGAATACATTCTCGAACTGACCCGTCACCTTGCCAAGGACGTCCGCACCTCGCTGGAGCGGCATGGCGAAGGCGGGCGGCTGTTCGAGCTTCTTCTGTTTCGCGTCGACGGACGGGTATTCCGTGTGCGGGCGCATGCGGCCATGCCGTTGAATGATGCCGGCCGCATCGCGGCGCTCTTTCGCGAACGGCTGCAGGCGGTCCATGACGATCTCGATGCCGGCTACGGCTTCGAAATCCTCAGGCTGGCCGTTTTGCGCAGCGAAAGGCTCGATCCGGCGCAGCAGGATTTTTCCGGCGTGCCCGAGGAAAGCCAGCCGCTTGCCGCCTTCATCGACAAGGTTGCCGCCCGGTTCGGCCCCGATTGCCTGATGCAGGCGAGCCTTGCCGAAAGCCACCTGCCGGAGCGGGCGGGCGGGTTTGCCGCGGTCAGGAATGTGGCGGCGGTGATGGCGCCGCCTGGCTCTGACGACAGGGTCTTTCCGGAAAACCGCCCGCTTCGGGTTTTCGCCTACCCCGAACTGGTGGAGGCGACGGCCGAGGTGCCGGACGGCGCCCCGCGCAGCTTCAACTGGCGAAAGACCCAGTATCGCGTCGCCCGCGCCGAGGGTCCCGAGCGGATCGCCGCCGAATGGTGGATCGACGGGGAGGACCATCCGACGCGCGACTATTTCCGGGTCGAGGATCAGGAGGGCCGCCGTTTCTGGCTGTTCCGCGAAGGCCTTTACGGAAGGGAAGTCGCGGCAGCCCGCTGGTTCATGCACGGAGTTTTCGCATGAGCGAGGCGCCGATCTTCTACGAGCTTGGAGCGCGCACGAATTTCTCCTTTTTAGAAGGGGCGGCGCCGGCCGAGGAGATGATCGTCTTTGCCAAGAAGATCGGGCTTTCAGGCCTCGGCGTCGCCGACCGCAACAGCGTGGCCGGTGTCGTCAGGGCCCATGCCAAGGCAAAAGTGGAGAATTATCCTTTCCAGCCCGGGGCCCGCCTGGTCTTTGCCGATGGCACGCCGGACATTCTCGCCTATCCCCGGAACAGGCAGGGCTGGGGGCATCTCTGCCGACTGCTCAGCGCCGGCAACCTGCGTTCGAAGAAAGGCGACTGCACGCTTCATCTCGCCGATCTTCTCGAATGGCAGGAGGAACTGCTGCTGATCGTCATGTCGGGCGAAGGCCGGCCGCAGCCGGAAATCCTGGGCACGCTTCTTGAGACATTGCGGGAGCATGCCGGCAACCGGCTCTATCTCGGCCTTGCGCCCCGTTATGACGGCTTCGACCGGCATGACTTCGCCGTTCTCGCCGCCCTCGCCAGGAGCCTCGATGTCCGGCTTCTGGCCACCAATGACGCACTCTATCACGATCCGCACTACCGGCCGCTTGCGGATGTGGTCACCGCCATTCGCGAGCATGTGTCGATCGCCAGCGCCGGCTTCCTCCTCCAGAAGAATGCCGAAAGGCACCTGAAGGGCCCGCAGGAGATGGTCCGGCTTTTCCGCGACTATCCCGAAGCGATCGTCAATGCGGGCAAATTCTTCAAGCAGCTTTCCTTCAGCCTCGACGAGCTCAGCCATCAATATCCGGACGAAAACGCCGCGGGCGAGACGCCGGCCGAAAGCCTGCGGAGGCTCGTCGCCGAAGGTGCGCGCGAGCGGTATCCTTCCGGCGTGCCGGAAAAGGTAAAGCGGCAGATCGAATACGAGCTCGAACTCATCCACGACAAGAAATACGAGCCCTATTTCCTGACCGTCCACAAGCTGGTGAAATTTGCCCGCAGCGTGAACATTCTCTGCCAGGGGCGGGGGTCTGCCGCCAACTCCTCCGTCTGTTTCTGCCTCGGCATCACCGACGTCGATCCGCAGAAGTTCACGCTGCTGTTCGACCGCTTCCTGTCGCGCGACCGCGACGAGCCGCCCGATATAGATGTCGACTTCGAACACGAGCGGCGCGAAGAGGTCATCCAATATATCTACAGAACCTACGGCAAGGAGCATGCCGGGCTCACTGCCGCGGTGATCAGCTACCGCTCGCGTTCGGCCGGCCGCGAGGTCGCCAAGGCCTTCGGCCTGTCGGAGGACATACAATCGGCTCTCGTCAGTTCCGTCTGGGGCTGGGGCACTTCGCCCTTCACCGAGGAACAGGCGAGGGGGGCGGGGCTCGACATGGCGGATCCGCTGACGAGGCGCGTGCTTGCCTATGCCAGCCTGCTCATGAACTTCCCGAGGCACCTCTCCCAGCATGTCGGCGGCTTCGTCATCACCCGCGACAGGCTCGACGAGGTTGTGCCGATCATGAACACGGCCATGCCCGACCGCTACATGATCGAATGGGACAAGGACGATCTCGACCAGTTGAAGATCCTCAAGGTCGACGTGCTGGCGCTCGGCATGCTGACCTGCCTCGCCAGGGCCTTCAAGTTCCTGGAAGCCCATTACGGCAAGCCGAAAACGCTCGCCGAACTCTACCAAGACCAGAAAGAGGCCGTTTACGACATGATCTGCCGCGCCGATACGGTCGGGGTGTTCCAGATCGAAAGCCGTGCGCAGATGAGCATGCTGCCGCGGCTCAGACCGCGCGAAATGTACGATCTGGTGATCGAGGTGGCGATCGTCCGCCCGGGTCCCATCCAGGGCAACATGGTGCATCCCTATCTGAAGCGGCGCGAGGCGCAGCGCCGGGGAGAAGCGGTCGACTATCCGAGCGAGGAATTGAAGGCGGTCCTGGAAAGAACGCTGGGCGTGCCGCTGTTCCAGGAGCAGGCAATGCAGATCGCCATCACCGCCGCCGGCTTCTCGCCGAGCGAGGCCGATCGCCTGCGCCGCGCCATGGCGACCTTCAAGCGGACCGGCACGATCCATACTTTCGAGCGGAAGATGATCGATGGCATGGTCAAGAACGGCTATGAAAGGGAGTTCGCCGAGCGCTGCTTCAACCAGATCAAGGGTTTCGGCGAATATGGTTTTCCCGAGAGCCATGCCGCCTCCTTCGCCTCGCTCGTCTATGCCTCCTCCTGGTTCAAGGCCTATTATCCGGATGTCTTCTGCGCCGCGCTTCTGAACTCGCAGCCGATGGGCTTCTATGCGCCCGCGCAGCTCGTGCGCGATGCCCGCGAACACGGGGTGAAAATCCTGCCGGTCGACGTCAACCACTCGGACTGGGATGCCCTGCTCGAAGGCGAGAGGATGTTCAGCAAGGATGCGGTCGACCCGCGCCATGCGGATATGCGGGATGTGATCAAGTCGCAGAAGGCCGTCCGGCTCGGTTTCCGGCTGGTCAAGGGATTGCGGCAAGCGGATATGGGGGCGCTCGTCGCGCGCCGCGGCGAGGGATACCGGTCCGTTCACGATCTCTGGGTCCGCTCCGGGCTGACGCGGGCCGTGCTGGAGCGTCTTGCGGATGCGGATGCCTTCCGCTCCATCGGCCTCGACCGGCGAAGAGCCCTCTGGGCGGTGAAGGCGCTCAACGAGCAGTCGGCGGTCGAGCGCCTGCCGCTTTTCGATGGGGCCGGTTCGACGGACCTACAGGTCGAGCCGGCGGTTGCCCTGCCGGACATGCCCGCCGGCGAACATGTCATCCATGACTATCGCTACCTGACGCTGTCGCTGAAGGCCCACCCGGTCTCCTTCATGCGGGAGGATTTCTCGCGCATGAGCATTCTTTCAAGCCGGGATCTGGCGCGGACCCCGGCCGGAAGACGGGTGACGGTGGCAGGCCTTGTGCTCGTTCGCCAGCGGCCGGGTTCGGCCAATGGCGTCATCTTCATGACGATCGAGGACGAAACCGGTGTCGCCAACATCATCGTCTGGGAGAAGACCTTCCAGAAATATCGGCGGCAGGTCATGGGATCGCGGCTCGTGAAGATACGCGGTCGCTTACAGAGCGAAAGCGGCGTCATCCATGTGGTCG
The DNA here is from genome assembly GCF_002531875.1 of Sinorhizobium sp. FG01. Taxonomy (NCBI): domain Bacteria; kingdom Pseudomonadati; phylum Pseudomonadota; class Alphaproteobacteria; order Hyphomicrobiales; family Rhizobiaceae; genus Sinorhizobium; species Sinorhizobium sp. FG01. Next base: position 257,237 of record NZ_NWTB01000007.1, read on the forward strand.
CCGAACATATGGAGGACATGACGCCGATGCTCGGGCTCTTGCGCAACGAGGCCAGGCGCTTCGGAGCCAATGATCGGGCCGACGAGGCGCTCAGGCCGACCGCGGATGCCCGCGACAAGAAAGCACTCCGGCAATTGCGCCTGATGCCTTCTCAACAAGAGGGACGAAAAACGTCGGAGTCGGGGAGCGAGGTGGCCGAGGTCATGCCGAAGGGACGCAACTTCCATTGATCCTCGGTCGGCTTGCCAACTGCAGATCGTTGCATCGCCCGATTGTCTCCGGCTTTGGCTGCGGGTAAGCCTGTGTAAAAATGTCGCAGCCTTTCCGACCCAATCTGCAAGCCATGAGAGAAAAATCGGTGCCTTAGAATCCGCTAATCCGATGAAAACACGAAATTTTTCCTCAAGATTAGAACGCCTCTAATATACCCTTCAACTTTATGGAGAGGAGTTTTTTGTTGACGGCAAATATCCTCTTTTGCTTTATCGCAAATTCAGGATGTTGCGTTTGACGGGCAAGACGAAATGCTGGTTTGCAGCTGCAATTTCATCACCGAAAAAGAGATCGAGGACACGATCATCGGCCTCCTCGATGAGGACTGTTGGCAGCTGATCGTGCCGGCGAAAGTCTATCACGCGATGGAAAAGCGCGGTCGTTGCTGCGGCTGTTTCCCCAATGTCGTCGACATCATCATCCGCACCACCGAGCAATATCACGCCCGTCGCGACTCGACGGACGCCGAGATATTTGATTTCATGACCCGCCTAAAACAATTCCACGAAGAAAACCGGAGGGCGGATCTTGAAAGGCGACGCAAAGGTCATCGAGCAGCTTAACGAAGCGCTCTTTCTCGAACTCGGTGCCGTAAACCAGTACTGGGTGCATTACCGCTTTCTCGAAGACTGGGGCTACACGCTGCTTGCAAAGAAGGAGCGTGAGGAATCTATCGAGGAAATGCACCACGCCGACAAACTCATCGCACGCATCATCTTCCTCGAAGGCCATCCGAACCTGCAGACGGTGGCGCCGCTGCGCATCGGCCAGAATGTCAAGGAAGTGCTGAAGGCCGACCTGGCCGGCGAATACGACGCCCGCACGGCCTACAAGAATTCCCGCGACGTCTGTCACGCGGCCGGCGACTATGTCTCGATGAAACTCTTCGAGGAACTGCTCGCCGACGAGGAGGGCCACATCGACTTCCTCGAGTCGCAGATCCAGCTGCTCGAAACGATCGGCGAGGAAAAATACGGGCAGCTCAACGCCGCCCCGGCAAACGAAGCCGAATAGTATCGAATTTGTTTGGATAAAAGCGCCGCGCGTGCTACCCGCGGCGCTTTTGTATTGAGCTTATTGCAAGATAGCCCGCACCGTACGGATGTTGCGCAAAGGTCCATGCGCAAGACCCAATCGCGTCATGATGTGCGATGCGAGAATTGAAGCAGCGCACCACGCCCGGATCGACAGCGGCGACGTTTCGGCCCAACGCATTTGACTGTTCCGACAGGAACAGGAGAGACCTCATAACTCGCGCATAGATGGCAGCGGAACGGAAGCTCCGTTCTCGAGGTCATGCGAATGCATGATCCGGTATGGGGGTCGAAGCAGGTCACGGAAATTTGCCGGTTCTCGTTCATTTCACGCTGTTTTTCCGGCTCGCTCATGGTCAGTTTGCAGAGCGGATGCGCCTCAATGCGACAAGGCATTGAAATGCGGGGGCTGCGTTGGCGACAGCCGGCCGGACATGGGCAGTGCGGCCTTTGAGCAATCGAGCGGCACGCCCGCGGCATTTCTCCGAACAATCCGATTTGCGTCAATCTCATCGGCGGCGTGGGAAGCAACACCTTCGTCGGCGGCAGCCTCAATGACGAGTTGAGCGGCGGCGGCAACAACGACACCCTCAACGGCGGCGCCGGCGACGACACGATATCGGGTGATGCCGGCAACGACAGATTGAGAGGCGGCGCTGGCAATGACATCATCCGCGGCGCGGGCCTCGCCGGTACCGAGGGCAAGGACGTGATCTATGCCGAGGACGGCAATGACACGGTCTATATCGGCATCGGCGACAAGGCGGACGGCGGCGCCGGAACCGACGTGCTGAACCTTGATCTCACTGGGCAGACGCGGGAAATCAGTTTTGCCTTCTCTGGCGCAGCGGTGATCGTCGATACGGCGACATGGTTCAACGGCTTCGAAGGGCTTGATTATGCGGGCAGCAACGGCCGTGACAGGGTGAGCGGCGGCGCTCTCGACGACACGCTCAAGGGCAACAACGGCGACGACACCCTGCACGGCGGAAACGGCAACGATACGCTCCGCGACGGCGCCGGCGACGATCAACTCTTCGGGGATGCTGGCGACGACCTTCTCATCCGCGATGATCCATCAGGCAGGGATGTGTTAGACGGCGGTAGCGGTGTCGATACGCTTTCCTTCAGCGAAGGATCGACTTCGGTCGTTCTCGATCTCCAGGATCAGGCGGCGAGCAAGGGCCTGGCACTCGGTCTCACGGTGACGAACGTCGAAAACATCAGAGGCAGCGGCGCCGACGATGAGATTCGCGGCAATGCAAACGGCAATGTTCTTTATGGCGGGAAGGCGGACGACATCCTCGATGGCCGCACGGGCAACGACATGCTGGTCGGCGGCAAGGGCGATGATTGGCTGACCGGCGGTGCCGGCAACGACCGGTTCGTCTTCGATAAGGACGGATTCGACGGCGAGGGAGACGTCATCACCGATTTCACCCGTGGCCAGGACAAGCTCGTCATCGAGCGCGACGCCTTCGGCATCGCGGGGGGCGATGCGGCGGTGACACTCGTGACAGGCACCGACCCCGCAGCGACGAGCGGAAAGGGCATGTTCCTGTTCGAGACGGACAATGGCCGTCTCTGGTTCGATGCCGACGGCTCGGGTACTGCCGAAGACCCGCAACTGGTCGCCATCCTGCAGAACGTCAGAACACTTACGACGAGCGACTTCGTCCTCGCCTGACGAAGGTCCGAACGATCCGCGATCAGTAGCCCGTCCCGTTTTTGCGGGGCGGGCTCCGACGGCGGGCCTACCTACCCACCAGATGCGCGAAGGCGGCGACGACCTCTTCATAGGCCTTGCGCTTGAAAGGCACGATTAGGCCCGGCAGTTCGCGCATCGGCTTCCATTCCCAGGCGTCGAATTCGGGGTCGTGGCCGCCCGGCGGCGGGTTGATGGCGATCTCGCTTTCGTCGCCTTCGAAGCGGAAGGCATACCAGCGCTGCGTCTGGCCGCGAAACTTGCCCTTGAGGCCGATGCCAATCAGGTGCTCCGGCAGGTCGTAATTGATCCAGTCGGGCGCCTCGGCAAGCAGCGAAACGCTGCGCATGCCGGTCTCCTCGTAAAGCTCGCGATAGGCGGCTTCAAGCGGGTCCTCGCCCTCGTCGATGCCGCCCTGCGGCATCTGCCAGAGCTGCGGCGAGCCATCATATTCCGAATTGCCGACCGCGAGCCGATGTCCGGCCCAGACAAGCCCCTCATGATTAAGGACCATGACGCCGACACAAGGCCGATAAGGCAGGTCCTCTGCCTTCAAAGCCTTGCCCTTGTCTTTACCCATGTCGTCATTCCCTTGCATGTGCTGTCAGGTATTCAGCCTGCTTAGATCAGTTTTGTTGCGGATCGTTGACGAGAGCCGAAACGCCGACGAATTCGATGCCGCGCCCGCCGGCCTCCTCCATCCAGTCGGCGATCGTCGCCACGCTCTCTTCGAAGGCGGAGGCGACGCCGATCGCCGTGCCGTTGCGCCGCGCGACGCGTTCGAGTTCGTCGAGCTTGCGCAGGATCGCGCTGCGGCTGAGTTCGCTGTCGAGAACCAGATCGGCAAAGCCATGCGGCACGCCCAAGGCGCCAGAGAGCGTTCCGGAAAGCGATTGCGCCGAGGTGCCGTCGTCGAGAAACAACAGGCCGCGCTTACCGAGGTCGCGCATCACCGGCTCGAGCGCATCCGCATCGGAGAGAAAGCGGCCGCCGAGATAGTTCATGACGCCGGTATAATTGGTGATCTGGCCCATGCTGCGGTGCAGCTCGGTGAGGTTCTTCGTGGCGCCGCGAGAGACGAGAAGCGCATGCGGCCCGGGGTCGTTGTCCGGATAGTCGAAGGGCTCCATCGGGATCTGCAGGAGGATCTCGTGGCCGTCGCGGCGCGCATCCTGCATCCAGCGCTGCAGGCTGTTGCCGGCCGCGGCGAAGGCGAGCGTCACGTCCGGCGGCAGATCGCGGATCGCCCGCTGGGTCCCCGTCTGGCTGAGGCCGAGGCCGCCGACGACGAGCCCGATGCGGGTGCCGCGGGCGCCGGACCAGGGCCGGGCATATTGATCCATGGGCCGCAAACCGTCCGGACCGACGGTCGGCAACCGGCCCTCGGGCGTTGCTTCGATGAGGTCCTCGTTCGGAAGCGCCGCCATGCGGGGGTCCTGGCCGCGCATCGCCCCGGCGCTGATCAGCGCCGGGCCCTCGCCATCGCGCGGCCTCGGCGTGAATTTCGTGACCGTTGCGCCGTCGTCGGTGAGGATCTCCTCGACATGGGCGCCGGAACGGGCGCCGCTCGGGCGAAGCGAGCCGGCTGCTCCTTTCGGCTTGGCGGGGGATGCGACTTGCTCGGCGGGCGCCTGGCTCGCTTCTGCGCTCGCTACCGGATCCGGAGTGCGGAGCAGGGGATCGGGCGCCAAGGCGGCCCAGCCGGAAAGCCCGGCGACGACAAGGGTGAAGATGCCAAGAAATGCATAGCCGGACAGCCGGCGCGGGTCGCGCTTGCGCCGAGGCCGCTTCTTCGGGCCCTGGCCAAGGGGGGCATTGAGATCAGTTCCCAAACGGAGCCTCGACCTTTGGAACGTTGCCGGTGAGGGATGCGCCCCGCTCGCGAGAATCATCGGCAGTCGGCTACATCGCCGATGCATAATATAAAGGCGCCGGGTTGAACAGCCCGGCGCCTTTGTCTCATCCGCTTCGCGTCCGCTTACTTCTTGAGCTCGGCCTGTTCGGGATTGGCCGGGAAGGACGGATCCGTCTTCTTGCCGCGCAGGAGGTCGAGCGCGTAGTTCAGCTGAATGTCGTCCTTGGCCTCCGGCGGCACATAGGCGACCGAACCGGAGCCCTCGTCGTCCTCGTTCTGGCCCTTGATGTGGCCGCGCAGATCGGACTCGCCCTGGGCCTCGACCTTGCCGAGGAGTTCCGGCGGCAGCGGCTGTTCGACCTTGATGTCCGGGGTGATGCCGGTGCCCTGGATCGACTTGCCGGACGGCGTGTAATAAAGCGCGGTCGTCAGGCGCAGTGCGCCGGCGTCGCCGAGCGGAATGATCGTCTGAACCGAGCCCTTGCCGAAGGAACGCGTGCCGAGCACGGTCGCGCGCTTCATATCCTGCAGCGCACCGGCGACGATCTCCGATGCCGAAGCTGAGCCGCCGTTGACGAGGACGATGACGGGCTTGCCGTCCGTCAGGTCGCCCGGCGTCGCGTTGAAGCGGCGCGTCTCGTCCGGGTTGCGGCCGCGGGTCGAGACGACCTCGCCGCGTTCCATGAAAGCGTCCGAAACATTGATCGCCTGGTCGAGCAGACCGCCCGGGTTGAGTCGCAGGTCGAGCACATAGCCCTTGAGCTTGTCGGTCGGGACGTCCGCCTTGACTTTCTCGATGCCCTTCTTCAGGTCGTCGAAGGTCTTCTCCGTGAAGGAGATCACTCGGAGATAGCCGACATCGCCTTCAACGCGGTATTTGACGGCACGCACGGCGATCACGTCGCGAACGATCGTCACTTCGATCGGCTTCTCCGCACCCTTGCGCAGGATGGTGAGCTTGATCGGCGTGCCGACGGCACCGCGCATCTTGTCGACCGCTTCCTCGAGCTTCAGGCCGCGGACGTCCTGCCCGTCGATCTTCGAAATCAGGTCGCCGGCAAGCACCCCGGCGCGGGCGGCAGGGGTATCGTCGATCGGGCTCGTCACCTTGACGAGATCCTCTTCCATCGTCACCTCGATGCCGAGGCCGCCGAACTCGCCGCGCGTCTGGGTGCGCATATCCTCGGCATCCGCCGAGTTCATGTAGCTCGAATGCGGGTCGAGCGAGGAGAGCATGCCGTTGATGGCATTCTCGATGAGCTTGTCGTCCTGCGGCGGCGTCACGTACTGAGCGCGCACGCGCTCGAACACATCGCCGAAAATCGCCAGCTCGCGATAGGTGGACGAATTGGCCGCCACAGCCGGGATCGTTGCCGAATAGACGACGCCCATCGCCGTCGCCCCCATCAGCGCCCCGACCAGAACAAGTGAAGCTCTACGTATCATTTCGCGCCTTTCCAACTTCTGCTGCGGTCCACCACGGTCGGGAATCAACCGGCTTTCCGTCTTTTCGGAATTCAATGTAAATCGTTGGCCTGTCGGTTTCCAGCGTCAAGGCCGCCGCACTCGCCACTCTTTTTGCACCCATCGTCGCCACCGGCTCGCCTGCCACGACGAATTGCCCCGGGCGGACGCTCACGCTCTCCATTCCGGCAAGCACGATATGGTAGCCGTCGCCGGGATTTAGGATGATCATCTGTCCGTAGCTGCGGAAGCTGCCGGCATAGACAACCCATCCGTCCGCCGGCGTGGTCACCAGCGCGCCTGCATTGGTTTCCAGCATGATCCCCTGCAGCGAGTGCCCGGTGCCGTCCGCGTCGCCGAATTGCCGCAGGATCGAGCCTGCGACCGGATAGCTGAGCCTCTGTTGCAATTCCGAAAACACATATGCGGGCGCAATACGGTTTTTGTCGGGCACCGCGCTCTTGGCCAATTCCCGCGCCGCCTGGCGCTCGGCCTCGTTCATCCGCAGCCGTTCCTCCTCCTGCGCGCGCGCCGTCGCGGCTGCCTCGCGCACCGAGGAGATCTCGTTTTCGAGCGAGGAGATCAGCCCCTCGAGATTGGTCGCCTGCAGGGCCAGTTCCTCCGCCTTGAGCTGCTCGGAGGCGAGTTCCGTCGCGTTCTGCTGCCGCAGCTTTTCCTTCTCGGCGACGAGCATAGACATGCGCCGCTCTTCCTCGAGATTGGCGGTCATCGTCGCCGACAGATCGTCCCGCTGCCTCGCTATGCCGGCGCGGATGTCGGAAAGCGCCTTGAGATCGGCGACGAGGCTGTCGGTCTGCTCGCGTATTTCTGGAACGACGGCGCCGAGCAGGATGGCGCTGCGAACGGAGCCAAGCGCATCTTCCGGCGTCACCAAGATCGCCGGCGGTGGGTTGCGGCCCATCCGTTGCAGGGCGGCAAGCACCTCGGCGAGTACGCCGCGCCGGCCCCTGAGCGAGCGCTTGACCACGTCCTCCTTGGCGCGCAGCTCGTTGAGCTTCTTCTCGCCCTCGGCGATCTGCCGTTCGAGGTCCTGGCGCTTCGCCGCCGAATCGACGATCGCCGAGCGCAGCGCCGCATTGCTCTTGTCGATCTCGGCAATCGTTTGCTCGAGAGCCGCGGCGCGATCACGCGAAACGCCGATCGTCTTCGACAGCGCCTCGAGTTCGCTGCGTGTGCTGTCGCGCCTCAGGGTCAGGTCGGCGGCGGGATCCGGCGGCCCCTGCGTCGCAGCGGTCGGGCCCGGAGCGGCCGCGCCGGGATCCTGCGCCAGTGCCGGCGCGCCGCTCAACAGGAGAACGGCGGCGATCGCCGCGTGCCGACCGACCTGCCCGACGGCAAATTTCATCCGGGCGACGTCTCTGTTCCTGGCGCGCGTCATCCTGTCTCGTGGGCTAAGCAAATAAATCAGGAAACCCTAATCCGATTTGCCGCAGCCCACCAATACATATTCTTGTTATTGCCGACGAATGAGATTCACGCACGATGATACGGATGACCGGCCAAAATCGTCACGGCCCGATAGAGCTGTTCGGCAATCAGGATGCGCACGAGCTGGTGCGGCCAGGTCATCTTGCCGAGGCAGAGGACGGAATCGGCCCGGGCATGAAGCGTCGGGTCGAGCCCGTCGGCACCGCCGATGGCGATCATTAGATCGCGCTTGCCGCCGTCCCGCAACGTGCCGAGCAGCGTCGCGAAACTCTCCGAATCGAGCGCCTTGCCGCGTTCGTCGAGCAAGAGCAGCAGGCTGCCCTCGGCAAGCGCCTTTTCGAGCTGGGCCGCTTCCTCGCGCTTGCGTGTTTCCGCGTTGGCGGCGCGGCTCTCGTTGACTTCGACGACGCGCGCCAGTTCCAGGCCGATGGCCGGTCCCGCCTTGGCGAAGCGATCGAGGTAACGGGCTGCGAGATCCTTTTCCGGCCCCGCCTTGAGGCGGCCGACTGCGAAAAGTCCGATTCGCATTGACCCGTTTCCATCCCCACCGGCATCCGATCGAAGGGGATTTCGATCGGCAAAAACCCTTCTGCTGCCATCCTCCCGGTCGGGTGATGGCAGCGGCATCTCAAATCGGCACCGGTCGTCGCTCCGTCCTGAGGCGATCGGTCAGGGACGGGCGGCGCGTCTCAGTGCAGGGTGCTGTCCTCGACCTCCGGGGCCGCCCACATCTTTTCGATGTTGTAGAATTCCCGGATCTCGGGCCGGAAGATGTGAACGATCACATCGCCGGTGTCGATCAGCACCCAGTCGCCACCTTCGAGACCTTCGACGCGGGGATTGCCAAGGCCCTCGTCCTTCAGGTCCGTCACCAGGTGGTCGGCAATGGCCATAACATGCCTGTTCGAACGCCCGGAGACGACGACCATGAAGTCTCCCAACGCCGACTTTCCGGCAATGTTGATGGTGATGATATCTTCTGCCTTCGAGTCCTCTAGGCTTTCGAGGACCAGCTTAAGCGCACGGACAGCGGCTTCGTCGCTCAGTTCCGTGCTGCGCGGGATTGCGGAGACCGCATATCCCTTGGCGTGTGCTGTTGTCAGGGTCTTTCCTTTCCGAATGAACAGAACAAGCACTTCCGGTCCGTGATTGAGGTCGAACCGTGCGTCAAATGTAGGCACCAAACCGGTACGGTTTCAAGACGCGAGACGTAAATGACGGGAATTCACCCGGATTTGGCGGAACGGAGCGCCGTCGAGCTTAGTGAGGAGCGGGGTCCGTGGATGAAAGTCCAGGCCGGCGGCGGCCGAGATGCGACGCTCGGCGCGTCGTCCTCGTCGATTCGCGCCTGACTGAAGGTCCTGGCCATGGGCGACGACAGATAGGCGAGCGTCGAGCCCGGCCTGTCGATCACCGCGATCGGGAAGGTGCCGACGATCCGGCGCCAGTCCTGCCAGCGATGAAAGCTCCGGAGATTGTCGGCCCCCATCACCCAGACGAAGCGGACGCCGCGGTTGCGTGCCCGGACGAACTCCAGGGTGCGCGCCGTATAGCTCTGTCCGAGCGCCTGCTCGAAGGCCGTGATCTTGATGCGCGGATTGCCGGCGATCTTCTCGCTCATCGCGATCCGCTCGGCGAGCGGCGCGAGATTGTTGCGGTCCTTCATCGGATTGCCGGGCGTCACCATCCACCAGAGCTGGTCGAGCCCGAGCTTGCGCAGCGCCGTCTCGGCAACGAGCACATGGCCCTCATGGGGCGGGTTGAACGATCCGCCGAACAGGCCGACGGCCATGCCGCTCTCGACATGCGGCATGCGCAGATATTCCGGCTTCACATCCGCAGGTGTCGTCAGGGCCGCACCTGTCCTGTGCCGCGCACGCGATATTTGAACGAGGTCAGCTGCTCGACGCCGACCGGACCGCGGGCATGCATCTTGCCGGTGGCAATGCCGATCTCTCCGCCCATGCCGAACTCGCCGCCATCGGCAAACTGCGTCGAGGCATTGTGCAGCAGGATCGCCGAGTCTATTTCGGTGAAGAAGCGCTCGACGACGGCCGCGTCTTCGGCGATCACCGCCTCCGTGTGGGCCGAAGACCAGCTGTTGATGTGCTCGATGGCGCCGGAAATGCCGTCGACGAGCTTCGCCGAGATGATCGCGTCCAGATATTCGGTGGCCCAGTCTTCGTCGGTTGCGCCTCTCAGGCCCGGCAACAGGCCTTGTAGCTCGTCGGAAACGCGCACCTCGCAACCGGCGTCGAGCAAACCCTTAAGCAGCGGTTTCGCCAGCCGGTCGGCGGCGTTGCGGTCGATCAGCAGCGTCTCGGCGGCGCCGCAGATGCCGGTTCGGCGCATCTTGGCATTGACGACGATGTTTTTCGCCATATCGAGATCGGCGGAGGCATCGACATAGATATGGCAAAGGCCTTCGAGATGGGCGAAGACCGGCACGCGCGCCTCGTTTTGAACCCGGGCGACGAGGCTTTTGCCGCCGCGCGGCACGATAACGTCGATCGCCCCGTTCAGCCCCGAAAGCATGGCGCCGACGGCGGCGCGGTCGGCGACAGGCACCATCTGGATCGCTTCTTCCGGCAGGCCGGCAGCCTTCAGCCCCTCGGCCAGGCAGGCATGGATCGCCCGCGACGAATGGAAGCTGTCGGAGCCGCCGCGCAGGATCACCGCATTACCCGCCTTGAGGCAGAGCGCGCCGGCATCCGCCGTGACGTTCGGACGGCTTTCATAGATCACCCCAATGACGCCGAGCGGCGTGCGGACGCGCTCTATATGCAAGCCGTTCGGCCGGTCCCATGCGGCAATGACGTCGCCGACCGGATCCTTCAGCGCCGCGATCGCCCGGATGCCGTCCGCCATGTCGCGGATGCGGCCGTCCGTCAGCGTCAGCCGGTCGATGAACGCCTTGGCGACACCGCTCTCTTCAGCGTTTGCGAGATCGGTCGCGTTGGCGGCGAGGATGTCGCTGCTCCTCGCGATGATTGCCTCGGCCATGCCGATGAGCGCCGCATGCTTGCGCTCGGCGCTGGCAATGGCGAGCGGCCGGGCGGCCGCCTTGGCGCGACGGCCGATCTCCAGCATGATCGCATTGACGTCTGAGCCGTTCTCGACCGTGTCAAGCATGGAGCTTGCCTTTCTTCTCGTCCTTTTCCGCCCCGGATCGTGGTTCCGAGGGAGCCGTCATTACCATATCGTCGCGATGCACCATGGCGGTGCGGCCGGCGTAGCCGAGGATCGCGGCGATCTCGGCCGATTTCTTGCCGGCGATCTGGCGCGCCTCGTCGGCGTCGTAGCCGGCGAGCCCGCGGGCGATCTCGCGGCCGGAATTGTTGAGGATCGCGATCGTGTCGCCGCGGCTGAACGTTCCGGTCACCTGGCGGACACCGGCCGGAAGCAGGCTCTTGCCGGAGCGCAGCGCCGTCTCCGCGCCGGCATCGATCGCAATCGAACCGGCCGGCAGGAGCTGTCCGGCGATCCAGGTCTTGCGCGCCGTCACCGGCGAGCGGGAAGGCGCGAACCAGGAGGAACGGGGGCCGGCCTCGATCGCCTTCAGCGGATGCACCGGCTTGCCGGAGGCGATGATCATCGCGCAACCGGCCGTTGTGGCGATCTTGCCGGCATCGATCTTGGTGCGCATGCCGCCGCGCGACAGTTCCGAGGCCGCACCGCCGGCCATCGCCTCGATCTCCGGCGTGATTTCCGCAATCGTCTCGAGGAAGCGGGCTTCCGGATCGAGATGCGGCGGGGCCGTATAGAGCCCGTCGATGTCGGATAGCAGCACGAGCAGGTCGGCGCCGACCATGGTCGCCACGCGGGCGGCGAGCCGATCGTTGTCGCCATAGCGGATTTCGGTGGTGGCGACCGTGTCGTTCTCGTTGATGATCGGCACGGAGCCGAGCTTCAGCAACTGGTTGATCGTGGCGCGCGCATTCAGGTAGCGGCGTCGCTCCTCCGTATCGCCGAGCGTCAGCAGGATCTGGCCGGCGATGATCTGGTCGGTCGAAAGGCTTTCCGACCAGGCGCGGGCGAGGGCGATCTGGCCGACGGCGGCGGCCGCCTGGCTTTCCTCGAGCTTCAGGGCGCCGGCCGGCAGGTTCAATACGGTGCGGCCGAGCGCGATGGCGCCCGAGGAAACGACCAGCACTTCGACGCCCTTGCCCTTTAGCGCCGCGATGTCGGCGCACATGGCGTCGAGCCAGCTCTTTTTCAGCCCCGTCTGGCGGTCGACGAGCAGGGCCGAGCCGATCTTGATGACGATCCGGCGGTGCTTTTCGAGCGGTTTGCGGTTCGCGGCCATGTCAGGCTTGCTCCTCGCCGGCCTTGGCGGAGGAAATGACGTCGCGCAGTGCCCGCAGCGCCTCGGTCATGCCCTTGTTGGTCACGGCCGAGATGAGGAGCGGCGGCGCGCCGCAGGCTTTGGCGAGCGCCTTCGATTTCGCCTTCAACTCCTCGTCGGTGAGCACGTCGATTTGCGACAGCGCGACGATCTGCGGCTTGTCTTCGAGCCCGCCGCCGTAGGCCTCCAGCTCGTGCTTGACGGTCTTGTAGGCCTTGGCGACATCTTCCTCCTGAGCCGAAACCAGGTGCAGCAGCACCCGGGTGCGCTCGACATGACCGAGGAAGCGGTCGCCGATCCCGACGCCCTCATGGGCGCCCTCGATCAGCCCGGGAATGTCGGCGATGATGAATTCCTGCCCGTCGACGGTGGCGACGCCGAGATTGGGGTGCAGCGTCGTGAAAGGATAGTTGGCGATCTTCGGCCGGGCGCGCGTGCAGGCGGCAAGGAAGGTCGACTTGCCGGCATTCGGCAGGCCAACGAGGCCCGCATCGGCGATCAGCTTCAAGCGCAGCCAGATGGTCTTCTCCTCGCCCTCGAGGCCGGGATTGGCCCAGTTCGGCGCCTGGTTGGTCGAGGATTTGAAATGGGCGTTGCCGAAGCCGCCATTGCCGCCGGCCGCGAGCCGATAACGCTGGCCTTCCGCGACCATGTCGACGATCAGCGTCTCGTTGTCTTCCTCGAAAATCTGCGTGCCGACCGGCACCTTCAGCGTTACGTCGGCACCCTTCGCGCCGGTGCGGTTGCGGCCCATGCCGTGAACGCCGGTCTTGCCCTTGAAGTGCTGCTGGTAGCGGAAGTCGATGAGCGTGTTGAGGCCGTTGACCGCCTCCACCCAGACATCGCCGCCGCGGCCGCCGTCGCCGCCGTCCGGTCCGCCGAACTCGATGAATTTCTCGCGGTGGAAAGAGACGGCGCCGGCGCCGCCATCTCCGGACCGGATATAGACTTTCGCTTCATCGAGGAATTTCATCGGCTCGCCATTTCTTGCGTGTTCGGCTTCATCTGGGGTGAGGAAGGATAAAGCTGGAAAACCGCGCATCCTTGCTCTCTTGCAGTCGCCGCCATCGATATAGGCGGTTCCGGCAGAGGTCAAAGACTATCGCATGAAGGACCCGCCAAAGCTGAGCTCCGGCGGGTTCTGTTCGTCAAGCCGGCCGGCGCAGGTCCTCCGCCGTCAACCGCGTTTCGATATGCGCCATCATGGCATTGCGCGCGAGCGCATAGATCTGGCTGCAGCCGGTGATGCGGAAGCCGAGCTTCTCCTGCACCTTGAGCGAGGCCGGGTTGTCGGCAAAGACGCCCGAATGCAGCACCGCCTCCGGCATGCGGCGGAAGAAGCGTTCGACGGCGGCATGGACGGCCTCGCTGGCCAGGCCCTTGCCCCAATAGAAGCGGTTCAGCCAGTAGCCAACGTGCCATTCGCCCCGCCGGAATTCGATGCCGACGCAGCCGATATGGACGTCGTCGCCGGAGGTGACGGCGAGCATCCAGTCGGGCAGGACGCTTGCCGTCTGACGGTTCAGCCAGTCGAGCGCATCTTGCTGGTGGTAGGGCGCCGGCACCCGAGCCAGCATGCGCGCCACCTGGAAATCGCCGAGCGATTCGGCGATCGCCGCGGCATCGGAAAGCCGGTGCGGGCGCAGACGCAGCCGCTGCGTCTCGATGATGGGGCAGGGGCCGGGATCGGGGCGGGCGACCACCCGCGACCGTTCGGGAACGAGCGCGTTCATCGCATGCCTCCCCAGCTTCTGAGCGAAACCCAAGTCTTGCGGTCGAGCCGGTACCACTCGACGGCAATGGTGCCGCCGAGCGCCAGGCTGTCGACCATGCCGGAGCCCTGGAACTGGAAGCCGCACTTCTGGATGACCCGGCGCGAAGCCATGTTCATCACACGGCAGCGCGCATCGATCTGGTCGATATCGCGGGTGCGGAAGGCCATGTCGGTCAGTGCCTGCGTCGCCTCCGTCGCATAGCCTTTGTTCCAATGGGGTTCGCCCAGCCAGTAGCCGAGCTCGACCGTCTTGCCGTCGGCATGCGGCTCGATCCCGCAGCAGCCGAGGAATGCGCCATTGTCCGCTTTGGTGATCGCGTAGACGCACTTGCCAATCGTGCCGGGGCCAATCGTGCCGGCTTTGGCGCGTCGCACGAAATCGGCCGCATCCGCCGTCGTGTAGGGGTGCGGCATGCGCGAGACCATGGTGGCGATATTGGCGTTGTTGGCAAGATGGGCAAGGGCGTCGATATCATCTTCGTGGGGCGCGCGCAAAACGAGCCGGGGCGATAACAGTATCGGGCAATCGGTCCTTGACCGCTGAGGCCTCAGCCTTTGTTCGGGAGACCGTGATTGGTCTTCCCTCAAGAGCTCGGTTTGCATGGTTCTTCCTCCAGAGACGTGAAAAGGGGAGCTGGGTATTGCCCCATCTCCCCTTTGAAGTCTGGCTTTTGAACCTTGCGGGTGCGTCAGCCGGGTCGATGAGACGCCGGCTGTTTTAGAGCGCTACCGGCTTATTCCGCTGCTTCGGCTTTCGGCATTACAGACACGTAGACTCGGCCGTTGGCCTTCGTACGGAAGTCCACGTTGCCCGCCGTAAGCGCAAAAATCGTATGATCCTTGCCAAGGCCGACATTGGCGCCGGCATGCCACTTCGTGCCGCGTTGGCGCACGATGATGTTGCCCGCAATGACGGCTTCGCCGCCGAACTTCTTCACGCCAAGGCGCTTGGACTCAGAATCGCGACCGTTGCGCGACGAACCGCCAGCTTTCTTGTGTGCCATTGGTGTTCTCCTTTAAACCTTCGATCCCGGAACTCAGTTTGCAGCTTCAGCTTCAGCGGCGGCTTCGGTCTTCTTCGAAGACTTCTTCGCCTTGCCGCCGGCCGCAGCGATGTCCAGGATGCGGACGATCGTCTGATGCTGGCGATGGCCGCGCGAACGCTTGGAGTTCTGGCGGCGGCGCTTCTTGAAGGCGATGACCTTCTTGGCGCGGCCCTGGTCCACGACCTCGGCGCTGACGACGGCACCTTCGACAAACGGAGCACCGATGGTGGCATCGGCGCCGACGCCGACCATCAGGATCTCGGTGAATTCAATCTTGTCGCCTTGAACGCCTTCCAGCTTTTCGATGGTGATGACGTCGTCGGCTGCCACGCGGTACTGCTTACCACCGGTCTTGATGACTGCGAACATATTTTGTCCTTTCATGTTCGGTCCGGCTCTTTGCCCGAGGACAAGGCCGTCTTTTTGTCAGTCGTTACGTTGAGCGGAGAGATGCGAGGAACCCCCTTGACCTCCGCCAGTGAACGGGCACAAACCATTACCCGCCGCGGTGCGGGCAGGCCACACCACTTCATGGCGCGGATTACGGGAGTCGCCCTTCCTTGTCAAGGCGAAAGCCACCGACTTGAAGATATTCTTCTTTCTGCCCCTTGTCAGCGGCCGAAACTGCCGCTATGAACCGGCCGCGCTTCAAAGCGCCAACCGGCCCCGCGGAGAGGTGGCAGAGTGGTTGAATGCACCGCACTCGAAATGCGGCATGGGTGCAAGCCCATCGGGGGTTCGAATCCCCCCCTCTCCGCCATAAATCACGCCCAAGTTTAAACAGGTTCACCGCCGCGTCGTGCCACCGCACGCGGCCGCCACCTTGCTCCGACTCAGGGCGTCGGCAGCCCACCCCGCCCAGAGTTCCGCCGGCGGCAGCCAGATCCATCCTCCGGCCGGATCGCCGACGACCTCCGACTTGCCGGCCGCGGCGCAGGCGGCGGTCAGCAGGCAGATCCAGGCAGCGCGTCTTTCGTGGTCGGTTTCGGTGGTGATGTTCTGCAGCAAGCGGCCATTGTGCCAGCCGATGAAATCGAGGAGGCGAGCGATGACACCGGTCTCGGCCGCTTGCGCATAGAGCCAGTCGAACTTCTTGCGTTTCGCGGCTTTTGATATGGCGAAACGCTCATCGGCGAGAAGAACCCCGAGAAAGGCGTTGGGGAAGGCCTCGATGATTGCGGCGCCGGGGATGACGGCTCGGCCGATCGGTGCGGCAGCGGCCAGGTGGCCAACTTGTGCGGCGGTCTCGGCGGCGGCTTTTCTGAGAGCGAGACCGTGGCCGAAGTGACTGAGGCCCGGCTTGCAGCGTCGCTGGAAGGCGCCGCGGGTCAAGAGGCGCTCGCACAGGCGGTCGAGCCTGTCGGGGGCGTCCGGCGGCGTCAAGGGGCCGTCGATGGCGATCATTGCGAAAGACGTCGAGAGGGGGATGTGCCGCTGCCGCCGCTCCCAATCGGTGTGGGTCCTTGCGGAGCCGACGGCCTCGCCGAGGCTCCAGGCGATGCCGGTGGTCGGGCGGGACCGGGCGTAGCCGACGTCGATGCCGAGCAGCTTGTCGAAGCTCATCCTTTCCGCTCCCGTTTCCGCCCAGTCTATGCGTTTCCGCTCAGCGCCTGTTGGCGCGCAGCCATGCCTCCAAGGCGGCAATGACCGACAGTCTGAGACTGGCGCCGCGGGCGAGTGCGCCGGAAAGCGCGCGGCCCTCGGCTTCGCATCCCATCTCCTGCATCACGTCCTCAGGCGTCATGCGGCGCCGGTCCATGATCGCCTTGATCTCGGCGATGGTGGAGGCAAGCAGGTAGCGGCCGCTGGCGATGGGTGTTTGCGCCGGCCGCGGATCGGAAGACGTCGGCGCAGGGGAGGTCAGTCTCGGGGCGAGTGGCCGCGCGCCTTTGGCGGCAAGCCAGATCAGGAAGGCGTCGCGTTCGGCATCCGTCGCTTTCGCCCAGGAATTCTTGAGCTTCTCGATGCGGGTGCGCTCCGGCTCGATGCCGGCGAGGACGAAGGCCTTGCGCGCCGAGCCGATCTCACCGGCGAGCAGGGCGCGATAAATGTCCGGGAAATCGGTCTTCAGCCGCTGCAGGTGGGCGTCATCGCGCCTCGTCTTCTTCGACATCATGGACCTCGACACTCGATTTCGATGGTCCTCTACCGCGCCTGAGCGGCGAGGGCGAGGAAAAACATCGGCCAGCTGGTTGGTCGGCGTCGATTGGCGAGGTTGCGGCGGACCTCAAGCTCTGCACAAGCCGGCCCTTTCATCCTGGCGCCAACAGCCGGAATGATTCGTGGCGAAGGAAGGACGATGAATGTCTGACATTGTTGAGCACTATAGCGACCCGCAGGATGCGAGCGTGGCTCTCTACCTGATGGAAAACGACGGCGACGAACTCACCGATATTCTGGTCGCCGCGCTGGAAGATGCGTTCCGGATCCTCGATGAGGATTGGTCTTTCCAGACGATGCACTGAGGGCGGTCGGCGCTACAGCGCCGCGCGTCTTATCAGACGCGCAAAGGTCGCTGTAGCACTTTGAATTGCTGCATGGCTTTGTCCTTAAATCGAGGTCGATTTAAGGAGACATGCAGTAGCCGCCCTGCAACAATCGCTCCACGGATGCGGCCACCCGCAGCAGCGTTCCGTCGAAGCCGTTTCGAGCCATCAGCATCAGCCCCGCCGGCAAGGCAGTGCCGGGCATCGGCAGCGTGATGGCCGCCAGGTCGAACTGGTTGGCGACCTCGGTGTTGCGCAACAGCAGACCCTCGACACGGCGATATGCCTGCCTGTCCTGCTCCACGGAGGCGAACGGGACAGCGGGGATCGGCGTCGTCGGCAGCAGCACGAGGTCGAAGGGCGCGAGGCGCTCGTCCATCGCGCGGACGAGCGCACGCCGCGTCAGCAGCAGGCTTTCGATGGCCGCGTCGGGAACGGCGAGACGGCGGCGGAGCGGGGATTTGACGCGCGCATCGACCGGCGCGTTTTCGTCGGGGAGCCAGTCCGCATGGATGCGGCTTGCCTCGAGCCCGGCGAGGGAGCCGATTGCGGTGGCTTCGGCGAAGCGGCGCAGGAGATCGTCGAGGTCGCATGCGGCAATTGTTGCGCCCGCGCGCGAAAGCCTCTGCAGGCTTGCTTCGAAGGCCGCGGCGATATCGGACGCGAGGTCGTCGAAGAGCACACCCTTCGGGATCGCGAGCTTCAGCCCGGCAATCGGCAGCGGCGTCAGCGGTTCGGATGGCTCGCCGGCCATGATCGCATCGGCCGCCGCGCAATCGGCGACGCTCAGCGCCAGCGGGCCGATCGAATCGAGGCTGGGCGACAGCGGAAAGGCACCGTCGAGCGGCACGCGGCGGGCGGTCGGCTTGAAGCCGACAAGCCCCTGCAGCGCAGCCGGAATGCGCACCGAGCCGCCGGTGTCGGAGCCGATGGCGATTTCGCTCGTGCCTTCCGTCACCGAAACACCCGCTCCCGAGGACGAGCCGCCGGGGATGAGGCTCGCGTCCCGCGCGTTGCCGGGCGGCGGATAATGCGGGTTGAGGCCGACGGCGGTGAAGGCGAATTCGGTCATATGGGTCTTGCCGATGATCACCGCGCCGGCGGCGCGCAGGCGCCGGACGATCGTCGCGTCCGCCGCTGCGGGCGGCGCGCTGCGCCGGATGATTGAACCGGCAAGCGTCGGCTCGCCGGCAACGTCGAAGAGATCCTTTATCGAGACGATGCGGCCGTCGAGCGGACCGAGACCCGTTCCTTCCCGGCCCCTGCGATCGGAGGCATCCGCTTCGGCGCGGGCGGATTCGGTATAGAGCTTCATGAAGACGCGTTCGTCGCCGAGGCGCTCTCCCAAGCGGGTGAGAATGGCTTCGAGCCGATCGCGGGACTGGGCGTTCGAACGGGTCAAGGCAAAGACCTCATAGGTGCCGCGGCCGACGCATACCGGATTTTTGGGATCAGATGGGTGCGAGCGGCAGGCGAGTGCAACCGTTTATGGAATTGCCGCATTGTTATAGAATGCAAGCGGCAAGGATTTCCAGAGACCCAGGAAGACGTCGATGCCGAACCGGAAATCTCCTGTCACTCTCGACTCTACGGCAATCCAAGCGGTGAAATACGACGCGCCGCGTCGGATGGTTGAGCATCTGGTTCGTCGGCAACCACCGACCTTATCATTACCTTGACGTACCGGTGCATGTTTACGAGGAACTCCTGCAGGAGGATTCGGCCGGCGGCTATTTCAACCACCACATACGCGACCATTACGGTTTCCTTTTCATCCCGCTGCCGCAACCTTCCTCCCCGCAGGCGGGGCGAAGATGCCGGCAGGCAGATGAGGGGCACCGACATCGGCGGAGGTTCCCTTCGGGAACTCCGCTTCCTTCACAGAACTGTCGCCAATCCGTTCAAATAGTTTCATGCGCCTGTAAAGCCGCTGACATGCATGGCGCCAATGGTCCGCTTGCGAGAACGATGATTCGCGGACCGGAGGCAGGATTTGGCGGCTGTTCGAGACACGCTTACCAGGCGTTCCTTTCTCCTATCGGCTGGCGCTGCCGGTCTCGTCGCTTCTTCCGGGCTTGCGACCCCCTTTTACGCTAGGGGCTACGGCCGGCCGGAGTTCGTTCACGGCGTGCAGTCCGGCGATGTCGATACACGGTCGGGAATGATCTGGACGCGGGTCGACCGGCCGGCGCGGGTCGCGGTCGAATATTCGACCACCGAGAGCTTTTCGAACGCCGCCCGGCTCCCCGACATCGATGCGACGCCGCAGACCGATTGCGCGGTCAAATCCAGCCTCGACAATCTGCTGCCCGACCAGGACATTTTTTACCGCTTCACCGCCACCGATCTCTATGACGGCAACCGCGTTTCCGAGCCGATCGTCGGCCGCTTCCGCACCGCGCCCCTGCGCCGCCGGTCGGTGCGCTTCGTCTGGTCCGGCGATACCGCCGGCCAGGGCTGGGGGATCGATGAGGTCGGCATGAAGACCTATTCGACGATGCGGCTGCACGAGCCGGATTTCTTCATCCATTCCGGCGACACGATCTATGCCGACAACCCAATCCCCGACGAGATCAAGCTGCGCGACGGCGGCATGTGGAAGAACCGCATCGTGACGCCGGAGAAGCGCGATGTCGCCCGGACGCTCGAGGAATATCGCGGCCAATGGAAATACAATCTGCTTGACGAGCACGTGCGGGAGCTCAATGCCGCCTGCCCGACCTTCTATCAATGGGACGACCACGAGGTCCTGAACAACTGGTCGGCCTCGACGGATCTTCGCGACGACCCGCGCTATCCGGAGAAGGACGTGGCGGTCTATGCATCGCGGGCGGCGCGCGCCTTCCACGAGATGACGCCGATCCGTACCCTGCCGACGCAGCCGGGGCGGATCTTCCGCAGGATCGCCTATGGGCCACTGCTCGACGTCTTCTTCGTCGATCTGCGCTCCTATCGCGGCGCCAACCAGGGCGGCGAGGCCGGCCTCCTGGGCTGGCGCCAGACGGACTGGCTGAAACGCGAACTTGCGGCATCCAGCGCCACCTGGAAGGTGATCGCCTGCGACATGCCGATCGGTCTCGTCGTCTGGGACGACTATTCGAGGAAGCGCGGCTCGGACGCGGTCGCTAATGGTGACGGAGGTGCGCCCAAGGGGCGCGAGACGGAATTTGCCGATCTGCTGCGCTTCATCCGCGACAATGCAATCGACAACATCGTCTGGCTGACGGCCGACGTGCATTACACGGCCGCGCATCACTACGACCCGTCGCGCGCCGCCTTCAAGGACTTTTCGCCCTTCTGGGAATTCGTCTCCGGGCCGCTCCATTCCGGCACCTATGGACCGAAGGAGCTCGACATGACCTTCGGACCGGACGTTCGGTTCATCAAGGCGTCTGGCGGTGGCGTCGACAGCAACCTGCCGCCCTCGGCCGGCCTGCAATTCTTCGGCATCGTCGACATCAGCGGGCAGACGCGGCAGCTGACCGTGCGGCTCATGGACCGGCAGGACAAGGAGCTTTGGCGCGTGACGCTCGATCCGGCGGCCGTTGGGTGACTTGCTTTTTGCAAACCTGCTCCGCGCGCCGGCCCCCTTTCGCTCGTGCAAAAAAACCTGTATGAGCGCGGCAACTGAAAAAGCGGTGCCCGCCCTGACGCGCGCGCCCAGAACTTTCCGAGACAAAAAATGAGCATTCGTAACATCGCGATCATCGCGCACGTTGACCATGGGAAGACCACGCTCGTCGACGAACTTCTGAAGCAGTCGGGCTCGTTCCGCGAAAACCAGCGCGTTGCCGAACGCGTCATGGATTCCAACGATCTGGAAAAGGAACGCGGTATCACCATTCTCGCCAAGGCGACCTCGGTCGAGTGGAAGGGAACGCGCATCAATATTGTCGACACCCCCGGCCACGCCGACTTCGGCGGTGAGGTCGAGCGCATCCTGTCGATGGTGGACGGCGCGATCGTGCTGGTCGATGCCTCCGAAGGCCCGATGCCGCAGACCAAGTTCGTGGTCGGCAAGGCGCTGAAGGTCGGCCTGAAGCCGATCGTCGCGATCAACAAGATCGACCGGCCGGACGGCCGCCACGAGGAAGTCATCAACGAAGTCTTCGACCTCTTCGCCGCGCTCGACGCGACCGACGAGCAGCTCGACTTTCCGATCCTCTATGGTTCGGGCCGTGACGGCTGGATGAACGTCAATCCCGGAGGTCCGAAGGACCAGGGAATGGGCCCGCTGCTCGATCTGGTTCTGAACCATGTTCCCGAACCGACGGTGGCGGAAGGGCCGTTCCGCATGATCGGCACGATCCTCGAGGCAAACCCCTTCCTCGGCCGCATCATCACCGGTCGCGTCCACTCCGGTTCCGTCAAGCCAAACCAGGCCGTGAAGGTGCTCGGACAGGATGGCAAGCTGCTCGAATCCGGCCGTATATCGAAGATCCTCGCCTTCCGCGGCATCGAGCGTCAGCCGATCGAGGAAGCCCATGCCGGGGACATCGTCGCGATCGCCGGTCTCACCAAGGGCACCGTCGCCGACACCTTCTGCGATCCTTCGGTGGCCGAGGCTCTTACGGCCCAGCCGATCGACCCGCCGACCGTCACCATGTCCTTCATCGTCAACGATTCGCCGCTTGCCGGCACCGAGGGCGACAAGGTCACCTCGCGCGTCATTCGCGACCGACTGTTCAAGGAAGCGGAAGGCAATGTCGCGCTCAAGATTGAGGAATCGTCCGAGAAGGACTCCTTTTTCGTTTCCGGCCGCGGCGAATTGCAGCTCGCCGTTCTGATCGAAACGATGCGTCGCGAGGGCTTCGAGCTTGCCGTCTCGCGTCCCCGCGTCGTCATGCACAAGGATGACAACGGCCAGCTTCTCGAGCCGATCGAGGAAGTCGTCATCGACGTCGACGAGGAGCATTCCGGCGTCGTCGTGCAGAAAATGTCCGAGCGCAAGGCCGAAATGGTCGAACTGCGCCCGTCGGGCGGCAACCGCGTCCGCCTCGTTTTCTTCGCCCCGACCCGCGGCCTGATCGGCTACCAGTCGGAGCTCCTGACCGACACGCGCGGCACGGCGATCATGAACCGGCTGTTCCACGACTATCAGCCCTACAAGGGCGAGATCGGCGGCCGCATCAACGGCGTGCTGCTCGCGAACGAGCCGGGCGAGGCGGTCGCCTACGCGCTGTTCAACCTCGAAGACCGCGGCCCGATGGTGATCGAGCCGGGCGAGAAGGTCTATGAGGGCATGATCATCGGCATCCATACCCGCGACAACGACCTCGAAGTCAACGTGCTGAAGGGCAAGAAGCTCACCAACATGCGCGCCGCCGGCAAGGACGAGGCGGTCCGCCTGACGCCGCCGATCAAGATGACGCTCGAGCGGGCGCTCTCCTGGATCCAGGACGACGAACTGGTGGAAGTGACGCCGAAGTCGATCCGGCTTCGCAAGCTGCATCTCGATCCGCATGAGCGCAAGCGCTTCGAAAAGGCCCGCACCGCCGGCGCCGCGTAATTTCGAGAAAATCGACAGCTGCATGAGGACCCCGGAGCGATCCGGGGTTTTTTGCTGTGTGTGCCTTTCGCGGCCGGCTTGCGGATAAAGTTAAAATCACGTTAACCTTCTCATGGATGCCGCTAAAGTTGCCTGTGGGTTAAGCTTGGCCGGCAGACGGGCGGGATTCCGGTTCGCCGAGCCGTGTGTTTAGAGTCAGGTCATGAAGACTGTTTCGATCGAGGTCAGGCCCGGGGAGCCGCATGAAGCGGCGGCGATTGCCGATGTGCATCGCGCATCCTGGCTACAGGCCTATGGCGGTCTCATCCCGCACCGCCCGCTGGTGAAGATGGTCAACCGGCGCGACGAGACCTGGTGGCGAAAGGCGACGCGCGGTCCGGCGACACTGCTCGTCGTCGACGTGGCGGGAACGATAGCCGGCTATGCCACGCTTGGCCTGAGCCGGGCGCGAGCGCTGCCGCAGGAAGGCGAGATCTACGAAATCTATCTGCGCCCGGAATATCAGGGCCTCGGGCTTGGGCGGAAGCTCTTCGGCGAGGCGAAGAGCTTGTTGAAATCGCTCGGCTGCGAAGGGCTCGTCGTCTGGTGCCTGGAGGACAGCGAACTCGCCTATAACTTCTTCCTCTCGGCCGGCGGGCGCGACGTTGCCGAGGGCATGGAAGACTTCGGTGAGAAGTACCTGAAGAAGGTCGGCCTCGTCTGGAAATAACGACCTCCAGGGCAAATGCATTTCGCCGCAAGCCCTCATGCATCCCGGCGCTGCCGAAGATGATATCTGGCTGCTATTGCCAAGCGGCTCCGGGCAAGGCGTCTGGCCACCGACTTTCCTCCGGGACAAAATCCGCTCTGCCCATATTTGGCCGTGTCGCCTGCCTATGGCAATTCCGCCCGGCTGGACGAAAGTCATGTTGCATCGCCGCATGTTTCCCTTTATCCGACGGGCGACTTCTTAAACGGCCCTGGAGGTGCTCATGCGGATCGACGCGATTTCCATTGGAAAGAATCCACCCGAAGATATCAACGTGATTGTGGAAGTGCCGGTCGGCGGCCATCCGATCAAGTACGAGATGGACAAGGAAGCCGGCACGCTGGTCGTCGATCGCTTCCTCTACACGCCGATGACTTATCCGGGCAATTACGGCTTCGTCCCGCACACGCTTTCCGATGACGGCGATCCGATCGACGTCTTGATCTGCAATACGCGGCCGCTGGTACCGGGCTGCGTCATCAATGTCCGCCCGATCGGCGTGATGATGATGGAAGACAATTCCGGCCAGGACGAAAAGATCATCGCGGTCCCGTCGGCTCACCTGACCAAGCGCTACGACAAGGTCCACGACTATACCGACCTGCCGGAAATCACGCTCAAGCAGATCGAGCACTTCTTCGAGCACTACAAGGATCTGGAGCCCGGCAAGTGGGTGAAGATCTTCGGCTGGAAGGATGCGGGCGTCGCCAAGCAGCTGATCCGCGAAGCGGTCGAGCGCGCCAAGGCGAAGAAGTAATTATGTTGCCGCGCCGGCGATCTCGGCGAGGCGCTTCTGTAGAACCTCCGGATCGGCCTCGATCCGGAGGATTTTTTTGCGCTGCGTGGCGCCGGAGACGAGGGAGATCCTGTTCCTGGCGATGCCGAAGGATTGGGCTAGCAGGGCGATTAGCGCCTGGTTCGCCTTGCCCTTTTCCGGCACGGCGCGCACCCGCACCTTGAGGTGCTCCTCGCCGTCGGCCGCCGTTTCCAAACCGTCGATCGCGTCTCGGCCGCCGTTCGGCGTCAGCCTCACCGCCAGGCGCGCATGGTCGCCGAAGCCAGCCAGAGCTCGCCGGCCCATGTCAGCGAATGAGCGCCGGCGCGATCGTCGTGTTCAGGAAGAGCTGGATGAAATAGAGGATGACAAGCACGACGAGCGGAGAAAGATCGACGCCGCCCATGTCCGGCAGGAAACGGCGGATCGGCCGGTAGAGCGGTTCGGTCAGTTGGTAGAGCGAGCGGCCGATCATGTTGATCGCCTGGTTGTTCACGTTGATCACGTTGAAGGCGTAGAGCCAGGAGAAGATCGCCGACGCGATGATCAGGAACCACGCGATATTTATGATGAAGTTCAAGGTACCGATGACAGCAATCATGCCAGTCTCCAAATCTATGTCGCCAGACATGTAGACATTGGGAACGAAACGAGCAAGTACGACGCTCGCACCCCGCGCCATCATGTTTAACGATGCGGGGCGTTGTTATCCCCGGAGAGTGCTTCCGCCATGTCGGCCGTCCACACTGCGCATCGTTTCGCCGCCTTCCGGCATGTCGGCTACCGACGCTATTTCGTCTCGCGCTTCCTTGCCTATTTCGCCGTGCAGATCATGGCGGTCTCGGTCGGCTGGCAGATTTACGACCTGACGCGGGATCCTTTCGCGCTTGGCCTGATCGGCCTTTTCCAGTTCCTGCCGTCGCTTCTCCTCATCCTCGTCACCGGCAGCGTGGCGGATCGCTACAATCGCCGCGTCATCATGGGGCTCTGCATGCTCGTCGGCACGCTCTGCGCCGCGGCCTTGCTGGTGCTGACGGTCACCGGCTTGTTCGCGCCCTGGCCGGTCTATGCGATCCTCATCGTCTTCGGCATCGAGCGGGCCTTTCTGACGCCGGCCGCGCAATCGCTGGCGCCCAATCTCGTGCCGGTCGAGGATCTGCCGAATGCGATTGCCTGGAATTCGAGCTCCTGGCAGACGGCGACGATCGTCGGACCCGTGGCGGGTGGCCTGATCTACGGCCTGGGCCCGATGGTGCCCTATACCGTCAGCCTCTGCTTCTTCGCGGCTGCGGCGCTGATGGTGTTTGCCGTGCCGAAGCCCGCCCAGCGCTCGCCCGCCTCGGCGCAGAACTGGCAGACGATCACCGCCGGCTTCCGCTACATCAAGGCCGAGAAGGTCGTGCTCGGGGCGATCTCGCTCGACCTCTTCGCGGTGCTGCTCGGCGGCGCGGTGGCGCTGATGCCGGTTTTCGCGCGCGATATTCTGGTGCTCGGCCCATGGGGGCTGGGCCTGTTGCGCGCTGCCCCGGGCGTCGGCGCCGTCGGCATGGCCATCTGGCTCGCCGCCCACCCGATCTGCAACCGGGCAGGTCTCTCCATGTTCGTCGGCGTGGCGCTCTTCGGCCTAGCCACGATCGTCTTCGGCCTGTCGGCGACGCCGTGGATATCGATCGCCGCGCTCGTCGTCATGGGTGCGGCGGACATGATTTCGGTCTATGTGCGCGAAAGCCTGATCGCGCTCTGGACGCCGGACGAGCTGCGCGGCCGGGTGAATGCCGTCAACGCGGTATTTGTCGGCGCCTCCAACGAGCTTGGCGAGTTTCGCGCCGGCACTATGGCGGCCGGCTTCGGCGCCGTCTTTGCCGTCGTCTTCGGCGGGCTCGGCACGCTGCTGGTGTCGCTCATCTGGGCGACCGGTTTCCCGCAATTGCGCAGGATCGACAGGCTCGACGTGCCGGAGAGGCGCTCGACTGCATAATTTCGGCCGGCGCAGCGAAAATGCAGAAACGGCCCCTCATCCCGCTGCCGCGACCTTCTCCCCGTGTTGACGGGGAGAAGGGGCGACGCCGCGCCGGCCCAAGTCCCCTCTCCCCGTCAAAACGGGGAGAGGGTTAGTCCTCGGGTTAAACCCGAGGAGAGGGGCATTCATCATCGGGCACACGAGGTCCCGCCGCTGTTTCGCCGCGCAAAAAGATCAGCTCGAGAAAATTCTCCATCCAGGTGCGCAAGGGGTGGTCGTGGATCATCCGGCCTTCGAGATGCGCCTTGCCGAATTGGGCGCCGGGCAGCACGAAGCGGTGGGCGCCGTGCACGACCCAGCGATGCATCATCGCGCGCGTCAGTTCGCCGTGGAACTGGATACCCCAGGCGTTCTCGCCGTAGCGAAAGGCCTGGTTCGGATAGGTGTCGCCGGTCGCCAGCAGTTCGGCACCCTTCGGCAGATCGAAGCCTTCGCGGTGGAAGTGGTAGACCATGGCCGGCCAGTCGAGCAGCGCCTTGCCGGCCTCGGTGGCCTCAAGCGGATACCAGCCGATTTCGGTCATGCCCTGGTGATGGGGGGCGACCTTGCCGCCGAGATTGCGGGCGAGCATCTGGGCGCCAAGGCAGATGCCGAGATAGGGCTTGTTTTCGAGGAGCGGCACCGACAGCCAATCGATCTCGCGGCGAACGAATTCCTCCTCGTCATTGGCGCTCATCGGCCCGCCGAAGATGATCGTACCCGAATGACCCTCGAGCGTCGGCGGCAGCTCGTCGCCAAGCGCCGGGCGGCGGATATCGAGGGAAAAGCCCTTCTGCTCGAGAATATGGCCGACGCGGCCTGCGCTCGACCGCTCCTGGTGGAGGACGACGAGGATCGGTCTGTTGGCGTCGCAAGCTTCTCGCGGCATCGTCAGCTTTCCTGTTGTGCCTCGTTCTCCTCCTCAACCATGTCGATCTTGGCCGCTGCCTCCCGCCGTTTCAAGACCCGGTCGCGCCCGGAGACGCCAAGGAGATCGGCGATCCGCCAGATTGCGTGATCTTCCATTTCGCTGCGTGCGCCGTCGGCATAGACGATGTCCCACAGCATGCCGACGAGTTCGATGCGCTGGTCCTCGGAGAGGTGGCGCTTGATCTCGGAAGTGAAGCGGTAGAAGTCGATCGCCTCGCTTTCGGCGGTTTCGCCGGCCGCGACCAGCGCGTTGAGCGCAGCATCGTCGAGCCTGTAGTGCTCCTTGATGATCTTGCGCAACGTGCGGCGTTCCGACGAACGGATGGCGCCGTCCGCCTCCATCACCTGAAAACAGAGCCCGATGACCGCCACGCGCGGATCGTCCTTGTCGATTCGCGCACCCGTACCCGTCAGTTCTTCGAGAAACCCTCGAAACCGTTCAAACATGCCTATGCCCGCAACCCTTGAGACCAGAACTCAGAACAGCCGGAAGGTGGCCTTGCTGCCTTCTT
Organism: Sinorhizobium sp. FG01; assembly: GCF_002531875.1. Lineage (NCBI taxonomy): Bacteria > Pseudomonadati > Pseudomonadota > Alphaproteobacteria > Hyphomicrobiales > Rhizobiaceae > Sinorhizobium > Sinorhizobium sp. FG01. Next base: position 285,141 of record NZ_NWTB01000007.1, read on the forward strand.
CCACCACCCGCTCGCGCACGCCGGGATCGTCCGGCGGACGCCCGAAGAACGGTGCGGCCTCCTCGTCCGCGGCAGCGGTTTCCTCGCTCTTGGTGGGCGGAACCAAGGGTTCTTTCCGCTCGGGCACCTTTATCGGGGCAGGTGTCGGCGACGGGGGTTCCGCTTCCAGCACGGGAGGGCCTGCTTCAGGCTTGATCGCAGCCGGGGCCGCCGGCGCGATCGCCGGCTGGTCGGGTGCTACCGGAGGCAGGCTGCGGATGGCATCGTCGGGGCTGAGGCGACCGTCCTCGGTGGGGCCGGCAAGCGGCGACGGGGGTGCCTTCCATTCGAAGGCGTCGAGCCGGCCGCTGACCGGCGAGACCGGCAGCCAGGTCGGCGAGGTCACGCCATCGGCGGTCCAGGCCGGGTCGCGCGGGCTTCTGAGCGCCTGCGCCATCCAGTGGCGGATGCGGCCCTCGTCGCCGGTGTCGGCCTCTTCGATGTCGGCAAGCAGCAGGAAGATGCTCTCGCTCGGTGCCAGCCGGACGGCGGCTTCGGCCTTTTCCCGGGCAAGCGCCAGTTCGCGTGCCTCAAGAGCTGCATCGGCGACCGTTGCCAGGCTGACGGCATTGTTGCCGCGGAGCGTTTCCAGCCTTTTGGCGCGCTTCAGCCGGTCGACGGCGGAATCGCCGCCGCGCGCCCGGACGTAAAGCCGGGCCACGTCCGGATGCGGTTCCTGCTTCCAGATTCTTTCGAGGACAGAAGCGCCCTTGCGCAGATTGTCCTCGCGAAACAGCGCCTTGGCGGCGACGAGCGCCGCCGGCACCAGCCGATCGTCGAGCTTCAGTGCGGCGAGCGCGTCGTCGCGGGCGGCCTTCGGATCGGCCTCCAGCTTGCTCGTGGCCCGGGCGGTGAGCAGCACGGCCTTCTTGCGGTTCGCTTCCTTCTTGTCGAGAACATTGGCGGCGCGGCTCTGGTCGAGAAGGTGAATTGCCTCGTCCCACTCGCCCGCCTGGCTACGCTGGTCGAGGGTCGCAAGTGTCGCCCAGGAAAGGTGCGGCGCCTTTTCGGCAGCCCGTTCGGCATATTGGCGGGCGGCCTCGTTGGCACCCAGCCGCTTGGCTTCGAGATAGAGCCCGCGCAGACCAAGCTCGCGTGTCTCCTCGTCGTCCGCCATCAGCTCGAACTTCTTGCGCGCATCGTCATATTTGCCTTCGATCAGCGCCGTCTGCGCCTCCAAGAGGTGGATGAGCGGCTCCTGGTCGACGCGGATCAGGCCGCGCGCGCGGCTGGCCATCTTGCGCGCCAGCGCGGCGTCGCCGGCGCCCGCTGCGATCAGGCCGGTCGAGAGCGCCTGGTAGCCGCGATCGCGCTTGCGGGCGCGGAAGTAGCGCGTCACCGTATAGGGCGACAGCCAGATCGTGCGGATCAGCCAAAGGACGATCAGGATCGCGGCGACGACCGAGATCAGGATGGTGGCGGCGCGCATCAGGCTCATTTCGATGCGCTGGCCCTGCCAGATCAGCGACAGCTCTCCCGGCCGATCCGCCAGCCAGGCAAAGCCGAGTGCGAGCGCAAGGACGAGCAGGATGAAGAACAATATCCGGACCATCTAGTCTTGTTTCCTCCCCTTAGCCTTGGGTGCCGTTTCGCGTCATGGTCGCCGCCACGGCCGCACCGATCGCGGTTTCGACGCGCAGTCGCCGGTCGAGCTTCTCTTTGAAATTCTGGCCCGCCGCTTTCGCCGCGTCAGGAAGGCCTTCCCATTCGAGCGAAGCGCCCTTGAGGTCGCCATTGTTGAGCTTGTCTTCGATGCGGGCGATCATCGCCTCCGGCGTGTCTCCCTCGACGCTGCCGACCGGCCGGACGCGAATGCCGGACATGGCGCTCGAGATGAGCCGGGCAAAAATGCCTTCGTTCGGGTCCGGCTGGTGCAGGGCGTCGAGCATTGCGGTCGCCGTTGCCGGAAACGCCTCACGCAGATCCGTCCGTGTGGCGACGCCGGTCTTGGCGTCCTCGGCAAGCGCTTTCACCGCAGCGTCTTCAGGCGCGATGCTGCGCAACGCGTCGAGTTCGGCGAGAAACGGCCCGCCGCGATCGATTGCGGTCTTCAGCGCGGTGACGGCGACCGCTTTGGCCATTTCGATGTCGTTCACCGGCTCATTAAGCTTTTGCTCGGCCTGGTCGATGCGGCCGGCGAGTTCGGCCTTGGCGGTGTCCGCCGATTGTCGGGCGTCGGCGAGATCGGTTTTCAGCGCAGCGATTTCCTTGGTCAGGTTGGCGACCTCGGCCTGGAGCGCCGTCACATCGGGTGCGTTCGCCGCCGAGGGGGCCGCCTGTTCCAGCGCGGCGAGGCGGCTTTCCAGCGGAGCGAGGTCGACCGCCTCTGCCGCGGCCGTCGGCCGCGACCGGAGCTCGGCCTTGATCGCCTCGATTTCACCCGTCAGGTTCTGCTCGGCCGATCCGTTGCCGCGATCCGGCCCCGGTGCCGGTACATAGCCGGCATATTGCAAGACGCCGGCGCCGAGAAGCGCGACGAGGCCGCCAAGGATGCCGGCGGCAAGCGCCCCGGCGCTCGTCCCCTGCCTTCTCTTCGGTTCGGCTGTCGCGCCGCTGCTCAGATGCGGGGGCTCCTCGTCGAAAGCGGCGGCAGCCGCGTTGGCGCGTTCCTCCTCGGTTTCCGCTTTCCGTTCGGCCTCTTCTTCTACGGCCTTCTCCGCTTCGACGTCGTCCGCCGCAGGTCCGGTCGCGTCCGGGGCCGTTGTCGCCGAGATCTCCGCCGGCTCGTCGGTCACCGGCTCCTGGCTGGCGATCGATTCCGTCTCTTCGGTGACGGTTCTCTCCGCCTCCAGGTCGATCGTCAGCGGTTCCTTTTCCGGTTGCGAGCGGCGCGGCGGCTTCTCCGATACCATAGTGACCTCTTACCGTTCTGTCGGGCTCTGAAAGCCAAACCTAGTCAGGGAAGCGCAACAGGGAAAGTCCCCGGGCCTCGTTTTTGCGGCATTTGCCTTAGATGAGCTGACCGACGGCGGGAAGCCAGCGGAAAATCGTCGCTGCCTTTGCTGATCCCGCCTCAAAGGATCTTCAGCAGGCTTTCCTCGTCGGGCGCAGGTGCCACTTCTGCTGCAGCGCCGCTGGGCAGCGCCTCTTTGACAGTGGCGCTGAGGCAGAGGTAACGGGTGGAAAAGTCGGCGCAATCAACGCCGCTGTCGCGCATCAGCGCGGCAAGCCGCCGAGCCGTTTCGCGTGAGTAGAGCAGCACCGCGTCGAACGGGCCGGAGCGGGTGAGGGCCGGCAGCGTTTCCAGCGGATGGTCGACAGGAATCATGCGGTAGCATTCGACGGTCACGTGATCGATCGCCCGCTGACGAAGCGAATGTTCGAAGCCATCGGCGCGCGGCAAGCCGGCGAAATAAAGCAGAGATCCGGTTCCGGGGCCAAGAAAGCCGGCAACCGTTTCCGCCAGCGCTTCGCCGGTTCCCACGCCGACCCGGACGTCAGTGAAGCCGAGATCGGTGGCGACGGCCGCCGTCGCCGCACCGACGGCGAAAAGCGGCGTCGATAGATGCGCTTGAAGTGCGGGACCGAGCTCGGCCAGAACACGGATCGCCTCGGCGCTGGTCACGGCAATCGCGTCATGGGGCCGCCCGAAGCCGGCGCGGAGCGCGGCGACAAAATGCTGCGCCTGAATCAGCGGCAGGACGGTGGGCTGGTGTCCCATCGCTTCGAGCTTCAGCGCCGTTCGTTCGGCTGCCGGGCGAGGACGGGTGACGAGCACGCGCATCGGTCAGGTCCAGCTCGAAAAGAACCCCGGTCCGGCCTTGGCACGGATCTGTTCGCCGGCCTTGCGCCCAAGTTCCGCCGCCTCCGCAGCCTTGCCGTCGATTTCGATGCGATGCGAGGTGGCGCCGTCGGGCGTCAGGATCATGCCAAAGAAGCGGATATGGGCGCCGTCCGACTGCGCGTAGCCGGCAATCGGCGTGCGGCAGGAGCCGTCGAGCGACGCCAGGAAGCCGCGCTCGCAGGCGACCGCCTCATGGGTGCGCGGGTCGTCGATTGCGGCAAGCAGCGTATTTACCCGGTCGTCGCCGACGCGGCTTTCGATGCAGATCGCGCCCTGGGCGGGGGCCGGCGGAAACGCCTCAGGATCGAGCAGTTCGGTCGGCACGTCGGTCATGCCGAGCCGCTTCAGCCCGGCATAGGCGAGCAGCGTGCCGTCGACCTGGCCTTCGGTGAGCTTGCGCAGCCGCGTCTCGACCTGGCCGCGATAGGTGATGACGTTGATGTCGGGCCTCAGTCGCCGGATCAGCGCCTGGCGGCGCAGCGACGACGAGCCGACGGTGGCGCGCTCGGGCAGATCCACAAGCTTCGGGGCTGTTCGCCCGACGAAGGCATCGCGGATATCCTCGCGCGGCAGGAAGGCGGAGAGACACAGCCCGTCGGGCAGCTTCGTCGGCATGTCCTTTGACGAATGGACGGCGAAGTCGAGATCGCCCGACAGAAGCTGCTGCTCGAGCTCCTCGGTGAACAGGCCCTTGCCGCCGATCTCGGCGAGCGGCCGGTCGGTGATGCGATCGCCCTTCGTCGACAGCACGACGACTTCGAACATTTCCGGCGGCAGGCCATGGGCGGCGGCCAGGCGGTCGCGCGTCTCATGAGTCTGGGCGAGCGCCAGCGGACTGCCGCGCGTGCCGATGCGGAAAGGTTTTGTTTGCATCCTTGGCCATCCGTTGTTACTGCAGGTTTCCTTCGATCGGAAACGATCTGAGAAAAAACCATGCAGCACTTCAAAGCGTTACAGCGTCCTTTGTGCCTCTGAAAGACGCACTGCGCTGTAGGAGTTCCGTGTACCCACCTTTATTGGTGACCGCAATCTTTGAGTATACCACGTCATGTCCCCGCCCTTGCGCATCCTCGGCATTGAGACAAGCTGCGACGAAACCGCGGCTTCCGTCGTGCTGCGCGACGAGGAGGGCGGCGGCCGGATTCTTGGCGACGTGGTGCTGAGCCAGCTTGAAGAGCACAGCGCCTATGGCGGCGTCGTGCCGGAGATCGCCGCGCGCGCCCATGTCGAGGCGCTCGATGCGCTGATCGAGGAAGCGTTGCTGCGGGCCGGGGTGACGCTCACGGACATCGACGCGATCGCTGCGACGAGCGGTCCCGGCCTGATCGGCGGCCTGATCGTCGGGCTGATGACCGGCAAGGCGATCGCCCGAGCGACCGGCAAGCCGCTCTACGCCATCAACCATCTCGAAGGCCACGCGCTGACGGCGCGGCTGACGGACGGACTTGCCTTTCCCTATCTGATGCTGATCGTCTCAGGCGGCCACACGCAACTGATTCTGGTCAAGGGCGTCGGCGACTACGAGCGCTGGGGCACGACCATCGACGACGCGCTCGGCGAGGCCTTCGACAAGACGGCGAAGCTGCTCGGCCTTCCCTATCCGGGCGGGCCTGCGGTGGAACGGGCGGCCCGAATCGGCAATCCCGAGCGCTTCGACTTCCCCCGGCCGCTCGTCGGCGATGCCCGGCTCGACTTCTCCTTTTCCGGCCTGAAGACGGCGGTGCGGCAGGCAGCGCAATCGCTGGAGCCGGTCACCGAACAGGATATCGCCGACATCTGCGCCTCGTTCCAGCGGGCCATTGCGCGGACGCTGAAGGATCGCGTCGGCCGCGGGCTGAAGCGGTTCAAGGGCGAATATCCATCGGTCGATCGGCCGGCGCTGGTCGTTGCCGGGGGCGTGGCCGCCAACCAGACGCTCCGGCAAACGCTGCAGGCGCTCTGCGACACGCACGGCTTCCGCTTCGTCGCGCCGCCGCTTCAGCTTTGCACGGACAATGCGGCGATGATCGCCTGGGCAGGCGCCGAGCGGCTGGCGGCGGGGCTGCCGGCCGACGGGCTCGATGTCGCGCCGCGTTCGCGCTGGCCGCTCGACAGCGAGGCCCGGGCTTTGATCGGCTCCGGAAAACGCGGCGCCAAGGCATGACGGACAGAAGATGAGTGCTAACCAAACGATCGTGCCAAAGATCGCCGTCGTCGGCGCGGGCGCCTTCGGCACGGCCCTTGCGGCTGTTGCGGCGGCAAAGGCCAATGCGGACGTGACGCTGCTTTCGCGCCGCGAGGAAGTGGCGGCGGAATGCCGTCTGACCGGCCGCAACGAAAGGGCTTTGCCCGGCATCGCGCTTCCCGCTGGGCTTGGCTTTTCCGCCGATGCCGCGGCGCTGGCGGGAGCCGATATCGTGCTCTTTGCCATGCCGTCGCAGGAACACAGGACCGCGGCGCAGACCTACGGCGCGGCGATCGGCGCCGATGCGACGATCGTCACCTGCGCCAAGGGCATGGAGCAATCGACCGGCCGGCTGCTGACCGAGTTGCTTGCAGACGAATTGCCGGGCCACAGGATCGGCGTCCTTTCCGGGCCAGGCTTCGCCGCCGACATCGCCAAAGGCCTGCCGACGGCGATGGTCGTCGCCGCTCCCGACATGGCAATTGCGACGCAACTGGCCGAAGCACTGTCCGGACCGACCTTCCGGCTCTACCCGTCGACCGACCGCATCGGCGTCCAGCTCGGCGGCGCGCTCAAGAACGTGCTGGCGATTGCCTGCGGCATCATCGAAGGGGCGGGCCTCGGCGATTCCGCCCGCGCGGCGCTGATCTCCCGCGGCCTTGCGGAAATGTCGCGCTTCATCGCCGCACGCGGCGGCGAGGCCGATACGGTGCGCGGCCTGTCGGGCCTCGGCGACCTGGTGCTGACGGCGACCAGCCACCAGTCCCGCAACCTGCGCTTCGGCATAGCACTCGGCAAGAACGGCCGTGCCGACGGCAGCGGCGGCGAGCTCGTCGAGGGCGCCTTTGCCGCGTCGGTGGCGGGGCGCGTGGCACAGGACCTCGGCATCGAGATGCCGATCACCGAAGCCGTCGCCGCCATCATCGACGGCAGGCTCGATGTGCGCACTGCTCTCGAACAATTGATGTCGCGGCCGATCACCCAGGAGTGACGCCGGCCCGCGCATTCTCATAGGAGGAACCATGCTCTTCGCACTGCTCTGCACGGATAAGCCGGGCGCCCTGCAATTGAGGCTCGACACGCGGCCCGACCATCTCGCCTATCTCAACGACCTCAACGCCAAGGGCGTCCTGAAGATCGCCGGCCCCTTTCTCGGCGCCGACGGCAAGCCGACGGGAAGCCTGGTGATCGTCAAGGCCGAGACGATCGAAGAAGCTGAGGAGATCGCCGCGGCCGATCCCTATGCCAAGGCGGGCCTCTTCGCCAATGTCGAGATCAAGGCCTACAACTGGGTCTTCAACAATCCGGACGCGTGAGGGAGCGATGGCCCACTGGCTCTATAAATCCGAACCCAACAAATGGTCCTGGCAGATGCAGAAGGATGCCGGCGAGAAGGGCACCGAATGGACGGGCGTGCGCAACTATCTGGCGCGCAACAACATGCGGGCGATGAAAATCGGCGACAAGGGCTTCTTCTATCATTCCAACGAGGGGCTGGAGATCGTCGGCATCACCGAGGTCTGCGCCCTTTCGCATCCGGACTCCACCGCTGACGGCGATGCCCGCTGGGACTGCGTCGACATCCGCGCCGTGATCGACATGCCACGTCCGGTCTCCTTGAAGGAAATCAAGGAAAACCCGAAACTCGCCAAGATGTCGCTGGTGACCTCGATGCGCCTCTCCGTCCAGCCGGTGACCGAGGACGAGTGGATCGAGGTCTGCCGCATGGGTGGGCTCGACAACCCGCCGAAGTAATTGCTCTCGGCGCACGCCCCCCCGAGTCTCCAATCTTGAAAACGGATCCGGAAAGCTTCATCCGCGCCAATACCGGCATTCTCTCGCCGCCGCATGTACCGGAGATCCGGCTGCATCTGGCGAGCGAAGCGCATGACCTGTGGCTGAAGACCGAGGAGGAACTGGAGGCGATCGGCCTGCCGCCGCCCTTCTGGGCCTTTGCCTGGGCGGGCGGGCAGGGTCTCGCCCGCTATGTCCTCGATCATCCGGAGGTGGTGCGCGGCCGCCGCGTCGTCGATTTCGCCTCCGGCTCCGGTCTCGTGGCGATTGCCGCCATGCTGGCCGGCGCCGCCGAGGTTCTCGCCGTTGATATCGATCCCTGGGCCGAAACGGCCGTGCGGCTCAATGCGGATCTGAATGGCGTTGAAGTGAGGTTTCTCGGCGAGGACATCATCGGCCGCGAGTGTGAGGCCGACGTCTATCTCGCCGGCGACGTCTTTTACGACAAGGGCTTTGCCGATCTGCTGCAGCCTTGGTTCGAGGCGCTCGGGAGCGCCGGTGCCGCGGTTATCGTCGGTGATCCGGGCCGCGCCTATTGCCCGCGCGAGCGGCTGGCGGCGCTTGCGACCTATGAGGTGCCGGTCACCAGGGCGCTCGAGGACAGCGAGGTGAAGCGGACCACGGTTTGGCGGTTTGGGGCCGCCGACACGAACGTTGGAGCGTGATTGGATCCTTACCGTCAGCGCGCGCGGTAGTCGTCGCGGGCGACCGGGATTCACCCCCCTCTGCCCTGCCGGGCATCTCCCCCACAAGGAGGGAGATCAGCCAGAAGCACAGATGCTGCCCCGCCGCTCCGCCGAAGTTGCCGACTCCGGCCGTAAACCCGCAACGGCGCTGATCGGGCGAGACATCGCCGCTTGCCAATCTCCCTCCTTGTGGGGGAGATGCCCGGCAGGGCAGAGGGGGGTATTAGCACCGCTTCCTGATTTTGGCGCTTTCCTACCCTTCACATCGCTCTACGGCCGGACGACACACACACCGTGCTCCCAGGCGCAGGCGCTGGCATTGGTCTGCGGCGAGACGACGATGATTTTCGGGCGCTCGGCCGGCGGGGCGGCCTCAAGGTTATCCCCGGCGACATAGGAATAGCTGCCGGTCTGGCTGAAATAGATGCCGGTGCCCACATCCTCATAGGCTGAAAGATTGCCGGCATAGGTGCCGAGGCCGGGGATATCGGAGGGGAAATCATAGCCGCCGTCGATGTCGCCGCTATAGCGGCCGGCGCCGTAGCCCCTTCCGTCAATGACGATCCAGGGGCCTCGATTGCGATCACGCCGCACGAAGTGCGGGGGCCAGTGCTTGCGTCGGACATGGCGGGTGCGGGTCTGAACGTCGCGGAGGCCGCCCGTCTCGAAGGACGAGAAATCATCGATGCTGGAATTGACGGAGCGGTGGCGCCGATGGCCGGCGAAATGGCGGAGGTGCCGCGCCTTGCGCCAGGCGCGGTGCGGCGGGCGATCCTTGAGCCGGACATGCCGCACGCGCGTCTCCACGTCCTGGAGGCCCCTGTCGCTCCCGGCGCTCGCAGGCAGGCCGGCGGGGATTGCCAAGGCCAGGGCCAGGAGTAGAACTTTGGTCGCGTGGACCGCGCGCAACAGATTCATTCTGCCATGCCCCTCGGATGCGGTTAACGAACTCTTAACCGCATCCTGATGTAAGCGCTGCCAAATGTCACGAATTTGATTGGCTTTTTCCGGCCTTATCGTTAACGGCGGGATGTCTCCGGCAGACCGGAAAATGCCGCTTTTCGTCTAATCGATTTTATTTATTTTGCACTGCAAACATACTTGTCGTTAAGCAATATGGTGATTAAAGGTCCGAATGACTGAATTGCGCACAATCGGGTGCGATACCGGATTAGAATAGTCTAGTTAAAGGGCGAGAAATCCGGTCATTTCGTGAGGTTCCGATGACGGATGTCACAAGAAGCCGGCCGCTCTCGCCGCATCTTCAAATCTACAAACCAATTCCCACCATGGTCATGTCGATCATGCACCGCATCACCGGCGGCGCACTGTATTTCGGCACGGTCATAGTGGCCTGGTGGTTGATCGCCGCCGCCTCGGGTGCGGCCTATTACGATTGGGTGAACTGGCTGTTTGGCACGCTGATCGGCAAGCTCGTGCTGTTCGGCTACACCTGGGCGCTGATGCACCACATGCTGGGCGGCCTGCGCCATCTCGTCTGGGACCTCGGCTACGGCTACGAAAAGCACTTCGCGACGAAGATGGCCAAGGCGACGCTCGCCGGATCGGTGACGCTGACGCTCGTCATCTGGATCATCGCTTCTCTGCTTCGCTGACAGGGGAAACACCATGGATATGCGCACACCCCTCGGCAAGGTTCGCGGCCTCGGCTCGGCCAAGGAAGGCACGGACCACTTCTGGCGCCAGCGCCTGACGGCCGTTTCCAACATTCCGCTGTTGATCTTCTTCGTTTTCTTCGTCGCCCGCTACGCCGGCGCGCCGCATGCAGAGCTCCTCGCGGCGCTCTCCAATCCCTTCGTCGCGGTGATCCTCGGTCTCGTCGTGACCTCGGCGCTCATCCACATGCGGATCGGCATGCAGGTCATTATCGAGGATTATGTTCATGCGGAGGGCGTCAAGATTGCGCTTCTCATGCTCAATACATTCTTTGCGATCCTGATCGGCGGGCTCTGTCTTTTCGCCATCCTGAAGATCGCTTTCGCAGGATAACTCGCCATGGCATCGATCAGTTCACCGGCTGCAAACGGCAAAGCCTATCAATATGTCGATCACGCCTTCGACGTCGTCGTCGTCGGCGCCGGCGGGGCGGGCCTGCGCGCCACCCTCGGCATGGCCGAACAGGGCCTCAAGACCGCCTGCATCACCAAGGTCTTCCCGACGCGCTCCCACACGGTTGCAGCACAGGGCGGCATCGCCGCCTCGCTGCAGAACATGACGCCGGACAGCTGGCAGTGGCATCTCTACGACACCGTCAAGGGCTCCGATTGGCTCGGCGACGTCGACGCCATGCAGTACCTGACCATGGAGGCGCCGAAGGCGGTCTACGAGCTCGAGCACTACGGAGTGCCGTTCTCGCGCAACGAGGAAGGCAAGATCTATCAGCGGCCGTTCGGCGGCCATATGCAGAATTATGGCGAAGGTCCGCCGGTGCAGCGGACCTGCGCAGTCGCCGACCGCACCGGCCATGCGATCCTGCACACGCTCTACGGCCAGTCGCTCAGGAACAACGCCGAATTCTTCATCGAATATTTCGCCATGGACCTGATCATGGCCGAGGACGGCCGCTGCACCGGCGTCGTCGCCTGGAATCTGGACGACGGCACCATCCATCGCTTCGCCGCGAAGATGGTGGTGCTGGCGACCGGCGGTTACGGCCGCGCCTATTTCTCGGCGACCTCGGCGCACACCTGCACCGGCGACGGCGGCGGCATGATCGCCCGCGCCGGCCTGCCGCTGCAGGACATGGAGTTCGTGCAGTTCCACCCGACCGGCATCTACGGTTCGGGCTGTCTGATCACCGAAGGGGCGCGCGGCGAGGGCGGCTATCTCGTCAACTCGGAAGGCGAGCGCTTCATGGAGCGTTACGCTCCGTCGGCCAAGGACCTCGCCTCGCGCGACGTCGTCTCGCGCTGCATGACGCTGGAAATCCGCGAAGGCCGCGGCGTCGGCAAGAACAAGGATCACATCTTCCTGCACCTCGACCATCTCGATCCGGCGGTGCTGCACGAGCGGCTGCCGGGCATCTCGGAATCGGCGAAGATCTTCGCCGGCGTCGACGTCACCCGCGAGCCGATCCCGGTGCTGCCGACCGTTCACTACAACATGGGCGGCATCCCGACCAACTACTGGGGCGAGGTGCTGAACGCCGACGCTCAGAACCCCGAGCGCATCGCGCCCGGCCTGATGGCGGTCGGGGAAGCCGGCTGCGCCTCCGTGCATGGCGCCAACCGGCTGGGCTCCAACTCGTTGATCGACCTCGTCGTCTTCGGCCGCGCCGCGGCGATCCGCGCCGGCCAGATCATCGACCGCCAGGAATCGATCCCGGCGCTTGATGCGGCCGCCTGCGATCGCATCGTCGAGCGCTTCGACCGGCTGCGCCATGCCAAAGGCGGTACGCCGACGGCGGTGCTGCGCGACAAGATGCAGCGCGCCATGCAGGAAGACGCGGCCGTCTTCCGTACCCAGGAATCGCTCGAATCCGGCTGCCGGCGGCTATCGGAAATCTGGAAGGAACTTTCCGACATCAAGGTCACCGACCGCTCGATGATCTGGAATTCCGATCTCGTCGAGACGCTAGAGCTCGAGAACCTGATGGCGAACGCTATCACCACGGTCTACGGCGCCGAAGCGCGCAAGGAAAGCCGCGGCGCACACGCCCGCGAGGACTACAAGGATGGTCCGCTCGGCGGCCGCGACGACATGAACTGGCGCAAGCATACGCTGGCCTGGGTCAATGACGCCGGCGACGTCCGGCTCGAGTATCGTCCGGTGCACACCGAGCTGATCGCCGACGGCATCGATCCGAAAAAGATCGAGCCGAAGGCGCGGGTATACTGATCTCGAGGACTAAGGCACATGGTTGAACTCGCTCTCCCGAAGAACTCGCAGGTTAATGAAGGCAAAGTCTGGCCGAAGCCGGTCGGCGCAACCAATCTGCGCGAATACCGCGTCTATCGCTGGAACCCGGACGACGGCAAGAACCCGCGCATCGACACCTATTACATCGACATCGACGACTGCGGCCCGATGGTCCTGGACGGGCTGCTGTACATCAAGAACAAGATCGATCCGACGCTGACGCTGCGGCGCTCCTGCCGCGAGGGTATCTGCGGCTCCTGTGCGATGAATATCGACGGCACTAACACGCTCGCCTGCACCAAGGGCATGGAGGAGATCAAGGGCACGGTGAAGATCTACCCGCTACCGCACATGCCGGTGGTCAAGGACCTGGTGCCGGATCTCACCAATTTCTACGCCCAGCACCGCTCGATCGAGCCCTGGCTGAAGACAGTGTCGCCGACGCCTGCCAAGGAATGGCGGCAGAGCCACGAGGACCGCCAGAAGCTCGACGGGCTCTACGAGTGCATCCTCTGTGCCTGCTGCTCGACCTCCTGTCCGAGCTACTGGTGGAACGGCGACCGCTATCTCGGTCCCGCCGTTCTCTTGCAGGCCTATCGTTGGCTGATCGACTCCAGAGACGAGGCGACCGGCGAGCGGCTCGACAATCTCGAGGATCCTTTCCGTCTTTACCGCTGTCACACGATCATGAACTGCGCCCAGGCCTGTCCCAAGGGGCTGAATCCGGCCAGGGCGATCGGCGAGATCAAGAAGATGCTGGTCGAGCGGCGGTTCTAAAGCGTCCCGGGCTCAAAAATCATCGAAATTGGACGGCGGGCAGAGGGCCCGCCGTCTTGCTTTTCACAACTCTCGCATCGACGTGTCGGTAAGTGAATTGAAAGCCGCCGCGAGGCGCATAGGTATTAGAGGGTGGAGGGTCGCTGATGCTTCTCGCTCGCCTGCTTGTCGCAACTGCCGTAAGCTGTCTCCTGCCGTCGGCGCGAGCAGCCGAGCCGCAACACGCGATCCTCGCCGGCGGCTGTTTCTGGTGCGTCGAGAGCGATTTCGATGACGTGCCGGGCGTTGTCGAGACGATTTCCGGCTATGCCGGCGGCAGGAGCGAAAATCCGACCTATCAAGATTATGCGAAGGGCGGCCACCGCGAGGTGGTGCGGATCAAGTTCGATCCCGACAAGGTCTCCTATGCGGAACTCGTCGGCGTGCTGTTCCGCACGACCGACCCGACCGATGGCGGCGGCCAGTTCTGTGATCGCGGCTTCTCCTATTCGACGGCGATCTACGCGCTCGATGAGCAGCAGGCGATGCAGGCGAAGGCCGAGAAAATCAAGGCCGAGGCGGAACTCGGCAGGCCGATCGTGACGCCCGTCGAGGGCCCCGCGAAGTTCTGGCCGGCCGAAGACTACCACCAGGATTTCGCGACGCGGAATCCGATCCGCTACTGGTATTACCGCAATGGCTGCGGCCGCAACCGGGCGGTCGAGGCCCTTTGGGGTGAGCGGGCCTATGCCGGCGTCAGCCATTAAGCTTTCGCCGCAAGCGTTTCCATCGTGCAACAGCCAAGGCCGAAACGTGGTGCCTTGATCTCACGGGTGGATTTGCTGTAATTCGGCCTTTATTATCGCATTGCATCATCGTTCGAGGACAATATAGGGGGTAAAGACATGCGGGTTTTTCATGCGGCGGCGGGGCTTGTTATTGTGCTTGCGCTGACCGGATGCCAGCGGACATCCTTTGGCGGCTTCGGTTCCCAGGATGTTTCTGCCGCGCCTGCTCCCCTGCAAGCGCAGCCGGTGCCGTCGGTCTCGGCGGGCCAGCTGCCCGATCCGACGACGAGCACCTCGCAATTCCCTAGCGCTCCGACAGGCACCCCGGCCGGCGCGCCCGCGGGCACGCAGGTGGCCGCCGCCACCAACGCCCTCGACGTGACGAAGGAATCCATGGTCGGCAACTGGCGCGTTTCGAGCGCCGGCAGTTCCTGCGACATGTTCCTGACGCTGACCAATCTCGGCAGCGGCTCGCGCGGCGGCACGCGCGGCTGCGCCGGCGAACTGACGGCGATGGGATCGTGGGAAGTGGCCGGTAAGCAGGTCGTGCTCAAGGATCGCAGCGGCAATCCGATCGCCCGCCTCTACAAGACCGCCGATTCGCGCTTCGACGGCTCGACCAATGGCGGCCAGCCGGTCAGCCTCAGCCGCTGACCTATTCTCGGTCCGGCTTTCCGGACCTCGAGACGGCCTGTCGTCGGGGTGGGGCTTCCGCCTGCAGCCTTAAGTCTCACCTCCCAAAACAGCCCCTGGTCTATCCAGGTGCACCGTGCTCAATCCTGACGACAGTATTCTCCACAGACTCGAAGCGCTCGTTGCGGGCGGAGAGCGGCAGCGTGACCCGGCGCAATTTGCAATCGCAAGACGGCTCGACCATCTGACCGCGGAGCTCATGGCCAGCCGGCCGTCGCGCAAGGCGAACGCGCTCGGCTGGCTGTTCGCGGCCCGCAAGAAGGACCAGGCGCCGGTCAAGGGTCTCTACATCCATGGCGGCGTCGGCCGCGGCAAGACCATGCTGATGGACATGTTCTTCGACGCGGTGCCGATACAGCGCAAGCGGCGCGCCCATTTCCACGAGTTCATGGCGGATGTGCACGAGCGCATCTACAAGCACCGGCAGAGGCTGAAGAACGGCGAGACCAAGCAGGCCGATCCGATCCCGCCGGTCGCTTCCGAGCTCTTTGCCGAGGCGCGGCTCCTGTGTTTCGACGAATTCTCGGTGACCGACATTGCCGACGCGATGATCCTCGGACGCCTCTTCGGCGAACTCTTCGCAAAGGGCTGCGTGCTCGTCGCGACCTCGAACGTGGAGCCTTCCGAGCTTTATCGCGAGGGGCTCAACCGCGGGCTGTTTCTGCCTTTCATCGATCTCCTGAAGGCCCATGCGGAACTCATTTCGCTCGACACGGACACCGACTATCGCCTGCGCAAGACGGACGGAAATCCCGTCTGGCTGTCGCCGCTCGGACCGGAAGCGGAAGCCGCGATGGATCGCGCCTGGTATGTCGCGACCAACGGCGCGCCCGCCGGGCCGGCGGAGATCGGCCGGAAGGGGCGGAAGATCCGCGTGCCGGATGCGGTCGGCGACTGTGCCCGCTTCACCTTTGCCGATCTCTGCGCCCAGCCGCTCGGCGCGGCCGACTATCTTGCCATCCTCTCGCACTACAGGACGATCTTCCTCGACCACGTTCCGCATCTCGGGCCGCATATGCGCAACGAGACGAAGCGCTTCATCATGCTCGTCGACGCGCTCTACGACCAGGGCGCCCGTCTCTTCGCCTCCGCCGCTGCCGAACCGGAACGGCTGCTGATCGCCAAGAAGGGCATTGAAGGCTTCGAATTCGACCGGACGGTTTCCCGTCTGATCGAGATGCAAAGCGAGGAATATGCCGCGCAACATACTGAAAACACGGCCTTTCCATGACGTAACGATGACTGACAATCTTACCTTTACGTAAGAATTTTTTGATCTAACCGATTGAATTTGCTCCATCAGAAACTATGGATTGATATTTTGCCATTTGCCGTTTAAGGGCTTTCCGCGAGGGTTTGGCGTTTGCCGCGTTTCAGGCCTCGATCATGGATCACAAAGGAAGCACTTTCATGGCGCGCAACAAGATCGCACTTATTGGTTCAGGGATGATTGGTGGCACGCTGGCGCATCTCGCCGGCCTGAAAGAATTGGGTGACATCGTTCTGTTCGATATCGCCGACGGCATCCCCCAGGGTAAGGGCCTCGACATCGCCCAGTCCTCGCCGGTCGAAGGTTTCGACGCATCCCTGACGGGCGCAAGCGACTATGCGGCGATCGAAGGTGCCGACGTCTGCATCGTCACCGCCGGCGTTCCGCGCAAGCCCGGCATGAGCCGCGACGACCTGCTCGGCATCAACCTGAAGGTCATGGAACAGGTCGGCGCCGGCATCAAGAAATATGCTCCGAACGCCTTCGTCATCTGCATCACCAACCCGCTCGACGCCATGGTCTGGGCGCTGCAGAAGTTCTCCGGGCTGCCGAAGAACAAGGTCGTCGGCATGGCCGGCGTGCTCGACTCCTCGCGCTTCCGGCTCTTCCTTGCCCAGGAATTCAACGTTTCGGTTCAGGATATCACCGCCTTCGTTCTCGGCGGCCATGGCGACACGATGGTGCCGCTCGCCCGCTATTCGACCGTTGCCGGCATTCCGCTGACCGACCTCGTGCAGATGGGCTGGGTCACCAAGGACCGTCTGGAAGAAATCATCCAGCGCACCCGTGACGGCGGCGCTGAGATCGTCGGCCTTCTGAAGACCGGCTCGGCCTATTACGCTCCGGCCGCTTCCGCGATCGAAATGGCCGAAGCCTACCTCAAGGACAAGAAGCGCGTGCTCCCCTGCGCGGCGCATCTATCCGGCCAGTACGGCGTCAAGGACATGTATGTCGGCGTGCCGACGGTCATTGGCGCCGGCGGCGTCGAGCGCATCATCGAGATCGACCTCAACAAGGGCGAGAAGGAAGCCTTCGACAAGTCGGTCGCCGCCGTCGCCGGGCTTTGCGAAGCCTGCATCGGCATCGCGCCCAGCCTGAAGCAGTAATCGCCTCACGTCGGGCGGACATCCAGATCCGCTCGGCCTCCTCTTTGTTTTTGCCGCATTGGTGCGTAGGTGCCCCACCTGCCCGCACAATGCTCCCAGACAGGAAAACAACCATGAACATTCATGAGTATCAGGCCAAGGCTCTCCTGAAGAGCTATGGCGCGCCGGTCGCGGAAGGTGTCGCGATCTTCTCCGCCGACGAGGCTGAAGCCGCTGCCAAGTCGCTCCCGGGCCCGCTTTACGTGGTCAAGAGCCAGATCCATGCCGGCGGTCGCGGCAAGGGCAAGTTCAAGGAACTTTCCGCCGACGCCAAGGGCGGCGTGCGTCTCGCCTTCTCGGTCGATGAAGCCAAGGCTCATGCCAAGGAAATGATCGGCAACACGCTCGTCACTGCGCAGACCGGTGCTGCCGGCAAGCAGGTGAACCGCCTCTACATCGAGGACGGCGCCGACATCGATCGCGAACTCTATCTTTCGCTGCTCGTCGACCGCTCGGTCGGCCAGATCGCCTTCGTCGTTTCGACGGAAGGCGGCATGGACATCGAGGCTGTTGCGCACGACACGCCGGAAAAGATCGTCAACGTCGCGATCAACCCGGAAGCTGGCGTCACCGCCGCCGATCTCGCCAAGCTCACCTCGGCCCTGAAGCTCGAAGGCGAAGCCAAGGCTGACGCCGAAAAGCTCTTCCCGATCCTTTACAAGGCCTTTGTCGAGAAGGACATGAGCCTGCTCGAGATCAACCCGCTGATCGTCATGAAGAACGGCCGCATGCGCGTTCTCGATGCCAAGGTCTCTTTCGACGGCAACGCCCTGTTCCGCCACGACGACATCAAGGCGCTGCGCGACGAAACCGAAGAAGACGCCAAGGAAATCGAGGCCTCCAAGTGGGATCTCGCCTATGTCGCGCTCGACGGCAACATCGGCTGCATGGTCAACGGCGCGGGTCTCGCCATGGCGACGATGGACATCATCAAGCTTTACGGCAAGGAGCCGGCGAACTTCTGCGACGTCGGCGGTGGCGCCGGCAAGGAGAAGGTCGCGGCAGCCTTCAAGATCATCACGGCCGACCCGAAGGTCGAGGGCATCCTCGTCAACATCTTCGGCGGCATCATGAAGTGCGATGTCATCGCTGAAGGTGTCGTTGCGGCCGTGCAGGAAGTCGGCCTCAAGGTTCCGCTGGTCGTTCGTCTCGAAGGCACGAATGTCGAGCTTGGCAAGAAGATCCTGAACGAATCCGGCCTGGCGATCACCGCCGCCGACGATCTGGATGACGCTGCCAAGAAGATCGTCGCTGCGATCAACGGCTAACTGAAGGACCAGACCTCATGTCGATTCTCGTCAATAAGAACA
This sequence comes from Sinorhizobium sp. FG01, assembly GCF_002531875.1. NCBI lineage: Bacteria > Pseudomonadati > Pseudomonadota > Alphaproteobacteria > Hyphomicrobiales > Rhizobiaceae > Sinorhizobium > Sinorhizobium sp. FG01. The sequence goes on from NZ_NWTB01000007.1 coordinate 303,449, forward strand.
CCAAGGTCCTCGTTCAGGGCCTGACCGGCAAGACCGGCACCTTCCATACCGAACAGGCGCTTGCCTATTACGGCACGCAGATGGTCGGCGGGATTCACCCGAAGAAGGGCGGCGAAACCTGGACCGGCTCCAAGGGCGAAACCCTGCCGATCTTCACCTCGGTTGCCGAAGGCCGTGAAAAGACCGGTGCGGACGCATCCGTGATCTATGTTCCGCCGGCAGGCGCTGCGGACGCGATCATCGAGGCGATTGATGCGGAAATCCCGTTCATCACCTGCATTACCGAGGGCATCCCGGTTGCCGACATGGTGCGCGTCAAGGCTCGCCTCGACCGCTCCAAGTCGCGCCTGCTCGGCCCGAACTGCCCCGGCATCCTGACGCCGGAAGAATGCAAGATCGGCATCATGCCGGGCTCGATCTTCCGCAAGGGCTCGGTCGGCATCGTCTCGCGCTCCGGCACGCTGACCTATGAAGCCGTGTTCCAGACCTCCAACGAGAGCCTCGGCCAGACGACGGCCGTCGGCATCGGCGGCGACCCGGTCAAGGGCACGGAGTTCATCGACGTGCTCGAGATGTTCCTGGCGGACGAAGCCACGACCTCGATCATCATGATCGGCGAAATCGGCGGCTCGGCCGAAGAGGATGCCGCGCAGTTCCTCATCGACGAGGCCAAAAAGGGCCGCAAGAAGCCGATGGCCGGCTTCATCGCGGGCCGTACCGCGCCGAAGGGCCGTACCATGGGCCACGCCGGCGCCGTCGTTTCCGGCGGCAAGGGCGATGCGGAATCCAAGATCGCTGCGATGGAGCAGGCAGGCATCCGCGTGTCGCCGTCGCCGGCCCGTCTCGGCAAGACGCTGGTCGAAGTCCTCAAGGGCTGATCGGAAGACTTCTGCCCGGGTCGGGGCGATTCGGCCCGGGCAGCCTGCGGCCCGCGTGTTTCCTTGGCTGATTGAAGATCAGGACATGCGGTAACGAAATGCCACGGTGGTTCGGGCGCGTCCTTCCGATGTGCGGCGCCGTAGGAAAGGGCGCCAGGCGCGCCGAACGAACATGAATGACCGGGATACCCGGCAACCCAACTCAGTCAGGAGGCGGACAGAACAGTCCGCGTGAGACCATGACAAGGCAAGAGGCCAACGAGCAATTCCAGCTCACTTCGTTTCTGGACGGCGCCAATGCCGCCTATATCGAGCAGCTCCATGCGCGCTACGAAGCGGACCCCGCGTCCGTGTCGGCTGAATGGCAGGCCTTCTTCAAGGCGCTCGCCGACCGGCCCGAAGACGTCGTGAAGGCAGCCAAGGGCGCCTCCTGGAAGAAGAAGAACTGGCCGATCACCGCGAATGGCGAACTCGTCTCGGCGCTCGACGGCGACTGGGGCACGGTCGAGAAGGCTATCGAGAAGAAGGTCAAGGCGAAGGCTGAAGAAGCCGCCGCAGCGACCGGTACCCTCGCCAGCGCTGCCGACATCCATCAGGCGACGCGCGATTCCGTTCGCGCCATCATGATGATCCGCGCCTATCGCGCCCGCGGCCACCTGCATGCCAAGCTCGACCCGCTCGGCCTTGCCGCCCCGGTCGAGGACTACAACGAGCTTTCGCCTTCGAACTACGGTTTCGACGAGAAGGACCTCGACCGCAAGATCTTCATCGACAACGTGCTCGGCCTCGAATACGCGTCCATCCGCGAAATGGTCGAGATCCTCGAGCGGACCTATTGCTCGACGATCGGCGTCGAATTCATGCACATGTCCAACCCCGAGGAGAAGGCCTGGATCCAGGAGCGGATCGAGGGACCGGACAAGGGCGTCGAGTTTACGCCCGAGGGCAAGCGGGCGATCCTGCAGAAGCTCATCGAAGCGGAAGGCTTTGAGCAGTTCATCGACGTCAAGTACAAGGGCACCAAGCGCTTCGGCGTCGACGGCGGTGAATCGCTGATCCCGGCGCTCGAACAGATCATCAAGCGCGGCGGGCAGCTCGGCCTCAAGGAAATCGTTCTCGGCATGGCCCATCGGGGCCGCCTGAACGTCCTCTCGCAGGTCATGGCCAAGCCGCATCGCGCCATCTTCCACGAGTTCAAGGGCGGCTCCTATGCGCCCGACGACGTGGAAGGCTCCGGTGACGTCAAGTATCACCTCGGCGCTTCGTCCGACCGCGAGTTCGACGGCAACAAGGTGCACCTGTCTCTGACGGCGAACCCGTCGCATCTCGAAATCGTCAACCCGGTGGTCATGGGCAAGGCGCGCGCCAAGCAGGACCAGATGGCAACCGTCTTTGAGGGCGATATCATTCCGCTGCGCGAGCGCGTCAAGGTGATGCCGCTGCTGCTCCACGGCGATGCAGCCTTCGCCGGACAGGGCGTGGTTGCCGAAATCCTCGGGCTCTCCGGCCTGCGCGGCCATCGCGTCGCCGGCACCGTCCACTTCATCATCAACAACCAGATCGGCTTCACCACCAACCCGGCCTTCTCGCGGTCCTCGCCCTATCCGTCGGACGTCGCGAAGATGATTGAGGCGCCGATCTTCCACGTCAACGGCGACGATCCGGAAGCCGTCGTCTACGGCGCCAAGGTGGCGACCGAGTTCCGGATGAAGTTCCACAAGCCGGTGGTGGTCGACATGTTCTGCTACCGCCGCTTCGGCCACAACGAGGGCGACGAGCCGGCGTTCACGCAGCCGAGGATGTACAAGGCGATCCGCGCCCACAAGACTGTCGTCCAGCTCTATTCGGAGCGACTGATCGCCCAGGGCATCATCACCGAGGGCGAAGTCGAGAAGATGAAGGCCGACTGGCGCGCCCATCTCGAGCAGGAGTTCGAGGCCGGCCAGTCCTACAAGCCGAACAAGGCCGACTGGCTCGACGGTTTATGGTCGGGCCTGCGCACCGCCGACAACCAGGATGAGCAGCGCCGTGGCCGGACCTCGGTGCCGATGAAGCAGCTCAAGGAAATCGGCCGCAAGCTCTCCGAGATCCCGGCCGGGTTCAACGCGCATCGCACCATCCAGCGCTTCATGGAAAACCGCGCCAACATGATCCAGACCGGCGAGGGTGTCGACTGGGCGATGGCCGAGGCGCTCGCCTTCGGGACGCTCGTCACCGAGGGTACGAAGATCCGCCTATCGGGCCAGGACTGCGAGCGCGGCACCTTCTCGCAGCGCCATTCGGTCCTCTACGACCAGGAGACCGAAGAGCGCTACATTCCGCTCGCCAATCTGTCGCCGAGCCAGGCGCGCTACGAGGTCATCAACTCGATGCTCTCCGAAGAGGCGGTGCTCGGCTTCGAATACGGCTATTCGCTCGCCCGTCCCAACGCGCTGACGCTCTGGGAAGCCCAGTTCGGCGACTTCGCCAACGGCGCGCAGGTGGTCTTCGACCAGTTCGTCTCGTCCGGCGAACGCAAGTGGCTGCGCATGTCGGGCCTCGTCTGCCTGCTGCCGCACGGCTATGAAGGCCAGGGGCCGGAACACTCCTCGGCCCGCCTCGAGCGCTTCCTGCAGCTCTGCGCGGAAGACAACATGCAGGTCGCCAACGTGACCACCCCGGCGAACTACTTCCACATCCTGCGCCGCCAGGTGAAGCGCGATTTCCGCAAGCCGCTGGTCCTGATGACGCCGAAGTCGCTGCTGCGCCACAAGCGGGCAATCTCCAGCCTGTCCGAGATGGCCGGCGAGAGCTCCTTCCACCGCCTGCTATGGGACGATGCGGAAGTCATCAAGGACGGCCCTATCAAGCTGCAGAAGGACTCGAAGATCCGCCGCGTCGTTCTGTGCACGGGCAAGGTCTATTACGACCTTCTGGAGGAACGCGAAAAGCGCGGCATCGACGACATCTATCTGCTGCGCGTCGAGCAGCTCTATCCGTTCCCGGCGAAAGCGCTCATCAACGAACTCAGCCGCTTCCGCCATGCGGAGATGGTCTGGTGCCAGGAAGAGCCGAAGAACATGGGCGCCTGGTCGTTCATCGACCCCTATCTCGAATGGGTCCTTGCCCATATCGACGCCAAGTATCAGCGGGTGCGCTACACCGGCCGTCCGGCCGCCGCTTCGCCGGCAACCGGCTTGATGTCCAAGCACCTGGCGCAGCTGGCCGCCTTCCTTGAGGACGCGCTGGGGGGCTGATTAAGCCCTCCACGGTCTGCCAATCGACAGAAACAGATATCTGATCAACGGAACAAAAATCATGGCAACAGAAATCCGCGTTCCTACCCTCGGCGAATCCGTCAGCGAAGCGACCGTCGGTACCTGGTTCAAGAAGGTCGGCGATGCGATCAAGGCCGACGAGCCGATCCTTGAGCTCGAGACCGACAAGGTGACGATCGAAGTGCCGGCGCCGGCCGCCGGCACGCTCAGCGAGATCGTCGCCCAGGCGGGTGAGACCGTCGGCCTCGGCGCGTTGCTCGGCCAGATCGCCGAAGGCGCCGGTGCCGCCGCTGCCGCCCCCGCCGCCGCCGAGAAGAAGCCGGAACCTGCAGCCGCCGCTGCTGCTCCGGCTGCACAGTCTGCCGCTGCGGCGCCGCAGGCCCAGTCCTCGATGCCGGCTGCTCCGTCGGCCGCCAAGCTCATCGCGGAGAACAACCTTTCCCCCGACCAGATCGACGGTTCGGGAAAGCGCGGCCAGGTGCTGAAAGGTGATGTGCTCGCTGCCGTCGCAAAAGGAATTTCGGCACCCGCCGCCGAACCGCCCAAGGTCCAGGCGCGTGCGCCGGCGCCCACCGAAGACGCCGTCCGCGAAGAGCGCGTCAAGATGACCCGCCTGCGCCAGACGATCGCCCGGCGTTTGAAGGACGCGCAGAACACGGCAGCTATGCTCACCACCTATAACGAGGTGGACATGAGCGCCGTCATGAGCCTGCGCAACAAGTACAAGGACATCTTCGAGAAGAAGCACGGCGTGAAGCTCGGCTTCATGGGCTTCTTCACCAAGGCCGTCACCCATGCGCTCAAGGAGCTGCCGGCTGTCAACGCGGAGATCGACGGCACCGACATCATCTACAAGAACTACTGCCATATCGGCGTTGCCGTCGGCACCGACAAGGGCCTGGTGGTCCCGATCGTGCGCGATGCCGACCAGATGTCGATCGCCGAGATCGAGAAGGACATCGGCCGCCTCGGCAAGGCGGCACGCGACGGAACGCTGTCGATGGCCGACATGCAGGGTGGTACCTTCACCATCTCCAATGGCGGCGTCTACGGTTCGCTGATGTCCTCGCCGATCCTCAACGCGCCGCAGTCGGGAATCCTGGGCATGCACAAGATCCAGGACCGGCCGGTGGCGATCGGCGGCCAGGTCGTCATCCGCCCGATGATGTATCTGGCGCTCTCCTACGACCACCGCATCGTCGACGGCAAGGAAGCCGTGACCTTCCTGGTGCGCGTCAAGGAAAGCCTTGAGGATCCGGAGCGCCTGGTGCTCGACCTCTAATGAAAGCGGGGGCGCGAGCCCCCGTTTCCTTCTCGCCGCGCGCAGCCGTCGACGCGGCCGCTCGACAGCGATGAGGCAGGGGGCTAGGCTCCAGCAAAGCACGCTATGCGCGCATTCAGGCTCGCCCGGCTCCATCCTGAACTTCAACGACCGGTGACAATCATGAGCGCTTACCTGATCGAACTTGCTTCGCTGATGGCGATCTTTGTCTTTGCCATCGTATCGCCCGGCGCCGATCTTGCCATGGTCATCCGCCAGTCACTGGTCAACGGACGCCGGGCAGCGATCATCACCTCCTTCGGCATCGGCGCGTCGCTGATGTTTCATATCAGCTACACCGTACTCGGCCTGGGGCTGATCATTTCGCACTCGATCTATCTCTTCAATATCGTCAAATGGTGCGGCGTCGCTTACCTGATCTATATCGGCGTCAAGGCGCTTCGGGCCGGGCAGACCGAGATCGACGCGGAGCCGGGCGAGGATGCCGGAGCGCGCAGGGGCCAGTCGGCGCTGAAGGCCTTCGGCCTCGGCTTTGCCGCCAATGCGCTCAACCCCAAGGCTGTTTTCTTCTTCCTGTCTATCTTCTCGACGGTCGTCGGCGCGCATACGCCGATGGTCGTGAAATTCGGCTACGGCCTTGTCATGGCGAGCGCTCTAATCCTCTGGTTCGTCGGCGTCAGCCTGTTCATGACAACGCCAAGGATGCGCGCCGCCTTCACACGGGTAAGCAAGTGGATCGACCGGGCAAGCGGCATGGTCTTCATTGCGCTCGGCCTGAAGCTCGCGACCGAAAAGGCTGCCTGAGATGCCCGACGGGCCAGCCATCTTCGCTTTCGTCGCGCTGGCGCTGGCCGCCCTTCCTGTGCTTGCCGCGGATTGCAAGCAGGCCCGGGCGATCTACGCCGACCCGGCCGGTGGCTATGAACTGCGTTTCGAGCCGGTCGGATCGGAAGCAGCGGTCACCAGCAATCACTTCAAGATCCGCGTCGAGGGCACCGGGCTGACGCTCGACGGCGTCGTCTTGCCCTCGGGCGAGCCGGAACGCCCGAACGGCATCGTCATGAACAATTGCCCTACCGGGGACGTGACCGGCGCCGACCTTGCGGCCTGCACCGTCTGGCAGGGTCCGATCTATGCCGTCGACAGCGCCGGCTCGATCGGATTGCTTCAAGCCGAAGACGCGCCGGCGGCGCGGCAGATACTGCTTCCGAATTTCGGCCCGTCGCTGCGCCAATCGAGCGCCTGGGGCGAAGGCAAGGCCTCGTCGGACAGTTCCGATATCTTCGACTTCAAGGGATGCGCCGCGTGAGTGGCGGCCGCGTCCTTCTCGTCACCGGCGGCAGCCGCGGCATCGGCGCCGCCGTCTGCCTCGCCGCGGCGTCTGAAGGCTGGCGGGTGGCCGTCAACTATGCCTCAAACCGGCTGGCCGCCGAGAATGTCGTGGCAAAAATTGCCGCTGCCGGCGGCTCGGCGGTCGCCGTCCACGGCGATGTCGGTTCCGAGGACGGCATAAAGGCGATCTTTGCGGCGGTCGACGCGGCCTTCGGCCGGCTCGACGGGCTCGTCAACAATGCCGGCATCATCGGCCCGCCGCAGCGGATCGACGAGGTCTCGCCCGAACGGCTGGAGCGGATGTTCCGTGTCAATGTGACCGGCACCATTCGCTGCGCGGCGGAGGCCGTGCTCCGGATGTCGACGCGTCATAGCGGCAAGGGCGGCGCGATCGTCAACCTTTCCTCCGCCGCGGCCGTGCTGGGCGCGCCGGGTCAATATGTCGACTATGCCGCCGCGAAAGGCGCGGTCGACAGCTTCACTATCGGCCTCGCGCGCGAAGTGGCGTCCGAGGGTGTTCGCGTGAACGCGGTCCGCCCCGGCATCATCGATACGGATATCCATGCGTCCGGCGGCCTGCCCGATCGCGCCCGCGACATGGCGCCGTCGATCCCGATGCAGCGTTCCGGCACGGCCGGCGAGGTGGCCGACGCGATTCTCTATCTCCTGTCGGATAAGGCGACTTATGTGACCGGAGCCATTCTCAATGTCAGCGGCGGGCGATGACCGTCCTTTCAACGACGACCCTCCCAGAAGGATTATCAAATGGCTTATGATCTCATCGTTATCGGTAGCGGTCCCGGCGGCTATGTCTGCGCCATCAAGGCGGCGCAACTGGGCATGAAGGTGGCCGTGGTCGAGAAGCGCAGCACCTATGGCGGCACCTGCCTCAATGTCGGCTGCATTCCTTCCAAGGCGCTGCTGCATGCTTCCGAGATGTTCCACCACGCCGCGCATGGCCTCGATGCGCTCGGCGTCGAGGTCGCAAGCCCGAAGCTCAATCTGCAGAAGATGCTCGCCCACAAGGACGCGACCGTTAAGGCGAATGTCGACGGCGTCTCCTTCCTCTTCAAGAAGAACAAGATCGACGGCTTCCAGGGCACCGGGAAGGTACTCGGCCAGGGCAAGGTGTCCGTCACCAACGACAAGGGCGAGGAGCAGGTCCTCGAAGCCAAGAACATCGTCATCGCCACCGGTTCGGACGTTGCCGGCATTCCCGGCGTCGATGTCGCTTTCGACGAGAAGGTGATCATCTCCTCGACCGGCGCTCTCGAACTGGAGAAGGTGCCGACGAGCATGATCGTCGTCGGCGGCGGCGTCATCGGTCTCGAGCTCGGTTCGGTCTGGGCGCGCCTCGGCGCCAAGGTGACCGTTGTCGAGTTCCTCGATACGATCCTCGGCGGCATGGACGGCGAGGTCGCCAAGCAGCTCCAGCGGATGCTGGCGAAGCAGGGTCTCGACATCAAGCTCGGCGCCAAGGTGACCGGCGTGGTGAAGTCGGAAAACGGCGCGAAGGTGACCTTCGAACCGGTCAAGGGCGGCGAGGCGACGACGCTCGACGCGGAGGTGGTGCTGGTCGCGACCGGCCGCAAGCCCTGCACCGAGAACATGGGTCTCGCCAAGGCGGGCGTCGTCCTCGACTCGCGCGGCCGGGTGGAAATCGACAATCACTTCCAGACGAGCATCGCCGGCGTCTACGCCATCGGCGACGTGGTGCGCGGGCCGATGCTCGCCCACAAGGCGGAGGACGAAGGCGTCGCCGTGGCGGAGATCATCGCCGGTCAGGCGGGTCACGTGAACTACGACGTCATTCCGGGCGTCGTCTACACCCAGCCGGAGGTCGCCTCCGTCGGCAAGACCGAGGAGGAACTGAAGGCCGCCGGCGTCGCCTACAAGGTCGGCAAGTTCCCCTTCACCGCCAATGGCCGCGCCCGCGCCATGCTTCAGACGGACGGTTTCGTGAAGATCCTCGCGGACAAGGAGACGGACCGCGTCCTCGGCGGCCATATCATCGGCTTCGGCGCCGGCGAGATGATCCACGAAATCGCCGTGCTGATGGAATTCGGCGGCTCGTCCGAGGACCTCGGCCGCATCTGCCATGCCCATCCGACCATGTCGGAGGCGGTGAAGGAAGCGGCGCTTTCGACCTTCTTCAAGCCGATCCACATGTGATCGGCACCTCTGTGACAATTGGCCCGGGGCTGCGACAAGCGGCCCCCTCCCTTCGGACGCCGTCCGAAGCAATCATGAATCCCTCACCGGTTAGCCGGAAAGGACGTGTTCATGAAACCACGCAGCGTTGCCGCCCGCTTGCCCAATGTCTGCCTGCCCGGCGCCGACTGGGCGGACTGCTATGAGCTTCTCCATCTCGGGGAACGCATCACCGCACACGAAGCGGCAAGGCGGGCGCTCGGCAGTGCGCCGCACTGGGTTCGCAAACTTCTGGCGCTGCGCAACCGCATCGTTGCGCCGCTTGGTCTCAAGGCCGGCGCCCCTTTCGCAGATGCCAGCCTGATCGGCGCCTTCCCGATCCCCACCGGCAGCGATCGCGAAATCGTCCTCGGCCTCGATGACCGGCATCTGGATTTCCGCATCGCCGTGGAGGTGCGCGACGGTCCGGCCGACAGCCAAGTGATCGGCATCACGACGCTGGTGCGCCGCAGGAACCTGTTCGGTTACTTTTATCTCGCCGCCGTCACGCCCTTTCACAAGGCGATCGTTCCGGCATTGCTCGCGCAGCTGAACGAACCGGCGCAATCGATCCTCAATTGACCGGCGTGACGGTGAAGCCCTGCCGGCGCAGGAGCTCGACCAGCCCTTCCTTGCCGGGCAGATGCAGCGCGCCGACGGCCATGAAGACGTTGCCGCCTTTCAGGATAGGCTTGGCGCGCACCGCCATGACCCTGTTGCGGTCGATGATGATCCGCTGCTCGAAGTCGGCATAGCCGAGATCGCCGGGCGAGAGTTTTTCGGCCACCGAGCGCATCATCGGCAGGATCATGCCGGTGTCGCCGGCAAGGTAGAGGTCGGTCATCGTCGTCAATACGTCGTCGATCGTCTTGCCGAGCGCGAGCGTTTCGATCAGCGCCCGCAGATGCCACTCGACGGGAAGCGAGTCCATCGCGGCGAGCTGCTCAACCAGGCTTTCCAGTCCCTTCAGGCTCTTGCCCTGGCTCACGGCATCCTCGGCGAGCTTCTTGTCGAGGAAGGACGCGCCGGCGGCCTTGCGGGTGAATTCGCAGGCCGGCAGGGCGACGAAGCTGGCGATCATCCAGGGCTTCATCTTGGCGACGAGGGGCAGGGGAATGCCGCGCGCCTTGAGGCCGTTTTCGAGAAGTGCCCGGTCCTTCGGCTCCAGGAAATCGTTGATCGTCCTGTTGCCGGCAAACATGGTGAGGTCGGGATGCATCAGGATGGCGGCGCTCGCCTTTTTCTCGTCGATGATCTCGTCGGATTCGACGACGACGGTTTGCGCCGCGGCATAGGCTTCGGCGCCGCCGGCGGGCATGGCGAGCACACGCGGATCGGTGACGTGCATGGTGCCGAGCAGGAAGGACGGCGCCAGTCCTTGTCCTTCGATCTTCCACAGCAGGCCCTTGCCGTTCGGCACCGCATCGGCCTCGCGGCGTATCGCGGCGAGGCGGGCCGGATCGGATTGTTCGAGACCGGCAAGGATGTTGCTGCCGCCGCAGTCGGCATGTTCCGCGGCTTCGGCTTCCGAGATGGAGAGCAGGGCGACGAGGAGGCTTGCGGCCATCAGCACATGCAGAAGCGCGATCAGCCACAGCAGGGCATCGCTCGCCTTGGCGGCCAAAGTGCGAACCGGTTCTGTGAGCGTCGTCATGAGTATCGGGTCCCCCGGGGATGTGCTTCAAACCCTACGCCGCCTCGGTCACGGGTTCCTTAAAGCGCATGGTTAATCGGCGAGCGCGTCGAATCCTAGGCTGAGGAGAAAGCGATCGCAATTTTTGGCTATAGTGCCGTGCGTCCTCCAGGACGCACAAAGGACACTGTAAGTCTTTGAGCGCATCGTACTTTCCGAGAATCGGGTCCGATTTTCGGGCCGAAGCGCTAGGCGCGCGGATGGGCGCGATCGTAGATTTCCAGCAGCCGTGCGGAATCGACGCCGGTATAGACCTGCGTGGTCGACAGGCTAGCATGGCCGAGCAGTTCCTGGATGGTGCGCAGATCGCCGCCGCCGGCGAGCAGATGAGTCGCGAAGGAATGGCGCAGCGCATGCGGCGTCGCCGAATCGGGCAGGCCGAGGGCCGAGCGCAGCTTCTGCATCTCGCGCTGGATGATCGCCGGCTGCAGCCTGGCCCCCCGGGCGCCGCGAAAGAGCGGCTCTTCGGGGCCGATGTGATAGGGGCAGAGTTTCCGATAGGTCGCGACCGCCTCCATCGCCGCGGCGATCAGTGGGACGATCCGGGTCTTGCCGCCCTTGCCGGTGATGCGCAGCGATAGAGCGCCGGAAAAATCGTCCGGCGTCAGGTCCAGCGCTTCCGAGATGCGCAGGCCGCAGCCGTAGAGGAGCGTCAGAACCGCAGCGTTGCGGGCGGCGATCCACGGTTCCTCGGCGAGCTGCGCCTCCGCCGTCACGACTTTCACGGCATCCCGATCGGTCAAAGGCTTCGGCAGCGACTTCGGCTGTTTCGGCGAGCGCACGGCGCCGGCGCCGGCGGCGTTGGCAAGACCGTTTTTCTCGAGGTAGCGCAGGAATGACCGCAGCCCGGCGAGGCCGCGGCCCAGCGTGCGCGCTCCGGCTCCGGCCTTGCGGCGCTGCGCGAGAAAGCCGCGCAGATCGGCCGGCCTGAGCGTCCGGATGTCTGCGAGCCGCGGCGGCCCGGCGAGATGTCCGGTCAGGAAGGTCAGGAACTGCCGTGTGTCGCGCTCATAGGCTTCGATGGTCTTGTCGGACAGGCGGCGTTCTTCGGCAAGGCTTGCGAGCCAGCGCCGACGCTCCGCCATCACCTCCGGATGGCCGATCACGAGAAGTTCGTTCATTTCGGTCCTGCGATCAAACTCTGCTAATTCCCGGTGCAGAGCATGCCCCCGGGCCCTTATGTTTTTGCTAACGTTCTCTTGGAATTTGTCATTCTTGGATCATATTGAATTGCGATGTTCGGGCAGCAACAGCGGATGGGACCATGGCGAGACGTGATTCGGCGAGCGCGCTGGCGCATTTTGCAGAGGCAGTTGCGCTGGTCTCGCAGGGGCGCCCCGGCCACATCGTCGACACGCTGATCGCCGAGCGCGGCCAGAAGATCGTTCGCCATCCGTTGTGGCCAGTGATGCGGCCCTTTCTCTACACATTGCTCAACTACCGCAAGGCGATCGAGTTCGCCAATGCCGTCGCCAACATGCCGGGCTTTCAGGCTTTCGAGCACCTCAGTTCCTTGCTCGCGCTCGACATCCGCGTCGACAAGGCCGAGCGGATTCCAGCAAAAGGCGGGTTCCTCCTCGTCAGCAACCATCCGACGGGCATCGCCGACGGCATCGCCGTTTTCGATCTCCTGAAGAGCCGCCGCCCGGACATGATGTTCTTCGCCAATCGCGACGCCATTCGCGTCAACCCGCGTTTCGTCGAGATGGTCATTCCGGTGGAGTGGCGCGAAGAGTACAAGTCCAAGCTCAAGGCGCGCGAGACGCTGCAGGTCACCAACCGGGCCATCGAAGAGGGGAAGGCGACGGTGCTCTTTCCCTCCGGCCGCATCGCTTACTGGGCCGAGGGGCGCCTCAACGAACGCCCCTGGAAAAGTTCCGCCGTCGGCTTCGCCCGGAAATACGACCTGCCGATCCTGCCGGTGCATATGAGCGCGCGCAATTCCGGCCTGTTCTACTGGTTCGCCAAATGGTCGACGGAACTGCGCGACATGACGGTCTTCCATGAGCTCCTGAACAAGAAGGGCGACATTTTCGATTTTCGTGTCGGCAATCTTATCCCTCCGGAGGCGCTCGACGGCGATCCGGCAGAGGTCACCCGCGCGCTCGAACGCCACACGGTTTTTGACCTCGCCAGGGACAGGGACGCGATGTTCAACCGCAGCGCGTGGCGATAGGGCCGAAGTTTGGCGGTTTTGCTGAGGCGCGAGGCGGGTTAAATAAACGCCCATGCTGCTGCGCTCGATGTTTGCCGAGAACTATCGCTCGCTTCGGTCGATCCGCATGGATCTGACCGGTGTCAACCTGTTCATCGGCGAGAACGGCGTCGGCAAGTCCAATCTCTACCGCGCACTCCAGCTCGTCCAATCGGCGGTTCGCGGCAAGCTCGCCTACGAGATCGCCAAGGAGGGCGGCATGTCCTCGGCGCTCTGGAGCGGGCCGCGCCGGGCCGGCAGGCCGGTGCGGATCCGCTTCGATACGGAGCTTCTGGATGAGGAGCGGGCGATTACCTTTCGCTACAGGGTCGAGGCAGGGCTGAGGCCGCCGAGCGCGGCGGCCGGTTTTGCCTTCGAGCCGCAGGTCAAGGAGGAAGAGCTCAGCGTCGAGACCGGCAGCCGCCCGGCGATGATGATGAAGCGCTCCGGTCCCGGCATCTTCGTGCGCGGCGAGCGTCGTTGCAGTCGGAGACGGCGATCGCCCTTCTCGGCGACGCCGGCCATTACCCGGAGATCGGCACGTTCCGACGGGCGGTCGATCAATGGCGCTTCTTTCACGGCTTTCGCACCGATCGCGATTCGCCGTTGCGATCGCCGTGCCTGGCCGTGACCGCGCCGATGCTTGACGAGGACGGTGCCAACATGGCTGGCGTTTTCGCCACGCTCCGGCATATTCGACAGGAGACGGTCGACCTCGACCGCGCCGTCGCCGATGCGTTCGGCGGAGCCTTCCTCGACGTCCCCGATCCGGGCCAGTTCGCCGAGTTCTCGCTTGTCTTTCCGGAGTTCCCGTATCGCCCCTTCTCGGCGCGCGAGCTCTCTGATGGGCAGATACGCTTCCTGGCGCTGGCGGCGGCGCTGTTATCCTATCGCCGGCCGCCGCTGATCGCGCTCAACGAGCCGGAGACGAGCCTCCATCCGGACATGCTGCCGGCGCTCGCCGAGATGATCGCCAGCGCTGCGCGCGACAGCCAGATCTGGATCGTCACCCATTCCGAAAGGCTGGCCGAGGCGGTTCAGGAGCGCTGTGGCGCTCGGCCGCGCCGCGTGATCCGCAAGGACAGCGCCACCTGGATCGACGGCATGCGGCTCACCGGCCTGATGGATGATGACGAAGAGGAATGAGGGGCAATCCTGGGAGGCCGAAAGCACGGAGGCCCCGCATCGCTGCGAGGCCTCGTATTCGTCCTATCGGGATCGAAGGATCAGGCGATCCTCTGGCCGGTCTTGGCCCAGTCGGCGAGGAACATTTCCAGGCCCTTGTCTGTCAGCGGATGCTTGACCAGCGCCTTCAGCGTCGCCGGCGGGGCGGTGACGACGTCGGCGCCGATCAGGGCGGCTTCCTTGACGTGGTTGACCGTGCGGATCGAGGCGGCGAGGATTTCCGTCTCGTAGCCGTAATTGTCGAAGATGTGGCGGATCTCGCGAATCAGGTCCATGCCGTCGAACGCGATGTCGTCGAGGCGGCCGATGAACGGCGAGACGAAGGTGGCGCCGGCCTTGGCGGCGAGCAGCGCCTGGTTGGCCGAGAAGCAGAGGGTGACGTTGGTGTGATGACCGTCCGAAGTCAGTGCCTTGCAGGCCTTCAGGCCGTCGAGCGTCAGCGGCAGCTTGATGCAGATATTGTCGGCGATCTTCGCGAGAGCGCCCGCTTCCTTCATCATGTCGCTATATTCGGTGGCCGTCACTTCGGCCGAAACCGGGCCCTCGACGATCGAGCAGATTTCCTTGGTGACCTCGACGATGTCGCGCCCGGATTTCAGGATCAGCGACGGGTTGGTGGTCACGCCGTCCAGCAGGCCGAGATCGTTCAGTTCCCGGATTTCCTTTACGTCGGCGGTATCAACGAAAAATTTCATGGGACCGTTCCTTTGGCATTCAGCCGTTCGGGCGCCTTTCCGCTTACGGGGAAAACCACGGCGGAAATCGCGCGCGTTGAAACTCGGGTGGAACCGTGACAAACCCTGCTCCTGCAGGGAGGCGGTTCGCTGTGCAGTTTTCTTTAACTGAAAGCGGTGGCAAGGTCACGGCAAAATGACGCTTGATTCAACCGATTTATTCCGCGCTCTTTTCGACCGCCGCGTGGTGCCCGTCCTGGTGCCGATGCCGGCGCCGAGGGCCTATTCCTACGCGGTGCCGGAGGGCATGGCGGTCGAGCCGGGCTCGATCGTGCAGGTGCCGCTCGGACCGCGGCTGGTCGTCGGTGTCGTCTGGGACGGTACGGACGATGGTTCGGTCGATCCGAAGAAGCTCAAGGAGATCGAGAAGGTCTTCGACTGCCCGCCTCTGACGCGCGACATGCGCAGCTTTCTCGACTGGGTGGCGACCTATACGGTCACGCCTCCCGGGCTTGTCGCCCGCATGGCGCTGCGGGTGCCGACCGCCTTCGATCCCGAGCCGATGGTCGAGGCCTTGCGCCTGACCGAGCGGCGGCCCGAACGGATGACCGCCGCTCGCGAGCGCGTCCTTGCGACGGCGACCGACGGCTTCTCCTGGACCCGCTCGGGACTTGCCCACGCGGCCGGCGTCTCTTCCGGTGTGATCGACGGTCTTGCTGCGCAGGGCGTCTTCGAAACGGTGTTCATGCCGCCGCCGCCGGTGGTCGCCGCGCCCGATCCGGATTTCGCCGCGCCGCGGCTCGAGGGACCGCAGAGGCAAGCCGCTGCCGATCTGCTCACGGCCGTCGAGGAAAGAAAGTTCTCGGTGTCGCTGATCGACGGCGTCACCGGCTCCGGCAAGACCGAGGTCTATTTCGAGGCGGTCGCCGCGACGCTGAGGGCCGGCAAGCAGGTGCTGATCCTGCTGCCGGAAATCGCGCTCACCGCAAGCTTCCTGGAGCGTTTCCAGGAGCGTTTCGGCGCCAAGCCGGCGGAATGGCATTCCGACCTCGCCCCCCGCATGCGGGAGAAGGTGTGGCGGCAGGTCACGACCGGCCAGGTGCGCGTCGTCGCAGGCGCCCGCTCGGCGCTGTTCCTGCCCTTCGAGGATCTCGGTCTGATCATCGTCGACGAGGAGCACGACCCGGCCTACAAGCAGGAGGACCGGGTGTTCTACAATGCCCGCGACATGGCGGTGGTGCGCGGGCGGATCAGCGGCTTTCCGGTGGTGCTGGTTTCCGCGACCCCCTCCGTCGAGAGCCGGGTCAATGGCGAGGTCGGACGCTACCGGCCGATCCACCTGCCGACCCGTTTCGGCGATGCGGCGCTGCCGCATCTTGGGGTCGTCGACATGCGTCGTCATCCGCCCGAACGCGGCGGCTTCCTCTCGCCTGTACTCGTCAACCAGATCGGTAAGGCGATCGGCCGCGGCGAGCAGGCGCTCCTGTTCCTGAACCGCCGCGGCTATGCGCCGCTGACCCTCTGCCGTGTCTGCGGCCACCGCTTCCAGTGCCCGGACTGCTCGAGTTGGCTGGTCGAGCACCGCTTCCGCGGCCAGATCCAGTGCCACCATTGCGGCTATTCGGAGCGGACGCCCGAGGCTTGCCCGGAATGCGGCACGCTCGACCACCTGGTCGCCTGCGGCCCGGGGGTGGAGCGCATCGCCGAGGAGGTCGAGCGGCATTTCCCCGATGCCCGCACCATCGTGCTCTCCTCCGACCTGATGGGCGTGAAGCGGCTGAGGCTGGAGCTCGAGGCGATTGCCCGCGGCGAGGCGGATATCGTCATCGGCACGCAGCTCGTCGCGAAGGGGCACAATTTCCCGATGATGACGCTGGTCGGCATCGTCGATGCCGATCTCGGCCTTGCCAATGGCGATCCGCGCGCGGCCGAGCGGACCTTTCAATTGCTGTCGCAGGTGACGGGCCGCGCCGGGCGTACCGGCCTGAAGAGCCTCGGGCTCCTGCAGACCTATCAGCCGCAGCACCCGGTGATGCAGGCGATCGTCTCGGGCGATTCGGACGCCTTCTACGACCGCGAGATCCATGAGCGCGAGCGCGCGGCGCTGCCGCCCTTCGGCCGGCTCGCCTCGATCATCGTCTCGGCGGAAACGCGCAGCGATGCCGAGGGGCATGCGCGGGGCCTGCGCAACGCCGCGCCGCGCGTCGATGGCATCTCCATCCTCGGGCCGGCGGAGGCGCCGCTCGCTCTCATCCGCGGCCGCCATCGGTTCCGGCTGCTCGTCCACGGAAGGCGCAACAGCGACATGCAATCCTTCCTGAAGGCGATGATTGCCGGCGGACCGAAGGAGCGCGGCTCGATCAGCGTCCAGCTCGACGTCGATCCGCAGAGTTTTCTGTGATTGCAGCCAGACCTGCCATGCAGCCGATTCCCATCGCCGCGAACATGCGCTAGACCAAAGTGGCACTGCCGAGAATCGCTTCTCGGCGGAGGCTGTGATGATCTGCCGCGGGGATGGAGATGGAGTTCTATATTCCGACGGAAACCGGGGAATTCCTGGCCTTTTGCGCGGCGGGGGCGGCGATGCTGATCGGCCTCGTCATGCTCTTTGCTCCGCGTCTCGCCTTTCGTGCCGCCGGCATCGGCATCGCCGAGGGCCGGCGCGGCGGATTGGCGGAGGTGCGCTCCACCATGGGCGGCATGCATGTCGGTCTCGGCCTCGGCGCCATCCTGCTCGCCCAGCCGATGGTCTATCTCGCCGTTGGCTCGGCCTTTGCGCTCGCAGCGTTCGGCCGCATATTGTCGATGATGAGCGACAACGGCGCGACGCTTTTCAACTGGGCCGCACTTGTCGTCCAGGCGGCGCTCGCCATCCTGCCGCTCGCCTATGTTTTCGGGTTCATCTGACGAACTCGGGACAGGCGCAAATCCGGGCTCCAGCAATTTACGGCAAAATTCCGTCGAAGGGGGCGGTGTTATGCCGCATTCGTGCCGTTGGCGTGTTGCGAGTCCAAACGTCCTATGCTAGACGAACCGCGAATTGCGGGGGAAGTGGGTCGAAAAGGCCTCGATATCCTGCGAATTATTGCAGCAAATTCAAGATGTTACGCCGGCGGTTCGCCGCTGCTGACGCTCTTGGATGAATTTGAGAGAAGCTTGTGCCCGTGGCCGACACATCCCAGCTTATTTCCGGTGTTGCAGAAAGATATGCGTCCTCGCTTTTCGAGCTCGCCCTGGAGGCTGGTTCCGTCGAGGCGGTCGGTGCCGAACTCGATCGCGTCCAGGCGCTGATCGATGGCAGCGACGATCTGAAGCGGCTGATCGTAAGCCCGGTCTTTTCCGCCGAGGACCAGTTCAAGGCCGTTTCGGCGCTCGTCGCACAGTTCGGCTTCTCCGGTCTGGTCGGCAACTTCCTCAAGGTCGTGGCGCGCAACCGCCGCCTGTTCGCGCTGCCGGGCAGCATCAGGGCGTTCCGCCTGATTGCCGCACGCCACCGCGGCGAAATCACTGCCGACGTCACGTCGGCACATGCGCTCACCGAGGCGCAGCAAAACGAATTGAAGGCGACGCTCAAGGGCGTCACCGGCAAAGACGTGGCGGTCAACGTCACCGTCGACCCGTCTATTCTTGGAGGTCTGATCGTCAAGGTCGGTTCCCGCCAGATTGACACCTCCCTTCGCACCAAACTCTCTACCCTTAAGCTTGCACTGAAAGAGGTCGGCTGATGGATATCCGCGCCGCGGAAATTTCCGCAATTCTCAAAGATCAGATCAAAAATTTCGGCCAGGAAGCAGAAGTCTCCGAAGTCGGCCAGGTGCTCTCCGTCGGTGACGGTATTGCCCGCGTCTACGGCCTCGACAATGTCCAGGCAGGCGAGATGGTCGAATTCCCGGGTGGAATTCGTGGCATGGCGCTGAACCTCGAAGCCGACAATGTCGGTGTGGTTATCTTCGGCTCCGACCGTGACATCAAGGAAGGCGACACCGTCAAGCGGACCGGCGCCATCGTCGACGTTCCGGTCGGTCCGGAACTGCTCGGCCGCGTCGTCGATGCGCTCGGCAACCCGATCGACGGCAAGGGCCCGATCAACGCCAAGCAGCGCGCCCGCGTCGACGTCAAGGCGCCCGGCATCATTCCGCGCAAGTCGGTGCACGAGCCGATGTCGACCGGCCTCAAGGCCATCGACGCGCTCATCCCGGTCGGCCGCGGCCAGCGCGAGCTGGTTATCGGCGACCGCCAGACCGGCAAGACCGCGATCATCCTCGACACGATCCTCAACCAGAAGGCCATTCACGACAATGGTCCTGAAGGTGACAAGCTCTATTGCGTCTACGTCGCCATCGGCCAGAAGCGCTCGACGGTTGCGCAGTTCGTGAAGGTGCTCGAAGAGCGCGGCGCCCTGCAGTACTCGATCATCGTTGCCGCCACGGCTTCCGACCCGGCGCCGATGCAGTACCTCGCACCGTTCGCCGGCTGCGCAATGGGCGAATACTTCCGCGACAACGGCAAGCATGCGCTGATCGGCTATGACGACCTTTCCAAGCAGGCCGTCGCCTACCGCCAGATGTCGCTGCTCTTGCGCCGCCCGCCGGGCCGCGAAGCCTATCCGGGCGACGTCTTCTACCTGCATTCCCGCCTGCTGGAGCGCGCCGCAAAGCTCTCCGACGAAAAGGGCGCTGGCTCGCTGACCGCTCTTCCGGTTATCGAAACGCAGGGCAACGACGTGTCCGCGTTCATCCCGACCAACGTGATCTCAATTACCGACGGCCAGATCTTCCTTGAAACGGACCTGTTCTACCAGGGCATCCGTCCGGCCGTAAACGTCGGTCTGTCGGTTTCGCGCGTCGGCTCCTCGGCCCAGATCAAGGCGATGAAGCAGGTCGCAGGCTCGATCAAGGGCGAGCTCGCCCAGTACCGCGAAATGGCCGCCTTTGCGCAGTTCGGCTCGGACCTCGATGCCGCTACGCAGCGTCTGCTCAACCGCGGCGCCCGCCTGACCGAACTCCTGAAGCAGCCGCAGTTCTCGCCGCTGAAGACGGAAGAGCAGGTCGCGGTGATCTTCGCCGGCGTCAACGGCTACCTCGACAAGCTGCCGGTCAACCAGGTCGGCAAGTTCGAGCACGGGCTGCTTTCCTACCTGCGTTCGGAAGGCAAGGCCGTTCTGGATACCATCCGCACGGAAAAGGCGATCTCGGACGACACCAAGGCCAAGCTGAAGGCTGCCATCGACAGCTTCTCCAAGTCTTTCGCCTGAGCGGACTTCAACTAGGACGGACAACGGATGCCTTCACTTAAGGATCTGAAGAACCGGATCGCCTCCGTCAAGGCGACGCAGAAGATCACCAAGGCGATGAAGATGGTCGCCGCGGCGAAGCTTCGGCGTGCCCAGGAGGCGGCCGAGGCCGCTCGGCCCTATTCGCAGCGCATGGCTGCCGTTCTCGCCAACATCGCCCAGGCGGTCGGCGGGGACGACAGCGCGCCGGCGTTGATGACGGGCACCGGCCGCGACGACACGCACCTCTTGGTCGTCTGCACGGCCGAGCGCGGCCTTTGCGGCGGCTTCAACTCGCAGATCGCCCGCTTTGCCCGCGATCACGTGCGCAAGCTGCTCGCCCAGGGCAAGACGGTCAAGATCATCTGCGTCGGCAAGAAGGGTTTCGATATCCTGCGGCGCGAATTCGCGTCGCTGATCATCGATCGCGTCGACTTGCGCGAGGTCAAGAAGATCGGTTTCGAGAATGCCGACCGGATCGGCCACAAGGTCATCGAACTCTTCGAAAAGGGCGAGTTCGACGTCTGCACCTTGTTCTATTCCGAGTTCAAGTCCGTCATTTCGCAGGTTCCGACCGCCCAGCAGCTCGTTCCAGCCTCGGCCGGCCCGGTTGCTGCCGAGGCAGACAGTGCATCGGCGATCTACGAATACGAACCGGACGCTGGCGCCATCCTCACCGATCTCATTCCGCGCAACATTTCCGTCCAGATCTTCCGGGCCCTGCTCGAGAACGTCGCCGGCGAAATGGGCGCCAAGATGAGTGCCATGGACAATGCGACGCGCAATGCCGGTGAGATGATCAACAAGCTGACGCTCAACTACAACCGTCAGCGGCAGGCGCAGATCACCAAGGAACTCATTGAAATCATCTCGGGCGCGGAAGCGCTCTAAGGTTACGAGAAGAGGGTAAGAATTATGGCTAAGGCAGCTACCCCGAAAGAAACCGCAGCGGCGAAGAAGCCCGCTGCTCCGAAGAAGGCAGCTACCCCCAAGACAGCCGCTGTTGTGGCTACGGGTGCTGTCGGCCGCGTGACGCAGGTCATCGGCGCCGTCGTCGACGTCGCCTTCGAAGAGGGCCAGCTCCCGCAGATCCTGAACGCGCTGGAAACCGACAACAAGGGCAACCGCCTGGTTCTCGAAGTCGCCCAGCATCTCGGCGAAAACTCCGTCCGCACGATCGCCATGGACTCGACCGAAGGTCTGGTTCGCGGCCAGTCGGTCACCGACACCGGCGGCCCGATCTCGGTTCCGGTCGGCAAGGAAACGCTCGGCCGCATCATGAACGTCATCGGCGAGCCGGTCGACGAAGCCGGCCCGGTCGAGACCTCGGCCCGCCGCGCCATCCACCAGGACGCGCCGGCCTATGTCGAACAGTCTACGGAAGCGCAGATCCTGGTCACCGGCATCAAGGTCGTCGACCTGCTCGCACCCTACGCCAAGGGCGGCAAGATCGGCCTCTTCGGCGGTGCAGGCGTCGGCAAGACCGTTCTGATCATGGAACTGATCAACAACGTCGCCAAGGCACACGGCGGCTATTCGGTGTTTGCAGGCGTCGGCGAACGCACCCGCGAAGGCAACGACCTCTACCACGAAATGATCGAATCCGGCGTGAACAAGCACGGCGGTGGCGAAGGCTCGAAGGCTGCGCTGGTTTACGGCCAGATGAACGAGCCGCCGGGCGCCCGCGCCCGCGTCGCGCTCACCGGTCTGACGATCGCCGAGCACTTCCGCGACGAAGGCCAGGACGTTCTGTTCTTCGTCGACAACATCTTCCGCTTCACCCAGGCAGGCTCGGAAGTGTCGGCTCTGCTCGGCCGTATTCCGTCGGCCGTGGGCTATCAGCCGACGCTCGCCACCGACATGGGCGCGATGCAGGAGCGCATCACCACGACGACCAAGGGCTCGATCACCTCGGTGCAGGCGATCTATGTTCCGGCCGACGACTTGACCGATCCGGCGCCGGCGACCTCGTTCGCCCACCTCGACGCGACGACCGTTCTGTCGCGCTCGATCGCCGAAAAGGGCATCTACCCGGCCGTGGACCCGCTCGACTCCACGTCGCGCATGCTCGACCCGATGATCGTCGGCGAAGAACACTACGAAGTGTCGCGCAAGGTCCAGTCGACCCTGCAGCGCTACAAGGCGCTCCAGGACATCATCGCCATCCTCGGCATGGACGAGCTTTCCGAAGAGGACAAGCTCGCCGTTGCCCGCGCCCGCAAGATCGAGCGCTTCCTGTCGCAGCCGTTCTTCGTCGCCGAAGTCTTCACCGGTTCGCCGGGCAAGCTGGTCGCTCTCGAAGACACGATCAAGGGCTTCAAGGGTCTCGTCAACGGCGAGTACGACCACCTGCCGGAAGCCGCCTTCTACATGGTGGGCTCCATTGAGGAAGCCATCGAGAAGGCCAAGAAGCTGGCTGCCGAAGCCGCCTGACAGGCATCGTAAACCGTGGCGCGGGCCTCTCGCGCCGCGGTTTTCATTCCGGCCGCATGGACGCGGCTGAGACGTGCACAGCCGCCGTTCCGCGGCGCGCTTACCAGAAGTGAATGGTCATGGCCGACAGTTTCAATTTCGAGCTTGTTTCCCCGGAGCGCCTGCTGCTTTCCGCGCAGGTGACCGAAGTCGTCATCCCGGCAACCGAGGGTGAGATGACCGTGATGGCCAACCACGCTCCGACCATGACGACCGTCAAGCCGGGCGTCGTTACGGTCAAGACGGCCGACGGCAAGACAGAGCGTTTCGCCGTCTTCGGTGGCTTCGCCGACATCCTGCCGACCGGCTGCACGCTGCTTGCCGAATCGGCGGTGCATGTCGACGAACTCGACCGCACGGTCCTCGAAAACCGCATCGACGAGGCGCGCGCTGAGTTGGAAGGCGCGATCGACGAGAAGAAGACCCGCGTCGAGCAGTTCATCGCCGAACTGACGAGGCTCGGGGAGATCGTCATCCCCGCCTGAAAGGGACATCCCGATAAGGGAAACGACCAATAAGTGCATTGGACCCCGCCTCGAGCGGGGTTTTTTGTGACTGTTTGCTCGCGCTGGACGTCTGGAGCCCGAATTGCCCCTCTCCTCGGGTTTAACCCCGCTCGCGGCGAGAGGGGACTTGAGCGGGCGCGGCATACCCCTTCGCCCCGCTTGCGGGAAGAAGGTGGCCGGCAGGCCGGATGAGGGGGAGATGCGACACTCCAAGTTCCGCTGTAGACACAGAATGCCCGGACTTGGCCCGGGCATTCTCGCTCCATCCGCCTCGTAAGAGGCGTGGCAATCTAGCCCGCCGCGCGTTCCGTTTCGTGCCTCTGGGCGTAGTAGTGGCCGAAGCGGTTGGCGAGGAAGGTGTCGAGGGAAATGTCCTCCTGGCGGACGAAGCCCCTGGTCGGGATCTTTTCTTCGGCTAGCAAGTCGAGAACAGCGCAGATGCTGCCGGCCGTGGTGATCTGGATGCCGCTGTGCATGCGTCCGGCAACGACGCCGCTATAGACCTTGTTGGCATAGGTCTCCTGGATGAGACGGCCCTGGCGGAAGCCGGAGACGGTGACGAAGATGACGACGACGTCCTGGGTTGTGGTCGGCAGGGCGTTCTCGAGGATATCCTTCAGCACCTCGCGGCGGTGGCGCAGGCCGAGATCGTTCAGCAGCGCCTTGAAGATCGCCGCGTGGCCTGGGTAGCGGATCGTCTTGTAGTTGAGCGTCCGAACCTTGCCCTTCAGCGTCTCGCACAGCGTGCCGAGGCCGCCGGAGGTGTTGAAGGCTTCGTAGGTGACGCCGTCGAGCGAAAACTCCTCGCGCTCCTCCATTGCCGGAACCTCGATCAGCGACCCTTCGACGATCGCCTCGCAGGGTTCGATATATTCGTTGATGACGCCGTCGGTGCTCCAGGTGAGATTGTAGTTGAGCGCATTCGACGGATATTGCGGCAGGGCGCCGACGCGCATGCGCACGCTTTCGAGCGTGTCGAAATGCCGGGTCAGATCATTGGCGACGATCGAGATGAAGCCGGGGGCCAGACCGCATTGCGGGATGAAGGCGGTCTTCGCCTCCGTCGCGATCGCCTTGACCTGTCGGGTCGATTCGACGTCTTCGGTGAGGTCGAGATAGTGGATCTCCGCTACCGCTGCAGCCTCGGCGATCGCGACCGTCAGGTGGAAGGGAGCGGCGCTCAAGACCGCGAACTTGCCGGTCAGCAAGCCGACGAGGGCCTTCCTGTCGGCGATGTCGATGGCGACGGTCGAAATCGCGTCGTGGCTCTCGACCTGCTGCAATTGCTCGGCGCTGCGGTCGGCGATGCAGACGCGGTAATCGCCGGTATGGGCGAGCATCCAGGCAATCGTCGAGCCGATCTTGCCGGCGCCGATGATAACGATGTCTTTCATTCTTTTCCCCCAGGGTATGAGCCTCTTCAGCGGCTATTTTCCTGCGGAGGAGTGTTGATTTGAAGTATCGAAACGAGTAAATCGGAGGGCGACAATCGGCATATCGCCGAAAGAGATCGACGATATGCAGGTCACCGACAAGGACCGCGAACTTCTTGCCATCCTCAGCGACAATGCGCGCATGCCGACGGCGACGATCGCCCGGCGGCTCGGCCTTTCGCGCACCACCGTGCAGGCGCGCATAGAGCGGCTGGAGCGCGAGGGGGTGATCGCCGGGTATGGCGTGCGGCTGGCGGAAAGCTACGAAAAGGGACTGGTGAAGGCACATGTGCTGATCACGATCGCGCCGCGGGCGCTGAGCCGCGTGACGCCGGAGTTGAGCGCGATCCGCGAGATCCGCACCCTGCATTCGGTCAGCGGCAGCTTCGACTTGATCGCCATCGTCGCCGCGGCATCGATCAGCGAGCTGGACCTGCTGATCGATCGGATCGGCGAGATCGAGGGCGTCGAAAAGACGCTGTCGTCGATCATTCTGTCGACCCGCATCGATCGCTGACGCTTCGTCAGCGGACCGTGGTGCTGTCGGTCGGGTCGCCGCCGTCAGGCAAGGTTTCGGTTCTCGGCTGGCGTGGTGCGGGAGTCCTGTTCCAAGTTTCCGGGCCGCGGATGGTGGAAACAATCGAGCCATCCCATGGCGCCAGCCATTTCTCGCGATCGAAGTAAAGCTCGGCGGCGCTTTTCGCCCGCCTGGGCGCCGCCTGGTTGGCGAGGAAGTTGTAGCGTGGCGTGTCGCCGGATTCGCGTTTGAACTGGATGCGGCTGCCGAAGCGCTTGAGATCGAATTCGCTGAGCGCCTGTATCTTCAACGTGACGCTTTCGCTATCGGCCCAGTGCACCTGCTTCAGGAAGACCGAAGCGGCCGTCGCCGCGGCACTGGTAACCGCCTGGGTGTCTTCGGAATGCTCGATGTTGAGCTTCACCCGAAACGAGGTGATTTCATCCTCGTCGCTGCCTTTGACGAAGATGAAGATGGAAGAGCTTGTCGCCGCGCCGGGGCGGACAAAGGACACGAGCGAGGAACATTCCCAGCGGCCGCTCTCGGCCGACTTCCATGCAAGTTCGCGAAAACCGGCCTCGCGCAGGCGCTCGCACAAAGCGCGCGGGTCGCTGCGGATCTGCCGGATGAATTGCTGTTCGGGCGTGCGGAGGTCCGCGAACGTCCGGACCGGCAGCAGCGCCCGCAACGGCTCGGTTTCCTTGGGACGCGGGCGGGCCGCTTCGGGCGCCGGCGTCGGCGCGGCTTCACGGAGCACGTCCTGAAACCCCATCGCCGTCAGCACCTGTTTCAGATTGCGTTGCTCGTTGGCGAGCAGCACAGTCGCCAGGATCGCCGTGAAGACCAGCGCCACGGCGGACAGGAAGAAAGCGACGCCGGAACGGCCTTTCTGCTTCTTCTCCATGCCACCGTCGCTCCGCCTCGGAGAGGGCGATGTCCGCGCGCCCGCTCTACCCCTGAAAGACGGCGCACAATAGGGGATGATGGCGCCGCCGTCCAAGGGGCATCCTGTTCGGAAGAACGAAGTCAGGACCAGCCCAAGAACCCTTCCGCTTGTGGGGCCATAGGTGGGGAGGGGGCTTTGGTGAATTATTCGACGCTCGTCCGCTTCGCTTCCATCCGAGCCGTCCGCCAGGTGGAAAATGCGAAGGCAACGAGGAAGATTGCCGTCATCAGGAGGACGATGGTCGGGGCCGGGGCGCTGTCGATGAAGAAGGAAAGGTAGACGCCCGAGAAGGAGGCGACGACGGCGACGGCGACCGCAGCGATCAGCATGCCGCGAAACGTCCGCGTTACCAGATAAGCGATTGCGCCGGGGGCGATCAGCATGGCGATGGCAAGGATCAATCCGACGGCCTTCAAGGCGCCGACGATCGTCAGTGACAGGATGGCGAGCAGTCCGTAATGCAGCCAGCCGACCGGCAGGCCGACGGCACGCGCCTGGGCCGGATCGAAGGCGTGCAGCAGCAGGTCGCGCCATTTCAGCGAGAGAATGCCGGCGGCGAGGAGTGCGATCAGGCCCGTCTCGAGGATGTCGCCCCAGCCGATGCCGAGCATGTCGCCGAACAGGATGTGGTCGAGATGCACGTCGCTCTGGATGTTCACATAGAGCACGAGGCCAAGGCCGAACATGCCGGAAAAGACGACGCCCATCACCGTGTCCTGCTTGATGCGGCTGTTGTCCTTGAGGTAGCCGGTGAGCAACGCGCAGCACATGCCGGCGGCAAAGGCGCCGACGGCAAGCGGCAGGCCGACGATGTAGGAGATCACGACGCCAGGGAAGACCGCGTGCGAGATGGCGTCGCCCATCAGCGACCAGCCTTTCAGCACCAGGAAACAGGAGAGCATCGCCGTTGGGATCGCCACCAGCACCGAGATCATCAGCGCGTTGCGCATGAACCCGAATTCGAAGACGACAAGGAGCATGTCGAGCGACATCATTGGGTGACCTCCAACGCTTCGGAGGCGCGGCGGCGGGCGGCGATGAGGCCGTGCTTGGGGGCAAGAACGAAGGCGGAGAGGAAGATCAGCGTCTGAAGCACGATGATGATGCCGCCGGTCGCGCCGTCGAGGAAGTAGCTGGCATAGGCGCCGGCGAAGCTTGTTGCGGCGCCGATGGCGATGCTGATCAGGATCAGCCGCGGAAAGCGGTCGGTGATCAGATAGGCGGTGGCCCCGGGGGTGACGACCATGGCGATGACGAGAAAGGCGCCGACGGTCTGCAGCGCCGCCACGGTGCAAGCCGAGAGCAGCGTGAAGAACAGCACCTTGATGAGCGTTGTGTTGATGCCGATCGAACGGGCGTGGCTTTCGTCGAAGAAGGTCACCATCAGGTCCTTCCATTTCGCCGAGAGGATCAGGAGCGAGGCGATGCCGATGATGGCGAGCTGCAACGTGTCGGCTGGGGTGATGGCGAGGATGTTGCCGAGCACGATCGTCTGGATGTTCACGGACGTCGGCGACAGCGACACCATGAAGAGGCCGAGGCCGAAGAAGGAGGTGAAGATCAGCCCGATGATCGTATCCTCCTTCAGCCGGGTGCGCTGGTTGAGGAACAGCATGGCGGCGGCGGCAAGCGTGCCGGAAAAGAAGGCGCCGAGGGAGAAGGGGAGGCCGAGCATATAGGCGCCGGCGACGCCCGGCACGATCGCGTGGGAGAGCGCGTCGCCGATCAGCGACCAGCCCTTCAGCATCAGATAGGCGGAGAGGAAGGCGCAGACGGCGCCGACGAGCGCGCTGACCCACATGGCGTTCAGCATGTAGCTATACGTGAACGGCTCCAGAAGCGTTGCGATCATTCCTTGTCCGCCTCGGTTTCGGGCTTGGCCGGTTGCGTCACCATCTGGCCCTTTGCGCCATACATGACGAGCGGCCGTTCATCGTCGGTGATGACGGAAAGCTGGCGGGGATCGGCATCGTCGTGCAGGCTGTCGCCGCCGAGCACGAAATGGCGCAGCACGCCGCCGAAGGCGAGTTCGAGATTGTCGCGGGTGAAGGTGGTCTCGGTGGGCCCGTAGGCGAGAATCGTGTTTTTCAGAAGGATGGTGCGGTCGCAGAATTCCGGCACGCTGCCAAGGTTGTGGGTGGAGACCAGCATCACCCGCCCCTCGTCGCGAAGCGCCACGAGCAGACGGATGATTGCGTCCTCGGTCTTGACGTCGACGCCGGTGAAGGGCTCGTCCAGCAGGATGACGCGACCGTCCTGGGCAAGCGCACGGGCAAGGAAGACGCGCTTTTTCTGGCCGCCGGAAAGCTCGCCGATCTGGCGCTTGCGGAAATCGCTCATGCCGACCCTGGCGAGTGCCGCCTCGACCGCTTCATGGTCGGCCCGCTTCGGCATGCGCAGCATGTTCATGTGGCCGTAGCGGCCCATCATCACCACGTCCTCGACGAGCACCGGGAAATTCCAGTCGACCTCCTCGGCCTGCGGCACATAGGCGACGAGATTCTTCTTCAGCGCCTGCGGGACGCCGAGCCCGAGGATCGAGATGTCGCCCTTGGCGAGCCGGACGAAGCCCATGATGGCCTTGAACAGCGTCGACTTGCCGCTGCCGTTGACCCCGACCAGCGCGGCGATCGTGCCGGTCGGAATTTCGAAGGAGGCGTCCTGCAGGGCGCGGTGGCCGTTGCGGTAGGTGACGGTGGCATTGCGGACGCGAATGCCGCCGCCCTCATCCTGAGGACCCGTCCGCGGAGTAGGTCGGGCCTTTACCTGAAGGTTCATTGCGAAAGACCTTTCGCGATCGTTTCGGACGTAACACGCAGGAGATCGATATAGGTCGGGACCGGTCCGTCGGCCTCGCTCAAGGAATCCACATAGAGCACGCCGCCGTATTTGGCACCCGTCTCGCGCGCCACCTGCTGGGCCGGATCGGGCGAAATGGTGCTTTCGGAGAAGACCACCGGAATGCGGTTGGCCCTGACTGCGTCGATCACCTTGCGCACCTGCTGCGGCGTGCCCTGCTGGTCGGCATTGATCGGCCATAGGTAGAGCTCCTTCAGGCCGAAATCGCGGGCGAGGTAGCTGAAGGCGCCTTCGCTCGAAACCAGCCAGCGCTTTTCCGCCGGGATCTTGTCGAGCTCTGCCTTGATCGGGGCGATGGTGGCCTCGATCCTCTTCTTATAGGCGTCGGCATTGGCCTTGTAGATCTCGGCATTGGCCGGGTCGAACTTCACGAGGGCGTCGCGTATGTTGTCGACATAGATCAGCGCCGCCGAGGGCGACATCCAGGCATGCGGATTCGGCTTGCCCGTATAGGGGCCTTCGGCAATGCCCATTGGCTCGACGCCCTCCGAGACAACGACGCCCGGGATGCCGTCGAAGTTCTGGAAGAACTTTTCAAACCAGAGCTCCAGATTGAGGCCGTTCCAGAGGATCAATTGTGCGTCATGCGCCTTCAGGATGTCGCGCGGTGTCGGCTGATAATTGTGGATCTCGGCGCCGGGCTTGGTGATCGATTCGACGATCGCCGCGTCGCCCGCAACGTTTTGCGCCATGTCGGCAATGACCGTGAAGGTGGTCACCGCCTTGAACTTGTCCGCCGCCGCTGCCGCGCCGGGCAGGAGGGAAAAGGCAGCCATTGCCGCTGCTGCCGTCAGAATCATGCGCCGCGTCCGATCGATCATCCATCACTCCTCAATCTTGAACCTGCGCTATGGGTAGGCGAATGGCCTGCATAAGTCAATGCAAATGAGAACCATTTGCAACTAGCTATTTTCAAAGCCATTGCCCTTGGCTAGTGTCGCCGGATGAGACAAGCCAAGCATCGGATCGCTGAACTGGAGGGAATTCTTCGTGAAGGAGGGGTGCGCGTCACCCGCCAACGGGCGGCGATTCTGAAGATCCTGGCCGAAGCCGAAGACCATCCGGATGCGAGCGAACTGCATCGGCGCGCCAAGGAAATCGACGCGACCGTGTCGCTCTCGACCGTCTACCGCACCCTGTCGGCGCTGGAGCAGCAGGGGGTTGTGCAGCGGCACGCTTTCGAGAATGCCACGGCCCGTTTCGAAACCGCCGACGCGCCGCATCACGACCATCTGATCGACATCGAAACGGGAGCGGTAATCGAGTTCCGCTCCGACAAGATCGAACAACTGCAGGCGGAAATCGCTGCCGAGCTCGGCTACGACCTGGTGCGCCACCGGCTGGAGCTCTACTGCCGGAAGCGCAAGGATTGAGGGGGAAGGTTCAGTCTTCGACGGAGACCAAGCCGCGAAGGCGGGCTTAGTTCAGCGGAATGGCATTGTTCTCCTTGCCAGCTTGGTAGGCGGAGGAGAGTTCGGCATATTTCCGGCTGATCGCCTCGGCGCGCCGCTGAAGACCGCGATCGATCTCCGGAAGCTCGGCGATGAGATCGGTAATCGATTGGCCCTTCCAGAAGGCGTTCGTCCGATTGTACCCGCCCGGCTCCAGTGTGAAGACTTCCTTGAGGATCTTCAGGTCGTGCGGGATCGAGAAGGAGTCGCGCGAATCCTCGTGGCTGAAGAAATAGTAGAAATTGTCGAAGCCAGCCCAGGTGATCGCCGACAGGCACATGGAGCAGGGTTCGTGCGTCGACAGGAAGATGAGGTCGCGCGAACCCGGGCGCTCGGTGCCCGCCAGTTCGTAGAATCGTTTCAAGGTATGCACTTCGCCGTGCCAGAGCGGATTCTCGGTTTCGTTGTTGGTCTCGACGAGGACGATCGAGAGATCGGATTTCCTCAGCAGTGCGGCGCCGAATATCTTGTTGCCGGCAGCGACCCCGGCTTCCGTCGCCGGGATGATGCCGTGTTCCATGGTGGTCAGGAGGGCTTCGAGCAGCCCGAGCATTTCGTGTTCTGGTTGCATGACCGTTCCTTTGTTGTGTTCGCGTCCCTCGGGCGAGGCCACAATTCGATGTGGCGGTTCGGGATTACAGCGTCGCGCGTCTAGTGCGCTTCCGACGCGATCACCGGCACCTCGGTGCCTTTCGCGTCGTAGAGCTTGCCATTGAGAAAATAGTCGCCATCGTGCAGCCGCGCGATATCCTGGTATCGAAGCGTCCGCTCCGTCCCCGCGACGAACACCGATTGCTGGTCGGAGTTGCCGGTGGTCAGGTGGTTGAAGATCAGATTGAGGCTGATTGCCATCAAGGCGGCAGAACTGATGCCGGAATGGAAGATCGTCGCAAACCAGGCCGGGAAGTGCTCGTAGAAGCTGGGGGAGGCGATCGGGATCATGCCGAAGCCGATCGAGGTGGCGACGATAACGAGGTTCATATTGTTGTTGTAGTCGACCTTCGAGAGGGTGCGGATGCCGCTCGCCGCAACCGTGCCGAAGAGCACGATGCCGGCGCCACCGAGCACGGCGCTCGGAACCGCCGCCACGATGCGGCCCATGACCGGCAGCAGCCCGAGCATCACGAGAAATAGGCCGCCCGTCGCCACCACGTAGCGGCTCTTGACGCCGGTGACCGCCACCAGCCCGACATTCTGAGCAAAGGCGCTCTGGGTGAAGGAGCCGAAGACCGGCGCCACGAGGCTCGACAGCATGTCGGCCCTCAAGCCATCGCCAAGCCGGCGCGAATCCACTTTCGTCTCGATGATTTCGCCGACGGCAAGGATGTCCGCCGAGGTCTCGACCAGCGTCACCATGATGACGATGAACATCGACACGATCGCGGCAATCTCGAAGGTCGGATAGCCGAAGTAGAAGACGGTTGGAAGGGCGAAGAAGGGTCCTTCGGCCACTTTGGAGAAATCGGCCATGCCGGCGAAGTAGGCGATGCCGGTGCCGATGATCAGCGCCAGCAGGATCGAGAGCCGCGAGATCGCGGCGCTTCCGAGCTTGCTGAGCAAGAGCACGATGACGAGTGTTACCGCCGCAAGCTGGATATTGACCGGGCTGCCGAAGTCGGGTGCGGCGCTGTTGCCGCCCATTGCCCAGCGTGCCGCGACCGGCATCAGCGTCAAGCCGATCGTGGTGATCACGATGCCTGTGACGAGCGGCGGGAAGAATCGGGTGACCCGCGAGAAGATCGGCGTGATCAGAAGACCGATCAGCGATGCGGCCATGACCGCCCCCAGCACCGACTGCATGCCGCCATTGCCGGAAATGGCGATCATCGTCGCGACGCCGGAAAAAGATACCCCCTGGACCAGTGGCAACCGGCTTCCGAAGAAAGGCAGGCCGAGAGTCTGCAGGATCGTGGCGAGGCCCCCGGCAAAAAGGGAAGCCGTGACGAGCAGGCCGATCTCGGCGGGACTGAGGCCGGCGGCCTGACCGAGGATCAGCGGCACGGCAACGATGCCGCCATACATTGTAAGCACGTGC
The DNA here is from genome assembly GCF_002531875.1 of Sinorhizobium sp. FG01. Taxonomy (NCBI): domain Bacteria; kingdom Pseudomonadati; phylum Pseudomonadota; class Alphaproteobacteria; order Hyphomicrobiales; family Rhizobiaceae; genus Sinorhizobium; species Sinorhizobium sp. FG01. The sequence goes on from NZ_NWTB01000007.1 coordinate 335,625, forward strand.
TGCAGGCCATAGGCCAGGTTGGCGCCGATGCCGAGCTTTTCATCCTCCGGGCGCGTCTGCGCCGCAGTTTCCTCTGCGCTGTTTGCCAAGGTAATCTCCTCCAATACCTTTTCGTGCATTCCCCACACCTCCTCCACGAGATGGGTGGCAAACTATGGCATCGGCTGCGGAGTCTGACTTTATCGAAAAAGGGGAAACAGTTTGCGGTTGTACTGCGGCAATGCGTTCGGTCAGGTCCGATGCCCCGAACAATGGTGTGGCTCCCAGCCGCAAGGAAAGCGAAAGCCGGAGCTGTTGTCAGCCCCGGCGCCGCATCTCCGTTCGTATGGCGCCGCCCGGACATCCGGGCGGCGCTTTCGTTCGCTGGACTTAGTTGGTCTGCCAGCTCTTGACCAGTTCGTCGTAATTAACGGTGATCGGCTTTTCCTTCTCGTTCTCGACCTTGAGCTGCGGAGCGAGGTTGCCGGCCTTCACCGCTTCGGCGTTCCAGTATTCGAGATCGTGCTCTTCGGCGAGCTTCGGACCGATGTCGCCCTGGATGCCGGCGCGCTCGAGGCGCTGCAGCACCTTCTCCTGCTCGGCGCAAAGCGAGTCCATGGCTTCCTGCGCCGTCTTGGCGCCGGAAGACGCATCGCCGATCGCCTGCCACCACAGCTGGGCCAGCTTCGGATAATCAGGCACGTTCGTGCCGGTCGGCGACCATTGCAGGCGGGCCGGCGAACGGTAGAACTCGATCAGCCCGCCAAGCTTCGGAGCGCGCTCGGTGAAGCTCGGATGGTCGAGGGTCGACTGGCGGATGAAGGTGAGGCCGACATGGCTCTTCTTCACGTCGATGGTCTTCGAGGTGACGAACTGTGCGTAGAGCCAGGCGGCCTTGGCGCGGTCGTCCGGGGTCGACTTCAGAAGCGTCCAGGAGCCGGCGTCCTGATAGCCGAGCTTCATGCCGTCCTTCCAGTAAACGCCGTGCGGCGACGGGGCCATGCGCCATTTCGGCGTGCCGTCGGCGTTGACGACCGGCAGGCCGTCCTTGACCATGTCGGCGGTGAAGGCCGTGTACCAGAACATCTGCTGGGCGATCGCACCCTGGGCCGGAACCGGACCGGATTCGGAGAAGGTCATCCCTTGAGCTTCCGGCGGAGCGTAGTTCTTCAGCCAGGTCAGGTATTTCTCGATCGAATAGACTGCAGCCGGGCCGTTGGTGTCGCCGCCGCGTGCGACGCAGGAGCCGACCGGACGCGAGTTCTCGTCGACCTTGATGCCCCACTCGTCGACCGGGCGGCCGTTCGGGATGCCCTTGTCGCCGTTGCCGGCCATCGACAGCCAGGCGTCGGTGAAGCGCCAGCCGAGCGACGGGTCCTTCTTGCCGTAGTCCATGTGGCCATAGACCTTCTTACCGTCGATCTCTCGGCCGTTGAAGAACTCGGCAATGTCCTCATAGGCCGACCAGTTGACCGGAACGCCGAGGTCGTAGCCGTACTTGGCCTTGAACTCTTCCTGAATCTTAGGATCGTTGAACCAGTCGTAGCGGAACCAATAGAGGTTGGCGAACTGCTGGTCGGGAAGCTGGTAGAGCTTGCCGTCCGGTGCGGTGGTGAAGGACTTGCCGATGAAGTCGTCGATGTCGAGGTTCGGGTTGGTGACGTCCTTGCCCTCGTTGGCCATCCAGTCGGTCAGGTTGCGGGCCTGCTGGTAGCGCCAATGGGTGCCGATGAGGTCGGAGTCGTTGATATAGGCGTCGTAGACGTTCTCGCCCGACTGCATCTGCGTCTGCAGCTTTTCGACGACGTCGCCTTCGCCGATCAGGTCGTGGGTGACCTTGATTCCAGTGATGTCGGAGAAGGCCTTGGCCAGGGTCTTCGCTTCATACTCGTGCGTGGTAATCGTTTCGGAAACGACCTTGATCTCCATGCCGGCAAAGGGCTTCGCCGCATCGACGAACCATTGCATTTCCGCTTCCTGGGACGCGCGGTCGAGCGAGGAGAGATCGCCGATTTCCTTGTCGAGGAACTGCTTCGCCTCGTCCATGCCGGCGAAGGCCGTCCCGGTAAGTGCCAGCAGCATCGCCGCCGTCGTAGTCAAAAGATGCCGTCGCATAAATTTCCTCCCTTTGGGTTTTGCGATTGCGTTTCCTTGCAGTTTCGAAGGGCGCAACCGGCGCCCTTCATTCCGATGCCTCAGACGTAGCGGAACACGGCGATGGCGTAGATCACCGAGAGGGCAACCGCCCACCAGAGATTTGCGCCGACCAGCCCGAGCCAACCGAGGTGAATGAATGCGCTTCCGAGCAGCGAGACGAAGAGCCGGTCACCGCGGGTCGTCTCGAAGCGCAGGACCCCGACGCGTGGGTTTCCGCCTGGCGAGACATATTCCCAGACGCCCATGCCGACGAGCATCAGCGCGATCGCCAGGAAAAACAGCGCTGTCGGCAGCGTCCATGCCATCCATGAAAAGTCCATTGGCGAAATCTCCCTTGAATGGTTTCAGCTCTAGACGCGGCCGAGCGCGAAGCCCTTGGCGATGTAATTGCGGACGAAGTAGATGACGAGCGCGCCCGGGATGATCGTCAGCACGCCGGCGGCGGCAAGCACGCCCCAGTCGAGACCGGAGGCCGAAACCGTCCGCGTCATCGTCGCGGCGATCGGCTTGGCGTCGGTGGTCGTCAGCGTGCGGGCGATCAGAAGTTCGACCCAGGAGAACATGAAGCAGAAGAACGCGGCGACGCCGATGCCCGAGGCGATCAACGGCACGAAGATCTTCACGAAGAAGCGCGGGAAGGAATAGCCGTCGATATAGGCGGTCTCGTCGATCTCCTTCGGCACGCCGGACATGAAGCCCTCGAGGATCCAGACGGCGAGCGGCACGTTGAACAGGCAGTGGGCGATCGCCACGGCGATATGTGTGTCGATCAGGCCGAAGGCGGAATAGAGCTGGAAGAACGGCAGCGCGAACACCGCCGGGGGCGCCATCCGGTTGGTCAGGAGCCAGAAGAATAGGTGCTTGTCGCCGAGGAAGCGGTAGCGCGAGAAGGCATAGGCCGCCGGCAGCGCCACGCTGACCGAGATCAGTGTGTTCATCACCACGTAGGTGATCGAGTTGATGTAGCCGTTGTACCACGAGGGGTCGGTGAAGATCACCGCGTAATTGCGGAGCGTCGGGTTCTGCGGCCAGAGCGAAAAGGTGCTGAGGATCTCGCTCGTCTCCTTGAAGCTCATGTTGACGAGCCAGTAGATCGGCAGGAGCAGGAAGACGATGTAGATCGTCGGCACCAGCCAGGAGAGGCGCTGCGAAAGCGGTTGCTTGTTGGTCATCATGATGTCTCCTCCCTTCTTTCTCAGCCCTGCGCGTCGCTGGTGGTCATCACGGTGTAGAAGATCCACGACAAGAGCAGGATGATGAGGAAGTAGATGATCGAGAGGGCTGCGGCGGGGCCGAGATCGAACTGGCCGATCGCCATCTTGACGAGATCGATCGACAGGAAGGTCGTCGAGTTGCCCGGACCGCCGCCGGTGACGACGAAGGGTTCCGTATAGATCATGAAGCTGTCCATGAAGCGCAGCAGGAAGGCAATCAAGAGCACCCGCTTCATCTTCGGCAGCTGTATGTAGCGGAACACGGACCAGCGCGAGGCGCCGTCGATCTTGGCGGCCTGGTAATAGGCATCCGGGATCGACACGAGGCCGGCATAGCAGAGCAGCACGACGAGGCTCGTCCAGTGCCAGACGTCCATGATGATCAGCGTCACCCAGGCGTCGAGCGGGTTTTGCACGTAGTTGTAGTTGATGCCGAGCGTGGCGAGCGTGCGGCCGAGCAGGCCGATGTCGACCCGGCCGAAGACCTGCCAGATGGTGCCGACGACGTTCCACGGGATCAACAGCGGCAGCGCCATCAGCACCAGGCAGATCGGCACGCCGATCCCCTTCTTCGGCATGTTGAGAGCGATCACGATGCCGAGCGGGATCTCGATCGCCAGGATGATCGCCGAGAAGACCAGGTTGCGGGTCAGCGCATCCCAGAAGCGATCGGATTCGAGCACGTCCATGAACCAGTCGGTGCCGGCCCAGAAGAATTCGTTGTTGCCGAAGGTGTCCTGTACCGAATAGTTGACGACGGTCATCAGCGGGATCACCGCCGAGAAGGCGACGAGCACCAGAACCGGCAGGACCATGAACCAGGCCTTGTTGTTCCAGGTCTTTTCCATGTCAGGCCTCCTCGCCGATGCGCCAGGAATCGGCGTAGATATTGATTGCCTTCGGGTCGAAGGTGACGCGCGGTTCGGCGGGGATCTCGCCGTCCTCGTCGACGATGATCGAGATCGGCCGGTCGGCGAAGCGGGCGCGGACGATCTTGTGGCGGCCGATATCCTCGACCTTGGTGATCGCCACCGGCATGCCCTCGCGGCCGAGCGAGATGAATTCCGGCCGAATGCCGAGCTCGGTCTTGGCGCCGGGCGCCACCTGCGGCTTGAAATTAAGGGCGATGCTCTCGCCGCCGACCGCTGCCCTGTTGCCGGCGATCTCGGCCGGCAGGACGTTCATGCCCGGCGAGCCAATGAAATAGCCGACGAAGGTGTGGCGCGGACGCTCGAAGAGCTCGGCCGGCGTGCCGATCTGGACGATCTGGCCGTCATACATGACGACGACCTTGTCGGCGAAGGTGAGCGCCTCGGTCTGGTCGTGGGTGACATAGACCATGGTGAAGCCGAACTGCTTGTGCAGGCGCTTGATCTGCGAGCGCAGTACCCATTTCATCTCGGGATCGATGACGGTCAGCGGCTCGTCGAACAGGATGGCGCTGACGTCGGAGCGCACCAGGCCGCGGCCGAGCGAGATCTTCTGCTTCTGGTCGGCGGTCAGCCCCCGCGCGGTCTTGTTCGCCCAGCCGCCGAGGCCGGTCATCTCGATGATCTCCTTGACGCGGTGGTCGACCTCGGCCTCCGGCACATGGCGGTTGCGCAAGGGGAAGGCGAGATTGTCGTAGACGGTCATGGTGTCGTAGATGACCGGAAACTGGAACACCTGGGCGATGTTGCGATGCTGTGTCGTCAGCTGCGTCACGTCGGTGCCGTCGAACAGGATGCGGCCTTCCGACGGGTTGATCAGCCCCGAAATGATGTTGAGCAGCGTGGTCTTGCCGCAGCCGGAAGGACCGAGCAGCGCATAGGCGCCGCCGTCGTTCCATTCGTGATGGACTTCCTTCAGCGCGTAGTCGGCTTCCGACTTGGGCTTGGCGCCATAGGCGTGGCGGATATGTTCGAGATTGATGCGTGCCATGGTCTCCTCCCAGCGCCTCCCTTTACGCGGTCCCGCCGGTCGCCCGGCCGTCCGGCCCGAAGGCCATCAGGTGGCGGGTGTCGACGAAGACCTCGAGGGTCGCGTCCGGTTCGATGTCGTGAATGCCGGGCGCCAGCATGACCCAGCGCGCATCGGCGAAGCCGACGTGAATAAAGCTTTCCGACCCGGCGATCTCGGAAATCGCCGTCTTGACGGTGAGCGGATTGCCACTGCCGTCGGGGTGGTCGAGAGAGATGTGGTGCGGCTGGAAGGCGACCGTGCACGGCCCATCGGCAACAGCCGCGAGATGCGCGGGAACGGAAAGCACCGGCTTACCTTCGAGCGTGAAATGGGAGCCGGCTTTCACCAGCGCGATCGTGTTGAGCGGCGGATCGGCGAAGGTGCGGGCGGTGACGATGTCCACCGGGCGGCGGTAGACGTCGATGGTGCTGCCGAACTGGGTGATGCGGCCCTCGCTCAAGGCGGCGGTATTGCCACCGAGCAGCAGCGCTTCCGAAGGTTCCGTCGTCGCATAGACGAAGATCGCGCCGGAAGCCGCGAAGATCTTCGGCAGTTCCTCGCGCAGTTCCTCGCGCAGCTTGTAGTCGAGATTGGCGAGCGGCTCGTCGAGCAGCACCAGGTCGGCATTCTTGACGATGGCGCGGGCAAGCGCGGTGCGCTGCTGCTGGCCGCCGGAGAGATTGAGCGGCGTGCGGTCGAGATAGGGGGTGAGCTTCAGGAGCTCGGCGGCCTTGCGGACCTCCCGGTCGATTGTGGCGTTGTCGACACCCTTGATCCGCATCGGCGAGGCAATGTTGTCGTAGACCGTCATCGCCGGATAGTTGATGAACTGCTGGTAAACCATGGCGACGGAGCGCTGCTGGACCCGCACGCCGGTGACGTCGGCGCCGTCGAAATGGATCGAACCGGAGGCCGGTTTGTCGAGGCCAGCCATCAGCCGCATCAGCGACGTCTTGCCGGACAGCGTCGGGCCGAGCAGCACGTTGAGCGACCCGCGCTCCAGCACAAGGTCGGTCGGGTGGATATGCGTTTCCCCGCCCACGACCTTGGATATGTTCTTCATTGCAAGCATCGAATTCTCCACCCAGCCATCGGCATTTCAGTTGCAGGACATCAGGCGGCGGCGCTGGCCGCGTCCCGCATGTATTCCTCCAGCTCCGCTACTTCCGCCCGCGACAGCTTCAGTCCCAGCTTTGTCCGGCGCCAAAGCACGTCCTCCGCACGCAATGCCCATTCCTGTGCGATGAGCCAATCGACCTCGGCCGCATAGAGATCGGCTCCGAAGCGCCTTCCGAGATCGGCCTCGCTTGCGGCATTGTCGAGAAGCTGCTTCGCGCGCGTGCCATACAGGCGCACCAGTCGGCGGGCATGCGAAGCCGCCAGAAAGGGATAGTGCGCTTTCAATTTGGAGACCTCGGCATCGTAACCCGCAGCCGGAAAATCGCCGCCCGGCAGATGCGATCCGGCCGTCCACTTGCCGCCCTTGGCCCCGATCGCTTCACCGATCTTATCGAGTGCCGCTTCGGCCAGCCGCCGGTAGGTCGTGAGCTTGCCGCCGAAGATATTGAGGAGCGGCGCCTGGCCGGTCTGGCCTTCGAGACGCAGCACATAGTCGCGCGTCGCCTCCTGCGCCTTGCTTGCCCCGTCGTCATAGAGCGGGCGGACCGCCGAATAGGTCCAGACAATGTCGTCCTTAGTCACCGGATCGCTGAAATACTCACTCGCCGATCTGCAGAGATAATCGATCTCTGCGTCGCTGATGCGCACCTCGGCCGGATTGCCGGTGAAATCCCGGTCGGTGGTGCCTATCAGGGTGAAATCGTCTTGGTAGGGAATGGCGAACATGATCCGTCCGTCCGGGTTCTGGAAGAAATAGGCGCGCGGATCGTCGAACTTCTTCCTCAGGACGATGTGGCTGCCCTGGACCAGGCGGACATTGTGGACGTCGTTCTTGCCGATCGCATCGGCGAGCACTCGGTCGACCCAGGGGCCGGTGGCATTGACGAGCAGACGGGCGCGCACCGTTTCGCGCTTGCCGGTAAGCGCGTCCTCGGTTTCGACCACCCAGCGGCCGTCGCCGCGGCGGGCCGATACGACGCGGGTGCGGGCCATGATCCTTGCGCCGCGATCGGCGGCATCGCGGGCGTTCAGCACCACCAGCCGGGCATCGTCGACCCAGCCGTCGGAATATTCGAAGGCCTTGACGAAGAGGCGCTTCAGCGGCGCGGCGGCCGGATCGCGGGTCATGTCCAGCGTGCTCGTCGCCGGCAGCAGCTTGCGGCCGCCGATATGGTCGTAAAGAAAGAGGCCGAGGCGGATCAGCCAAGCCGGCCGCAGGCCGCCCTTGTGATAGGGTAGAACGAAGCGCATCGGCCAGATGACATGCGGCGCCATTGCCCAGAGCACCTCGCGCTCCATCAGCGCCTCGCGCACCAGCCGGAACTCGTAATGCTCGAGATAGCGCAGGCCGCCATGAATGAGCTTGGTGGAGCCGGACGAGGTGCCGGAGGCGAAGTCGTCCATTTCGGCAAGGGCGACCGAATATCCCCGGCCGACCGCATCACGCGCAATGCCGCATCCGTTGATGCCGCCGCCTATGACAAAGACGTCGAAGATTGCCTGCTCTGACACCGCGATTGCCCCTCCACTTTTCGCAATGCACAAATTTATGTCATCGCGAAAGTGAAGGCAGTTAAAATGAAAACATTTCGAATGTCAAACGAATGTTTCCCGAATCTCGCCGCAGCCCGCCGGCGCGCTCAAGCCTCGGTTTCGACCAGCTTGACCCCTTGCTCGGAACAGATCTTGCGAACGTTTTCAATGATGCACCGGTCGGTGATGAAGGTCTGGACCTGGGAGATATGGCCGATCCGCACAGGCGCGGTGCGTTCGAACTTCGTGGAATCGGACACGAGGATGACGTGCCGGGCGTTGGCGATGATCGCCTGTGCGACTTTCACCTCGCGATAGTCGAAATCGAGAAGCGCGCCGTCGTGGTCGATCGCGGAGGCGCCGATGACCGCGAAATCGACCTTAAACTGCCTGATGAAATCGACCGCCGCCTCGCCGACGATGCCGCCGTCCGAACCGCGCACGACGCCGCCGGCGATCACCACCTCGATCGAGGGGAAGACCCGCAACCGATTGGCGACATTGATATTGTTGGTGATGACCATCAGTTCCTTGTGGTCGAGAAGCGCTTCTCCGACCGCTTCGGTGGTGGTGCCGATATTGATGAAGAGCGAGGCGTTGTCGGGGATGAGGGCGGCGGCGGCTCGGCCGATGGCCTGTTTCTCCGACGCGGCGATCTGGCGGCGCGCGTCGTATTTCACGTTCTCCTTGCCGCTCGGAAAGATCGCGCCGCCATGGATGCGGTTCAGGACCCGGGCATCGCAGAGGTCGTTCAGGTCCTTGCGGATCGTCTGCGGCGTCACCGAGAAACGCTGCGCGAGTTCCTCGACGAGCACCCGGCCTTCGGCCTTGGCCAGTTCCAGGATCTCCGCTTGCCGTCCGCTGAGATACATGCTTCGCTCCCTCTGCTTTCGTTTGCTTTCATAATATGCAAAAACGAAAGCAGCGCAATTTCAGAATCAGCGCTTGGTTGCGGTTTGGCAGTTCGACTGCAGCAATCGCCGCGGCCAACCATTGCAATCCGTCATGCGATGCGCCAGCGTGGTTTTCCAAGAGGGAGGTAGGCAACCCATGTATCATCCGGCCTTGTTCAAGGGCATGAATGTGGTGGTGACCGGCGCCGGCCGGGGCATTGGTCTCGAGGTTGCGCGGGAGTTCCTCGATTGCGGTGCGCGCGTGCTGGTCCATGTCGGCCGGACGCTTTCCGATGTCCGCCCCGATTTTCTCGACCTGGCGGCGGGGGAGGGCAGGGCGTTTCTCGCGGCGGCGGATTTTCTCGTCCCGCGGGGCGTCAAGTCCCTTGCCGACGAGGTGAGGAGCCGTTTCGACAGCCTCGACGTTCTCGTCAACAATGCCGGCACGATGGTCGGCCGCTTTCCGGCTGCTGATTTGACCGACGACGAATACCGGACGATCGTCCAGCTCAATCAGACCTCGGTCGTGGAGATGACCCGGGCGATGCTGCCGCTCCTACGCAAGGGCGCGCATCCGGCGATCGTCAATACGGTGTCGATCTCGGCGCGCTCCGGCGGCAGCGCCGGTTCGTCGATCTATTCCGCTACAAAGGCCTTCATCGCCACCTATTCCAAGGCGTTGGCGCGCGAACTGGCACCGGAAGGCATCCGCGTCAATTGCGTCTCGCCCGGCACGATCACCACCGATTTCCACGAGCGCTATTCGACGCCCGACAAGCTGGAGGCGACGCGCAGGTCGATTCCGCTCGGACGGCTCGGAACCGCCGAGGATTGCGCCCCTGCCTATCTCTTCCTCGCCTCGCATGCGCTTTCCGGCTATATCACCGGCCAGGTGCTGGAGGTGAATGGTGGGCAGTTGATCTGCTAGGAGTTGCGCGAGTCGTGCGCGGTTCCGCCCCTCATCCGCCTGCCGGCACCTTCTTCCCGCATGCGGAGAGAAGGGATATGCCGCGCCGTTGAGGTCCCTCTTTCCCGCACTCAGGGAGAAGGAGCAAGCGGCTTCGGCGCGTGGCAGAAGGGACAAGCCGGGCGATTCCGGTCCCCTCTCCCCGCGTGCGGGGAGAGGGCTAGGGTGAGGGGCTGTCGCCAGCAGCAATTTCTAAGGGCGAGAAATGATCGACAAACTGGAATTCTTCCTCGTCCTTGCCCGCGAACGGCATTTTGGTCGCGCGGCGGAAGAGTGCGGCGTGACGCAGCCGACGCTGTCGGCGGCGATCCGCCAGCTCGAGGACCAGCTCGGCGTCATTCTCGTCAATCGCGGCTCGCGCTTTCAGGGGCTGACGCCGGAGGGCCAGCGGGTGCTGGAATGGGCGCGGCGGATCGTCGGCGATACGCGCACCATGCGCGAGGAGATGCGCGCGGCGCGCAAGGGCCTTTCCGGCCACATCCGCCTCGCCGCCATCCCGACGACGCTTTCCATGGTGCCGCTCATCACCGCTCCCTTTCAGGAGAAGCATCCCGACGTCACCTTTTCGGTACTTTCGACCACGTCGCTGCAGATCCTGGCGCTGCTCGAAAATCTCGAGATCGACGCGGGACTGACCTATCTGGAGAACGAACCGCTCGGCCGCGTCACTAGCGTGCCGCTTCAGATCGAGCAATATCATCTGGTTACCGCCGCCGAGAGCCCGCTTTCCGATCGCGAAAGCGTGACCTGGAAGGAAGTTAGCAGTATTCGGCTTTGTCTATTGACGGCCGACATGCAGAACCGGCGCATCATCAATCAGCATTTTGCCGAAGCCGGCGCGGTGGCGAGCCCAACGCTCGAATCGAACTCGATGATCGTCCTCTTTTCACACGTAAGGACAGGACGCTGGGCGAGCATCATGCCTCATAACGTCGCGAAATCCTTCGGGTTTCCTCAGGATATCCGGTTGATTCCGATCGTCGAGCCGGACGTGCGCCACACGGTCGGCCTGGTGGCGACCTATCGTGAGCCGTTTACGCCATTGGTCTCGGCCTTGCTGCACGAGGCACGCATGCTCAGCGAGCGCAATGCCGTTTAATAGATTTTTTCTATCGATCGACGGAACAGCATTATTGACCCTTCTGCCCTTAAGCGCGAAGCTTATTGCCTGTCGCAGAGGCGAAGAGGCTCCGATCTCTGCAACAGCCTATGAAATCTGGCGTGGCGGTCCAAGCAAGACCTCGATGCGCTGCGAGCCGGGAGGGCTCTTCGGGTGAATATTCATCTGCCGCGCGCAGACGTGACCGAGCGCACGCTGGCGATCGTCGGCGAACTCAAGGGGCTGGAAGGCCCGCTTCTGCCGATCCTGCACGAGATCCAGGACGAGTTCGGCTATGTGCCGCAGGAATGCCTGCCGGTGATCGCCCGCGAACTCAACCTGTCGCGTGCCGAAGTCTACGGCGTCGTCACCTTCTACCACGATTTCCGCGAGCACCCGGCCGGACGGCATGTGTTGAAACTCTGTCGTGCCGAGGCCTGTCAGTCGATGGGCGGCGATCGGCTTGCCGAGCGCGCCAAGGCGCTGCTCGGCATCGATTTCCACGAGACGACGCCGGACGGCGCCGTGACGCTCGAACCGGTCTACTGTCTCGGGCTCTGTTCCTGCTCGCCGTCGGCGATGCTCGATGGCGAGGTGCATGCGCGGCTTGACGATGCGGAGCTCGAGGCGCTGGTCGCGGAGGCACGCCGATGACCGTGAAGATCTACATTCCACGCGATGCCGCAGCGATTGCCCTTGGCGCCGAAAAGGTGGCGGCAGCAATGGCCGAGGCGGTCGCGGCGCGCGGCCTCGACGCAACGATCATCCGCAACGGCTCGCGGGGCATGCACTGGCTTGAACCGCTAGTCGAGGTCGAAACCGCCGAGGGGCGCATTGGCTACGGTCCGGTGAGGGCCCGCGACGTCGCCTCGCTCCTCGATGCCGGGTTCATCTCGGGCGACGCGCATCCGCTCTGCCTCGGCAAGACGGAAGAGATCCCCTTCCTCAAGAACCAGACGCGGCTGACCTTCGCGCGCTGCGGAGTCATCGATCCCCTGTCGCTCGACGACTATCGCGCCCATGGGGGGCTGTGCGGTCTTCAGAAGTCCGTCTCGCTGGCGCCGGCGGCGATCGTCGCCGAAGTTACCGAAAGCGGCCTGCGCGGTCGCGGTGGTGCCGGCTTCCCGACCGGCATCAAATGGAAGACCGTCCTCGAAACGGCGGGGCCGCAAAAATACATCGTCTGCAATGCCGACGAGGGCGACAGCGGTACCTTCGCCGACCGGATGATTATGGAGGGCGACCCCTTCGTGCTTATCGAGGGCATGGCAATCGCCGGCATCGCAACAGGCGCCACCAAGGGTTACGTCTACACCCGCTCAGAATATCCGCATGCGATCGCGGCGATGAGCGCTGCGATCGAGGTCGCGCGCGCCGCCGGCGTGCTCGGCACCTCCGTTCTCGGTTCGGCGCATGCCTTCGACATGGAAGTCAGGACCGGCGCCGGCGCCTATGTCTGCGGCGAGGAGACGTCGCTGTTGAACAGTCTCGAGGGCAAGCGCGGGCTGGTGCGCGCCAAGCCGCCGCTGCCGGCCCACAAGGGTCTGTTCGATTGCCCGACGGTCATCAACAACGTCATCTCGCTCGCTTCGGTGCCGGTGATTCTCGAGAAGGGCGCCGCCTACTACCGCGATTTCGGCATGGGCCGCTCGCGCGGTACGATCCCGATCCAGATCGCCGGCAACGTCAAGCATGCCGGCCTCTACGAGACGGCGTTCGGCCTGACTCTCGGTGAGATCGTTGACGCGATCGGAGGCGGCACGGCAAGCGGCCGACCGGTTAAAGCGGTGCAGGTCGGCGGTCCGCTCGGCGCCTATTTCCCGCGGGCGCTGTTCGATACGCCGTTCGATTACGAGGCCTTCGCGGCGAAAGATGGGCTGATCGGCCATGCCGGCATCGTGGTTTTCGACGACACGGCCGACATGCTGAAGCAGGCGCGCTTCGCCATGGAGTTCTGCGCCGTAGAGAGCTGCGGTAAGTGCACGCCCTGCCGCATCGGCTCAACCCGCGGTGTCGAGGTGGCGGACAAGATCGCTGCCGGCATCGAACCGGAGAAGAACCGCGAACTGCTCGCCGATCTCTGCAACACGATGAAGTTCGGCTCGCTCTGCGCCCTCGGCGGCTTCACGCCCTATCCGGTGATGAGCGCCATGACACATTTCCCGGAGGATTTCGAGCCCGCGCCGGTGGTGGAGGCTGCGGAATGATGAACGCGGCGAACACCCCCCTCTGGCCTGCCGGGCATCTCCCCCACAAGGGGGGACATCGACTCGCGGCTGGCCGCCCGCTCCCGCCAAAACGATTCTGCGGGTGGAATTCTCCGGTGTGGATGCAGAACGTGCCACATCCATTCTCCCCCCTTATGGGGGAGATGCCCGGGAAAGCAGAGGGGGGCGAGCCCTCGCTGAACGCAATTTCTCAGGAGGCCCAGAATGTCTCTCGTTCATGAAATCAATTACGGCACTCCTGCTTCCAAGTCCGAAAAGCTGGTGACGCTGTCGATCGACGGGCAGGAGATCACCGTGCCAGAAGGCACGTCGATCATGCGGGCGGCGATGGAAGCGGGCATCGAGGTGCCGAAGCTCTGCGCTTCGGACATGATGGATGCCTTCGGCTCCTGCCGCCTCTGTCTAGTCGAGATCGAGGGCCGGGCCGGCATGCCGGCTTCCTGCACGACGCCAGTCGCACAGGGCATCAGCGTCTCGACCCAGACGCAGCGCCTCAAGGACGTTCGTCGCGGCGTTATGGAACTCTATATTTCCGACCACCCCCTCGACTGCCTCACCTGTGCGGCCAATGGCGATTGCGAGCTGCAGGACATGGCCGGCGCCGTCGGCCTGCGCGACGTGCGCTATGGCTATGACGGGTCCAACCACGTCAAGGCGCGCAACAACGGCGAGATCAATCGCCAATGGGCGCCGAAGGACGAATCCAACCCCTATTTCACCTTCGATCCGGCGAAATGCATCGTCTGCTCGCGGTGCGTGCGCGCCTGCGAGGAAGTGCAGGGCACCTTCGCGCTGACGATCAGCGGCCGCGGTTTCGATTCGCGCGTTTCCGCCGGCATGAGCGAGGATTTCGTCTCCTCGGAATGCGTCTCCTGCGGCGCCTGCGTGCAGGCCTGCCCGACGGCGACGCTGACGGAAAAGTCGGTGATCGAGATCGGCCAGCCGGAGCATTCGGTCGTGACCACCTGCGCCTACTGCGGCGTCGGCTGCTCCTTCAAGGCGGAGATGCGCGGCGAGGAGCTGGTGCGCATGGTGCCGTGGAAGGACGGCCAGGCGAACCGCGGCCATTCCTGCGTCAAGGGCCGCTTCGCCTATGGCTATTCCAGCCACAAGGACCGCATCCTCAATCCGATGATCCGCGACAAGATCAGCGATCCCTGGCGCGAGGTGACCTGGGAGGAGGCCTATGCCCATGTGGCTTCCGAGTTCCGCCGCATCCAGTACCAGTACGGCCGCGATTCGGTCGGCGGCATCACCTCGTCGCGCTGCACCAACGAGGAGACCTATCTGGTGCAGAAGCTGGTGCGCGCCGGTTTCGGCAACAACAATGTCGATACCTGCGCCCGCGTCTGCCATTCGCCGACCGGCTACGGCCTCAACCAGACCTTCGGCACCTCCGCCGGCACGCAGAATTTCGACAGCGTCGAGCACACCGACGTCGCGATCATCATCGGCGCCAACCCGACCGACGGTCACCCGGTCTTTGCCTCGCGGCTGAAGAAGCGGCTGCGCGAGGGCGCCAAGCTGATCGTCATCGACCCGCGCCGGATCGACCTCGTCCGCTCGGCCCATGTCGAAGCCTCGTACCACTTGCCGATCAAGCCGGGCACAAACGTCGCCATCCTGACGGCACTCGCCCATGTCATCGTCACCGAGGGCCTTGCCGATGAAGCCTTCATTCGCGAGCGCTGCGACTGGTCGGAATTCGAGGACTGGGCCGCCTTCGTGGCCGAGCCCTATCACAGCCCGGAAGCGACCGAGGCCCATACCGGCGTCCCGGCTGAACTGGTGCGCGGTGCAGCGCGCCTTTACGCCACCGGCGGCAATGGCGCCATCTATTACGGTCTCGGCGTCACCGAGCATAGCCAGGGCTCGACCACGGTGATGGCGATCGCCAACCTCGCCATGGTGACCGGCAACATCGGCCGGCCGGGTGTCGGCGTCAACCCGCTGCGCGGCCAGAACAACGTGCAGGGCTCCTGCGACATGGGCTCCTTCCCGCACGAACTGCCAGGTTACCGGCACATATCCGACGACGCCACGCGCGAAACCTTCGAGAAGCTCTGGGGCGTGACACTCAACAACGAGCCGGGTCTGCGCATCCCGAACATGCTCGACGCGGCGGTCGACGGCACCTTCAAGGGCATCTACATCCAGGGCGAGGACATCCTGCAGTCGGATCCGGACACCAAGCATGTGGCCGCCGGCCTCGCGGCAATGGAATGCGTCGTGGTGCAGGACCTCTTCCTCAACGAGACGGCCAACTACGCGCATGTCTTCCTGCCGGGCTCGACCTTCCTCGAAAAGGACGGCACCTTCACCAATGCCGAGCGCCGTATCAACCGCGTGCGCAAGGTGATGCGGCCGAAGAACGGCTATGCCGACTGGGAGGTGACGCAGAAGCTCGCCCAGGCGATGGGATTGGACTGGAACTATGGTCATCCGTCCGAGATCATGGACGAGATCGCCGCAACGACGCCGACATTCGCGCTCGTCTCCTATGACTATCTCGACAAGATGGGCTCGGTGCAGTGGCCCTGCAACGAAAAGGCGCCGCTCGGCTCGCCGATCATGCATGTCGACGGCTTCGTGCGCGGCAAGGGCAAGTTCATCCGTACCGAATATGTGGCGACCGACGAGAAGACCGGCCCGCGCTTCCCACTGCTGCTCACCACCGGCCGTATTCTCAGCCACTACAATGTCGGCGCCCAGACGCGGCGTACCGACAATGTCGTCTGGCACCCGGAGGACCGGCTGGAGATCCACCCGCACGATGCGGAGCAGCGCGGCATCCGCGACGGCGACTGGGTCCGGCTTGCCAGCCGCTCGGGCGACACGACGCTCCGGGCGCTGATCACCGACCGCGTCGCGCCGGGCGTCGTCTACACCACCTTCCATCACCCGACGACGCAGGCGAACGTCATCACGACCGACTTCTCCGACTGGGCGACCAACTGCCCGGAATACAAGGTGACGGCGGTGCAGGTCTCGCCCTCGAACGGTCCGACCGACTGGCAGCTCGACTATGACGAGCAGGCCCGCCAATCGCGGCGGATTGCCGGCAAGCTGGAGGCAGCGGAGTAGGAAGCGCGATGGCAGGAAAACGACGCCCGCCTCCCATAGCCGCCACCGTCGGCGCGGCGGAAAGGAGCCGCTTCACGACGACGGCGAAGGTTCCGGAAGTGGCGCGGCGGGCGGGCGTGCTCGTCTCGCAATCGCGCCTCGTGCCGGAGGAGACGGCGATCGCGCTCACCTATGGCGGCTCGACGCATGCGGTGATGATGGCAACGCCCGCCGATCTCGAGGATTTCGCCGTCGGCTTCAGCCTGACCGAAGGCATCATCACCGACCCGGACCAGATCGACGACGTCGAGGTCATCGCCGAGGACAAGGGCATCGACCTGCAGATTCGCCTCCGGGACGAGCAGAACGAGGCGTTGCGCCTGCGCCGCCGCCATATGGCGGGGCCTGTCGGCTGCGGCCTTTGCGGTATCGAATCGATCGAGCAGGCGGTTCGGACGACGCCGGATGTTTCCGGTTCGTCGCTGCGGCTTTCCGATGAGGATGTCGTCCGCGCCGTCGGGATGCTCAACGGTCAGCAGCCCCTGCACCTAGAAACGCGCGCCGTTCATGGTGCTGCCTTTTACGTGCCGGGCCGGGGGCTGATAGCGGTTCGCGAGGATGTCGGCCGCCACAATGCGCTCGACAAGCTGACGGGGGCCGCCGCGCTGGCCGGCTTCAGGGGCGACCAAGGCGCCGTCGTCGTCACCTCGCGGGTCTCCGTCGAGATGGTGCAGAAGACGGCGATCACCGGAAGCCCGGTGATCATTGCCATTTCGGCGCCGACGGCGCTTGCCATCCGCACGGCGGAGCAGGCCGGCATGACGCTGATCGCGCTGGTGCGCGGCGACGAGTTCGAAATTTTCACCCACCCCGAGCGCTTGGAGCGGGACGAGGAGGAGCGGGCGCCGTTCTCCCCGCGCGCCTCTCGCTCTGAACCATTTTGAGAGAAGCGGAGCTGTCGCCGATGTCTGCAAGTACCAACGCCAAGCTCATCTACATGGCGAACCAGATTGCCACCTTCTTTCAGAGTCAACCGGCGCATGAGGCGGCGCAGGGCGTGGCGACGCATATCAACAAATACTGGGAGTCGCGGATGCGTCGCAAGCTGTTCGAGCACATCGAGCACGGCGGCGAGGGATTGAACCCGCTGGTGCTGGAAGCAGCACCGAAGATCCGGAAGCCGGAAGCAGCGTAGGCCAACAGCAATGTCAGGCATTTAACCGGCAAGGGAAGGCGGCACAGGTGCCGCCTTCCCTTGTTCGAGCGCGAGGTTCGGGGTGCGCTCAGAAATTCTGCCAGCCTTCGGCAGCCGAAACGACCGCGAGGTTTCCCTTTTGGACGCCTCTTGCCGCCCTCGGCGCGCGTAGCCGAGCCGGTGAGGCGGAAGTCTCGGCGTGCACTTCGGCCGGACGACCGGCCATAGCCTGGCCGATGCGGAATTGCCGAAGAAGGTCGTAGAGAGCCTCTGCCTCGCGCGACATGGCGTGGCTTGCGGCGGTGCTTTCCTCCACCATGGCTGCGTTCTGCTGCGTTGCCTGATCCATCGCGTTGACCGCCTGGTTGATTTCCCTGAGGCCCGTCGCCTGTTCCCGCGCCGCTTCGACGATCGCCGAGACGTTAAGGTTGATCTCCTGGACCTGCCGTGCCCGTCTGTCCGACCCGCGAGACGCGTTGCGGACATGCTCGCCGGAGGTGGTGATCAGCGCCTTGATATCCTTCGCGGCGCTTGTCGATCGCTGGGCCAGTTCCCGCACTTCGGTCGCCACCACCGCGAAGCCCTTGCCGGCCTCGCCGGCGCGCGCCGCCTCCACGCCGGCATTGAGCGCCAGGAGGTTGGTCTGGAAGGCAATATCCTCGATGACGCCGATGATGTTGCTGATTTCGCGACGATTGCGCGATCTGGTCCATCGCGCCGATGGCGTTCTGGACGACCAGTTTCGAGTGTTCGGCTCCATCCTTCGCCTTTGCAACGAGCAGGCCGGCTTCCTCGGCTCGGCGGCTCGAATCGGCGACGGTGGTAGTGACTCGTCGAGTGCCGCGGCCGTTTCCTCGACAGATGCGGCCTGCTGCTCGGTCCGCTTCGACAGGTCGTCGGCGGCGGATCGGATCTCGCGTGCGCCCCCGGCAATCGCACCGGCGTTTTCTCCGACCGTTTGCATGGCGCGACAGAGGCGGACGACCGCATCGTTGAAGTCGCTGCGGCACGGCCTCCATGCTCGGCACGAATGGCGTGTCCAGTGACCGGGTCAGGTCGCCCTCCGCCAGCGACCGCAGGCCGGCGCCGAGCGTGTTGATCGCCGCCATGCGTTCGCTGACATCGGTCGCGAACTTGACGACCTTGTAGACCTTGCCGTTCGGATCGCGGATCGGGTTGTAGGCGGCCTGGATCCATATCTCCTTGCCGCCCTTGCCATGGCGGACGAATTCGCCGGCGATGAACTCGCCCTGGGCAAGCCGCCTCCAGAACTCGCTGTACTCGGCGGTCCGGGCATAGTTCGGCTCGCGTCAGGCGGCGAGGTCTTCCACCTCACGCTCCTTGAACATGCGGGCGAGGTTGAGGAAGCAGATCATGCCGCTCTCGTTGGCGATGATGCCTTCCGCGAAGCTCTTGTCGAAGGAAGCGGTGACTTCCGGCACCGGCTGCACCTGGTTGCCCTGCACCGTCAGGATGTCGGAGACGCGGTCGACGACAAGGCCGATCACCATGTTGTGGACTTCGGCGACAACGATGGCGCTGCGCTCGTTGGCAACGGTCGATTTCATGCCGAGCTTGTGGGCGAGGTCAATGATCGGGATCACCGTGCCGCGCAGGTTCATGACGCCGATCACTTCCGGCGGCGAATGCGGGATCGGCGTCGACGGCGCCCAGCCGCGGATTTCGCGGATCGTCGTCGTCTTGACGCAGAATTCCTGATCGTGGAGGCGGAACGCGATGATCTCCAGCGTCTCGCCGTCAAATCCAGCCGTTTTCAACGTGCCTGTCATTTAAAGCTCCTTGCCGTCGGCGCCCGCAAGGCGCGACTTGGTGATGGGGTCCGCCGACGACATCCGGCGACGCGCAAGCCGCATCATGCGCGGGGAGCCCGCCTTGCGCTTTGGCGGACATCCTAGTCCGGGATTCGTTAAGAGTTGCTTTTTGCGAGGCCCTGCAAGGCCGGCCCTCCCCGCCGATGCCGACTCAGACGGAAGCGAGCACCGCCGCAAAGTGCTCGAGCGCCCAGTCGACCTCGCCCGCAGTGATGACGAGAGGCGGGGCGATGCGGATCGTGTCGCCATGGGTGTCTTTGGCGAGGATGCCGCGCTCCTTCAGCGCCTCGCAATATTTACGGGCGCCGCCGGCCTCGGGCACGAGTTCCACGGCGAGCATCAGGCCGCGGCCGCGGACTTGCCTGATGATGTTGGAGCGAATGTCCGTCAGCCCGGTCATGAGGCGCTCGCCCATCAGCGCCGAATTCTCGATCATGCCCTCTTCGGTGAGCACGCTCAGTGCCGCCCTGGCGATCGCGCAGGCGAGCGGGTTGCCGCCGAAAGTGGATCCGTGCTGGCCAGGTTTCAGGACGCCGAGAACCTCCGAATTGGAGAGCACGGCAGAGACAGGGTAGAAGCCGCCGGAGAGCGCCTTGCCGATCAGCGTCACATCCGCCTCGATGCCCTCGTGCTCTTCCGCAAGCAGCTTGCCGGTGCGGCCGAGGCCGGTCTGGATCTCGTCGAGTACGAGCGTGATGCCGTGCTTGGTGCAGAGTTCGCGCACCGCCTGGAAATAGCCGGTGGGCGGCACGATGACGCCGGCCTCGCCCTGGATCGGCTCGACCAGAAAGGCGACGGTGTTTTCGCTGATCGCCGCTCGGAAGGCGCCGATGTCGCCAAAGGGGACGATCTTGAAGCCGGGTGCGAAAGGGCCGAAGCCGTCATGCGATTCCGGATCGGTTGAAAAGCCGACGATGCCGGTCGTGCGGCCGTGGAAATTGTTGGAGCAGACGATGATCTCGGCGCGATCGTCGGCAACGCCCTTGACCTCGTAGCCCCATTTTCGGACCGCCTTGAGCGCCGTCTCCACCGCCTCGGCGCCGGAATTCATCGGCAGCACCTTGTGCGAGCCGGTGAGGGCGGCGACCTCCTCATAAAAGAGAGCTAGTTGGTCGTTGCGGAAGGCGCGCGAGGTGAGCGTCAGCTTCTGCGCCTGCTCGACCATCGCCCTGAAGATCTTCGGGTGGCAATGGCCCTGGTTGACGGCTGAATAGGCGGATAGGCAGTCGAGATAGCGGTTGCCCTCGATGTCCCAGACATAGACCCCTTCGCCGCGCGTCAGCACGACGTCGAGCGGCTTGTAGTTGTGGGCGCCGAGCAGGTGTTCGGTCTCGATCAGGGCTGCCGTGGTCTTCATCATTCCCCTCCGCTATCTCCTTCCGGCCGCCGCTTCGGATCGGCGGAGGTCCGGATCGATCATTCTCAGGCGCTCCGGGTCGGCCGGTCAAGGATGCGGCGGCCGAAGAGGCTTGCGGTCAGTTCCACCAGGATGCGGGCGCTCTTGCCGCGGTCGTCGAGGAACGGGTTGAGTTCGACGACGTCGAGCGAGGAGACGAGGTCGCTGTCGCAAAGCATCTCCATGATAAGATGGGCCTCGCGAAAGGTGGCGCCACCCGGCACGGTGGTGCCGACCCCCGGGGCAAACTCCGGATCCATGAAATCGACGTCGAGGCTCACATGCAAGAGGCCGTTGGCGGCGCGCACCTCGTCGAGGATCTGACGCATGATATGGGCCATGCCGATCTCGTCGACGGCGCGCATGTCGAAGACATTGACGCCGTGTTCGGCGATCTCCTCGCGCTCGCGTGCATCGACCGAGCGGATACCGACCTGGTAGACCCTTTTCGGATCGACGAGCGGCCGGTTCGACTGAAGGATCGGGGCGAATTCCGCCTCGCCGCAGAAGAAGGCGACCGGCATGCCGTGCATGTTGCCGGAGGGCGAGGTCGAAGGCGAATTGAAATCCGCATGAGCGTCGAGCCAGAGCACGAAGAGCGGCCGGCCAACCTCGTGTGCATAGCGCGCCATGCCGGAGACGCTGCCCATCGAGAGGGCATGGTCGCCGCCGAGAATGATCGGAAAATGCCCCTTGCGCGCCGTGTCGTGCACGGTGTCGTTGAGCGCCCGGGCAAAGGCGGCGACCATCTGCAGATTGTTTGCGCCCGCATGGTTTGGAAGGTCGCGGGCCGGCAGCGGCGTTAGGTCGCCTTCGTCGTGAACGGTGTGACCAAGATCCGCGAGGACCGTGTCGATGCCGGCGATCCGGAGCGCCGTCGGGCCCATCGCAGCGCCGCGACGCCCCGAACCTTCCTCGATGGGTGCACCGATCAACGTGATGGTTTTCATGTCCTTCTTCCCTCGCTCGAATCTGTGAGTCCGGCAGAGATTATCGCCAATAGCTGTGACGGCAAAAAGATGGAAAACTGCCGATAAGAAGGCTACTCTTCTCACTATGAAAAGCAATGTTCGACAAAATGACAGAGAATGGACGACCTCGACCAGGCCCTGATCAGCGCCCTTCGTCAAAATGCGCGGACACCGGTTTCGACGCTGTCGGCGATGACCGGCGTTTCGCGCGCCACCATTGCTGCCCGCATCGACCGGCTGGTGAGGAATGGAACGATCGCCGCATTCACCATCCGGACGGGATCGGAAATCCCCGCCTCGGGGGTTCGCGCCGTCGTCATGATCGAGGTTCACGGCAAGATGGCCGACCGGGTTGCCGAGCAGTTGCGCGGCCTGCCGCAGGTGAGGGCGCTGCACAGCACCAACGGGCGGTGGGACTTCATCGCCGAGCTTGAGGACCGCGACCTCGCGAGCTTCGACGAGACCTTGCGCCGCATCAGGCTAATTGATGGGATCACCGTCACTGAAACGAACATCCTGCTCAAGACGAGCAAATTGTCCGGCGCGTTTTAGTCGCACGGATTCGGGCTGCGCGGACAATTTGTTCTTGATTTGTTCTAATGCCCGTGTAGGATGCTCCGTCTCAGCGAACAAGGGAGGATGTCATGGCCATTTCCGGTGGCGGCCCAATGGCGCGACAGATCTGCATCAAACTGTTCGTCAGGCATGGAGACGAGGAGCGGGCAATCGCCTTCTATCGCGAGGTTTTCGGTGCAGAGCTCCTCCAGCGCCATGAATGGAGCGGCATTCTGACGAGCGCTGATCTCAGCATTGGCGACTCGATCTTCCGGGTCGCCGGCGCCAATCCGCGCCGCGATGCCGAACCGCATCTCGGGGGACCGCGCTCGCCGCATGCGCTCGGCACCACCGCGGCGATCCTCGAGCTGCAGATCGACGATGTCGATCGTGTGCTCGCCCGGGCAATGGGCGCCGGCGCCAGCCTGCGTAACGCCGTCGAGACCCTGCCGACCGGCGACCGTGTCGCCGCCCTCATCGACCCGTTCGGCCATATCTGGGCACTGTTCACGGCGGTCGACGAGAGTGAATTTTTGAATGCCTTTGGGGCTGACAGGAATGCGGCTTGAGAGAGGATTGTGTTCCTGACCCAAGGCCCCACCCCAACCCCTCCCCACAAGGGGGAAGGACTTCGATGCCGCAGCCGCTTCCTCTCTTTTTTGACCGTTGCAGCCGTCTCATAAGAATTGCGGGACTGGAGGAGGGCGCTGCGCGTTAAGCCCCTCCCCCTTGTGGGGAGGGGTTGGGGAGGGGACTTTCCTCAAGCCCCGATTAATACTCTCTCTCGAAGAAAATACCGCCGGCAGCCGAACCATCGCCGGCTGCCTCGCCTTTCAGTTTCACGCCGCGGCCGACATCGAGGTTGATGATCGCCTTACTGGAGGCCGAGTCGGAGCCCTGCTGCAATTCGAGATAGGTCCGGTCGTTCAAATACTTGCCAGCCCGCACCTGGGCGCCGCCGCTCTCGTCGGTGGTGATGTCGAGGTCGTCGACACCAAGCTTGTTGCGCAGGCCGTCGAGCAGCGACGTCGAGCCGCCGCCGGCAAGCTGGCTGACGGCGGAGGCGAGTTGGGCGATCTGGAACGCCGAAAGATTGTTGAGCGAGCGGTTGAAGATCAGCTGTGCCAGGATCTCGTCCTGCGGCAGCGCCGGCGAGGAGGAAAAGGTCACCGTCGGGTTGTTGGCCGGCCCGGCAATGTTGACCGTGATGGTGGTCGAGCCCGCGCTCGAGGTGGCGTCGAGGTCGAGCGTCGGAATGAGGTCGCCGCCGAAGCCGATGTGACCGTCCGTGAAGGTCAGCCTCTTGCCGAGGATTTCGAGCCGGCCGCGCCGCATGTCGAAATCGCCGGAGACGATCGGCCTGACGGCGGTGCCGCGGATCGTCAGGTCGCCACCGAGCTCGGCATCGATGCCGCGTCCGCGGACGAAGAACTGCCCGGGCGAACGGACCGCGAGATCGAAGGCGATGACGCCGCCGGCATTGACGCCTGCACCGCCCGACGAGGACGTTTCCCTGCGCACGTCGCGTGCCATCTGCCGCACGCCGGCCGGCGCATTCCGATGGTGGATGTCGATCGCCGACAGCGAGGTCGGCAGTTTTTCCGGCACGGTGATCGCCGCCCTGTGGATCGTCAGCTGGCCGCCGAGCGTGGGCGTCGCGACGAGCGGACCTTTCAGCGTCAGATCGCCGGCAAGATTGGCGGTGAAGAGCGTGCCGTCGACATAGGTGGCGTTGTTGAGGCGGATTCTGAGGTCGGCCGGGAAGTTGGAAGCGGCTGCAATGCCGACAGTGCCGCTCGCCTCGATCGACCCGCCGCTGGCGAGATTGCCGGAAAGCCGGCTGATCGTCGCCTGCCGGCCGTCGAGCGTAACGTTGGCCGCAAGGTCGTTGAGGGCAAGATTGCGCCGGACATCGACGAGCCGGCCGCCGGTGGTCGCAACCGTGCCGGTGATCTGCGGCGCGCGGGCCGGACCGGAAAGGGAAAGATCGACCCCGGCCGAGCCGGTGAGGGTGAAACCTTGCTCCGCCAGCTTGGCGGCAAGCAGCGCGAAGGGCACGTCGCCGGCGAACTTCATCGACATCGGCATGCTGCCGGCGACATCGACATGGCCGCCGCCCCGGAAGGAGAGGCCACCCGGCCCGGAGATGGTCGCGTCGAGCGTGACGCGATTATCGGCAAAGCGGCCTTTTGCCGTGATTTGGAGCCCCGATACGCCGGCGCCGCGCGCGGCCGAGACCGAAGCGCCGCTCCATCTCAGATCGTAGTTGACGACCGGCGCTGCGGCAGTGCCGCTGATCTCGACCGTTCCGTCGATCGTCCCTTCGGCGCCGAGCGTCGCCGCGAAGGTGTTGATCAGCGCCGCGGGCAGGGCATTGAGCTTCGCGGAAATGTCGAGCGTCGCGCCGGCCGTGCCGGCGACGGAAATCGTACCCTTGGATGCCTGGATGGTGAGGTCGCCGAGGCGGACGGTGCCGTTGTCGATAGCGACGACGGTCGGCTTGGCAAGCGTCAGCGGCAATCTCCGCGGGGCTGCCGAAAACGAGGCCAGACGGATCTCGGTGCGGCCGCCGGCGCTTGCCAGATCGCCCTTGGCCGAGAGCGGAGCGCCGTCATATTGGCCGGCGATCTCGAACCCTGTTCGGCCACCCTGCTGGTCGAAGGCGAGGTTGACGGCGGAGACGCGGTTCTGCCCCTGGGCAACGCTTTCGGCCCTGACGCTGCCACGGATTGCCAGGGCGGCGATATCGGCGATGCGGATATCCGCCACGGGCTTGGTGATCGTCAGCGCGTCGCGCTTTATGCTGCTGCCGCTGGCCTTGACGGATACGGAAGTGATGCCGTTCGAGGTCGCGACCGTCGCCGATCCTGAAAGGTCGCCGGACGCCTTCTGGCCGGCCATGGCGGCGACCAGGCCGAGATCGGGCAGGTTGAAGTCGACGGTGCCGTTCGGCTTGAAGTCCGCCGTGAGCTCGATCGCGCCGGTGACGCGGTTGTCGCCGATCTTAGCCTCGAGCGTCGGGATGGATGTGCGGCCATCCGCCGATACCACTTCGGCCCTGACGTCTATCGGCTGGCCGTCGAGCCCGCCGGTGGCGGTGAGCTTCGCCTGCGGGCTGCCCGGCTTGACCGTTGCGTCGGCGGTGACCGTCAGGTCCGTCAGCGATCGGCCGGCAAGCATGGCGCCGCTCGAGGTCAGCTCTCCCTTGACGGCGAGCGCGTCAAGCGGGCCGGAAATCTCTGCGTTGAAGCCGGCCTTTCCTTGCGCGTCGGCGAGCAGCTTGCCGAGATCGGGCAAGGTGCCCTCGACATCGGCCGTCAGCTGACCTGCCGCGATCGTCGCCGAGCCCTTGGCGTTGACGGTGCCGGACTCGACCTCGAGGGCGCTCAGCCTGACGCTGCCATCAGCGCCGGTCTCGACCTTGCCCGAGACAGTCACCGGCGTGTCGAATCTCGCGGCCAGGCCACCCGGCAGGAAGCTCGGTTCGGCACGCACGTCGAAGGTCGCCGTTGCCGCTTTTTCGGCGCGGGCGAGGCTGCCGGTGAGATTGCCCCGGAAGCCGGGGCTCTCGATCACCGTCGGGTCGAAGCTGATCGCCGCCTCCGTGACGGAGACCGTGCCCTTGGCGGTCAGGTCCTGCGCGGCAAGACCGCCGGCGCGCAGCGAGGACATCGAGGCGCCGCTCCAGGCGAGGTCGTAGGCGACCACCGGCGCCTGCGCCTCGCCGTCGATATCGACGGTGCCGGCAATGGTGCCCTCGGCACCGAGCGTCGGTGCGAAGGTGTTGATGAGCACGGCGGGCAAGTCGTTGAGATTCGCGCTGAGGTCGAGCCGGTCGCCGGCCGTGCCGGAGACGGCGACGGTACCCGTCGATGCCTGGATGGTGAGGCCGTCGAGCCGAGCCGCGCCGTTTTCGATCGCGATCACGGTCGGCGCTGCAAGCTGCAGCGGCAGGCGCCGCGGCGCCGCAGAGGCGGAGGCGAGGCGGATTTCGGTGCGGCCGGCCTCGCTCGTCAGTTCGCCCGAAGCCCTGAGCGGTGCGCCGTCATAGAGGCCCTCGGCCGAGAAGCCGGTGCGGCTGCCCTGCTGTTCGAAGGCGAGATTGAGGTCCGCCATCCGGTTTTCACCCTGCGCAACGCTCTCGGCGCTGACATTGCCCTTGATGGCCGGCCTGGCAATATCGGCGATAGCTAGATCGACCGCTGGTTTTGCGATCGTCAGCGTGCCCCGCTCTACGCTGTTGCCATTGGCTTTGAGCGCCACCGAGGTAACGCCATTTGCGGTCTCGAGCGTCGCCGAACCGGCGAGGTCGCCGGATGCCTGCTGGCCGGCCATGGCGGCAAGCAGCCCGAGATCCGGCAGGTTGAAGTCGAGCTTGCCGTTCGGCTTGAAATCGGCCGTCAGGTCGAACGCACCGGTCAAGCTGTTGCCGCCGATTTTCGCTTCCAGCGTCGGAACGGCGGTAAGACCGTCCTTCGAGACGACGTCGGCGCGAATGTCGATCGGCTGGCCGTCGAGCGTGCCGGTGGCGGTGAGCTTCGCTTCGGGGCTGCCGGGCGTCGCCGTCGCATCGGCGTTGATCGTGAGTTCGCTTAAAGTACGCCCGGCAAGCGTCGCGCCGCTCGACGTGATCTCTGCCTTGACGCCGAGCTTGCTCAAGGGCCCTGATGCGGCCGCCTGGAAATCCGCGCTGCCCTTCACGTCAGGCAGAAGCCGGCCAAGCTCCGGTAGCGTGCCCCTGATATCGGCCGTCAGCGTCTCGCCCGAAAGCGTCAGCGAGCCGGAGGCTTCGACGGCTTCGGATTTGACATCGAGGCCGCTCAGCTGGACGCTGCCGTCCTCTTCGGTCACCAGATTGCCGGAGACGGCGATCGTCTTTTCGAATTTTTCGGCAAGCGCCGGCGGCAGAACTGCCGGCACTGCGAAGAGCTTGAAGGCGGCTTCGAGTGTGCTGTCGGCGCGATCGAGTGCCCCGGTGACGGAACCGCCGATGCCGGGGCTTTCAAGCGTCAGCGGATCGAAATGGATGGCATCCGGCGCGATCCCGATCGTGCCGGCGAGCTTCATCGGCGCCTGTATCGCCCGATCGAGATCCGCGTTTGCGAACCGCGCCTCGCCGATCTCCACGGTTGCCTTCAGCGATCCGGCCTGCATTTCCAGGTTGAAGGCGTCGCTTTGCGCCGCGAGCCGGATGGCGCCGAGACTGCCTTGAGGCAGTCCGAGCGAGACGACGTCGGCGGCGACGTCGAGGATCGCCGATTGTCCCTCGCCGATCAGCGACAGGTTCGCCGTGTTGACCCGTGCTTGCAGCTCGCCATCCTTCAGCGGCCAGCGGAAATCGAACGGACCGCTCGTGCCGGCGACGCTTGCCTGAAGATTGTTCTCGCCGCGGCTGTCGACCGTGCCCGAGGCGTTCAGCGTCAAGGCGCCGGTCGCAAGCTTGCCCGCTTCGATCCGGACCTTGCTCTTTCCGTCGAAGGCGGCGGTCAGGTCGATGCTGGTCGATCCCTCGAAAAGCGGCCTGAAAGCGGCCGGCATCAGCTGGGCGAAAGCCCCGCCGCCGGTGAGCTTCAGATTGTGCATGCCGTCGGCGGCTAGCACGTGCCGGCCTTCCAACCGGAGAAGCTCGCTGCCGTCGAGCGATGCGGTGCCGGAGCCCGTCCAGTCGGAGAGGGGTCCTTGTCCGGTCACCTGGATATCGACTGCCGGTTCGCCCGGCAGCCGCAGCAGCTTGGCGAGCAGCCCGCCCTTCGGCTCGGCGATCTCGGCCTCGAGCCTCAGCTCGTTTCCGGCCGGATTGAAGACGAGATCGGCGACGGCGCGTGCTTCCGGGCGGTCGCGCTCGGCTGCATCCAAGGCGAGCGCGATCCTCGAATTCGTCGCGTCGACCCTGCCTTTCGCGGTTAGGAACTGGTCCTTGCCGGCGATCGCCTTGCCGATAACGATCTCTTTGAGATCGAAGGCATCGATTTTCACGTCCACGGGCAATGCGAGTGTCCGTCGGACCTCTTTCGTTTCGGTGGAGGGGATCGGCAGCCGTTCGAGGCGTACGGAAGCCGCCGAGATGCTGCTTGCATCGAAGCGCATCGACAGAAGCTCGGCCGGCGACCAGTTCACCGAGAGGTCGCGGACCTCCGCATAGATTCCCTCGCCGTCGAAGAGCGTCACCGTTCCGGCGGTGAAGTCACCGGTGAGCAGCGCACCCGGATCGGAGATGCGGACGATCTGGTCAGGGGTCGCCGCATATTTTTCGATCGCCCAGGCGACGACACGTGCGCCGGGCACGGTGAAGCCGAGAAAGGCGACGAGGAGAAACAGCGCAACGACGACCACGCCGAGAAAGGCGAAGACGTAGCGCAGCGCTGACCGAAATGTGCCGATGACCTGATTCATGTCCTATCCATAGACCATGTTACGCCGCTCTGGAATCGGCAGGACGGAACCTCATCGCCCGCAGGCGGATTTGCCTACTGCATGTCTTTGTCCGTAAATCGACCTGGACTTAGGGACAAAGACATGCAGCAATTCAAAGTGCTACAGCGACCTTTGCGCGTCTGATAAGACGCGCGGCGCTGTAGTTTACCATGGCATTGCCGCGCGCATCAGAAAGATTGTCCGATGCCCGCATATATCCCGTATTCGGTGCCGCCCGGATATTTGTTGAGCGGCACCGCGAAATCGAGACGGATGGGCCCGAAGGGCGTCGCATAGCGCAGGCCGATGCCGGCCCCGGCGCGGATGTCGGAAAAATCCGGCGCCGTGCTCGTCGAGACGCTGCCGGCATCGATAAAGGGCACGACACCGATCGTATCGGTTACCGCAATCCGGACCTCCAGCGAACCGTTCACATAGGAGCGGCCGCCGGTCTCCTCGTTGTCGTCATTGCGCGGGCTGATCTCCTGGAAGGAATAGCCGCGCACCGAGCCGCCGCCGCCGAGGAAGAAACGCCGGGTTGCCGGAATGTCGGAAAGTTCGTCGCCGCCGACGAGCACGCCGGCGCCGAGCTTGCCGGCCAACACGAAGCGATTTTCGCTGCCCGGCGCGTAATAGGCGGAGGCGGAGGTCTCGAAGGAGCTGAAGAAGGTCTGACCTTCGATCTCGTAGCTCGGCTTCGCGTTGATCATCGCCCGGTAGCCTTCCGTGGGGTTCAGCTTGTCGTCGCGGGTGTCGCGGACATATTCGAGCGGGATCGCGGCCGTCAGATAGGAATTCGAGCCGAAGGCGTCGTCGATATCGGCCCAGCTGAGCTCGGCGCCGACGGAAACGGTATCCTCTGGCGTAAGCTCGAAGCCGGCGCCGGCCGCGGCGGTGATCGTCTTGGCGTTATAGGCATCCGGATCGACGATTGCCGCCTTGAGGCTTGCCGTGAACGTCGATGCCGGACCGAAGGCGCCGGGCTTGGCAAAGAGAATACCGGCCGAATAGTCGAGCCCGCCGACATCCGTGGTCTCGCCGATCCGGTCGACGGAGCCCTCGATCCGGAGCGACTCGGCCCGGCCGAAGAGATTGCGATGGCCCCAATAGCCCTGCAGACCGAGCCCGTCTGTCGTCGATACCTGGCCGCCGAATCCGAAATAGCGGTGCTTGCCCTCCGACACCTGGATGTTCATCGGGATGGTGCCGTCGGGAGCAAGCTGATCAGCCTCGACAATGGTGACGCTGGAGAAGACGTTCAGCGTCCTGAGCCGCTCGGCGGCCTTGCGGATGTTTTCCGGCGAATAGGGCCGGCCATGGTTGAGCCGCGAATAGTCGCGAACGAAATTCGGGTCGACGGTCCTGGTGCCGGTAACCGTGAGAGCGCCGACCGGCGCGACCGGTCCGGATTCGGCCCTGATCGTCACGTCGACGGTGGAGGTGGCATGGTCGGCGACGACGCTGCGCTCGGTGATCTTGGCAAGTGGCCGGCTCTGTTCCTTGAGATCGACGACGATCTGCTCTCCCGCCTTGATGATCAGCGTGGAGTCTGCACGGGCGCCGCGTGTGAGATCATAGGTCGCCGGGTCGAGCCCTGCCGCATCGCCCTCAAACCTCACCGAGCCGAGAGTGAAGGCTGGACCCGGCGCGACGCGCACGGTCACCGGCACGGCCTGGCCATCGGGGAAGGAGGGGTCGGGCGGCAGGCTGTCGATGTCCTGGCCGTTGATCAGGATCGTCACGGTGCCGCCGTAGCGCGCCTTTTCGTAGAGCGCGGCGAGCAGCCGCTCCCGGTCGTCGCGCGCCTTGATCAACAGGCCGAGGTCGCCGGAGACCGGCTTTTCCTGATCCTGATTGAGCTGCGAAGCATTTTCGAGCGCCTCGCGCAGCTCCTCATCATCCGTTCCAGGCTCGAATGTAAGCGTGTAGTTGACCGGGTCGAGAACCTGGACCTGCTCCTCGGCGCTTTCGAAAAAGCGCATGCCGAAGATCCGGATCGCCTGCGCTTGGCCGGCGAAAATCGGGCCGAGCGCCGTCGAGGCCGCAAGCGCGAACACTGTCGCCGCCTTCAAATACGCAGTACTCGAGCGTGGTGGAGACATCCTCCGCATCCCGTTTCAGGCGACTCTTTACTCAATGCCTGCATGTGCGGCAATGGGCACTCTAGCAGGGCAAAGTTTTCCATTTGTTAACGATCAGGGCCGGTTGCATCCACCCTGCAGCGGCGATTCGGGTCGGATTCTGGCCAAAAAGGACTCGTTCTGTGGTGCTTCGGGCACAAAGAGCGGCGGGTAGGCGGCTGGGGAGGATCGGGGCCGCAAGCGGCCGTCGCAGCGATCCTGACTGCTCGCCTCCTGCTTCCGGAATGCCGCCTCTCCGTCGCTCGATGCTCGGTCTACTTCTTGTCTGGAGCCTCGCTTTCGACGTAGCTGTCGTGCCAGTTCCACCACTTGTAGGGCGGGGTCTGGGGATAGCCCTCGGGCGAATCCTCCCAGACCTCCTGCCGGCCGAGGGGCGTTAAGTCGAGATAGTTCCAGGTGCTCCCCATCTGCTCGTCGCCGCGGTTGTTGATGAAATAGGTGCGGAACAGGCGGTCTCCGTCACGATAGAACACGTTCGTGCCGTGCCATTCGTCAACGCCGAAATCGGCGTCGAAGCCGTCCGTAATCGTAAACCATGGGATCTCCCAGCCCATCCGCGCCTTCAGCCGCACGATGTCCGCCTGCGGCGCCCGTGATATAAAGACGAGGGTGGTGTTACGAGCATTGAGGTGGGCGAGGTGGGCGACCTGGTCGGCCACCATGGAACAGCCTACGCAGGCGTGGTTGGGCCAGCCTTCCACGCCGGGCTCGAAGAAGGCGCGGTAGACGATCAATTGGCGCCGGCCGTCGAACAGGTCGAGCAGGCTCACTTTGCCTGCTGGCCCCTCGAAGACATAGTCCTTCGTCACAGCCATCCAGGGCATCCGCCGGCGCTCGGCGGCGAGCCGGTCACGGGCGCGTGTCAGGGCCTTTTCTTTCACGAGCAGATCTTCGCGGGCCGCCTCCCAAGCCTCCGGCGCAACGACCGGTGGTGTGGGCATGGCAGGCTGTCCGCCCGTCGGTTGCTTCTCGGCTGATGTGGTCATGGCTTCCTCCTCGGTTGCCGCGCCTCATGGCTGAGCGCGCGTTCCATTCGGTTCATCACAATTGCTTGTCACACAGTCTTGCACACAAGTGTGGCGGCAACCCGATGCAAGGCTGATTGGAGCCCGCGTCGTTCGGCGCCAATTGATCGGTATCCTCGCCAGTCGAGTTGACTGGAAGTTGAGGTATTCGTGACTATGTATTCGTCTTTCACGGGAGTGAGCGGATGGCCGACAAGGCGAGAATGGAGAAGAAGGCCGACACCAAGCGCATGTCTGCGAAAGCCAAGTCGCCCGAGCCGGCTGCCAAGTCACCCGCCCGCAAGCCTACTAAAGCCGCGGCGAAGGCATCTCCGGCGCGCTCCGCAATGCCTGAATCCACCGCAGAAAACAGCGAAAGCGCGGAAGCGGCGACGAAGCCGAAGCTTCTCTCAGGCGGCAATCCGCAGATCGCCAAGGGCTACGGCGACGCGCCGGTGCAGGCCTATATCGCCGCAATGCCCGGCTGGAAAAGCGATCTCGGACGCCGCCTCGACGCGCTGATCGAGCGGACCGTCCCCGATGTCCGCAAGGCGGTCAAATGGAACTCGCCGCTCTATGGAATGGAGGAGCAGAGCTGGTTCCTCGGCATTCACTGTTTCACGAAATACATCAAGGTGGCGTTCTTTCGCGGCACCTCGCTGCATCCGGTGCCGCCAGGCGAGTCCAAACAGAAGGAAGTGCGGTACCTGAACATCCATGAGGACGAGGAGCTGGACGAGGCTCAGTTTGCCGCCTGGGTGAAGCAAGCCAGCCAATTGCCCGGCGAACGCATGTGAGCGGAGAGGGCAAGGGCGTGCGACGGCAATCATGAAGAGAGTGAAACAGCCATGGAGAAGAGGATGGAAGGGGAAAACTCTCCCTCGCAGCTGATCGATGCGAGGATAGAAGAGCTGGGCGACTGGCGGGGCGAGACGCTCGCCCGCGTGCGAAAGCTTATCAAGGATGCCGACCCGGACGTGGTCGAGGAGTGGAAGTGGCGGGGCGTTCCGGTTTGGTCGCATGCCGGAATCATCTGCACCGGCGAGACCTACAAGAGCGTCGTCAAGCTGACCTTCGCCAAGGGTGCTTCGTTGGAGGATCCTGCGAGCCTGTTCAACTCCAGCCTCGAAGGCAATACCAGGCGCGCCATCGATATCCATGAGGGCGAAAAGATCGACGAAGAGGCGTTGAAGGCGCTCATTCGGGCGGCCGCGGCACTGAACCTATCGTCAAAGGCTGGTCACCCCCAGAAAAGATCGAAGAGCGCCTGAGAATCATCGTGCAATCGGCCCAATGACGGCGCCGCAATCCCGCCAAATGACTCCACGCAAAAAGAAAGCCCCGGATTGCTCCGGGGCCGTTCGTTCGATGATTGCCGGTGGCGATCAGCAACGGTCGATATAGCGGCGGCCGTAGCGGTCGCGGTAGTAGCACTGGCCCGGCTGCTCGGTGACGTTGCCGATCACGGCGCCGGAAACGCCGCCGATGGCGGCGCCGACCGCCGCGCCGCGCACGTCGTTCGTGATGGCGCCGCCGATGATCGCGCCCGACGCCGCGCCGATGCCGGCACCCTTCTCCGTCTGCGTGCAGCTTGCAACCGACAGGGCGACCAGAACAAGTGCGATGGCTTTCTTCATGTTGTCCTCTCCGATCTCTACGGATGTCAGCCTGTCGCTTCGTCCGTCTCTTGGGTGGTGGCGGCGAGACGCGACCCGCGTCCCTCCACTTGAACTTGCAATGCGGAAAATACCCCGCCGCCCAGGAAAGTCCACTGGAGGCGGCGCGGTCGTCCGGCCGCAAGATAATGCGATCCTTCCTGAACAGAAGATGAAGGCGCTGTTTCCGCCGTTACATGCCGTGACGGATTTTTTTGCCCTTCTGCGGCCGAGACGGTTGCGACATTCGGCAAAAAGACAAATGATACAATGTCGACAATGGTCCGGGAGGAGCGGACCACTGGCAAAGGGCATTGATATCAGGGCGCGTACTTTCAGTCGCGTGAACATATCTCACCCGATTCGAAGCCGCGCTCGCCCTGGTACGGACCGACCCCGGAGGAGCGAAATGGCGAAAGTAACAATGACGGTCAACGGCCGCCAGGTAAGCGGCGTCTGCGACGACCGGACGCTGCTGGTGCACTTTATCCGCGAAAATCTCGGACTGACCGGTACTCATGTCGGCTGCGACACATCGCAATGCGGTGCCTGTGTCGTCCATATGAACGGCCAATCGGTGAAGAGCTGTTCCATCCTTGCGGCGCAAGCCGCAGGTTCGGCGATCACGACCATCGAGGGATTGGCGCAAAATGGCGAGCTCCACCCAGTGCAGGCAGCCTTCAAGGCGCATCACGGCCTGCAATGCGGCTTCTGCACGCCCGGCATGGTGATGACGGCGGTCGACATGATCAGGCGTCACGGCAGCGGTCTCGACGAGGCGACGGTCCGCTTCGAACTCGAAGGCAATATCTGTCGCTGCACCGGCTACCACAACATCGTCAAGGCGATCCTCGCCGCGGCCCAGGAAATGGGCGGCGTGCGTCAGGCAGCGGAATGAGCGGCACGCCGCTACCGGCAGAACCAATCCAGCTGAATGTCTCGGGAGGAGATAGGCAATGGGCGTTGATGGCATCGGCGCGCGCGTGGCGCGCAAGGAAGACAGGCGTTTCCTGACGGGCAAGGGGCGCTATACGGACGACATGTCGGTTCCCGGCATGAAATATGCGGTCTTCGTGCGCAGTCCGCATGCGCATGCGACGATCACCGGCATCGACGCGACCGCCGCCAGGGCGATGCCGGGCGTCATCGATGTGCTCGACGGGAAGCAATTGCTGGCCGACGGGATCGGCAACCTGATCTGCGGCTGGATGATCCACTCCAAGGACGGTTCGCCGATGAAGATGGGCGCCTGGCGGCCGCTGGCCGACAAGACGGTGCGTTATGTCGGCGACGCCGTGGCGATCGTGGTGGCCGACAGTGTCGCCGAGGCGCGCGATGCGGCCGAAGCGGTGGTCGTCGACTACGACCTCCTGCCGGTGGTCACCGATCCGCTGCAGGCGCTCGCCTACGGAGAGCCGCAGCTTCACCCCGAGGCGCCCAACAACCTGATCTTCGACTGGGAGCTGGGCGATGCCGCGGCCGTCGACCGGGCGCTTGCGGCCGCGGCCCATGTGACCGAGCTCAAAATTTACAACAACCGCCTGGCGCCCAATCCAATGGAGCCGCGCGCCACGCTCGGCATCTACGACGCCGGCGACGATCACTATACCTGCTACACGACCAGCCAGAACCCGCATCTGGCGCGGCTGGTAATGAGCGCCTTCTACAATGTCGCACCGGAAAACAAGCTCAGGGTGATCGCCCCCGACGTCGGCGGCGGCTTCGGCTCGAAGATCTATATCTATCCGGAGGAGATCGTCTGTCTCTGGGCCTCGAAGCGGACCGGCGTGCCGGTCAAGTGGACCTGCGACCGCACCGAAGCCTTTCTCACCGACGCCCATGGCCGCGACCACGTCTCGACCGTGAAGATGGCCTTCGATGCCGGCAACCGGATCATCGCGCTGAAAGTCGACACCATCGCCAATCTCGGCGCCTATATGTCGCTCTTCTCTTCCTGCGTACCGACCTATCTCTACGCGACGCTGCTTTCCGGTCAGTACGACATCCCGGCGATCCACGCCAATGTCCGCAGCGTCTATACCAACACGGTGCCGGTCGACGCCTATCGCGGCGCCGGACGACCGGAGGCGACCTACCTGCTCGAGCGGACGATGGAGACGGCGGCGCGCGAGCTCGGCATTTCGCCGGCGGAACTGCGTCGCACCAATTTCATCCGCTCTTTCCCGCACCAGACGCCGGTGATCATGAACTACGATGCCGGCGACTACGAAGCCTCGCTCAACGCGGCGATGACGACGGCAGACTGGAGCGGCTTTGCGGCCCGCAAGGCCGAGGCCGAAGGGCGCGGAATGAAACGCGGCATCGGCATGAGCTGTTACATCGAGGCCTGCGGGCTTGCGCCCTCGGCGGCGGTTGGTTCGCTCGGCGCCGGCGTCGGACTGTGGGAATCGGCCGAGGTCAAGGTCAACATGGCCGGCACAATCGAGGTAATGACCGGTTCGCACAGCCACGGCCAGGGGCATGAAACAACCTTCGCCCAGCTCGTCGCCGACCGGCTCGGCCTGCCGATCGACAGCATCAACATCGTCCATGGCGACACCGACAAGGTGCAGATGGGCATGGGCACCTACGGCTCACGCTCCGGCGCGGTCGGCATGTCGGCGCTGGCCAAGGCGCTCGACAAGGTCGAGGCCAAGGCGAAGAAGATCGCCGCGCATTTGATGGAGGCGGACGAGAGCGACATCGTCATCGAAGACGGGGCGCTGAAGGTCGCAGGCACCGACAGGTCGGTCCCCTGGTTCCAGATGGCGCTTGCCGCCTATACCGCCCATAACCTGCCGCCGGGACTCGAGCCGGGGCTGAAGGAAAGCGCCTTCTACGATCCGGCCAACTTCACCTTCCCGGCTGGCTGCTACATCTGCGAAGTGGAGGTCGATCCGGAGACTGGCCGCACGCATATCGTCCAGTTCGTCGCGGCGGACGATTTCGGCAACATCATCAATCCGATGATCGTCGAGGGCCAGGTGCATGGCGGGCTGGCGCAAGGCATCGGCCAGGCTCTGCTCGAGGGGGTCCGCTACGATGACAGCGGCCAACTGCTGACGGCGAGCTACCTGGACTACGCGATGCCGCGCGCCGACGACGTCCCGTCGTTCAACGTGTCGACCTCGAACACCCCCTGTCCGAACAATCCGCTCGGCGTCAAGGGCTGCGGCGAGGCTGGCGCGATCGGCTCACCGCCGGCGCTGATCAACGCGATCACCGACGCGATCGGCAACAATCAGCTGACGATGCCGGCGACGCCGGAAAAGGTCTGGTCAGCGGCTCAAGCCGCGCACTGATCGGGAGGAACTTAGGATGTATGAGACCAACTATCACAGAGCCTCCTCGATCCAGGAAGCGGTGCAGATGATGGGCGCCGCGGCGGAGGGCAAATATCTCTCTGGCGGCATGACGCTCATCCCGACCATGCGCTTGCGGCTCGCCGCGCCGAGCGATCTTGTCGATCTGCGGCACATCACCGAGTTGAAAGGGATCGCGGTCGACGGCCGCTCCGTCCGGATCGGCGCTGCTGCGACGCATGAGGAGGTCGCCATCTCAGCCGAGCTCGGCGCGGTCTGCCCGGCCCTCTGCGACCTCGCCGGCCACATCGGCGACCCGGCGGTGCGCCACATGGGAACGATCGGCGGCTCGATCGCCAACAACGACCCGGCGGCGGACTACCCGGCCGCGATGCTGGGGCTCGATGCGGTGATCGTCACCGACCGGCGTGAGATCAAGGCGGACGACTTCTTTACCGACCTGTTCGAAACGGCGCTGGAGGAAGGAGAAATCATCACCGCCGCGCGCTTCGACGCGCCGGCCAAGGCTGCCTATCAGAAGTTCGCCAACCCAGCCTCGCGATACGCCATGACCGGCGTCTTTGTCGCCCGGCGCGACGACGGCAATGTCCGCGTCGCGGTGACGGGAGCCGGCTCCAACGGCGTCTTCCGCCATAACGGCCTGGAGGCGGCGCTTTCCGCCAACTGGTCGCCGGATGCGGTGGCGAATGTAACGGTCGACGCATCGGATTTGCTGACAGACCTTCACGCCAGCGCCGCCTACCGCGCCAATCTCGTCAAGGTTATGACCAAGCGTGCCGTGGCGGCTGCCTGAGGACGCGAGAAGGAAAGAAAGGACGGCCGCGGCCGTCCTTTTTGCAATTGCTTGACTTCGATCAAAGTTAAGGGGATTGAGTTGCCTTAGCCGTTTTGGAATAGTTCAAAACTAGAGGCCTTTTGCCGCAGTCGCGTGGCCGGAGGCCGTTCCGGGGTTGACCCCTGGTCGCTTTGAATGAAGAAAGGCGGCAGGGCATCGGAGATGATGATGGATTTCGAGAGTTTCTTCAAAAACGAGCTGGACGGGCTGCATTACGAAGGCCGCTATCGGGTCTTCGCCGATCTCGCCCGCCACCGCGGTGATTTTCCGAAGGCGACGCGCTACACGGCCGACGGCACCCAGGAGGTCACGGTCTGGTGCTCGAATGATTATCTCGGCATGGGTCAGTCGCCGGTCGTCACCGAAGCGATGAAGCGGGCGATCGACGAATGCGGCGCCGGCGCCGGCGGAACGCGCAACATCTCCGGGACCAATCACTACCACGTTCTCCTCGAGCGCGAACTTGCCGACCTGCACGGCAAGGAATCGGCGCTGCTCTTCACCTCCGGCTATGTCTCCAACTGGGCCGCCCTCGGCACGCTCTGTTCCAAGATTCCCGGCGTCATCGTCTTCTCGGACGCCGGGAATCACGCTTCGATGATCGAGGGAATCCGGCATTCGAAATGCGAGCGCGTCATCTTCAAGCACAATTCGGTGGCCGATCTCGAGGCGAAACTGGCGGCTGCTGATCCGCGTGCACCGAAAATCATCGCCTTTGAATCCGTCTATTCGATGGATGGCGACATCGCGCCGATCAAGGAATTCTGCGATCTCGCCGACAAATATGGCGCGATGACCTATCTCGACGAGGTGCATGCGGTCGGCATGTACGGCCCGCGCGGCGGCGGCATTGCCGAGCGCGAGGGGCTGATGCACCGGTTGACGGTGATCGAGGGTACGCTCGGCAAGGCCTTCGGCGTCATGGGCGGTTACATCACCGGTTCGGCGGCGCTCTGCGATTTCATCCGCTCCTTCGCCTCCGGCTTCATCTTCACGACCGCTTTGCCGCCGGCGCTTGCCGCCGGCGCACTCGCCTCGATCCGGCATCTCAAGGAAAGCCAGCGCGAACGCTTCGCCCATCAGGAGCGGGTGCGCCGGCTGCGATCGCTGCTCGATCAGCGCGGCATTCCGCACATGGTTAATCCGAGCCATATCGTCCCGGTGATGGTCGGCGACGCCGCCAAGTGCAAGTGGATCTCCGACCTGCTGCTCGACAATTTCGGCGTCTATGTCCAGCCGATCAACTATCCGACGGTTCCGAAAAAGACCGAGCGACTGCGCATCACGCCGACGCCGCTGCATTCGGATGACGACATCGACCACCTGGTCGGCGCGCTGCATTCGCTGTGGTCGCGCTGCGCGCTGGCAAGGGCGGTCGCGTAAGCTACGGCGAACCTGGATCAGATCAGCCCGGCCGCCGCATGCCGGGCTTTTTCATCCGCCGCGAAGACGTCGTCCATGGTCATCGCGGCCGGCAGGTCTGAGAGCCGATCCATCACTTTTTCGACGATTTCCGCCATGGCGAGAAAGCCGATGCGGCCCTTGATGAAGGCTTCGAGGGCAGTTTCCTTGGCGCCGTTCAGCACCGCACCCTGAATCCCGCCGGCCTCCATGGCGCGTCGCGCCAAGCGGAGTGCCGGGAAGCGCGCCTCGTCCGGCGCCTCGAAATCGAGCCGCGCGAGCTTGGCGAAGTCGAGCCGCTCGATCGGCAGGTCGCAGCGTTTCGGATAGGAAAGCGCATAGCCGATCGCCGTACGCATGTCGGGGCAGCCGAGTTGGGCGAGCACCGATCCGTCGCTGTAGCCGACCATCGAATGGACGATCGACTGTGGATGGACGATCACCTCTATCTGGTCTGGGCGCAGGCGGAAAAGATGGCGCGCCTCGATCATTTCGAGCGCCTTGTTGAACATCGAGGCGCTGTCGATCGAGATCTTCAGCCCCATCGACCAGTTCGGGTGGGCGCGGGCGATGTCGGCGGTCACATGCCGCATCTCTTCGAGCGTCTTCGTGCGGAACGGACCGCCCGAGGCCGTCAGGACGACCCGTTCGACGGCATGGCGCTGGTCGTTCTCCAGCACCTGGAAGATCGCATTGTGCTCGCTGTCGACGGGCAGCAGCCGGCCTCCGCCCTTGCTGACCGCCTCGATGAACAGGCTGCCAGCGGAGACGAGGCATTCCTTGTTGGCAAGCGCGATGTCGGCACCGCGCCGCGCCGCAGCAAGCGTCGGCGCAAGACCCGCATTGCCGACGATTGCCGCCATCAGCCAGCCGGAATCGCGTTCGGCCGCCTCGACCAGGCCGCTCCGCCCGGCGGCCACTTCGATGCCGCTGCCGGCAAGGGCATCCTTGAGTTCGTTGTAGCGGTGTTCGTCCGCGGTTACCGCCAGCTCTGCCCCCATGCGCCGCGCCTGCTCGGCGAGAAGGGGTATGTTGCCGTTGCCGGTCAGGGCCGCGATCTCGAAGCGGTCGCGCCCGCCGAGCCGCTCGACGACGTCGAGCGTGTTGGTGCCGATCGAGCCGGTCGAGCCCAGTACCGTCAGGCGGCGCTTGCCTTCCTCGCCGGATGCCATTGCCAGATCCCGTTTTCTTCTTGTTGATACGTTTTGGATAGGCTCTACAGCCGAAACCCGCCGGCAACAAGCGTAGAAGCGGCCGCTCTTCTTTATCCGGCGCTCCTGGGGTAGGAATCGATGCGGCGGCAATGCCGCAGCGATCGCATGAGGAGTTCCGATGCTCAACGTCCTGACAGCCGCATCCTGCGCCTGCGTGCTGATCGAGCTTGCCTCGCTGCGATCGGTCGGCGCCGAAAACGTGCCGCAGGAATTGATCGGTTCCTGGCGCGCCGAGACCATCAACTCCGGCGAAGCGGTCGACGATCCCGAGGCGGTTCTCGAAATCCGCGAGGACGGTACCTATGGCGGCACGGGCGGCTGCAATTTCTTCACCGGCGCCTTCAGCCTCTCGGAAGGAACGATCACCTTCGGCCCGACCGAGGTGACGCATACCACCTGTTCCCCCGCCGTCATGGAGCAGGAGCAGAGGCTTCTCGACATGCTGAAAGCCGCACTCGCCTGGAAGGTGAATGGCGCGATGCTTGCTCTGGCAGGACCGGACGGCGCGTCGGTCATGCGTCTTGTGAGTGTCAAGGGCTAGCCAAGTCTTATCCGCAGCATCTCCAGATGTTCGAGGTGTTCTTCGATCAGCAGGCGGGTAAGCCTTGCGACGTTCCGTCGCTCGCGGTCCCGGCCCGATCTCACATATTCCTCGTGGATCGCCAGAAGTTTCTTGTGCCCGTCAGACTGCAGCAACACATAGGCCTTGTCGAAGGCGGGCCCCTGCAAGCTTCTGAGCTTTTCAAGCGCGGTGCGGCCTTCCGCGTCCAACATCGTTTCCAATTGAGCGTCGGCGGGCGGGCCGGAACCGTCGCTTGTCCCGCCATAGGGTTCCATCGATCGAAGGACGTTGGAGGCCGCCTCCTGCTCGGCGATTTCCCATTTGGCAAATTGCTTCAGGAGGGCGTCGCTCGTCGTGTTTTCGGCCGTACGGCTGGCGGCCAAGGAGAGGGCGCCGACCCGCATTGCCGATCGGGCGTGTTTCCGCTCGGCATCATCAGCCGCCATCTCTTGGGCGACAGCGCTTTCCAAGGGCGGCCAGATAGGCAAGGCGCCGGCGGCGGCCAGACAGAGAACATGACGGCGTCTCATGACGGATCCTCGCGAGCGCTAAGGGACGGTAGACACGCCCCGGCAGTGCCCGCAGATGCGGACACTGCCTACAGCGAAGGTGGGGGACTTGATTGTCGCTACCATCTCTGGAGCGATGCCCAATTAATTCGCGACGCGGAAAATTGTTCCAGAGCGCGGAAAGCGAAGCCGACTACCCCGCGTAAGCTGCTCCGCGGCCGGTGGTGCCGTTGCTCCGGAACGTCGGCCAATGGTCGCAATCGACGGCCGCAGGAACAATCGGCCAAATCCACCATTACTCCCTCCGTTGCAAGAAGATCCGGATCGAGCGAAGGAGACAGACATGGCGGACTCACATGCGATTTCCCGTCCGCAGCGGGATGCAGACTATCCGGGCCGGCAGGCAGACTGCGTCGCGGCTCTGAGACCGGCGGTGGCGGACCTCGCTGCAAAATCCCAGGACAGTATCGTGGCAGCCATCGGCGGAGAAATGACCGACGACCTGGCCGCTCTGGCTCACCAGGCCGAAGCGGCAGGCTGGAGCTACAAGGAAGCGTCTTCCGCCATCGAGACACTGGCGCGCGAATATGAGGGCGCAAAAGGGGCGATCTTCGACTGAAGAGCTCTGCACCTTCGAGGAGGAACATTCGCTCTCGGACACCGGTACCCAGGGCGTTTGCGCGTGCAAAAATCAGCCAAAGCGCCTCAACTGCTCCGCTTCCTTCTCGAGTAGTTCGGCCACTTCGTCCAGCGACATGTGCGTGGCACAGAGGTGAATGGCGCATTCGAGAAAACGCGTCGACGACCGGCGCAGGTAGAGCGCCTCTTCCCGGGCGGACAATTCCGGAAGGGGGTTTCTTTTGTCGGGGCGAGGATCGGGCATTCGAAACTCCTTCGGTTCGCCACGTCGCGAGACGGCGTGCCCCATCACAGCCAGTCGGCGGCGACGGCGTAGATCAGAATGGTTGCGGCAAGCACAACGCCGAAGATCAGCAGCGACAGTCCCAGCCGCGGCCTCGAGGGGCGGTCATGTTCGGTGGCAAAGGGGCGCATGGCATCGCCGAACTCCGTGGAGACAGCCGGTTCGCCGTGATGCTGCGCTGCTCTCGCTTCTTGCGTCATCTGCGCATCGAGCGGAGTTCCCGCCGCCTCGCCGTC
Organism: Sinorhizobium sp. FG01; assembly: GCF_002531875.1. Taxonomy (NCBI): domain Bacteria; kingdom Pseudomonadati; phylum Pseudomonadota; class Alphaproteobacteria; order Hyphomicrobiales; family Rhizobiaceae; genus Sinorhizobium; species Sinorhizobium sp. FG01. The sequence goes on from NZ_NWTB01000007.1 coordinate 377,983, forward strand.
GGTCTCGAGCGGTGCCGCGGCCGGATCGAACCCCGGCCTCTTGTCGCCGGTCCTGCCGTGCTGGATGTCTCCGCGCAACTGTGCCGGGTTGTTTGCCGTCTTGGGCAGCTTGGACATGCTTTTCTCCCTTCTGCCGCCAGAACAACTGGCTTTTGCAGCGTTTGTTCCCGTTCGGGCCCGCCACCGATTCGCTCCGGAACCTCCAGGAGTGCCCGAGCGTTGGGTGCAGCGGGAAGCACCGGTGGGATTGACCGAGCCTCGAGCTATGGACAGAAAAGCGTTCTACGAAGAGTGTTCGCGTATCCTCGGCGCCTCCCACGCTTATGAGGCGCCGCGCTACCGCGAGGTCAATCGCTGGAACAATCGGCGCCCCGGCAATGGACGGTTTCCTGGCTACGGTCTGATCCGAGCGTCCGGACCGCATCATATCCAGATCGCTTTGCGGCAGCCGGTCGAGCTCAATCTGTTGTGCCACTCGGAAGGGGAGGCGCTCGCGGCATTGGAACGCACGGCGAGGCAAGCGGGTCCTGAGGCGACTTAGCGAGCGTTGTTTTCCGGAGGACGCTCGTAGAGCCTATCGATCTCGCGCTTCTGGGCTTCCTTCGTCACGGGCGGGAGCGCTTTCTGCCGCATGATCGCATAGGCGATGGCCGCGCCGAGGAGGAAGGCACCGCCACCGGTCACCAATAGCCAGAAATAGTCCATCAACATGTTCGGTGCCTCCTTGCGATAGAGCCCCGGCCGCGGGTCAGTCAGGCTTCGGCGCCTTCACATCGCCGAAGCGCACCTCTTCGCGCGAGGGATTGTCGGCGATCGACTGCTCCTCTTCGTCACTTGGAAGGGTCTCGTCCGGATCGACGTTCTGCTCGTCTCTGCTGCGCACCGGGCGTACACGGCCTTGGACGACCGGTCGGACTTTCATGCTTTCCGGCGTGCCCGGCACCTCTTCATCGGCGGGCGGAGCGGGGTTCCTGCGAGGGTCGTTTGCGCTGTTGCGTACCATCGTGTCCTTCCTTCTTCTGAGAGAGGAAAGCGGAGTTAAAGAGTTTGTTCCCCTGGTTGGGGCGTGCCACAGGGCTGGCATCACCTATCAATGCTTGGCAGTCACGCCGCGCTGATCCCGCTCCAGGAAGGTGCGAGTGATTTCCGCCGCATGCTGGTCGAGCCACTCGGCCATCTCGACTTCCTGCTGTAGGATGGTTTCGCAGACCCGCTTCGTCTCCTCGTCGCCCGCATAGTCTGCGGCAGCGATCAGGATCTTGTAGCTGGCGATTTCCATATGTTCGAACGTGTAGCTGGCAAGCGAACCCTTGACGACTTCGTCGCTGACGAAGAGCCCGCTCAAACCCTGCCCGATGGCTACGATCTTGCCGCTGATATCCTTGACTGCGGAGGTCCCGCCATGCAGTCGCTCCAGGCACCGCTTGAGCATCGCGGCCTGGTCGCGGGTCTCCTGCAGGTGGCGATCGATCCGGGCTTTGAGCTCAGGATAGTTTTCCAGCCGCCGGGATTGACTGGTCAGCATCGTGATCGCCTGCTCCTCCATGGCATGCGCATCCCGGAGCCAAGCCTGTAAGTGTTCGCTCGCCTTGTGCATCGCTTGTTCCTCCTGATTGGACGTGATCCAACCGGCCTTGCTGCGAAAGGTTCCGTGGGGAAGGGTGGAGTGCGAAGACCGCCGCGGAACAATTCCAATCCCTGGCGATTGATAGGAAGCAGCAAAACCGCAGGTTTTTCTGATTCAATCACAGCAATCGCCGGAAGGTACGATGTCGAAGACCGTGGCCGCAGCAGTGATCGTCGCCCTGATATTGGTTGCCGTGCTTTGGACGATCTTTCCGTTCGACGGACCGGCCGAAGAGGGGCAGCCGGCGCCCCATGCGATCGACCAGTCGGAATGACCACCTCGAGGAAGCTCATGCAGGAAGAACTGAAGATTTACCGGCTAACGCCGCTCGCTGATCCTGGGGACCCGAACTGGCAGAATGCCAGGTACCAGGGTGAAGTGGTCGTCGCAGCACGCTCGGCCGGTGACGCCCGGATCGTCGCCTCGGAAGCCGAGCTCGATTTCCGTGAGATCGACGCAAAGCCGGCGGAAGGCGTGACTACCGACATGGCGAGCGCCTTTCGCAATGAAAAGCTCTATACCGTGATCGAAGAGGGACCGGCGCCTCCGGGCTGGGAACGCGGACTGATCGCCGGCCAGGTCACGGTCGACAACATCATTTCCACCCAGCTTTGAAGATCGCCCGCAACGGCAGGCGCGCACTCCGTTCATAGTCCGAAGGGGAAGGTCTCGGGCAGGCCCGGTCCGACATGTTCGCGCGCCAGCGGTATAACCGGCGACGTTTTGTCGAACCAGACAAAGGCGTCGAACTGCCGCGGCAGCGAGGCATGGGCATAGTGGCTCAGCCGCTCGGTATCCGGCCGGTAGATCACGCCGATGAATCGCTCGATCTTCGGTTCGAGCAGACGGTCGCGAAGTTCCCGGTCTTGGGAGAGGTCCAGGAGAAAGCGGCCGACCCGTGAATCATGGAAATGCCGCTCGTAACTGCCCCCGAGCGACGGCCGTATCGCCTTCACCTCCATCTCGCTTCCCCAGTCGCTTGCCGCGGCGACCTGCCCGTCATGGGTGCCGAAGCCGATCAGCGCCGTCTCATCGGGGAAATGCTCGCGGCAGAGCTGACCGATATTGAGCTCGTCGCGTGCCGTTCCCATGTCCGTGTGGCGGGCGTCGCCGATATGAGAATTATGGGCCCAGACGACGGCTTTGGCGCCGGATCCGCGCGCATTGAGAACATGCCGCAGCGTCTCGAACATATGGGTGTCGCGCATGTTCCAAGACTCCGCACCGGCGTAGTACATGACGCGGTAGTATTTTTCCGCCGAGGCGACGAGCCGCGCATTCTGCGCAGCATCCAGCAGGTCGTCGCCGCTCTCCCGGCCGGCCTCAAGTTGTCTTTCCAGCAAGTCGCGGCACTGCCGGACGACCGCCTCCTCGCATTCGCGGAAGCTCTTGCTCAAGGCCGCCCGGCCATAGGTGGACGGTTCGTTCTGCCAAGGCGTCAGGCATCCATAGCGCTGGCGTGCAATCGCTCCCGCCTGCGGATCGACCTTGTCGAGATATGCGAGGACTGCGGCAATCGAGCCGCTCATATTGTAGATGTCAAGGCCATAGAATCCCGCTCTCGACGCTTCATCCTTTTCCTCGTTGTGACTGCGCAGCCATTCGACGAAGTCCATTACCTCGCGGTTTCGCCACATCCAGGTGGGGAAGCGCTGGAAGGGAACCTGCGGTCGGGCGCTCGGCGGCCGGTGGCGGACGTAGCGATCGACCGCCGCGGCATCCGGCCAGTCCGCCTCGACGGCGACGATGGTGAAGCCATGCGCCTCGATAAGCCGCTGCGTTATGGCGGCGCGCGCGCGATAGAATTCCGACGTGCCGTGGCTTGCCTCGCCGAGCAACACCAACCGGCGTTCGGCGAAGCGGTCGAAGAGGCGCCCGAAGGCGGGGTCGTCGAAATCGGGGAGCGGTTCGGCCGCGTCGGCGATCAACTCGGGCAGGCTGCGCGAGCGGCCGGGTTGGTTCCTCTCTTCCTGCCAGCCCTGCTCACCGATGAGCGGCACGAACCTAACGCCGCCGAGATCCTGTTCCTCGAACGTAGTGGCATTGACGCGGGTGATCCTCATAAGGCGCTGCGCGTCACGCGGGCCGATCGGGATTACCAAATGGCCTCCGAGATCCAACTGCTCCTTGAGGGCCTGCGGCACGTCCGGACCGCCCGCTGCCACGAGGATGGCATCGAACGGCCCGGCTTCCGGCCAGCCCGTCGTTCCATCGCCGACCCGCAGGGAGATATTGTCGAAGCCCAGCTTGGTGAAGCGACTTTCGGCGGCCTCGGCCAAGCCGGCATGGCGCTCTACCGTGTAGACGTGGGCAGCAATGCGGCTCAAGATCGCCGCCGCATAGCCCGATCCGGTGCCGATCTCCAGAACGGTATCGCCCGGCTGCAGCTCCGCCTTTTCCGTCATTAGCGCGACGATGAAGGGCTGCGAAATGGTCTGGCCATGGCCGATCGACAGCGCCGAATCCTCATAGGCGAATTCCTCGAAGCCGGGCTCGACGAAGGCCTCGCGAGGGACGATCCGCATCGCTTCAAGAACGTCGGGATCCCGGATGCCGCGGCGCGAGAGGTGGGACAGGATCATTCTCTCGCGAGCATGGGAAAAATCGATCATGACGGACCCTCCTTGCAGCGATGCAACCGCCGGCACCGACGCCGCTCAGTCCGACAGCCGCGAAACGCACCGATGTCCCATGCCCGCGAGGCGTGGCGCAGCCGCTGGCGGCGAGCGGGATGCCGCTACAGTATCGGCTTGCCACCGGTCACGGCGATCGTCGCGCCGGAGACGTAGCTGGACAGCGGATCCGCCAGCATGACGTAGGCCGAGGCGAGTTCCACCGGTTGCCCGGGCCTTTTCATCGGCACCTGCTTGCCGAAATTCATCACCGTATCCTCGGGAAGGGTCGAGGGGATGAGCGGCGTCCAGATCGGACCCGGCGCCACAGCGTTGGCGCGGATACCCTTGTCTGCAAGCATTTGCGCCAGGCCGGCGGTAAAGTTCTGGATGGCGCCCTTGGTGGTCGCATAGGCGAGCAGGATCGGGTTCGGGGCATCCGCATTGATCGAGGCGGTGTTGATGATCGAAGAGCCCGGCTTCATATGCGGCACCGCTGCGCGGGTGAGGAAGAACATCGCATGGATGTTCACGCGGAAGGTCAGCTCCCATTCTTCGTCGGTGATGTCGGCGATATCCGGGAACGAGGCCTGGTGGGCCGCGTTGTTTACGAGAATGTCGATGCCGCCGAGTTCGTTCATCGCCGTCTCGACGATGCGCTTGCAGTGTTCCGAGGTCTGGATGTCTCCGGCGACGAGCACGCCCTTGCGTCCGGCCTCTTCGACGAGCGCCTTGGTCGATTTCGCATCCTCGTGCTCATTCAGATAGGAGATCAGGACATCGGCGCCCTCCCGCGCATAGGCGATCGCGACCGCCCGGCCGATGCCGCTGTCTCCGCCGGTGATGATGGCTTTCTTGCCCTGCAGCCGGCCCGATCCCTTGTAGGTTTTCTCCCCGTGGTCCGGCAGAGGATTCATGCGGTCCGTGGTACCGGGCATGGGTTGGCTTTGACGCTCGAACGGCGGGCGCGGAAAATTCTCCATGGTCCAGGTCTCCTTGGTAATTCGATGCGATTGATTTCGGTCCGCCATCGGAGACGGCGGCAGCCCCCAAACTCGTGCTTGCCGGGCTTTGTTCCGATCGGAGAGCCGGGGTGATGGAACTTCGCCTTAGGGCTGGCGTTGACCAAGCGACAACCCGAGGAGGGCGAGAAATGGCAAAAGACGAGAACAGATCAAAGGGCGTGCCGGACGTCACGTCGGACAGCGCCCAGCCCGTGAAAACCGACAGCGATCCTCATCCGGAGGCCGGCGACCAGCCGCTCGAGCCGGACGAACTCGTCAGGAAGAGCGCCGCCCGCGAGGCGATGCACAGCAAGAGGGATGGCTATGTCGTCGAATCCGACCTCGAGGACGAAGACCAGCGGTTCCCGTTGCCGACGATGAAGGATCAGGACTGAGAAAGACCAGGAATGAAGGCGGCTCAACAGGAGAAAGACGATGAAGACCCCGAAGGACGGAGCGCCCGGCACCACGGAGCAATCGCCGCGGTGGGAAGGGCCGAAGGAGACGCGGCCAAGAGGCTATTTGCCGGCGAAGGACGACCCGGAGCATGACCGGGATGCGGCCGACGAAAACCTGAAGGATCCGCACCGAGGCAAGGTCTCGCACGCCCTTAAGACAAAGGACGACTGACCCGGCCCGCGATGGCGCCTCGGTTCCGTTGTGCATTGCGCGCAGCGGAACCGAGGCGCTTTTTGCTGGTTTGGAAGAGTGAACATCATGAAAGGAACCGAAAGGGAAAGGAGCTACCGATGGCCAGGAGAAAAGAGTGGAAGCGGGACGATCCCGATTGGCGTTCGCGCGAAGCCGGCAGGGATTGGTACGGTGAGGAAAGACGCAGCCGGCGGCACTTCGCGCAGACAGTCGAACCTCGCGGCGCCGATTACGAGAACTCCGAGTATTTTCCGGATGCCGAGTCCACCGCCGGACCCTATCGCCGGATGGGCGAGGACTACGGCCGTTGGAACCGGGATCGTGGATATGGCGATTATGGTTCCGACTACGGCGACCGCAGCCGGTCCTCCCACTCGCGCTCCGGCCGGGACTGGGACGAGGAGAGGGGCTTCTTCGAGCGGGCCGGCGACGAGGTGGCCTCCTGGTTCGGCGACGAAGATGCCGAGCGCCGGCGGCAGATGGACCAACATCGCGGCAAGGGGCCGAAGGGCTATACCCGTTCCGACAGCCGCATCCAGGAGGATGTCAGCGATCGGCTGAGCGATGACGGAGCGCTCGACGCTTCCGAGATCGAGGTTTCGGTCACGGGCGGCGAGGTTCAGCTCAGCGGCTTCGTCGAGTCCAAGTGGGCGAAACGCCGCGCCGAAGACCTGGCGGAAAACGTCTCCGGCGTCGGCCATGTCCAGAACAATATCCGTGTGCGAGGCGCTGGCGGAACCTCGGGTGGGACCTCCGGCTGGAATACCGGCGAAACCAACCGGAACCTCTAATCAGCCGGCGGCGGGGCTCACTGCACGATTCCTTAAATCGGAATCGAGTCAAGGGAATGACGATGCGGCCATTCGAAGTGCTGCCGCGACGCGTCTAATTAGACGCTCGGCGCTGTTAGGCCCGCCGCCACTCCGTTCATCGAGGCGTTGGCCTGCCGCTCCGCGCGTGCGGCGCGCACAAGGAAATTGAGCATGCGCGCTTCCTCGACCCGGAGTTCCGGGTTAGCCCGCCCGCGGCGGCTGAGCTTGCTGGCGGAGGCTGCACTGGCAGCGCCGGCGAGCGCAATGATGTCCGGATGGATGTAGCTTTTGCGGCAGATTGCCGGCGTGTTGCAGAGGGTCTCGGCGGCCGCCTCGCACATTTCTCTGACCGTTGGGCGCTTACCTTTATCCATCGCCTCGCGGGCGGCCGTGAAGGCGGCAACGCTGCCCGCCCAGGTTCGGAATGTCTTGGCCGAAACCGGAAAACCCGCCACCTCCGCCAGATAGCGGTTGAGACGACCCGAGTCGACGGGGCGCAGTATGTCGTTGTCGTCCCTCCACACGAAGAGCTGCCGTCCCGGCAGGTCGGCGATGTCCTCGAGCAGGCGTTGCAGCTTCGGGCGCCGCAGCCGCCTCTGCACGCGCTTGCCGCCCTTGGCGGTAAAGCGCAGTTCGATGCTGCCGTCGAGGAGCCGTAAATGGCGTTTCAAAAGCGTCGTCGCGCCATAGGTCGAATTCGCCTGGACATAGGCGGGACTTCCCGTCCGGAGATGCACTTCGTCGAGGAGCGCGACAAGCGCGGCGAGGACCGTTCGTGCGTCGCCGGTTCCGCCTTCCATGTGCCGGCGGACCGTGCGCCGGATCCTCGGCAGCGCCTTCCCGAACAGAAGGAGCTGGGCAAATTTGTCGCCGCTTCGCAGCGCCTGCCATTCCGTGTGGTAGCGGTATTGCTTCCGACCGCGTACGTCGTAGCCGGTCGCCTGCAGGTGGCCGTTCTCATCCAGGCAGATCCACACCTTTTCGTAGGCGGGTGGCAGGCCGAGCGAGGCGATACGGGCCTTCACGGCAGGATCGGTCAGGACGGAGCCGTCCGGCAGCCGATAGACGAAGCCCTTGCCGGCGCGTTGGCGTCTGATGCCCGGCTCCGAATCGCTGACATAGACGAGCCCGCTTTCCTTCGGCCGGGCCTCGCCTGGGGCCGGACCGCCGCTGTTGCGGCTGCGCCCGCCGCCGCGCCGCATGGCCGCGGCCTGGCGGGTCGGATTGGAAATGACTTGCAGCGGCATTGAGCGGCCCTTCCTTTGGCAGGTGTGGCAGGTGAAATTTCGATCGAGAACTAACGCGCCGCCATGCGGGTCCGGTTCCATGCCGGATGCGCCGCCGGACCGATTTAGGGGCGCCGAAGCCGGCACGGCCAGCGGAACATAATCGATCGCAGGCGGTTCCATCGGCACTTGCTCGAGCGGGAGACGCGCCATGCGGAAAGCACTCAGAGATGCAGTGGTGGTGATCACTGGAGCCTCGTCCGGAGTGGGACAGGCGGCGGCGGAGGAGTTTGCCCGGCGGGGATCGAAGCTCGTGCTCGCCGCGCGCGACGCGGTGGCGCTGCAACGGGTAGCGCGAACCTGCCGGGATCTCGGGGCGGCCGTGCTCGTCGTGCCGACCGATGTGACCGAAGCGGATGCGGTCAAGGAGCTGGCAGCCAAGGCCCTGTCCTTCGGCAGGATCGACGTCTGGTTCAGCAATGTCGGCGTCGGCGCGGTCGGCCGTTTCCAGGAAACGCCGATCGAGGCGCATGAGCAGGTCATCCGCACGAACCTGATCGGCCACGTCAACGATGCGCATGCAGCCATCCCGGTGTTCCTGAAGCAGGGCCACGGCACGTTCATCAACATGATATCGCTCGGCGGCTTTGCCTCGACGCCCTTTGCGGCGGCCTACAGCGCCAGCAAGTTCGGCCTTCGCGGCTTTTCCGAAGCGCTGCGCGCCGAACTCGCCGAAGAACCGGACATTCACATCTGCGACGTCTATCCGACCTTCCTCGACACGCCGGGAGTTGCCCATGGCGCGAATTACACCGGCCGCAGGCTGAGCGTTCCGCCTCCCGTCTACGATGCGCGGCGGGCCGCCCGCGCCATTGTTCGTCTGGCTGAACGGCCGCGCAGCTCCGTCACCGTCGGGGCCGTTGCCGACCTGGCGCGGCTTGCCCATTTTCTTGCCCCCAACACGACCTCCCGCGTCCTCGCCCGCCTGACCTCGTCCTATCTCCGGCGAGCGCCGCGCGCCGAAAGAAGCAATGGCAACCTGTTCCGGGCCCCGCCAAATGCCGGCGGTATCGAAGGCGGATGGCGTTCCGAGCGCAGGGTCCCGATCGCCGCCGTTGCAGCCGCGGCGCTCGTCGGCCTGGCTCTTGCGGCGGTGATCGTACCGCGAACCTCATACCGGCGGCGCTAAGGACTCTCCTTGGCGCGTGGCCCCGTTTTGACGACAGTGGAGGAATCCTGCAATGAAGGCTTTGACCTGGCACGGCAAAGGCGACATCCGATGCGAGAGCGTTCCCGATCCGGCGATCGAGGACGAGGGCGACGCCATCATCAAGGTCACCGCCTGCGCGATCTGCGGCTCCGACCTGCATATCTACAACGGCCTCATCCCGGCGATGGAGCACGGCGACGTCATCGGCCACGAGACCATGGGGGAGGTGGTTGCGCTCGGCAAGGCGGCGACGAAGCTGAAGGTCGGCGACCGTGTCGTGGTGCCCTTCACCATCGCCTGCGGCGAGTGCTTCTTCTGCCAGCGGGGCTTTCACTCCGCCTGCGAGCGAACCAATCCAGACCGGGAGAAGGCGGTGAAGATGTGGGGCAATTCGCCCGCCGGCCTGTTCGGCTATTCGCATCTCCTCGGCGGCTATAGCGGCGGCCAGGCAGAGTATCTGCGCGTGCCGCATGCGGATGTCGGGCCGGTCAAGATACCGGAGGAGCTCACAGACGAGCAGGTTCTGTTCCTCTCGGATATCTTCCCAACCGGGTACATGGCGGCCGAATTCTGCGACATCGAACCCGGCGATACGATCGCCGTCTGGGGCTGCGGGCCTGTCGGCCAGATGGCCATCCGTTCGGCCCTTCTACTCGGGGCGGAACGGGTGATCGCCGTCGATACCGTTCCCGAGCGGCTGCGGCTTGCCGAATCGGCGGGCGCGGCGACGCTCGACTACATGAAGGAGGATATTTACGAGCGCATCATGGAGATGACCCATGGGCGCGGCGCGGATGCCTGCATCGATGCGGTGGGGACGGAGGCCGACAGCCGGGCGAGCCTCGATTCGCTCGTCGACCGCGTCAAGGTTGCCGCCTATCTCGGCACCGACCGTCCGCATGTGCTGCGCGAGGCAATTCATTGCTGCCGGAATTTTGGCACGGTCTCCATCGTTGGCGTCTATGGCGGATATCTCGACAAGATACCCTTCGGGTCGGCGATCAATCGCGGGCTGACCTTCCGCATGGCGCAGACACCCGTTCAGCGCTACTTGCCCATCCTGCTCGATCGCATCCGCAAGGGCGAGATCGATCCCTCCTTCGTCATCACCCATCGAGGCTCGCTGGAGGAGGGGCCGGACCTTTACCAGACCTTCAACAAGCGGGCAGACGGCTGCGTCAAGGTCGTCCTGAGGCCTTGAGGGGAGGTGCTCCCTCAGAACTCCAGGATCGCATAGGGCCGGCCTGTCGGCTTCTCGACGTGAGCAGCGACGTTGAAGACCGGTGCGCCGCCCGGCGTCGTGCCTTTGTAGGTGCCCTTGTGGGCGTGGCCGTGGACGACGGCGCTGACGCGGAACCGGTCGATGGTTTCCGCGAACCGGGAGGAGCCGAGGAAGGGATAGATCTCTTCCGGTTCTCCCGCGACGGTCTCGGCGATCGGCGCGTAGTGAAGCACGACCACGGAATGCTCGGCGCTGGTCTTGCGCAGCGCGTTTTCGAGGCGCATCGCTTCATCGACGGTCGCCGATACCATGGTCTTCAGTGCAGCTTCGCCGAAGGAACCGAGCATATGCCGTCCGAAACCGCCGACGAAACCCTTCGTGCCGGCAAAGCCGATACCGGCGATCTCGACCGCCTGGCCATCCAGGAGATGGACACCTGCCCTCATGAAGATCGACGAGATCTCCTCGACCGCGTCACATTGGTGATCGTGATTGCCGAGAACCGCCACCACCGGAACCGTGCAATATTTCAGATCGGCGGCGAGCAGCTCCGCTTCGGCCGGCTTGCCGAGATCGGTCAGGTCGCCGGCGATCACCAGCACATCGGCGACTTTGGAGACCTCCGAAAACAGGTCCGTAAAGGAGACCGAACCATCCTCTTTCATGTGGAGGTCCGCAACCGCGGCGACTTTCACCTTGCCCATGGTGACAACTCCCTATTTTCCTGTCGGCATCTCGAGGTCGCCGCCAACATCGGCAAACCCCCATTCGGTCACGTCGATCTGGTAGTCGGTGCGCGAATACATCCGCCCGCGGCAGATTTTCGTCTGCGGCAGCGGCAGATCCCGCTGCGCCGCCAGCCGGCTCAAAAGCTCGTCCATCAGCCACAATGGAACCCTGTCGCGCTCCGAAGGGTAGATCCACCGGAAATTGAGGAGGTGGATCAGCAACACCTCCCAATGCGCTTCCATATATTCGAGCAGCCGGCGCCAATCGATGCGGTCGTGGGTCTTGAGGATGGTGTGGGCGACGTCGGCGCCGTCGTAGCGCTCGCGAAGCTGGATGAAGGATTTCGACCAGACCAGTTCGGTCGGAGAGACGATCGATACCGGCGAGGCGCTGAGTTCCACCGGAAGAGCGTGTTCGAACCAGGCATCGTTGACGAGCATGGTTCCGTTCGGCGAGGCGAAGATGACGTCGAAGAAGAACTTGCCCTTGTAGACCTTGCCGAGCCAGCGGTCGTCCTCAATCTCGACCGAGTAGCCGCGCGATTTGAAATGCTTGAGGATGCGGGTGTAGTCGCCGGCCTTGCAGAAGACGTCGAGATCCTTCGTCGGCCTCGAGATGCCGGTATAGGCGCTGACGGCGAAGGTGCCGGCGATCAGAAACGGGATCTTGGATTTGACCAGTTCCGCAATCGCAGTGGCGACGAAGGCTTCGGCCTTCTCATCGACAAGCTGCGGCAGCGCGAGTGGCCTGCGGGTCGTTCGCGGCGACTTCGACTTGGGTGGCGTTGCCGATGGCATGCTTTCTCTCCTGCGACGGAACACCTACGAGAACACGCGAGAACTCGGCTAGGTTCCGCAGCATCGACAGCGCCTAGTGACTGGGTCGTTTGTGCGGCAGCTCCTCTCCCTCATTTCTGTGCTTGTCACAGAAATCCAGCCAGCCAAGTCCTTGGCTGAGAGACTCTTCCGCACCGCGGACGCGACGCTGCTGTATCCCTGTGACAGGCACAGAGAAGAAGCCGGAGAAAGACCTCCGCCGGAAGCACGTGGCGAAGTCGGATTCATGGGCGCGGCCGCGTGCGGCTGCGCCCATGGGGCCAATGCTACAGCGCCGGTGGGCGGTAGCGCTCGCGCTCGCGCTGAACGTCATCGAGGCTCATCGGCGCCGACGCGGCGTCGAACGTGCTCCAGCCTTCCTCGACATAGGCGCGCCGGCGAACCGAGGCGTCGACGGCATGGCGGTTTCTTAAGATCGCATCGGCTTGCGGGACGAGGGCCTCGTCGACCTTTGCCACGACCAGCGTGCCGCCCCGCCGCACGCCCTCGGCGTAAAGATGGGCGTCCTCTTCGGGAACGCCGGAGTCCGTCAGCGAGCCGACAATGCCGCCGGTGGCGGCACCCGCCACGGCTCCGGCGACTGCGCCGGCCGCCGTCGAGGCGAGCCAACCAGCGGCGACGACTGGTCCGACGCCCGGAATGGCCATCAGCCCGAGCCCGGTCAAGAGACCGACGGCGCCGCCGCCGGCTGCACCGAGACCAGCACCGACGCCGGCTCCTTCAGCCGCCCCTGAACTCTCGCCCGAATAGCGATCGCCGACATTGTTGGCGACGATGCTGATATCCTCCGACGGAATGCCTGCCGCCTCTAGGTCGTTCACCGCCTGTCGGGCATCGTGATAGTCGTCGAAAAGCCCTGCCACAGTTCTCATCTTCTTCTCCCTTTCTGTAGCGTTGAAGGGGATCACCGCCTCGTTCCCGGCCGCAACCACGCAGCTAGAGTGCGGTAATGTTGCCCTGGTAATCGAGAGCGACGGTGACGGACTTGCCGTCCTTCATGGCGGTTGCACGCCAAATACCCTGATCGTCGAGCTTCAACCCCTTGACGTCGGCATATCCGGCTTGCTCGATCCGCTCGCGCGCCTGGTCTTCCGTAAAACTGTTCTTGCCGGCGACGGGGGCTTCGGGGTTCTCAGCGCCGGGAGTGGCGATCGCCGGTGTGCTTCCGCCGGAAGTTGCCGACTGCCCAAAGGCCGGCATTGCCGCAGCGCTCAAAAGCACTGCAACGCCAAAGATCGTGTTTTTCATAGCCTTTCCTCTCTCGGGGATTCTTTCCCCGGTTAACCAAACTGGCCGGTCATGGTTTGGTTCCGAGTTGCGCGCCGCGGAGGAGTGCGCCGGGTAAGCGGGCGCCAAGGAGAGGCGTTCTCCCGGAACTTTCCCGGGCTTCGACGGTTGGCGCTGCCGTCAATCGAAATCTCTGAGGAGAGCGCAATGGCTACAAATGTGAAGGACGGCAAGGCGCCGAAGGGCTCCAGCGGAACGCATGCCGGAAATCGCGCAGGCGACCAGGCTAAGAAGAACGCCAACCAGAAAGGCGAGACGAAGAAGAGCAGCCAGGCGACGGGCAAGGACCCGCAACGGGGCAAGGGCTGAGGCCTTCAAGCAAGGGCGCAAACAAAAGGCCGGGCTCAGCCCGACCTCTCATCGCCACCTCCCGCCACTGCCAGTACATCCGTGGTCAGCGACGAGAGGGACAGTAAAAGCAGTGTAGGCGCCGATTGTTACAGTGGCAAGACGCTCAAAAGGGGGTGTTTGGCTATGAGACGTCATGTTCTTTGACGTCGCGACTTTCGGATTCCGGCCGCAATCCGCCTGCCGTCGCGGTTGACACGGTCCCACAACGCCGCGCGTTTTTATCAGACGCGCAAAGTCGCTGTCGCACTTTGAAATGCTGCATGTCTCCGGGGGCGCCGACGAGATCTAGCCCGCGCACCTCGCCATCACGACGTTTGAGCGAAGTTTGTCTCCCGCAAAACATCGCGTTCGGGCGGGGCGAACCGAATCTATTTACCGGCATGTACCAGTTGGGGAGCGTGCTCGGCGCCTTCCACGAAGAGTTTGCCGCCGGTCCGGGAGATTTCGACGGCTTGGCTGGGCTCGTCCAACCGGCCTGGAATCGAAATCGTGAGGCCTCGGCCCTCGTCCAGTGTCACCTCGAAGCGCACGGGAGAACCCGCCTCTCCGTCCGCGATCGTGGTGACCACACGGAAATCGTCACCGGCTTCCGTGTAATAGACGACGCCATGGTAAGCGCCGAGGTCGATGCTTTCGCCTTGCAGGGCCTCAAGTTCACCCGCGAAGGCGCTGCTTGCCGTCACGCAAAGAGCCGCGAGAACTGTGTATCTGCACATCGTCGCCTCCCTGCTGCATAATTCCTTAGATCGGGAATCGATTTAAGGACAAAATCATGCAGCAATTCAAAGTGCTACAGCACCTTTGCGCGTCTTGTACGACGTGCGGCGCGGTAGCCGAGAAAGGTCCGAACAAGACCTGTGCCTGAGGTTACTAGGCGTGCATAACTTCGTCTGTGATTATTCGCACAGGGGCTGACAATCCAACTCAAACGGAGACCGTGCGCCGACGGCCAGGGCCCTATTTCCATTTGCTGCCGAAGCCAAAGGATGTAGATTTGGCCGAACGGAAGCACTGGCCATGACACGTTCGCCTGATTTCCTTTCGAGACTGGACAATAAGGCCGTTGCTGCGTTGTCGGAGCGCTGGATCGTTCGTAGTTACGCCCCCCAGGAGTTGATCATCGCCCATGGCGAAAGCGGGCGCGATGTGTTCTTCATACTTGAGGGACACGCCCGCGTGACCCTCTTTTCGACGAACGGTCGCGAGGTCCTTTACGGTGACCGCGGGCCCGGTGATATCGTCGGGGAACTGGCCGCTATCGATGGCAAGGCGCGATCGGCGACAGTCCTGGCCATCGACGCGACGCGTGCCGCAAGGTTGCCGGCGAAGGACTTCCGCAGCCTGATCGCGGACCACCCGGAGTTTTCGTGGGCTCTCCTCGAATACCTGTCGGCGGGCATAAGGCACATGACCGACCGGGTTTACGAGTTCAGTACTCTGGTCGTGCGTCGGCGTCTCATCCTCGAATTGCTTCGCCGCGCTGACGAAGCGCATGCAGACGACAGGCAGGCCGTCATAAACCCGGCGCCCACTCATTTCGAACTGGCCGCCTCCATCAGCACGCAGAGGGAAGCGGTTTCTCGGGAAATGAGCACTCTCTCGAAAAGGGGACTGATCGAGAGACGCGGCCGCAGGCTGTTGCTCTGCGACCTTGCGGCCCTTGAAATGCTCGCGGGAAAGGAAGGGTAGCGGGCCAAAGTGCTGCAGCGACCCTTACGCGTCTGATAGGACGCGCGGAGCTATGGGACCGATTTCCTTGTAGAAGAACTGCTCGGCCACTGCATTCGCGGCATGGTTTCGACGTAGCGCTGGAGCAACCACAAGAGGATTACTCGCCATTTGGAAGACAATACGAAAAGCCATACCGATTTATTTGTCGGAATGCGGCCTTCAACGCGCACAAACCTCATCGTTGTTTGCTATACTCCCGAAGGGGAATTCGCGATGCTGCTCGATCGAGAGGGTCCACTCGAGGCTTTGCTGGCCGCAATACGGAGTGCGGCGGTCGGTCGGGGCAGCACAGTGCTGCTGGAAGGCGAAGCCGGGATCGGCAAGAGTTCTCTCCTGCGCGAGTTCGCCGAGCAGGTGGATAAAGACTGCCGGGTGTTGTGGGGCTGGTGCGAGGCGCTTTTCACGCCGTGTCCGCTCGGACCTTTGCAGGACATGGGGCAATCGTTTGACCCGCGCGTGGCAGCACTGCTCGATCAGGCGGCTCCGCCAGAGCGCCTCTTTCCGGCGTTATTGAATGTGCTCCAGCACGCCAGTAGTGCGATCATACTCATCTTCGAGGATGTACACTGGGCCGACAACGCGACGCTGGACCTTGTGAGATATCTTGGTCGCCGCATCTCGTTGCTTCCCACCGTGCTGGTACTCAGTCTGCGCAGCGATGAAATCGGCGCCGATCATCCCCTGACGCACGTGCTCGGCGATCTTCCGTCCGCGTCAGTCACGCGCATAGTGCTTGAACCGCTGTCTCCCGCAGCAGTGGCCATACTGGCTGAGCAGGCGGGCCGCTGCGCCGCTGATCTCTATCGCATTACGGAGGGCAATCCCTTTTTCGTCACCGAACTTTTGGCAAGCGGCGCGACCGAGCCTGGGCGCGTACCGGATTCGATACGCGATGCGGTCTGGGCGCGCCTGTCGCGGCTGACAGCGGGTGAGCGTGAAGTACTTGAAGTGATCAGCATAGTGCCAGGCAGCGTGGAGCCTTCCCTTACCCGGGCTCTGCTCGGTGTCGAGGCCGAGGCACTGGTTGACCAGTGCGTGGCGCGCGGACTGTTGCGGCGAGACAACCAAGGGGACGTGACGTTTCGACATGAGCTTGCCCGGCAGGCGACGCTCGACCGGCTGGCACCGACCCTTCAGAGGTCACTCCATGCAAAGGTGGAGACAGCGCTGTCGCAAGTCCTCACGACACAAGCATCTACCCTGCTTTCACGCCGGGTACACCACGCGGCTGGAGCCGATGATGGGGCACGCGTTCTCGAACTCGCGCCGCAAGCCGCAGCGCATGCGGCGCGTCTGGGCGCCCACCGAGAGGCGGCCTCGCATTTGGCGATGGCTCTCAGATACGTTGCGCGGGCGGCACCGGAGCTGACCGCACGGCTTTACGAGGACTGGGCTTACGAGGCCGGACTGACGCTCCTCGTCTACGAACCGGTGATCGAGGCGCACCATCGTGCCATCGCGATCTGGCGCGAACTCGGACGCATCGACAGGATCGGTCCCAACCTGTGCAGGCTATCGCGGCTGCACTGGCGCCGCGGCGAAGGCCAGCCGGCAGAGGACTACGCAGAGCAGGCGGTGCGCGAAATGGAAAAGCTGCCGCCCGGCTCGGAACTGGCGATGGCCTATAGCACACGCTCTCAACTTCATATGCTCCACTATCGCTTCGACGAAGCGATAGATTGGGGGATGCGGGCGATCGCACTCGGCGACCGATTGGGTGAGATCGAAACGCGCGTTCACGCTTTGAACAATGTCGGCACCGCGCTCCTTTTCGCCGCCCGCCCGGGCGGCCGCGAGCGGCTTGAGGAAAGCCTGGCACTGGCGCTCGAGCACGAGTTCCACGACCATGCGGCGCGAGCCTACACCAACTTCGCGGAATGCGCGGTCGTGTCCAAGGACTTTGTCCTGGCCGAACGCCTGTTGGCCGAAGGCATCGCATTCGCCAGCAGGCACGATCTCGATTCGGCAGCGCAATACCTGCTCGGTCGACAAGCGCAGCTTCGGATGGAGCAGGGCCGTTTTCGCGAAGCTGAGACCATTGCGCAGGGCGTCATGAATCTGGTACGCCTGCCGATGGTCATGCACTTGCCGGCGCTTACCGTGCTCGGAACTGTGCGTGTGCGGCTGGGCGAGCCCGGTGGTTTGGCGCTTCTCCAGCAGGCCCTCCATGAGGGATTGGCGACGGGAGAGCCCCAGCGTATCGTGCCAGTCCGCCTGGCGCTGGCCGAAGCGGCCTGGCTTGCCGAAGATCACAGTGCTGGTCACGAGCAGTTGACTGCCGTCGCGGCAATGGATCTCGACAATTTCCGTAGCTGGGACTTCGGCGAACTGGCGGTCTGGTGGCAGCGATGCGGTATGGCCACGCCGCTGCCGGAGTCGAAGGTACAGATTCCCTTGCCGCGCTCTGCCGAACTCCGCGGCGATCCCTTGGCGGCGGCAGCCGAATGGGATCGCCTCGGGCTTCCCTATGAAGCGGCGCTCGCCCTGATGCAGGTTCGCGGAGGCGGTACTGGGCCGGCACTGGCTCGCGCCGTCACGATGTTCGAGTCGTTGGGGGCGCGTCCCGCTGCGGCGCTGGCGCGGAAGCAGGCGCAGCGCTTAGGTATTGCGGGCCAATTGCCGAAGAGCCGCAGGGGGCCATACGGGACCGCCCGCCGTCACCCGCTCGGGCTGACGCGGCACGAACAACAAGTGCTCGCCTTGATCGCGGCGGGCATGAGCAACAAGGAAGCCGCCCAGCGTCTGTCACGCTCTCCGCGCACGATCGAGCATCAGGTCTCGGCCGTGCTTGGCAAATTCAACGCCGCCAACCGGATGGAAGTGCTCCTGCGCCTGCGCGGCGAGCCATGGCTCCTGTCAACCGCCGACGCCCTGCAAACTGTCGAAAACTAGGCAAGCTCGCGAAATTTAGGGAACCGGCGCCCGGCAAATTGGGGGCCGGTACCGATGTGACTTGGCGGCTGCACGCATAGGCTCCGATGATGGGAAAAGACTGCCCAGACAGTCTATTGCGGAGGAGGAGAAACGATGACCAGATGTTCTACCGCATGCGCAATGGCCTTACTCGCCATGACAGGGGTTGCCGTCGCGTCAGAACTGGCGCCGGGAAATGGCCACAGCGTTCATCTCGGTCTCTTCGATGGTGCGGTGTATTACACGGTCGAGAAAGACGGCTATCGGGTGGTTGCGACTTTGGCCTCTGGAGCGGAAGCGCAGCCGATACGCTTCGTGTCCACACTCGGACCGGGGGAGCGGCTGATGATCTCTGTGCCGCAAGCCATCGGCCAGCCGTCTGCCGACTTCGAGATCATACGCGAGGGCGAAATTCTCCACGTGCAGGAGCCCAGCGGCAATCTGATCGACAGCGTCGCAACCAGCGCCGTACTCAAGGAGTGACTCTTTTTGGGTCAAAGATATCTCGGGTGATTCGTGCGCGCTTCACTCAGGAGATGCCGGCCCAGCAGCCCGCCCCCTCACCACCGCAGGAATGCGAATTCGGGACGTCGACCATCGTACACGCGGCCGATCGCCTCCTAAACGCCTTCCTGTGGAAGAGGCGTCCATTGCAACCGCAGCACCTGGTTCTATTCGCCCTCGCCTGTGGCTTCGCGCTCGGTTCCGGGGGATTTTCGCAGGACGCCGCGGCCGACAAGCTCTATAAAGTTGTCGATGGCATGGCCGATGCGCGGACCTACAATGGTTACCGACGTTATCATGGCGGGTGCAACCATTGCCACGGCCCCGATGGAGTGGGCTCGACCATTGCGTCCTCTCTTGTCGACCGGCCGCTCGATATCGAGAACTTCAGGCGCGTTGTTCGCGACGGCCAGAGCAGCAGCGAAAACTCGTTCATGAAAGGGTTCGCCGACGACCCCAATTTCGCGCCTTATATCGACGACATTTACGCCTATCTGCAGGCCCGCGCCGACGGCGCACTCGGCCGGGGGCGGCCAAAGAGACTGGAGCCGTAGAGCCGCTTCGACAACGTAGAAGCTTGATTTCCGGAGGGCGAAGCGTTCTCAAGAGCGCTGGCGCAAAAGGACCTTCGGGAGTCACCCGATCAGACACGTTCTGCGCTTAGGTGATTATTGGGATTCAATTCAAATGGTGATCCCGGCGCGATTCGAACGCGCGACCCCCAGATTAGGAATCTGATGCTCTATCCTGCTGAGCTACGGGACCACTCGGCATAGACCCATACAAAAGCGAGACCTGTTCGCCAAGTGTTTTTGCGCCTCGGCCGGCGATTTGCCCCCGTGTGGAGGCCGATGCGCCGATGCGAAATCATGGGGCTAGCGTCATCGACGGGGTGGATGCTAAGCAGGGGCCGGCGGCGGCTGGAGGAGATGCCGCCCTTTCCCGCAGCTACATCCATCCTGGGACCTGATCCGCGCATGTTCATCGGAATCGATTGGGGCGGCACCAAAATGGAAGTCATCGCGCTTAGCCGCGATGGCGAGACGCGTGCCCGGCATCGCGTCGCAACCCCGACCAGCGGCTATGACGCGTGCATCCGTGCCGTGGTCGATCTCGTCGCTGCCGCCGAAGAGACGGCCGGCGAACGCGGGTCGATCGGCATCGGCATTCCCGGCAGTCCCAATCCGCGGACCGGGATCGTCCGCAACTCCAACGCCGTGCTCATCAACGGCAAGCCGCTCGGGCGCGACCTCGAGGCCGCGCTGGGACGCAAGGTGCGGCTTGCCAACGACGCCAATTGCCTGGCGGTCTCCGAGGCGGTCGACGGGGCCGGCAAGGAGGCGCATGTCGTCTTCGGCATCATCGTCGGCACCGGCCATGGCGGCGGGCTGGCGATCGGCAAGAAGGTGCATGCCGGCTATCAGGGCATCGCCGCGGAGATCGGCCATTATCCGCTGCCCTGGATGACCAGGGACGAATATCCCGGCCACAAATGCTGGTGCGGCAAGCTCGGCTGCCTCGACATGTATGCCTGCGGCACCGGGCTCGAACTCGATTATCGCCTGACGACCGGCACCGACCGCCGCGGCCGCGACATCATTGAGGCGAAGCGGTCCGGCGATCCGGTGGCGATCGGCGTCTACCAACGCTTCGTCGACCGGCTTGCCCGCAGCCTGGCGCTTCTGACCAATATCGTCGATCCGGACGTTTTCGTGCTCGGCGGTGGCATGTCGAATGTCGACGAGATCTACGGCGAAGTGCCTGGGTTGATCACCAAATACCTGTTCGGCGACAGTTTCGAGACGCCGATCCGCAAGGCGGTGCACGGCGACAGTTCCGGCGTGCGCGGCGCCGCCTGGCTGTGGAAGGAATAGGGCGTGCCGAGACTTGGCGGCGGCAGGCCAGAGGAGGCATCGCCCTCCAATTCGATCATGACAAGCGGAGGCATCATGAACATCGACAATGATCTGCGCCGGATTACGCGCCAGGAACAGGAGTTGCAGTTCGAGGGCTTCGATCTCGAAACGGCCTGGACGCTCGGATCGACGCTCCGCCGCATGGCGGCCGAGCGCAAGCTCGGCGTCGTCATCGACATCACGCTGTTCTCCATGCAGGTCTTCTATGCGGCGCTCGATGGCGCGACGCCGGACAATCCGAACTGGGTGCGGCGCAAACGCAATACGGTCTTCCGCCTGTTCAAGAGCAGCTACGCCACCGGCCTCAGCCTCCTAAAGCAGCAGACCAACCTGCAAGCCAAGCTCGGCCTGCCGGATGCCGAATATGCCGCGCATGGCGGCAGCTTCCCGATCGTCGTGAAGGGAACCGGCTGCGTCGGCGCCGTCACCGTGTCGGGCTTGCCGCAGCGCGACGACCACAATCTGGTCGTCGAGGCGCTCGCCGAGCTCCTCGGCGCGAATCACGACGAGCTGAAACTCGAAACCTGATGAGCGGACCGATGGACATTTCATTGCAGGCGACGGAGCTCGGCCGCTGGCTCGCCGAAGCCGCTTTGCCGCTCTGGCGCGATAAGGGGTTCGATGCGGCCGGCGGCGGCTTCGTCGAGACGATCGACATGGCCGGCGAGCCGACGCGGGCCGATCGCCGCTCTCGCGTCCAGCCCCGCCAGGTTTATTGCTTCGCGGAGGCGGGGCGGCGCGGCTGGCACGGCGACTGGCGCTTGGCCGCCGAAGGTGGGCTTTCTTATTTCGATCGGGTCTACCGGCAGCCGAGCGACTTCTATGGCGCGCTTGCCACTGCCGACGGGGAGATCGTCGATCCGTCCTTCGACCTCTACAACCAGGCCTTTGCCCTGCTTGCCTTCGCTTATCTCGCCGAGGTGATCCCGGAGCGGAAGGCCGAGATGGTGGGGCGCAGCAACGATCTGCGACAGAGGCTGGAGGCTCATTGCAAGCATCCGGTGGCGGGTTTCGAGGAGGATAATCCGCCACGCCTGCCGCTCGGCTCCAACCCGCATATGCACCTCTTCGAGGCCTGCCTCGCCAGCGAAGCGGTGGACGGATTCGATCGGGTCGCCTGGGCCAATCTCGCCGACGAGATCGCCCATCTGGCGATGGATTGCTTCATCGACGCCGAGACCGGTGTGCTGCGCGAGTTCTTCGAGCACGACTGGACACCCTTTCCGGGCGAAAAGGGTCGCATCGTCGAACCCGGCCACCAGTTCGAATGGGCTTGGCTGCTCCTGCGCTGGGCGGAACGGCGCGGCAATGCGGAAGCGATCGTCAAGGCGCGCCGGCTTTTCGAGATCGGCGAAGCGCACGGCATTTGCCCGAAGCGCGACGTGGCGGTCATGACCCTCTTCGACGACCTGTCGGTTGCCGATCCGGTGGCACGGCTCTGGCCACAGACGGAATGGCTGAAGGCGGCGATCCGCTTTGCCGCGCTCGGGGACGGCAGCGAACGGCAACGCTACCTCGCCTCAGCCTCGCGCGCGGCCGCGGCGCTGCAGCGCTTCCTGGAAACGCCGATCCGCGGTCTCTGGCGCGACAAGCAGAAGGCGGACGGCGGCTTCGTCGACGAGCCCGCGCCGGCCAGCAGCTTCTACCATATCCTCTGCGCGATCTATGAAGTGGAGGATTGCCTGAAGCGGATGTGAAGCATCGATTCCGGTTTTGCCTTTGATGGCCCGCCCCGCCCGCGGCGGGCTTTTTGTTGCGCCTCTGTTTGCATCTGGCCAAAATTGTGATCGGATCGTATGTTGACATAAAGATATCTTTATGTGACTTAATCCACAAAGCTTTTGTCGTTTTCAGAACGGGAGACTTCCCATGTCCGCCGCGTCCCTCTTCGGAGATCTCTCGCCCAGGCCCGACGGCTCGGAAGTCTTCCGGGCCCTCAATCGGGCGGCAAGCGAACGCATCCTGATCATGGATGGGGCGATGGGGACCGAGATCCAGCAGCTCGGTTTCATCGAGGATCATTTTCGCGGCGAGCGCTTCGGCGGCTGCGCCTGCCACCAGCAGGGCAACAATGATCTGCTGACGCTGACGCAGCCGAAGGTGATTGAGGAGATCCATTACCGCTACGCTCTTGCCGGCGCCGACATCCTCGAAACCAACACCTTCTCCTCGACACGGATCGCCCAGGGCGATTACGGTATGGAGGACATGGTCTACGAGCTCAATCGCGACGGCGCGCGGCTCGCGCGCCGAGCGGCGAAGCGCGCCGAGGCGGAGGACGGACGGCGGCGCTTCGTCGCCGGTGCGCTCGGGCCGACCAACCGCACCACCTCGATCTCGCCCGACGTCAACAATCCCGGCTATCGTGCCGTCAGCTTCGACGATCTGACGCTTGCCTATGCCGAACAGGTCCGCGGCCTCATGGATGGCGGTGCCGATATCATCCTGATCGAGACGATCTTCGACACGCTGAACGCCAAGGCAGCGATCTTCGCGACGCAGGAAGTGTTTGCCGAGAAGGGGATCCACCTGCCGGTGATGATCTCCGGCACGATCACCGATCTCTCCGGCCGGACGCTATCCGGCCAGACGCCGACCGCGTTCTGGTATTCGGTGCGTCATGCGGCGCCCTTCACCATCGGTCTCAATTGCGCGCTTGGCGCCAGTGCGATGCGCGCCCATATCGACGAGCTTTCGACCGTCGCCGACACGCTCGTTTGCGCCTACCCGAATGCCGGCCTGCCGAACGAATTCGGCCGCTACGACGAGAGTCCCGAGGCGATGGCGGCGCAGATCGAGGAATTTGCCCGCGACGGCCTCGTCAACATTGTCGGCGGCTGCTGCGGCTCGACGCCGGCCCATATCCATGCCATCGCCGAGGCGGTCAAAAAATATCCGCCGCGCCAGGTGCCGGAGATCGAATGCCGCATGCGGCTCTCCGGTCTCGAACCCTTCACGCTCACAGACGAGATTCCCTTCGTCAATGTCGGCGAACGCACCAATGTCACCGGCTCGGCGAAGTTCCGTAAGCTGATCACCGCCGGCGACTATGCCGCCGCACTGGACGTAGCGCGCGACCAGGTGGCCAACGGCGCGCAGATCATCGACATCAACATGGACGAGGGACTGATCGATTCGACCCGCGCCATGGTCGAGTTCCTGAACCTCGTGGCTTCCGAGCCGGATATCGCCCGGGTACCGGTGATGATCGATTCCTCCAAATGGGAGGTGATCGAGGCTGGCCTCAAATGCGTCCAGGGCAAGGCGCTGGTGAACTCGATCTCGCTGAAAGAAGGCGAGGAGGCGTTTCTGCATCATGCGCGGCTGGTGCGCGCCTATGGCGCCGCGGTCGTCGTCATGGCCTTCGACGAGAAGGGCCAGGCCGACAGCAAGGTGCGAAAGGTCGAGATCTGCCGGCGCGCCTATCGGCTGCTGACCGAAGAGGCGGGCTTTCCGCCGGAGGACATCATCTTCGACCCGAACATTTTCGCGGTCGCTACCGGCATCGAGGAACACAACAATTACGGCGTCGACTTCATCGAGGCGACGCGGGAGATCATCGCGACGCTGCCGCATGTGCATGTCTCGGGCGGCGTGTCGAACCTGTCCTTCTCCTTCCGCGGCAACGAGCCGGTGCGCGAGGCGATGCACGCGGTATTCCTCTACCATGCGATCCAGGCCGGCATGGACATGGGCATCGTCAATGCCGGCCAGCTCGCCGTCTACGATGCGATCGATGCGGAGCTTCGCGAGGCCTGCGAGGACGTCGTGCTCAACCGTCGCGCCGATGCGACCGAGCGCCTCCTGGAACTCGCCGAGCGCTATCGCGGGCAGGGCGGTGCACAGGGCAAGGAGAAGGATCTCACCTGGCGCGAGTGGCCGGTCGGCAAGCGGCTCGAACATGCGCTCGTCAACGGCATCACCGAATTCATCGAGGCCGACACGGAAGAGGCGCGGCTTGCCGCCGAGCGTCCGCTGCACGTCATTGAGGGTCCGCTGATGGCCGGAATGAACGTGGTCGGCGACCTCTTCGGCGCGGGCAAGATGTTCCTGCCGCAGGTGGTCAAGTCGGCGCGCGTGATGAAGCAGGCGGTGGCCGTTCTGCTGCCTTACATGGAGGCTGAGAAGCTTGCCAATGGCGGCGGGGGAACGCGCGAGAGCGCCGGCAAGATCCTGATGGCGACCGTCAAGGGCGACGTGCACGATATCGGCAAGAACATCGTCGGCGTCGTGCTTGCCTGCAACAATTACGAGATCATCGACCTCGGCGTCATGGTGCCCTCGGCAAAAATCCTCGAAGTGGCAAGGCAGGAGAAGGTCGACGCGATCGGGCTTTCCGGGCTCATCACCCCGTCGCTCGACGAGATGGTGCATGTCGCCTCCGAACTGGAGCGCGAAGGCTTTGACATTCCGCTCTTGATCGGCGGCGCGACGACCAGCCGCGTGCACACGGCGGTCAAGATCAATCCGCGCTACAGCCTCGGCCAGACCGTCTATGTCACCGATGCCAGCCGCGCCGTCGGCGTCGTATCGAGCCTGCTTTCGCCGGAGGCAAGCGACGCCTACAAGCAGACGATCCGCGCCGAGTATCTGAAGGTCGCCGACACCCATGCGCGCAACGAGGCGGAAAAACGCCGCCTGCCGCTGTCGCAGGCTCGCGCCAATGCTCAGAAGCTCGACTGGAATGCGCATCAGCCGAAGACACCCGCCTTCCTCGGCACGCGCGTCTTCGAGAGCTGGGACCTGGCGGAGCTTGCCCGCTATATCGACTGGACGCCTTTCTTCCAGACCTGGGAGCTGAAGGGCGTCTATCCGCGCATTCTCGACGACGAGCACCAGGGGCCGGCGGCGCGGCAGCTCTTTGCCGACGCGCAGGCGATGCTCGAGAAGATCATTGCGGAAAAATGGTTCAGGCCGAAGGCGGTGGTGGGCTTCTGGCCGGCAGGCAGCGCCGGCGACGACATCCGCCTCTTCACCGACGAGACGCGCAAGCGGGAGCTTGCCACTTTCTTCACGCTCCGGCAGCAATTGACGAAGCGCGATGGGAGACCGAACGTTGCCCTCGCCGATTTCGTCGCTCCGGTCGACAGCGGCAGGCACGACTATCTCGGCGGTTTCGTGGTGACCGCCGGCATCGAGGAAGTGGCGATCGCCGAGCGCTTCGAGCGCGCCAATGACGATTATTCCTCGATCCTGGTCAAGGCGCTGGCCGACCGCTTCGCCGAGGCCTTTGCCGAGCGCATGCACGAATGTGTCCGCAAGGAGCTCTGGGGTTACGCTCCGGACGAATCCTTCGCGCCGCAGGAACTGATCGGCGAGCCCTATCAGGGCATTCGCCCGGCGCCCGGCTATCCGGCACAGCCGGACCATACCGAGAAGGAGACGCTCTTCCGTCTGCTCGACGCCGAGGCGGCAATCGGCGTCAGCCTGACGGAAAGCTACGCGATGTGGCCGGGTTCGTCCGTTTCCGGTCTCTATATCGGCCATCCGGACGCCTATTATTTCGGCGTCGCCAAGATCGAGCGCGATCAGGTCGAGGATTACGCGACACGCAAGCGCATGAATGTGCGCGAGGTCGAGCGCTGGCTATCACCGATCCTCAACTATGTGCCGATGCCGGAGGCCGAGGCCGCCGAGTAGGCGGCTACCCGTTTACCGCGAGGATCATCCCAGCCGCCTTCTCGGCGATCATGATGGTCGGCGAATTGGTGTTGCCGGAGGTGATGGTCGGCATGATCGAGGCGTCGGCGATGCGCAGGCCTTCAACGCCGCGCAGGCGCAGTTCAGGATCGACGACGCTCTCCGGATCAGCCCCCATGCGGCAGGTTCCGACCGGGTGGAAGATCGTCGTGCCGATATCGCCGGCGGCTTGCTTTAGCTCATCATCGGTCTCGTAGCTCGGTCCGGGCTTGAATTCGACCGGCCGGTAGCGGGCGAAGGAAGGCTGCGAAACGATGCGGCGGGTGAGGCGGATCGCCTTCACGGCGACGTCCCGGTCGGTTTCGGCCGTTAAATAGCGTGGGCGGATGTCGGGCGCGGCGGCAAAATCGGGCCCCTTCAGGTGCACCGAGCCGCGGCTTTCCGGCCTCAGGTTGCAGACGCTGGCGGTGATCGCCGGGAAGGGGTGCACCGGCTCGCCGAATTTTTCGAGCGTCACCGGCTGGACATGATACTGCAGGTCCGGCGTCTCCTTCTCGGGGCCCGAGCGCGTGAAGATGCCGAGCTGGCTCGGCGCCATGGCCATCGGCCCGGAACGGCGGACGAGATATTCGAGGCCGATCGCCGCCTTGCCGAGGACCGAGCTCGCCTTCTCGTTCAGAGTCGGAACGCCGGTGACCCTGTAGGCAAGACGCAGTTGCAGATGATCCTGCAAATTCTCGCCGACGCCGTGCAACGCGTGATGCACTTCGATCCCGTTGGCGCGGAGGATTTTCGGATTGCCGATGCCGGAAAGCTCGAGAATATGCGGCGAGCCGATCGCACCGGCGCAAAGCACCGTCTCGCGGCGAGCGTGCGCGCGCTTGGTCGTGCCGTCGTGCTGGAACTCGACGCCGGCGACACGCCTCGCTTCGAGGATCAGCTTGCGGACATGCGCCTTGGTCAGGATCGTCAGATTGCGCCGGTGCCTGGCAGGTTTCAAAAACGCTTTGGCGGTGTTCCAGCGGATGCCGGAGCGCTGGTTGACGTCGAAATAGCCGGAGCCTTCGTTGCTGCCGCGGTTGAAATCGTCTGTTTCGGGAATACCCGCCTCGGCTGCTGCCTTCTGGAAGGCGTCGAGTACCGCCCAGCGAACGCGGGCCTTTTCGACCCGCCATTCGCCGCCGGCGCCATGCATGTCGTCGGCGCCGCGATAGTGATCCTCGGATTTCCTGAAGAACGGCAGCACCTCGTCCCAGCTCCAGCCGGCGCAGCCAAGCTGACGCCAGAGGTCGTAGTCGCGCGCCTGGCCGCGCATGTAGATCATGCCGTTGATCGAAGAGCAGCCGCCGAGCACCTTGCCGCGCGGATAGAAAAGCGACCGGCCGTTGAGGCCATCCTCAGCGGCCGTGGTGAAACACCAGTCGGTGCGCGGATTGTTGATGCAATAGAGGTAGCCGACAGGAATGTGGATCCAGTGATAATTGTCGCTGCCGCCCGCTTCGAGCAGCAGCACGCGATGCGCCGGATTTTCCGACAGGCGGTTGGCGAGGACGCAGCCGGCGCTCCCCGCTCCGACGACGATGTAGTCGAACGTTTCCATGGGCTTTCTCTTGTCGGACCGCGCGTCAGTGCTTGTGCCGGTGCTCGAAGCCGAGCCGGCGGCCCAGGCGGGAATTATAGAACTCGCCGACGATGCCGCGGCGGAAAACGAGCACGCAGACCATGAAGACGACGCCGGTGATGATCGTCACCGGAAATTCCGAGGTCGCCAGATAGTTCTGCAGCGTCACCACCAGTGCGGCGCCGAAAAGCGGTCCGATCAGCGTTCCGATGCCGCCGAGCAAGGTCATCAGAATGACCTCGCCAGACATCTGCCAGCCGACATCGGTCAGCGTCGCGAACTGGAAGACCAGCGCCTTCAGGCCGCCGGCGAGACCGGTCAGTGCAGCCGACATGACGAAGGCGGCGAGCTTGTAGTTCCGCACCGAATAGCCGAGCGAGATGGCCCGCGTCTCGTTTTCGCGGATCGATTTCAGGATCATGCCGAAGGGCGAATTGATGATCCGCCAGATGATGGCGATGCCGATGACGAAGACGGCGAGTACGAAATAGTACATGTTCGAGGACTGCGAGAGGTCGACGAAGCCGAACAGATGGCCGCGCGGCACCGACTGGATACCGTCCTCGCCATGGGTGAACCCGGCCTGCAGGCAGAAGAAATAGAACATCTGCGCCAGCGCCAGCGTGATCATCGCGAAATAGATGCCCTGGCGGCGAATGGCGAAGAAACCGATGACCACGCCGAGAAGGGCGGCGCCGACAACGCCGACGAGGATGCCGAGTTCGGGCGGCACGCCCCATTCCTTGACCGCATGCGCGGTGAAATAGGCCGCACCGCCGAAGAAGGCAGCATGGCCGAAGGAGAGCAGCCCCGTATAGCCGAGCAGCAGATTGAAGGCGCAGGCGAAGAGCGCGAAACACAGGATCTTCATCAGGAAGACGGGGTAGAAGAACAGCGGCGCGAGCAGGAGAAGCGCGAGGCCGAGCCCGAGAAACACCGTCTGGGCGACGATGGGGGTGCGTTCCTTCTGCTTCTGAAGTTCGAGTGTCAGCGTCATGTCAAGCATCCCGGCCGAAGAGGCCCGCGGGTCTCAGGAGTAGAACGATGGCCATGATCACGAAGATCACGATATTGGAGGCCTCCGGATAGAACACCTTGGTCAGCCCCTCGGCGACGCCGAGCAGGTAGCCGGTGACGATCGCCCCCATGATCGAGCCCATGCCGCCGACGACCACCACCGCGAAGACGACGATGATGATGTTCGAGCCCATCAGCGGCGACACCTGATAGATCGGCGCGGCGAGCACGCCGGCGAGAGCGGCGAGCGCCGCGCCGAGGCCATAGGTCAGCGTCAGCAGGAAGGGCACGTTGATCCCGAAGGATTGCACCAGCACCGGATTTTCCGTCGCCGCGCGCAGATACGAGCCGAGCTTCGTCTTCTCGATGACGAGCCAGGTGCCGATGCAGACGACGAGCGAGAAAACGATCGCCCAGCCGCGATAGACGGGCAGGAACATGAAGCCGAGATTGGCGCCGCCGGTCAAAAGCGCCGGTGTCGCATAGGGCTGACCGGAGGCGCCGTAGAGATAGCGGAACGTGCCTTCGACCGTCAGCGCCAGGCCGAAGGTGAAGAGCAGGCCGTAGAGGGGATCAAGCGAATAGAGCCTTCTCAGCATGGTGCGTTCGATGGCGGCGCCGAGGAGACCGACGAGAAGCGGTGCGAGGATCAGCGCCGGCCAATAGCCGATGCCGAAATGCGCGAGCAGCAGCCAGGCGACGAAGGCCCCGAGCATGTATTGGGCGCCGTGGGCGAAGTTGATGACGCGCAGCAGGCCGAAGATGATGGCGAGGCCGAGACTCAGAAGCGCATAGAAGGAGCCGTTGATGAGGCCGATCAGCAGCTGACCGAGAAACGCCTGAAGCGGGATACCGAAGATCATCGTCATCACTTACACCCCGAGGATGTCGTGCAGCATGTCCATGCGCGCGGAAAGCTCCGAGATCGGAAACTCGCCCGCCACCTTGCCGTGGTCCATCAGATAGAAACGGTCGGCGACCTTGCTGGCGAAACGGAAATTCTGCTCGACGAGGAGAACCGTCATGCCGCGCTCCTTGAGTTTCTTCAGCACCTCGCCGATGCGCTGGACGATGACCGGGGCGAGGCCTTCGGTCGGCTCGTCGAGCAGCATCATCCTGACCCCGGTGCGCAAAATCCGGGCGATCGCCAGCATCTGCTGCTCGCCGCCGGAAAGTTTTGTGCCCTGGCTGTTGCGGCGTTCGTGGAGATTGGGAAAGAGCTCGAAGATCTCGTCGATCGTCATGCCGCCTTCGGCGACGGCCGGCGGCAGCAAGAGGTTCTCGTAGACGGAGAGGGTCGAGAAGATGCCGCGCTCCTCGGGAACGAAGCCGATGCCGCGGTGGGCGACGCGATGGAGCGGCACGCGGATCAGGTCCTCGCCGGCAAAGGTAATCTCGCCCTTGCGCTCGCGCACGATGCCCATGATGGCGCGCAGCGTCGTTGTCTTGCCGACGCCGTTGCGGCCGAGCAGCGTCACCATCTCGCCCTCGCCGACGGTCATGTCGACGCCGTGGAGGATGTGGCTCTCGCCGTACCAGGCGTTGAGGCCGGAGACCTTGAGAAGCGGTTTCATCTCAGGCC
Organism: Sinorhizobium sp. FG01; assembly: GCF_002531875.1. NCBI lineage: Bacteria > Pseudomonadati > Pseudomonadota > Alphaproteobacteria > Hyphomicrobiales > Rhizobiaceae > Sinorhizobium > Sinorhizobium sp. FG01. The sequence goes on from NZ_NWTB01000007.1 coordinate 408,474, forward strand.
TCCTCCGTGCCCATATAGGCGGTGCGCACGCGCGGGTCCTCCGACACCGTCGCATAATCGCCTTCTGCAAGAATCTCGCCGCGCTGCAGCACGGTGACGTGGTGGCAGAGCGTGGCGACGACGGAGAGATTGTGCTCGACCATCAGCACGGCGCGCTCGCGCGCCACCTCGCGGATGATTTCGGCCACCATGCCGACATCCTCGTGGCCCATGCCGGCCATCGGCTCGTCGAGCAGCAGGACCTTCGGGTCGAGCGCCAGCGTCGTGGCGATCTCGAGGACGCGCTTGCGGCCATAGGAAAGATCGGCGGCCACCGCATTGCGCTCCTTTTCGAGCCCAACGGCGCGGATCAATTGATCGGCCTTGCCGTTCAGGGTGTCGAGCGCCGAAAGCGGTTTCCAGAACTGGGTCGCCAGCCGGTTCGGCCGCTGCAGGGCGACGCGGACATTGTCGAGGACCGTCAGGTGCGGAAACACAGCCGAGATCTGGAACGACCGCACCAGGCCCATGCGGGCGACCTTGTCCGGCGCGGTGTTGGTGATGTCCTCGCCGAGCAGCGTGATGGTGCCGTCGGTCGGCTGCAGGAACTTTGTCAGCAGGTTGAAGACGGTGGTCTTGCCGGCCCCGTTCGGGCCGATCAGCGCATGCACGCGGGCATGATGAACGTCAAGGTCGACGTCCTTGACGGCGGTGAAGCCGCCGAAGTCGCGGCGGAGACCGCGGGCGGACAGAACCACCCGCGGCCTTCCATTCTCAAGAGGCGCGTCGACGCTCATCGCTCGGCGCCGGTCAGGATTTCACGAGGTCGCAGCCGCTCTGGGCCGGATCGATGAAGGCCTCCTTGCCGGGGATGGTCGCCAGAACCTTGAAGTAGTCCCAGGGCTCCTTGCTCTCGTCCGGCTTCTTGACCTCGAGCAGGTACATGTCGTGGATCATCCGACCGTTCGGCGCCACGGTGCCGTTCTGTGCGAAGACGTCGTTCACCGGCATTGCATGCAGTTCCTTGGCGACCGCGTCGGCATCGTCGCTGCCGGCCTTTTCGATCGCCTTCAGATATTGCGTCACGGCGGAATAGGTGCCGGCATGGACCATATTCGGCATCTTGCCGGTGCGCTCCATGAAGCGCTTGCCGAACTTGGCGCTTTCGGCGTCGCGGTTCCAATAGAAGCCCTCCGTGAGCGTCAACCCTTGCGCCGCCTCGAGCCCGAGGCCGTGGACCTCGGCAAGCGTGAAGAGCAGCGCCGCCAGGCGCTGACCGCCCTGGACGATGCCGAACTCGGCCGCCTGCTTGATGGCGTTCGAGGTGTCGAGACCGGCATTGGCAAGCCCGATCACCTTGGCACCGGAGGATTGCGCCTGCAGCAGGAAGGACGAGAAGTCGGTGGTGGCCAGCGGATGGCGCACCGCTCCGACGACCTTGCCGCCGTTTTCCTTGACGTAGTTGCCGGTGTTTTCCTCGAGCGAATAACCGAAGGCGTAGTCGGCGGTCAGGAAGAACCAGCTATCGCCGCCCTGCTTGACGAGCGCGCCGCCCGTGCCGACGGCCAGCGAGTGGGTGTCATAGGCCCAGTGGAAGCCATAGGGACTACATTGCTTGCCGGTAAGCTCCGTCGTCGCCGCGCCGGTGACGATGTCGATCTTCTTCTTCTCCTTCGAGATCGCCTGTACCGCGAGCGCCACCGATGAGGTGGTGAGTTCCATGATGCTGTCGACCTGCTCGGTGTCATACCATTGCCGGGCAATGTTGGAGGCGATATCGGGCTTGTTCTGGTGGTCGGCGGTCACGACTTCGATAGGGACGCCCAACACCTTGCCGCCGTAATCCTCGACCGCCATCAGCGCCGCCTCATAAGAAGATTTGCCACCGAAATCGGCATAGACGCCGGACTGGTCGTTCAGAATGCCGATCCTGACCTTGCCGTCGGACGCGTCGGCAAGAGCGGCGGTGCTGCTGGCGAGCAGCATTGCAAGCGTGGCGATCACTTTCTTGTTCATCTGTCCTCCTCCCGAGGATGTCCAGGGTGATGCTGGCCGTCATGCGCAAACACATAGGGCCCGGCGGTGACCTTTCGAGGCCCCGACCGTTTCTCGTATCGCTCTGTTCAAATTTGGCCAGACATGCTCCTCAACAGCTGGCCTCGAAGTTTACCATCCAGAAAATTCTACTTGGAAGCAAGCGGGTCAAACCGTAAATTGCAAACAGCATCTGTTCATTTTTGAACAGAAGGGAGGCGGAATGAATCCGAATTTCACCTGGGACGACCTGCAGTTCTTCCTGGCGGTGGCGCGCACCGGCCAGCTTTCGACCGCGGCGCGGCGTTTGAGAACCAGCCATGCGACGGTCTCGCGCCGTATCGACCGGCTGGAATTTGCCCTCAAGGTCAAGCTCTTTGAACGCAATCCGCGTGGCTACGTGCTGACCGGCATGGGCCAGCGCTTCGTCGAGACGGCCGAACGGATCGAGCGGGAAACGGAGCAGCTGCAGCTCGACATCAGCGACGGCATGACCGCCCAGCGCGGCGTCGTGCGGCTGAGCACGCTCGAGGGCTTCGGCAATTTCTTCCTTTCCGACCGGCTTGCCGACTTCGCCGGCCGCTATCCGAATATTTCGCTGGAGCTTGTGGCGATCCAGCAGATCATGTCCTTGTCGCGCAAGGAGGCCGATATTGCCGTGGCGCTCGCCGCGCCCAAGGCGGGCCCCTATCATTCCGAGGTGCTGACGCCCTATACGCTGCATGTCTATGGAGCGCGAAGCTATCTCGCCCGGCATCCGATGATCCGGACGCGCAATGACCTGAGTTCGCACCGCTTCGTCGGCTATATTGAGGATATGATCTTCACGCCCGGGCTCGACTATCTCGGCGAGATCCAGCCGGGCCTGCGCGCCCATTTCCAGAGCTCGAGCATCCTGACGCAGCTGAAGGCGGCGCGTCAGGGCCTCGGCCTCTGCGTCTTGCCCTATTTCATGGCCAAGGACGAAGCCAATCTCGAGATCGTGCTGCCGGACGAGATCGAGCTGAAACGCACCTATTGGCTGATCTGCCATCGCGACCTGATGGCGATGCCGCGGGTGAGGGCCGTACGCGATTTTCTGGTCGAAGCGGCGAGGGAGAGCCGCGGCTCCTTCCTCCGGGAAGGCCGGGCGGCGGTCAGCCGAGATGCGCCCCTTGAAGAGCAATAGAGCGTTAACCATATAGGCAACAGCCATGGAGGAGCTTCTCCTTCCGCGGCCGCCCGGAACGCGACGCCGATTTCAAGCGGTTAGTCGATCGTGTCGAAATCCGTGTGACAAATCAGCAGCTTACAAAAATCTATCGATTTTTTAAAAATGTCTGTTGACGTGTCTGAGGTATGGGGTCTATAAGCCCGATCACTGACGAGGGCGGCGGCGCTGCTGGCGACGACGACTTTCGCTCTAGAGTTTCCTTTGGATTGGCGGATGCTGATTTTGGGGCTGGGACGCGAGTTTTGGCCGATTTGGGAACGCTGACGGGAGTTTTTTCCGTCGGTTTTTTGACAATTGAAGATAGAGAAAGAGAAACGTGGGCGGCGGAGCTCGCGGGA
>NZ_NWTB01000074.1:0-526 GCF_002531875.1 Sinorhizobium sp. FG01
AATCGCTGCGCCAGTTTGAAAGCGCTGAGCGAGCATAGGTCAGTGACGAGAAGAGGGTTTCATTCAAGAGCTCGTCTCGCAGCCGCCCATTGAAGCTTTCGATGAAGGCATTCTGGATCGGCTTACCGGGCGCGATGTAGTGCCAATCGACCTTGATCCGGTCCGTCCATTGCAGGATCGCGTTGCTGGTGAACTCGCTGCCATTATCACTGACGATCATCCTGGGCTTGCCGCGCTCCTCGATGATCCGATCCAGCTCACGGGCAACGCGCAGACCGGAAAGCGATGTATCCGCGACGAGCGCCAGGCATTCCCTCGTGCAATCGTCGACGACCGTTAGAACCCGGAACCTGCGTCCATCGGTGAGTTGATCCGACACGAAGTCGAGCGACCAACGATCATTGGTGGCCATCGGGATCAGCATCGGTGCTCGTGTGCCTATCGCTCGCTTGCGACCGCCGCGCTTGCGCACCGTCAGCTTCTCCTCCCGATAGAGCCGGAAGAGCTTCTTGTGGTTCACAAGGTG
>NZ_NWTB01000008.1:0-336222 GCF_002531875.1 Sinorhizobium sp. FG01
TCGACCAGCCGGATGCCGAGATTGGTCAACCGGATCATCGGCGGAATGGCGTAGATGACGACGGCGATCAGGCCGGGGACCTTGCCGATCCCCAGCAGCATCACCACGGGGATCAGGTAAACGAAACTCGGCATCGTCTGCATCACGTCGAGCACCGGATTGACGACGTTCTGCACCCGATCGGAGCGCGACATGAGAATGCCGAGCGGAATGCCGATTGCGATGGACAGCACCGTACAGACGAAGATCATCGAGATCGTCTTCATTGTGTCGTCCCACATGTCGAAGTAGCCGATCAGCAGCAGGGTGCCGACGCAGCCGGCAACGACCTTCCAGTTGCGGCTGGCGAACCAGGCGATCACCGCAATCAGCAGCAGGATGATCGGCCAGGGTGTGCGCGTCATGAAGCGCTCGGACTGGATCAGGAAGAACTGCAACGGCTCGAAGAACGTCTCGATGGCCTCGCCATAGGTACGCGTAAACGTGCGGAAGCCTTCGTCGATCACCTTCTTGAGTTCTCGAAGGCTATCGTCATTCATATGCGGAAATTTGGTCAGCCATTCCATGGCGATTCCCCTTTGCAATCGTTCAGGCGGCATGTCGTTATTTTTCTTGGCAGCCGCCGACCTTCAAACCACACTGCGCTGTAACCACTGACGCTGCGCAATCTTATTCTCAAACCGACATGCCGTGAACGAATTCCTGCATGCGGGAAAGAAAAACGGCGCGCCTTTTATGCGCGCCGTTCGTTGGCCAGAGTGTCGATCAGAGGGCCGCCTTGACCTTCTCGGCGACTTCCGGCGAGACCCACTTGGTCCAGACATCCGGATTTTCTTCAAGGAAATGCTTGGCGCCCTCCTCGCCGCTCGCCTGATTGTCCGTCATCCAGGCCATCAGCTTGTTGACGGTGTCGTTCTGCCAGGCGCGGGTCTTGAGATAATCCATCACCGGACCGGCACGGTCAGCGAAGGATTTGGTGACGAGCGTCTGGACCTTGTCCTTCGGCCAGTCGTTCTTCTTCGGGTCCGGGCAGTCGGCAACCGTGTTGCAGCGCTTCCATTCGGCCGGATCAGCCGGCACGCCATGGTCGAGCTTGACCATCTCGTATTTGCCGAGCAGCGCCGTCGGGGCCCAGTAGTAGCCGACCCAGCCCTGCTTGCGCTCGTAGGCCTTGGCGATCGAGCCGTCGAGGCCGGCGGCAGAGCCGGGATCGACGAGCGTGAAGCCGGCGGCCTCCGCACCATAGGCCTTGTAGAGTTGCGTCGTCACGACAGTGCCGCCCCAGCCCTGCGGGCCGTTGAAGACGGCGCCCTTGCTCGGATCTTCCGGATCCGGGAAAAGCTCCTTGTGCTTCAGCACGTCATCGATCGTCTTGATGTCCGGATTGGCGTCGACGATATATTTCGGAACCCACCAGCCCTGTACGCCGCCGTCAGAAAGCGCGAGCGCCGCACCGACGAGCTTGCCTTCCTGCAGACCGCGGTTGACCACGTCCGGCAGCAGGTCGACCCAGCCTTCCGGAGCGATGTCCGGCTCGCCCTTCTCGATCATCGACGTGATCGTCGGCACGGTATCGCCAACAACCAGTTCGGCGTTGCAGCCATAACCTTCCGTCAGAATGAACTTGTCCACGTTCGCCAGTACTTCGGCGCTCTGCCAGTTCATGTTGGCGATCGTCACATCGCCGCATTCCTGCGCCGATGCGGCGCTGCCAAGTCCGAGGAGGCCAACGGCCAGACACGTCGTTGCAAGTAGTTTCTTCATCTCGTTTCCCTCTGTTCTGACGGTGCACCCGTGACGAACTGCCAGCCTCACCGCGGCAGCGGACAGCATGTGGATCGGACCTTCGTCCAGTCCAGTCTCGTTGCCATCAATCCAATACTCCCGATCGACGGTACATGTCATTGCTATCGAGTCTCTAGGGGAAACGCTTGCCCATTTGCGTCAGCAATCACGCTCATGGTATTTTTTCATGAAGTTATACAATTGAAGGCCTTAGCGGCGACATTTCAACTGTGAGCCGAGGCACAAGGCGCGGCCAGGCACGCCAAGAAACGCTTCTCGGATGCGGCTTGGCCGCTATTTTTCAGGCGGAGGCCCGTGCGGCCCCGGCTCCCAACATTTACATGTTGGGGTAGACGGGGCCTTCGCCGCTCTCTACTGGGCGGGGCTCCGCGCGGCCCCGGCTCCCAACATTTACATGTTGGGGTAGACGGGGCCTTCGCCCCCTTGCGGCGGCACCCAGTTGATGTTCTGGTTCGGGTCCTTGATGTCGCAGGTCTTGCAGTGCACGCAGTTCTGGGCGTTGATGACGAAGGTCGGGTTGCCGTCCTTTTCCACCCATTCGTAGACGCCGGCCGGACAGTAGCGGCTCGACGGGCCGGCATAGACGTCGTATTCGGAACGCTTCTGCAGCTCCAGGTCCTTGACCTGCAGGTGGATCGGCTGGTCCTCCTCGTGATTGGTGTTCGACAGGAACACCGAGGAGAGCCGGTCGAAGGTCAAGACCCCATCCGGCTTCGGATAGTCGATCTTCTGATGCTTGGCGGCCGGCTCGAGGCTCTGTGCGTCCGTCTTGCCGTGCTTCAGGGTGCCGAAGAAGGAGACGCCGAACAGCGTGTTCGTCCACATATCGAGACCGCCGAGCGCGACGCCGATCGCCGTGCCGAATTTCGACCACAGCGGCTTGACGTTCCGCACCTTCTTCAGGTCCTGGCCGATTGCGCTGTCGCGCCAGCCGCGCTCGATCTCGATCGGCTCGTCATTGGCGCGGCCGGCGGCGATCGCCGCCGCCAGCTTCTCGGCCGCGAGGATACCCGACAAGACGGCATTGTGGCTGCCCTTGATGCGCGGCAAGTTGACGAAGCCGGCCGAACAGCCGATCAGCGCGCCGCCGGGGAAGGAGAGCTTCGGCACCGACTGGTAGCCGCCCTCGGTGATCGCACGGGCGCCGTAGGACAGACGTTTGCCGCCCTCGAAAGTGCCGCGGATCGCCGGATGCGTCTTGAAGCGCTGGAACTCCTCGAAGGGGTAGAGATACGGGTTCTTGTAGTTGAGGTGCACGACGAAGCCGACGGCGACGAGGTTGTCCTCGAGGTGATAGAGGAAGGAGCCGCCGCCGGTCTTCATGCCGAGCGGCCAGCCGAAGGAGTGCTGCACGAGGCCCGGCTTATGGTTCTCCGGCTTCACCTCCCAGAGCTCCTTCAGGCCAATGCCGAATTTCGGCACGTCGCGGCCCTCGTCGAGCCGGTACTTGGCGATCAGCTGCTTGGCGAGCGAGCCCCGCACCCCCTCGCCGATCAGCGTGTATTTGCCGAGAAGCGCCATGCCGCGAGCAAAGTTCGGCCCCGGCTCGCCGGAGCGTCCGATGCCCATGTCGCCAGTGGCAACTCCGATCACCGCGCCCTCTTCGTTGTAGAGCACTTCGGTTGCGGCAAAGCCCGGATAGATCTCGACGCCGAGCGCCTCGGCATGCGCCGCCAGCCAGCGACAGACATTGCCCAGCGAGACGGCATAGTTGCCGTGATTGTTCATCAGCGGTGGCATCAGGAAATTGGGCAGGCGGATCGACCCGGCCGGGCCCAGGAAGAGGAACTGGTCGTCCGTGACCTCCGTCTTGAACGGATGGTCCGGCTCGTCGCGCCAGCCGGGCAACAGCCGGTCGATGCCGATCGGGTCGACGACGGCGCCGGAAAGGATATGGGCGCCGACTTCCGCGCCCTTTTCGAGCACCACGACCGACAGCTCCGGATCGACCTGCTTCAGCCGGATCGCCGCGGCAAGCCCGGCCGGACCGGCGCCGACGACCACCACGTCGAATTCCATGCTCTCGCGCTCGGGGAGGTCTTGTGGCTCGTTCATTGTCGCGTTCTCCAGTCTTGCCGTTCTCCGCCGGCTCCGTCCCAGTCAAATCATCCCGTCATGACAAATGCCGCAAACCTTGTCGAGCCGGGATGCGACAGACTGTCTCTGCATTTGCGCATGAGTTCATGAGTTTAGCACAATCCCTTATATTACTTTGACGTAAACGTAAATCAACCACCGATGAATAACCGCCGTCAGCTTGATTTTGTAGCTCCCGCGTGCAACGAGGCGCGCCCTTTTACGTCGCAAGGAGACAGCCATGGCCACGGCCCTCGGCCTCGATTTCGGAACGACCAACTCCGTCCTGGCCCTGGCGCAGGGTGCCTCGACGCGCTCTCTTTTCGTCGACAGCCCCGCCGGACGGTTCGACACCACGCGAACGGCTCTCTCCTTTCTGAAGCAGGGCCATGCATCCTTGAAGGTCGAAGCGGGCCAGGCGGCGATCCGCGAATTCATCGACAATCCCGGCGAATGCCGTTTTCTGCAGTCGATCAAGACCTTTGCCGCCAGCGCACTCTTTCAAGGCACACTCGTCTTCGCCAAGCGCCAGGAGTTCGAGGACCTGATGTACAGCTTCCTGGCCCGGCTCAAGGACTATGCCGGCGACGACTGGAACGGGGCGTTGCAGCGCCTCGTCGTCGGGCGTCCGGTGCAGTTTGCCGGCGCAAGTCCGGACGAAAAGCTGGCGATCGAACGGTATGGTCGCGCCCTCGCGCGCTTCGATTTTCCGGAAATCCACTACGTCTATGAACCGGTGGCGGCCGCCTTCTACTTCGCCCGCAAGCTGGAGCGCGATGCGACGGTGCTCGTCGCCGACTTCGGCGGCGGCACGACGGACTATTCGATCATCCGTTTCGCAAGCCGCGGCGGACGGCTGAGCGCCACGCCGGTCGGACATTCCGGCGTCGGCGTTGCCGGCGATCACTTCGATTTCCGCATCATTGACAACATCGTCGCGCCGCTGATCGGAAAGGGGAGTCTGTTCAAGAGCTTCGACAAGCTGCTTGAAGTCCCGTCGAGCTATTACGCCAATTTCGGCCGCTGGAACCAGTTGTCGATCTTCAAGACGCTCAGGGACTTTGCGGAGCTGAAGAAGCTCGTCCGCACGAGCCTCGAGCCGGAGAAACTGGCGGCATTCGTCGATCTGATCGAGCATGACGAAGGCTACCCGCTCTATCAGGCGGTCTCGGCAACCAAAATGCGACTGTCGCAAGAAGAGGAAACCGAGTTCTTCTTCGCGCCGCTGGGCGAGCGCTCGCGAAGAATCGTTCGGCGCAAGGATTTCGAGGCCTGGATTGCCCCCGACCTCGCCCGCATCGATGCGGCCCTCGACGAGGTACTGGCAACGACGGCGACTGCGCCGGCCGACATCGACAGGATTTTTCTGACCGGTGGCACCTCCTTCGTGCCGGCCGTCCGGCGGCTTTTCGACGATCGCTTCGGCCCCGAGCGAATCGAAAGCGGCGGCGAGCTCCTGTCGATCGCCCACGGGCTTGCGCTGATCGGCGAGCGGGAGGACATCACAGCTTGGACGATCGCCGCGTAAATATCCTCCGGATGCTGGACCACAGTCGCCGATCTGATAAGTTCCGCCGATGATTTCGGCCAACGACCTTTCCCCTTCGGAACTCGCCGCGCTTCTTGCTTTCCATGCGGAGGCGGGTGTCGAGTGGCTGCTTGAAGACGCGCCCGTCGACCGGCTGGCGGAGTTCGAGGCGCTGAAAGCCAAGCGCGCCGGCGCGCGAGCTGCGCCGCAAAGCCGGCAGCCGGAAGCATCAGAAGCGCAGAGGGGCCGGGGACAGCCGGCGACGCCCGGCAGCGCCCTGGGTACTCTTCCGAGCGGCCCGGCAAGCGTTCCGCCGACGGTCGCGATCCCTGACGAGCAGGCGGTCAGCGAGGCGCGATTCGCCGCCGAGAGCGCGCGATCGCTTGCCGAACTTCGCACGGCGATGGAGTCCTTCACCGGCTGCAACCTCAAGAACAGCGCCCGAAACCTCGTTTTCGCGGACGGTGACCCCGCCTCGGGCATCATGGTGATCGGGCCGATGCCCTATGCGGAAGACGACCGGGACGCCCAGCCGTTTTCCGGCAAGCACGGTGATATGCTCGAGCGGATGCTTTCCGGCATCGGCCTTTCACGGACCGGCGTTCTGCTCAGCAACGTGGTTCCCTGGCGGCCGCCCGGAAACCGCGTGCCAAGCGGTCGGGAGGCCGACATCTGCCGCCCCTTCATCGAACGGCAGATTGCGCTCGCCGAGCCGAGGCACTTGCTTCTCCTCGGCAATTTCACGGCCCGCTTCTTCTTCGGCACCAACGAGACGATCCATCAGACGAGGGGGCAATGGCGCGAGCTTTCCGCCGGCGGCCACCTCGTTCCGGCGCTGGCTACACTGCATCCGCAGGATCTTATCACCGCGCCCGTCAACAAGCGTTTCGCTTGGCTTGACCTGCTCTCCTTCAAGGCGCGGATCATGGGCTGACCGGCCGCGCCCGACAGGTGAAGGAAATATGAACAAAGCCATGCAATTTGCGCATGTCAGCGCCGCGTTTTAATGCGTTGCAAAATCGATGTTGCATCGCAATATGAAAGCACGGGAGGTATGGATTAAGGAACTGAACCATGAGTGCCCGTTTTCGCCCGATCCACAGCAGCTTTGAGACGCTCCGTCAGGCCCGCGTCGCTGTGCGGTCGCCGTATAACAGCTTCGGCAAGGTTGCCAACGAACAGATGACGGCAATCGGCCTCGCGCGCACGACGCGCCACCCGGCCCAGATCTACGCCGATTTCATTCAGCGCTGACCAATCGCTGCAGCGCCGACCATCGCGTCCGGCGCTCGCCCGAACGAAGATCACTACCATGTCTATCAGCAGCCTGCTCGATACGATTTCCGACATCGGCACCGCCGTGCGCACCTCGCGCGAGTTCAGCAGGATGAGCACGATCAGGGACAGCCGCCGCGCGCACCGTGTGGCGGTGAGCCCGTTGCTGCCCAACTGAGACCGCGCCGTCTCGGTAACAATCGACAGAGCGGTGACCTCCAAACCTTTCCAAGATCGCCTTCCAGCGACGACCGTCGGCGCCTCCTATCGTAGCGGCAGGAGCAATGGCCCCGTTCAGCCCTGCGGCGTAACGTGTTTGCGCGCCCCCTTTCGCTCGAGCCCCAGCCGGTGCTCGCGGAAGATGATGAAGATGCCGGCGCCGACGACGATCGCGGTGCCGAGCAGCATGGTTGCCGTCGGTACGTCGCCGAAGAGGAAATAGCCGATGACGATGCCGAGCACGATCGAGGTATATTCGAAGGGGGCGATCGTCGACATGTCGGCGTGGCGATAGCTCTCCGTCAACAGAATCTGGGCGACGCCGCCGCAGAAACCGGCGAGCATCAGGAGCAGGAAGGATGTCCAGGATATCGCCGACCAGCCGAAGGGAAGCGTTGCCAGGGAAAACACCGCGGCGGAAAGCGAGAAGTAGAGCACGATCGTATGGGTGCGCTCCGTCTGCACGAGCCGGCGCACAAGCACCATCGCGACCGCGCCGAGTGTCGCCGAAAGCAGCACGGCGACGGCGCCCAGCGCCTTGGACGAGCCGAATCCTCCTTCGTCGAACAAAGTCACGCTCGGCCAAGTGATGATCAGCACGCCGACGAGGCCGATAACCACCGCGGACCAGCGATAGAGCCGGACGATTTCGCCGAGAAAGAGAGCGGCGAAGGCAACCGCCAAGAGCGGCATCGCGTAGCCGATCGCGATCGCCTCGGGGAGCGGCAGGTGCACGAGGCCGTAGAAACCGCAACTCATCGACAGAATGCCGACGAAGCCGCGCACCACATGCCCCGCGACATTGTTGGTCCGGAAGGCGTCGCGCAACTGGCCGCGGCAGGCCAGAAAGCCGAGAATCGGCACCATGGCGAAGGCGGATCTATAGAAGGTGATCTGGCCGGTGGCGATCCCGCTGCCGGCCGCCTTGATGCAGGTCGCCATGCAAACGAAGACGATGACAGACAGGACCTTGAGCAGAATCCCCTTCATGGGGTTGTGAATATCGGCATCCATGAGGGCGTTTCGAGATGTCATCCGGCGGACCGGGCGGGAAGGACGGACACGGCGCAGACCGCGGGAGGATGGCACCACTCTAGCTGCACGGCGCGGCATGTTGGATCAATTTTCTTGATGGGCGCGGCATTTTCGTGATGGCTTTCGCGCTCCCGCACTGCTTCGTCCTATGCTTTAGCGAACGCGAAAAAATCCTGTGGGATTTAGTTCTTGTTAGTGCCGTTTCGTTAAACCTGCGATCGGGGCGGGAAATCAAACGTGTTTGCTTCCGAAGTGCGGTCGACGGCATTGCAAGCACAAAATCTCGCCTCTTGGCCTTTTCACCATCACAGGCGCCCTCTAACTTAGGAACGGAAGGCGCAAGCGGGACTGACCATGCGGACAAATACTGGCCAGATCATTCATCTGGAAGACTACCGGCCGACCGATTTCGTTCTCGAAAGAGTGGATCTGACCTTCGAACTCGACCCCAAGGAGACGAAGGTAGAGGCGCGGCTCATCTTCCACCGACGCGAAGGCGTCGACGCTTCCGCCCCGCTGGTCCTCGACGGCGACGAGCTGGCCATGACCGCCCTGTTGCTCGACCAGGAAGAAGTCCCGGCTACGCTCTACGATGTGGCCGGCGACACGCTGACGATCCGCGGCCTGCCCGAGACCGCCCCCTTCGAAATCACCGTGACGACGCTCCTGTCGCCGGAGACGAACACGAAGCTGATGGGCCTCTACCGCACCAACAACGTCTACTGCACGCAGTGCGAGGCGGAAGGCTTCCGCCGCATCACCTATCTCCCCGACCGGCCCGACGTGCTCGCCGTCTATACGGTCAACATCATTGGCGATAAGGCGACCGCCCCCCTTCTCCTTTCGAACGGCAACTATCTCGGCGGCGCCGACCTGGGCGACGGACGTCACTTCGCCGCCTGGTTCGACCCGCATCCGAAGCCGAGCTATCTCTTCGCGCTGGTTGCCGGCGATCTCGGCGTGGTCGAGGACACGTTCACGACCGCATCCGGCCGCGAAGTGGCCTTGAGGATCTATGTCGAGCACGGCAAGGAGCCGCGCGCGGCTTACGCGATGGACGCCCTCAAGCGCTCGATGAAATGGGACGAGGAGGTCTTCGGCCGCGAATACGACCTCGACATCTTCATGATCGTCGCCGTCTCCGACTTCAACATGGGCGCCATGGAGAACAAGGGGCTCAACGTCTTCAACGACAAATACGTCCTCGCCGATCCGGAAACGGCGACCGACACGGACTACGCCAATATCGAGGCGATCATCGCCCACGAATATTTTCACAACTGGACGGGCAACCGCATTACCTGCCGCGACTGGTTTCAGCTCTGCCTGAAGGAAGGGCTGACGGTCTATCGCGATCACGAGTTTTCGGCCGACATGCGCTCGCGCGCCGTCAAGCGCATCGCCGAGGTGCGGCACCTGAAGTCCGAACAGTTTCCCGAGGATGCCGGCCCGCTCGCCCATCCGGTGCGCCCGACGCAATATCGCGAGATCAACAATTTCTACACGACGACCGTCTATGAGAAGGGCTCCGAGGTCACGCGCATGATTGCGACCCTTCTCGGACGCGACCTCTTCAAGAAGGGCATGGACCTCTATTTCGACCGCCATGACGGCCAGGCAGTGACGATCGAGGACTTCATCGCCTGCTTCGAGGCCGCGGGCGGGCGCGATCTCACCCAGTTTTCGCTCTGGTATCATCAGGCGGGAACGCCGCTGATCACCGCCTCCGGTTCCTATGACGCGGCGAAGCAGATCTACACCCTGTCGCTCGAACAGGCGGTGCCTGCGACACCGGGTCAAAGCGCCAAGAAGCCGATGCATATCCCACTTCGCGTTGGGCTCCTGCTTGAAGACGGCAGCGAGGCTAAGCCTGCAGCAGTCTCCGGCGCCGATGTCACTGGCGACGTCTTGCATCTGACGGAGCGCAAGCAGACCGTCGTCTTCGCCGGCATTCCGACCCGGCCCGTGCCGTCCTTCAATCGCGGCTTCTCTGCGCCGGTAAACCTGCACATCGAGCAGAGCGCGAAGGACCGCGCCCTCATCGCACGCCACGAGGTCGACCTCTTCGCCCGGTGGCAGGCGCTGAATGCCATGGCGCTCGACAATCTGGCCAAAGCAGCGGCGCAAGCGCGAAACGGCCAGCCGATCGCCTCCGATACCGCCCTCATCGGCGGGCTGCTGGCCGCGGCGGGTGACGAAGGGCTGGAGCCGGCATTCCGCGCACAGGTCCTGTCGCTCCCGAGCGAAGCCGACATCGCCCGGGAGATCGGCCGCGACAACGATCCGGACGCTATCCAGGACGGTCGCCAGGCGATCCTTTCCGCCGTCGCCGCATCCGGCAAGGAGATTTTCACGCGATTGCTCGGCGAGATGGCACTTTCCGGCCCGTTCCGGCCCGACGCAGCGAGCGCCGGCCGGCGGGCGCTACGCAACGCCGCCCTCTCCTATCTCGTCTATGGGGACGATCAGCCGGAGAAGGCCGTGAGCGCGTTCCGTTCCGCCAACAACATGACCGATCTCAGCCAGGCGCTGACGCTGCTCGCCCACCGTTTTCCGGATGCGCAAGAAACGCTCGATGCGCTCACCACGTTCAAGAACCGCTTCGCGGACAATGCGCTGGTGATCGACAAATGGTTCGCCATCCAGGCGACGATCCCCGGCGCCTCGACGCTCGAGCGGGTCAAGGCGCTGATGTCCGATCCGCACTTCACCCCGAGCAACCCGAACCGCGTACGCTCGCTCATAGGCACCTTCGCCTTCTCCAACCCGACGGGCTTCAACCGTACGGATGGCGAAGGCTACCGCTTCCTCGCACGCCAGATCCTCGACATCGATCCCCGCAATCCGCAACTTGCGGCACGGATCCTGACATCGATGCGCTCCTGGCGGTCGCTGGAGCAGGTGCGCGCCAAGCATGCCGAGGAGGCGCTCAAGGAAATCGCCGGCGCCTCCAATCTTTCCGTCGATGTCAGCGACATCGTCGACCGGATGCTGAGCGACGGCAGCGCGGCGTGATATCGCCGCGGCCTCGGCCGGGCCTACTGCACCTCTCCTAAGCGGGGCCGATTCGAGGAAAGAGCCTCAATTCAAAGGGCTACGGCGACTTCTGAGCGTCGGATAAGACATTCGGCGTCGCAGGCGCTATGACTTTCCAACGATGAAAATTGGTTAACAAATCTTTACCTGCGCCTCTAGACAAGGCGAATCGCCCTGTGATTCATTGAGTCAGATTCGGGCGGGCGGCGTACCGAATCACCAAAGCGTCGCGATTTCCGATGACGCTTCGGTTTAAGAGGATCACAGCGTCCCTTCGCATCCACATGCGGGACGCTCTCGAGGACGGCAGAAATTGGGAAAGATTGCGGACGCGCGACGGGGAGGCGCAGCCGACGGGCGGTTGCGACTCAAGTTTCCGGGCTTTTTCGGCCTGGAACGGGAGCTCATCGACAAGGCGAGGCTCTTTGTCGAACCGGCGTCACGTCGGCTCGCCCGGGCCGAGCCCATTCTGAAGCGGTCAATTCCCGTCCTCATTATCGCTTTCCTGCTGATCGTGGCCATTTCGCGCATGTCGGGCATCATGGATGAGCATGCCCGGATGGAGGCCAGTTCGCGCCGGAGCGTCAGCCTGGCGGCGACCGCGGCGACGGCGGCGTTCCAGGCGGATGGATCGGAGCTCTTCGGCGAGGGGCAGCGATGGGAGGCCGAACGGCGGCTCGCCGAATATCTGCCCGCCGAACTCCTCGACAGCGGCATGTTCCTACTGACGGTTCGCCGGGACGGCCGCATCTTCGCGAGCACGCAGGCGGGGGCACATTTCATCGGCCGCACGCTTACCTCGATCGCCCCGGACGTGGCGTCGCTGCAATATTTCGGCGAAGGCGAAGGCGCTGTGAAGGCGACCATCGACGGCGTCGAACATCTGGTCGCCCTGATGCAGGTGCCGGCTTCCGCGGGTGTCGTGCTGGCGGCAACGCCGGTCGCCCAGTTCGAAGCGGCCTGGCGCGACGATGTCTCGCTGAACGTCACGCTGTTTGCCGGCATTTCGGCAATCCTGCTCGTCGTGCTTTACGCCTACTATATTCAGGCCAAGCGCGCCCGCGACGCCGATTCCGTATTCGCCGAATCGAACCTGCGCGTCGAAACCGCACTGTCGCGCGGCCGCTGCGGACTTTGGGATTTCGACCTCGCCAACCGTCGCCTGTTCTGGTCTCGCTCCATGTACGAGATGCTCGGCATGCCCGGCGACAGCAGCGTCTTGTCGTTCGGCGACGCGGCCCGGCTGATGCACCCGGAGGATCGCGGCGTCTACCGGGTGGCGCGGGCGATCGCCAAGGGCAGCGAGCGCCAGATCGACCAGGTGTTCCGCATGCGCCACGCGGATGGCCATTACGTTTGGCTTCGGGCGCGCGCCCAAATCATCCGCACGGTTTCCGGGCGCACCCACCTCATCGGCATCGCCATGGACGTGACCGAGCAGCACCGGCTCGCCCAGCGCTATGCGGAAGCCGACCAGCGCCTGACGGATGCCATCGAGTGCACGTCGGAAGCCTTCGTGCTGTGGGACAAGCACGACCGGCTGGTCATGTGCAACACCCACTATCAGCAGGCCTATCAGCTGCCGGATCATGTCCTCGTGCCCGGCACCGAACGGGCAGTGGTGCACGCGGCCGCGGCGAGACCGGTGATCGAGCGGCGCGTCGCCGATCCGGACCGCAGCAATCATTCGCAGACGAGCGAAGTGCAGCTCGCCGACGAGCGCTGGCTGCAGATCAACGATCGACGCACGCGCGACGGCGGCCTCGTCTCGGTCGGCACCGATATCACGCTGCTCAAGCGGCATCAGGTGCGGCTGCGCGAATCCGAGCGGCGGCTGATGGCGACGATCGGCGATCTTTCGGCCTCGCGCATCACGCTCGAACGGCAGAAGGAGGAGCTTTCCGTCGCCAACGCCAATTACCAGGCGGAAAAGGAACGAGCCGAGGCGGCAAACCGGGCAAAATCCGAGTTCCTCGCCAACATGTCGCATGAACTGCGCACGCCGCTCAACGCCATTCTCGGCTTTTCCGAGATCCTGCAGAACCAGATGTTCGGGCCGCTCGGCTCGGAGAAGTACCACGAATATTCCCGCGATATCTATGAAAGCGGCAGACATCTGCTCAACGTCATCAACGACATACTCGACATGTCGAAGATCGAGGCCGGTCACATGCGTATCACGCGCGAAAGGATCGATCTTGCGCCGCTGATCGAGGAAACGCTTCGCTTCACCACCATACCGGCGCAGCAGAAGAACATCCGCGTCGTCCAGGAGGTGTCCTCGGGCCTGACGATGTTCGCCGATCGTCGCGCGATGAAACAGGTGCTCCTCAACCTTTTATCAAATGCGGTCAAGTTCACCAATGAGGGTGGCCGCATTTCACTCAGGGCCCGCAAGGTTCGCGGCGCGGTGACGCTGACGATCGCCGATTCCGGCATCGGCATTCCGAGGCACGCGCTGGAAAAGATCGGCCATCCCTTCGAACAGGTGCAGAGCCAGTATGCCAAGAGCAAGGGCGGCTCCGGCTTGGGGCTGGCCATCTCCCGGTCGCTCACGCGCCTGCACGGGGGACGGATGAAGATCCATTCCGCCGAAAACGTCGGCACGATCATATCCGTGCGGATCCCGGACCTCGCCTGAACCCAGCCGGGGCCGCCGGCTCAGCCCGCAAGGGCCGACTGGAAGATGCCGCGCACCGCCTTGGAAAAGCGGCGTATGTCAGCCTCGAGATGCTTGAGGTCCGGGTAATCGCCTGCCCGGCAAACGAGATCGACAAGGCCGGCGGGGGCGTCCTTGGGGTCGAAATCGCCGTCGATACAGAGCCGCACGATCTGCGAGACCTCGGTAAAGAGCGCCAGCGCCTCGACGGCCATGTCGAGATCGTTTGCATCCATCAGGGCGGCGCCGAGCCCCTTCAGCGCCTCCATCGTCTGCGTTCCGGCAGGCGGCGGTAGCTCGCCCTTTGCCGGCGCCACAAGCGCCAAATATTGCGCAATGAATTCGATATCGACGAGGCCGCCGGGGATGAGCTTGAAGTCCCAGATGTCGTTCGGCGGCTTTTCCTTGTCGATGAGATCGCGCATCTCCTCGACGTCCTTGCGGATCTTGGCGATATCTCGCTTCTGCGACAGGACCTCGGCGAAGATCGCCTCCGCTTCGCCGATCAGGCTTTTGTCGCCGCAGATGCATCGGGCGCGGGTCAGCGCCAGATGTTCCCAGGTCCAGGCCTCCTCACGCTGATATTTGGCAAAGGCGGTAATGCGGGTCGCAACCGGGCCCTTGTTGCCCGAGGGCCTCAGCCGCATGTCGACATTGTAGAGGACGCCCTCGGCGGTCGGGGCTGAAAGAGCTGCGATCAGCCGCTGCGTCAGGCGCGTGAAATAGCGTGCCGGGTCGAGCGGCTTGGCGCCCTCGGATTGGTAGGCGTTGGCGTCATAGTCATAGAGCAGGATGAGGTCGACGTCGGAACCGGCAGTCAACTCGTGGCTGCCGAGCTTTCCCATGCCGACGACGGCGACCCGGCCACCCGGGAAATCGCCGTGGGCGGAGCGAACCTCTGCCAGAACCGCCTCCAGCGCAGCGGCGATGATCAGGTCGGCAAGATCGGTGAAGGCCCTGCCCGCCTGCAGGCCGGAGATCGTGCCGGTCAGCAACCGGATGCCGATCAGAAAGCGCTGCTCGGCGGCGATGATGCGCAGGCGGTCCAGCACCTCTTCGTAGTGGTGGGCGCCGGCGACGAAGCTGGCGATCCGCGGTGCCAGATAATCTCGCGTCGGCAGTTCGGCGAGCAGGCCCGGGTCCAGCATGCCGTCGAAGACATGGGGCCTGGCGGCGATGATATCCGCCAGGCGCGGCGCCGAGGACATGATATTGACGATCAGCGACAACAGGCCCGGATTACTGCCGAGCAGCGAGAAAAGCTGGATGCCGGCAGGGAGGCCGGAGAGGAACTGGTCGAAGCGCAGCAATGCCTCATCGGCGCGCCGGCTCTCGCCGAAGACACGCAGAAGCTCCGGCGTCAATTCCGTCAGGCGTTCGCGTGCCTCGACCGATTGGGTCGCCCGATAGCGCCCGTAGTGCCAGGTGCGAATAATACGGGCGATGTCGGAAGGACGCTGGAAACCCAGCCGTTTCAGCGTTTTGAGCGTGTCCGGGTCATCCTGCTGACCGGTGAAGACCAGATTGCCGGTCTCTGCAGAGAGTCTCGCTTCCTGTTCGAAAAGCTGGGCGTAGCGTCGCTCGACCGTCCGCAGCACCCGGGAAAACTCCCTGGAGAAGGACGCCGTATCTTCGAAGCCGAGCATCGACGCGATGCGCCTCAGTTCCGCCTCGCTCTCGGGCACCAGATGGGTCTGCTCGTCATGCACCATCTGGATCCGGTGCTCGACGTCACGAAGGAACCAATAGGCATCGATCAGTTCATGCGCCGTGGCGCGATCGATCCAGCCGGCCTCGGCCAGCACATGCAGCATCGCCTCGGTTTCGCGCAGCCGCAGCGCAGGCGTCCGGCCGCCGGCAATCAGTTGCTGGGTCTGCACGAAAAACTCGATCTCGCGGATGCCGCCGCGGCCAAGCTTGACGTTGTGGCCCTTCACGGCGATCTCGCCGTGGCCCTTGTGCGCGTGGATCTGACGCTTGATCGAGTGAATGTCGGCGATCGCCGCATAATCCAGGTACTTCCGGAAGACGAATGGCGTCAGTTCCTTGAGGAAACGCTCGCCGGCCGGAAGGTCGCCGGCGATCGGGCGCGCCTTGATAAAAGCAGCCCGCTCCCAGTTCTGCCCCCTGCTCTCATAATAAAGCATCGCCGCCTCGACGGGGATTGCGAGCGGCGTCGAGCCGGGATCGGGCCGAAGCCGGAGGTCCGTGCGGAACACGTAGCCGTCGCCGGTCCGCTCCTGCAGGATGCGGATCAGCCTTCGCAAGAGCCGCGCGAAGACCTCCGTCGCCTCATCGCGGCTGACGAGGATGCCGGACTGCGGATCATAGAAGACCACGAGGTCGATGTCGGAGGAATAGTTGAGCTCGCACGCCCCGAGCTTGCCCATGCCGAGCACGACGACGCCCGAGCCGAGGCTCGGCGCCGAGGCATCCGGGAGGACGAACTTGCCGCTCTCATGCGCGCCGAGCAGCAGGTGATCGATCGTCGCCGATACCGCGGCGCCGGCGAACTCGCTCAGCCAGCGCGTCGTTTCGCGGCCATCAAACAGCCGCGAGAGATCGGCAAGTGCGACGGCGAAGGCAACCTCCCGCCTTGCCCGCCGCAGCCGCGCCATGATTTCCGCGTCCGGCAGGGCCTTGCCTGCCGCCCCGCTTTGCCATGCCAGCCGCGCCGCATCGATGCGGCTTCGCAGAAATCCAGGCAAGCTCTCGCTCAGCAGCGCCTCGACAATGGCAGGGCTGCTTGCGCCGGTATCGCGAAGGAAAGGCGAGAGTGCGAAAGCGGCGAGGATCAAGTGCTTGAGCGGCGTATCGGACGCCACCAGCTTGGCGATGGCCTCGCTTCCCTTCGCTATGTCCTTCAGCACCGAAAGAGCGACCTTCGCGTCGGCTTGGCTCGCCGGGCGGATCGGCACCACCTCGATATCGGACAACCGCTTTTCGGTCGCGTCCACCATCGGTCTTCTCCTCCCCTTCGGATCGTCGGAAGTCGATCGCTCCAACCGGCAATTGCCGTGACCGGTGTATCAGGTCGTGCCGGCGGGGAAAACCATGCGAACCGTCAGGCCCCTTCCATCTGGCTCCGTCGCCGAGAGATCCAATGCGCCATGGTGCATCTCCATCACCGCCTCGACAAGCGAAAGGCCGAGACCGGTGCCGGGTTTGGTGCGGCTCTCGTCCAGCCGCACGAAGCGCTTGACCACTTCGCCGCGCATATTTTCCGGAACGCCGGGACCCTGATCGGCGACCGTCAGGGCGACATTGGCGCCGCTCTTCTTCATCTCGACCCGGATGAGCGGATTTTCCGCCCCTTCCGCATATTTGATCGCGTTGTCGATCAGGTTCCCGAGCGCCTGGCCGATCAGTTCGCGGTTGCCTGTAACAACGACGCCCGGCTCGATGTCCGCTTCCAGGCGCAGGGCAGCTTCCTCGGCGACCGGCTCGTAAAGCTCTACGCAATCCTCGACGATGCCGGACAAGGCGACATCGCTCATCTCAGCGATGGCGGAGCCCGCCTCCACGCGCGAAATCATCAGCAATGCATTGAAGGTTCGGATCAGTTGGTCGGATTCGCCGATGATTTCCTCGAGCGCGCCGTTCTGGTTGCCACCTTCCTTGCTGGCAAGCGCCGCTTCGGCCTTGTTGCGCAGCCGCGTCAGAGGCGTCTTGAGGTCGTGGGCGATATTGTCGGAAACCTGTTTCAGGCCCTCGTTGAGCTTCTCGATCCGCCCCAGCATCGCGTTCAGCGATTCCGACAGACGGTCGAATTCATCGCCCGATCCGCTCGTCGGCAGCCGTTGTGAAAGGTCTCCGGCCATGATCTTGGTGCTTGCCTCCGACATCCGGTCGATGCGCCTCAAGGCGTTGCGACCAATGCCGAACCAGATGACCAGTGCGCCGAGCCCCATGATGCCGAGCGCCACCACCAGGGCCTGGCGGACGAGAACGCGAAACTTTTCCGGTTCCTGCAAATCGCGGCCGACGAGGATGCGCAGGCCGTTGTCGAGCATGAGGACCTGGGCGAGCGCGACGTGGTTGCCGGTGCGGCTTTCGTCGGTGAAACGCCGGTAGTGAAAGGGCTCCGATGTCCAGCCCTCGTTGTCGAGCAGGCCCGGCTCGAGGCCGGCGACATTGCCGGCAAGGATCTCCCCGCTCGGCCCCGCAATGACATAGAGGTTGGCGCCCGGTTGACGGGCCCGACGCTCCAGCGAGCGGAGCAGGCCGTTGACGCCGGCACGCTCGTAGATGTCTTCGATCTGGGCCGCCTCGACGGCAATCCCTTCACGCGTCTGCTGCTGCAGGAGACGCTCGGACATGCCGGTGACGTAGAAGACGAGGAAGACGGCGCAAAGGGAGAAGAGGACGAGATAGAGCGCGGAGAGCCGGACCGCGGTCGTCCTGAACAGAACGCCGACTTTGCTCATGCGTCAGCGGTCCGATCGTCCTTGATCATGTAGCCGGCGCCGCGAACGGTTCTCAGCAACGGTGGATCGAAATCCTTCTCGATCTTGGAGCGCAAGCGGGAGACGTGCACATCGATCACATTGGTCTGCGGATCGAAGTGATAGTCCCAGACATTCTCGAGCAGCATGGTTCGCGTCACCACCTGCCCGGCATTCTTCATCAGATATTCAAGCAGCCGGAACTCGCGCGGCTGCAGCGGGATTTCCTTGCCCTGGCGGCGGACCGAATGGGAGAGCCGGTCCAGTTCCAGGTCGCCGACGCGGTAGACCATGTCCTGGTCCGGCGCTCCCTTGCGCCGGCCGAGCACCTCGACACGCGCCAGGAGCTCGCTGAAGGCATAGGGTTTGGGGAGGTAATCGTCGCCACCGGCGCGTAGTCCCGTCACCCGGTCGTCCACCTGGCCGAGGGCGGAGAGAATGAGCACCGGCGTATGGATGCCCCGGCGCCTCAACTCGGTGATCAACGACAGGCCGTCCCGACGCGGCAGCATGCGGTCGACGACGAGCACGTCGTAGGCGTTCTCGCTCGCCATGAACAGGCCGCTTTCGCCGTCGCTGGCGTGGTCGGAAACGATGCCCGCTTCGCGGAACGCCTTCGCCAGATAGGCGGCCGCCTCGAGGTCATCTTCAACTATCAGAATCTTCATACGGGTGACCATAGTCCCGGACCTCTGTTCGTCTCAACCGGTTTCGGGGTTTGCCTTGGCCGAATACAGCGTTCGGCCGAAACAGAAGACGCCGCGATATCGGCAAATGTCGCGGCGCCTCATCATCAGCCAGGATGGTGGCTTGCTCTTGCCGCGCCTCAGCTCTGCGCGATCGGCAACGCCACGAAGCGGCTTCCCTCGTCGGCCTCGATCTGGAAGAGCGCCTTGCTGCGGCCATCCTTCTTGGCGTTGTTGATCACCTTCAGGATGTCGTCCGCCGTCTTCACTTGCTGATTGTTGACGGAGACGATCTTCTCGCCTTCCTTCAGGCCACGATCGGCAGCATCCGAGTCCGGATCGACGGAGGCGATGGTGACGCCCGTGCCGTCTTCCGAAGGGGTGACCGCCAGACCGAGGTCGGCCAGTGCCTCTTCGCCAGCCTGACCCTGGTCCGTCTGTTCGTCGCGGGTATCCGGCGGCGTAGCCTTGGCCTCCTCCGGCAGCGTGCCGATCTCGAATTTGACGCTCTCAGACTTGCCGTTACGCCAGAGTGTGACCTCGGCGGTCGAACCGGGGCGCAGCGTTGCCACCCGGCGGGCCAGGTCGCGTGGATCCTTGACCGGCTCACCGTTGAGGGCGGTCACGATATCACCCTTCTTGATGCCCGCCTTCTCGCCCGGCGAACCCGCCTGTGGCTCGACCACCAACGCACCGCTCGCCTCAGAGAGGCCGAGCGATTCGGCGATATCCTTCGTCACCGGCTGGATTTGAACGCCGAGCCAGCCGCGCGAAACGGAGCCGTCCTTGATCAAGGCATCGACGACGTCCTTGGCGACGGAAGCGGGAATCGCGAAGGCGATGCCGACATTGCCGCCCGACGGCGAGAAGATCGCCGTGTTGATACCGACGACTTCGCCGGAGAGATTGAACGTCGGGCCGCCGGAATTGCCGCGGTTCACCGCCGCATCGACCTGCAGATAGTCGTCATAGGGGCCGGAGCCGATGTCGCGGCCGCGTGCCGAGATGATACCGGCCGTCACGGTGCCGCCGAGGCCGAAGGGGTTGCCGACCGCGACCACCCAGTCGCCGACCCGCACCCGGTTGTCATCGGCGAAGCTTACATAGGTGAACTTGCGGTTGGCTGCGTCGACCTTGAGCACGGCGAGATCGGTGCGGCTGTCCTTGCCGACGAGCTTGGCGTCGAGTTCCGTCCCGTCGTTCAAAATGACAGTGAAGGCGGAGCCATCGGAGACGACGTGGTTGTTGGTGACGAGATAACCATCCTCGGTGATGAAGAAGCCGGAGCCCTGGGCTCGCGGGCGCAGGCGACCTTCGCCACGCGGACCGTGGCGATCACGCCAGCGATCGGCCCGATCGCCATCGCGGGAATCGGGACTGCCGAATTCGCGGAAGAAGCGCTTCAGCGGGTGGTCGTCGGGCAGGTCTTCGAAACCGCGGCCGCCGAAGTCGAAGGTGAAGTTGCTCTCGTCGTTGGATGCCTGTTCACGGGCCTGGACGCGGACGGAAACGACGGCCGGGGAAACGGCGTCGACAACATTGGCGAAGCTCGGAACCGACGGAGCCTGCACCCTGACCGCCTCGGCGAAGGACTGGGTGATCTGCGCCGGCAGACCGGTCGTCAGCATGACTGCGGCAAGACCTGCAACCGTGGAGGTCTTCAGTGCGGTCTTCAGCGAGGGACGCGGAGTTTTGAACGTGGACATTCGTTTTGCCTTCTCTCTTGCGTGAAGCCGCCGCCGACAGACGGACGGCTTCGAAACTTTGATCACGAGCAAGGTATCCGGACCAATCGCCCGGAAGCCGCTCGTATGGCTGTGACTGGAGGAACAGCCGATGACGCAAGGTGTAACGGATGGGACCTTACTGGGTTCTGTCCGGAAGATGAATTTTTGGTAATGTTGCGACAGAGCAGAAATGAGAGGCCGGTACCCGATCCGCGGGTCCTCTCAAGGAACGGCGAAGCATGCCCTTAACGCGTATGATATTGCCGTTGGAACTGCCACCGGCAGTCGGCGGCTCCCTACGGGCCAAGCAGCTTGTCGAGCTCTTCCTTTTCATCCTTGGAAAGCGGCGCACCAGCTGGGCGCGTGCCGCGCCGGTGCGCGGCGACGACCAGCGTGACCGCACCAAGGACGAGCAGCACGACCGGCATGCCCCAGAGGACCAGTGTCTTCGCCTCGAAGCGGGGTTTCAGCAACACGAACTCCCCGTAGCGCGAGACCACATAGGCGATCACCGCCTCG
Source organism: Sinorhizobium sp. FG01 (assembly GCF_002531875.1). Taxonomy (NCBI): domain Bacteria; kingdom Pseudomonadati; phylum Pseudomonadota; class Alphaproteobacteria; order Hyphomicrobiales; family Rhizobiaceae; genus Sinorhizobium; species Sinorhizobium sp. FG01. The sequence goes on from NZ_NWTB01000008.1 coordinate 21,012, forward strand.
TCACTGTCCCCGTTCTCGAGCCGCTCGCGCACGAGCACTCGCAGATCCTTGGCGAGTTCGGCATTGGAATCGTCGATCGACTGGTTCTGGCAGACCATGCAGCGAAGCTTGGCGGAGATTTCCCGGGCGCGCGCTTCGAGCGCCGGATCGGCAAGCACCTCGTCCGGATTGACGGCGAAGGCCGGCGCAACCGAAACAATACAGAGGAAGAGCGCGGCGAGGACGCGGATCATTCGACGGCTCCTGCGGCAAGCCTCGCCGTCCTGGCGCGCGACGGAGCACCCACCCTCAGGCGACGGTCGCTCAAGGAAACGATTCCGCCCGCCATCATGACGAGAGCGCCGCCCCAGATGCAGAGGATCAGCGGCTTCCACCAGATGCGCACGACGATGCCGCCGCCGGTCATCTCGTCGCCCAGCGAAACATAGAGCTGGCTGAGGCCGAAGGTCCTGATGCCGGCCTCCGTCGTCGGCATGCGGCGCGCCGAATAGAGGCGCTTGGACGACCAGATCTCGGTTACCTTCACGCCGCCGCGGCTGACGGTGAAGTGGCCGGTGTCCTCGGTATAGTTCGGCCCGCGACCCTCGCGCATGCCATCGAAGCGTATGCTATAGCCGCCGGCATCGACGAGCATTCCGGGCTTCATCTCGACGACGGTCTCCGTCTCATAGGCCGTCACGGCGACGATGCCGATCAGCGTGACGCCGAGGCCGATATGGGCAAGCGCCGTGCCATAGGCCGAGCGCGGCAGGCCAAGGAACCGCCGCAAGGCCACGCGGCCCGCCACCATGCCCAGGCCCGAGCGAAGCGCGACATCGGTGATCGAACCGACAATCAGGTAGACCCCAAGCCCGATGCCGAGGACGGCGAGAACGGGACCGCCATTCCTGGCATAGTAGACCGCGGCGGCGAAGAGCAGGCCGGCGCCGACGGCGGCGAAGAGCCGCTGGGCGGCGGCCAAGAGGTCGCCGCGTTTCCAGGCAAGCAGCGGCCCGAAGGGAACCGCAAACAGCAAGGGGAGCATCAACAGGCCGAAGGTCATGTTGAAGAACGGCGCGCCGACCGAAATCTTGTCGCCGGTGAGCGCCTCGAGCACCAGCGGATAGAGCGTGCCGGTAAGAACCGTTGCCGTCGCCGTCGTCAAGATCAGATTGTTGAGGACGAGCGCGCCTTCGCGCGAGATCGGCGCAAACAGTCCGCCGGACTTGAGGTGGGAGGCCCGGAAGGCGAAGAGCGACAGGGCGCCACCGATGAAGACGATGAGGATCACCAGGATGAAGACGCCGCGCGTCGGATCGGTAGCGAAGGCGTGAACCGAGGTCAGCACGCCCGAGCGCACCAGGAACGTGCCGAGCAGCGACAGCGAGAAGGTGAGGATCGCTAGGAGCACGGTCCAGATCTTCAGCGCCTCACGCTTTTCCATGACCAGCGCCGAGTGCAGGAGCGCCGTTCCGGCCAGCCAAGGCATGAAGGAAGCGTTCTCGACCGGATCCCAGAACCACCAGCCGCCCCAGCCGAGTTCGTAATAGGCCCAGTAGGAGCCCATGGCGATGCCCGCGGTCAGGAACGTCCAGGCGGTCAGCGCCCAAGGCCTGACCCAGCGCGCCCAGGCGGCATCGATCCGCCCCTCGATCAGCGCTGCGATCGCGAAGGAAAAGCAGACGGAAAAGCCGACATAGCCGAGATAGAGCAAGGGCGGATGAATGGCGAGGCCGATGTCCTGCAGCACCGGATTCAAGTCCCGGCCTTCCCCCGGAGCCGGGACGAGGCGGGCGAAGGGATTGGACGTCAGCAGGATGAAGAGCGTGAAGGCGGCGGCGATCCAGGCCTGGACCGCCAACACATTCGCCTTCAGACTTTCGGGCAGGTTGCGGCCGAAGCTTGCCACCAGGGCGGAAAAGAAGACGAGGATCAGCAGCCAGAGGAGCATGGAGCCCTCGTGATTGCCCCAGACGCCGGAGATCTTGTAGATCAGGGGCTTCATCGAATGCGAGTTTTCCCAGACGTTCCTGACGGAGAAGTCGGAGGTCACATAGGCTAAGGTCAGCACCGCAAAGGAGAAGGCGACGAGCAGGAAGGAGACGATGGCGGCACTGCCCGCGAGGTCGACCAGGGCCCGATCGCCGCGCCGCACGCCGAGGAGCGGCAGCACCGACTGGATGAGCGCGGTCGCGAGCGCCAGCACCAGCGCATAATGTCCGAGCTCGATGATCATTGAATGTTTTCCTTCCCGCCGAGCGTGACGCCCTGAGCCTTCAGGCGGTCGGCCACGTCCTTAGGCATGTAGGTCTCGTCATGCTTGGCAAGCACCGTATCGGCAACGAAAACTGAACTTCCAGCGGCGAAGCTCCCCTCCGCCACGACACCCTGGCCCTCGCGAAAGAGGTCCGGAAGTATGCCTGTGTAGGTCACCGGCACCGTCGCGAGCGTGTCGGTGACGCTGAAGGTGACGGTCTTGCCGTCGCCGCGCTTGACCGAGCCCGCTTCCACCAGCCCGCCGAGGCGGATGCGCGTGCCCGGCGCGAGATCCGCCTTGGCAAGGTCGCCGGGGACATAGAAATAAGCCACGGCCTGGCTGAAGGCGAACATGACCAGAAGGACGGCGGCCGTCAGGAAGCCGACCCCGCCGCCGATGATCGCCAGGCGTTTCTGCTTACGCGTCATTCTTTCGCTCCGCCGCCATCGATGCCGAGTTCGCGCCCGAGAGCCAGCAATTGCTGGCCCTCATCGCCGCTGGCCGGAAAGGCCTGCAAGCCGTCGCGTAGAGCATTCTCGGCCTTATCTCTTTGATCGAGGACAACATAGGCCCGGATCAGCCGCATCCAGCCCTCGAAGTTGTCCGGGTCTTCCTTCAGCCGGCCGGCGAGACCGTCGACCATGCCGCGGATCATCTCCTGACGATCGCCGGCGCTCATTCCCTCGGCGGCGGCGATATCCTCGGAGGTCGGGTTTCCCGGCGCTGCACCGCCGGCAACGGGCGTGTCGGCGGAGAGCTCGGCGATATGCTGGTTGACGAGCGGCAACCACGGCGCCCCCGCGGGCGACGTGTCGGCAAGCTTGCGGAAGGCCGCGAGCGCGTCGCCGCGCCTTCCCTCCTGCTTGAGGCCGAGGGCGAGATAGAACTCCGAGCGCGGATCATTGGCATCGAGAGCCAGCGCCTTCTTCAGGGCATCCTGCGCCGCTGCCGTCACAAGGCCGCCGGACTGCACGATGAGGCCCTCTGCATAGCCGCCAAACCTGGCTGCCGTCGGCCCGAGCAGGCGGAGGGCGCGGTCATAGGCGGCAACCGCGTCGTCGACGCGGCCGTTGCGCATGTAGATCGGCGCAAGCAGGTCCCACCCTGCCCCGTCGTCCGGGTTGAGGGCCAGGTGATTTTCCGCCTTGGCGATCAGGATGTTGACGTCTTCACCGGGATTGGCGAGCCGCGCCGCAAGCGGCTGCGCCGGCACGCCGGGATTGCCCGTCGTTAAGTAAAGACAGAGCCCGACGGTCGGCAGACAGAGGAGGATGAACACCTGCGCCAGGCGTTTCGAGCCAAGCCGCCTGGACGCCGCAGTGGAGGTGTCGGCGGCGTGGGCGGCGATCAGGCGGCGGCCGATTTCGGCCCTGGCGAGTTCCGCGTCTTCGTCGCTGATCAGCCCGGCCTCACGGTCCCGCGTCAGTTCCTCGAGTTGGTCGCGGTAGACCTCGATGTCATGGCTGTGAGGAGACGGGAGGGGCGGCGCCGCCCGCATCAGCGGGAGGACAAGTGCGACAGCGACAGCCGCCGTCAAGATGGCGACGAGGATCCAGAACAACATGGATGCGAAATACTATGAGGCTCCCGGCTTTCCAACTCGAAAACCGAGAATGACGGAGATTTGAGGCGTTTCGCCGCAAGCCGTGCCGGTCCTGCAAGGCAGTCCGCCTACGGGCAACGCGCCGCGTCCGGCTCAGGTCAGCGGCGACCAGGTGCCATTGCTGTTGCGGCATGCAGCACCACGGGCCGTCGAGGACTGACCCTTCACGACCACCGTGTGGCTGTACTGACGGCAATTCTGTGAGCCGACCTGATAGGGGGCGGCAGCAACAACCGAGCCGCTGACGCCGCGGCCTTCCCATGCCACCGGCTGGCCGCCGGGAGCCGCCTCGAGCGCACGATACTCCGCCTCGAGTGCGCGCTGCTGGTCGGATTTGCCGAGGTCGATCGTGCCGAGGCGCGCGATGACGCCGCCTTGCAGGGCCTCGATATAGGCGGCCGATGACGCTCCACCCGCACCCAGACTCGCAACGGCCACGCCCCCGCGCTGACCGCCCGAAGTCCCGCAGCCGGCAAGAGCGACGGTCGACGCGACGACCACGATTCTGCCGCTCAAGGCGACGGCTCGCCCCATATCTGCGTTAATCCTCTTGATACGCGACAACTTAACCCTCGTTGACCGGTTGCCGCCCCGCGATCCGATCGATCGCGTCAAAGCGGCGGCGCTTTCGATTTTCTTTTTGCACCCCCAGCCTCGCTAGGCAACCGCGCGCCGTGGACGACGGGGTATTTTCGACTGCCGGTGTGACCGTCGGATCACGGCTTGAACGGAGGCACCCCACTCCCGCTAGACGGCCGCCGGCAGAACGAGTTTGGCCCTCAAGCCTCCCTCCTCGCGTCGGCTGAGTTCGACGCTGCCCTGATATTCGCCGACGATTTCGCTGACGATCGACAGTCCCAGGCCGGTGCCGGGCTTGCTTTCGTCGAGCCGCTTGCCGCGCTTCATCGCCAAAGCGATCTGATCCGGATCAAGCCCGGGGCCGTCATCGTCGATCTTGAGCACGATCCATTCGCGGCCGGACTCCTTGCTGCGCTCCTGGTCGGTGGCGGGCTCGACGCTGAGGACGACGTGATCCCGTGCGTAGCGCGCGGCATTTTCGAGCAGGTTGCCGACGGTTTCCTCGACATCCTGCTGTTCCATCGCCAGCACCAGCCCCGGCGGAATGATCGACAGGCTGAACTGTTTTTCCGGATTGAGCCGCCGCATCACCCGGACGATCCTTTCCAGAGCCGGCTGAGCCTCGGTCCTCGCCAGAATGGAACCGCGCTGCGCCGCAATGCGAGCACGGCTGAGATAGGACTGGACCTGCGTCTGCATCGCGTCGGCCTGGGTCCTAATCAGTTCGCCGTGGGGGACCTCGAGAACCCGCGCTTCGTTGAGCAGCACGGCGATGGGGGTCTTCAGAGAGTGGGCGAGATTGCCGACCTGCATGCGCGCGCGTTCGATGATGCGGCGGTTGCTGTCGATCAACGCATTCACCTCGTTGGCAAGCGGCTGAATCTCGCGCGGAAAGGCACCGTCCAGGCGCTCGCTCTGGCCCGTACGGATTTTTTCGAGCGAGCGGCGCACCTGGTCCAGCGGCCTGAGGCCGAAGAGAATGGTCAAGGCGTTCACCCCGAGCCCGCCGAGACCGAATATGGAGAGCGCGATCGTCAGGTTGCGGGTGAAGCGGTCGATGTCCGCCTCCAGGACGTCGCGGTTGCCGGCAACCCGGAAACGCGCCGTATGCCCCTGGATGTCGAGCACGACTTCCGTCTCGGCCACCTCGACCTCGTTTCCGAACGGATCCTCGGTGGTGTAGAAGCGCTCGTAGCGGATGTCGAAGGGAACCTCGTCGACGCTGACGATCGGCAATTTGGCGGATCCGAGAGACGTCGACAGCAAGGGCGGCGTGTCGAATTCGCCGATCGGCTCGACGATCCAGTACCAACCGGTCTGCGGCTGGGAAAAGCGGAGGTCGCCGAGTTGCGGGCTGCCGGTCAGGGCTGCCTTCTCGTCGACCGAGATGGAGTTGATGACGTTATAAAGCTGGGCGCGCAAGAGGTCCTGGAAGCCGCGTTCGGAGCCCTGCCGGTAGAGCGCCGAGATCACCACTCCGATCACGACGAGGGCGACGACGGCCCAGACGGTCGAAACCGCCAGAACGCGCGCCGTAAGGGATCTAATGGCCATTGCCGGGTGCTTGCATCCGATATCCGAGACCACGCACCGTCTCGATCAGGTCGTTGCCGATCTTCTTGCGGAGCCGGCCGATGAAGACCTCGATCGTATTGGAATCGCGGTCGAAGTCCTGATCATACATGTGCTCGACAAGTTCCGTGCGAGAAACTACCTGCCCCATGTGATGCATGAGGTAGGAGAGCAGCCGGAATTCGTGCGAGGTCAGCTTCAGCGCAACACCGCCGACTGTCGCCTTCGAGCCTTTCGTGTCGAGGCGGACCGGGCCGCAGACGATTTCGGAACTCGCATGCCCGGCGGCGCGGCGGATCAGCGCCCGGATGCGGGCGAGCACCTCCTGGACGTGGAAGGGCTTCGCAACATAATCGTCGGCGCCGGCATCGATCCCCGCCACCTTGTCGCTCCAGCGATCGCGAGCGGTCAAGATCAGCACCGGCATCGTCTTGCCGTCCGCCCGCCACTTTTCCAGCACCGTGATGCCGTCCATTTCCGGAAGGCCGATGTCCAGAATGATCGCGTCATAGGGCTCCGCATCGCCGAGATAGTGGCCCTCCTCGCCGTCATAGGCCTGGTCGACGACGTAACCGGCTTCCTTCAGCGCTTCGGCGAGCTGCCTGTTCAGATTGACGTCGTCCTCGACTATCAGGATGCGCATCTTGCTCTTACTTCCCTTCGCTGACGGGCGCTGCCGATGCCTACATCGGCACCTTGACCGTCACCTTCTTCGGCCGCCCGCCATTGCCCGGGATTAGCACGGTCACGACGCACTTGCCATCGGCTGTCGGCTGGGCGGAGAGCAATTCGCCGCCTGTCTCCGCCACGACTTGCGCCGCCGCGGCGCTGCAGTCACCCGCCACGCGAACAACAACCCTAGGCACGTCAACGGCAGGCAGCGAAAAACCTGCGAGGCCTGCGGCGAGCGCGACTATGGTCACTGATGAAGACATGAACGCACTTTCGACTTGGGAAGATCATGGCGACTTGGGAAGATCATGGCAAAATCATTAGCCGATGGAGGCTGAATGGCAAATGAATGTCGGCCGCCGGGTCCCGCGGCATCGCGCAGCAGGCATCGGCACGACAGACCCTAAAATCCACCGGAAATTGCAATGCCCGCGCAGCCGATCCGTTAAGACCTTTGCGTCACACTCTTGGGAGGACGGCAGGCCGTACTGAAGACGTGCGCCGAACTCCGGCTCGGCAGCGCCGTTTCGCGAGTCGGCCCGAATCCCTTGCGGCGTTTTCTTCAGAATTCGATTCCGGTTCTTCGGACGCCTCGTGAGAGAGCTCGGAAGGCGAATGCGGACAAGCTCGCAAATCTTTGGAGCAGCCTGCCTTTTTGGCTCTCAAATGGTTCTTAGGCCGATAGTTTCAAAAGCCAACGCGATTGTGAAGCCATCCGCGCCGGGAGGACACGAGCGGCTGTGGACGAGCGCGAAGTTAATCGATTTAAAGATTTTTCAATCGTTTAAATAGTTTAAGGCCCTGATTTACAAAGTATTTGCCATATGAAATGGTCCGCCTGACCCAACCGTCTTGCACAGGAGGACCGGATGCAGACACTCGCGAAGAAGCCGCTCGTAGCGCCGCAATCCAGGATTCCGCAATCGCTGCTCGATCGTTTCGAAAGCGAATGGCGCGAAATGCGTGTGGCCAGCGAAACTGCTCAGAAGCCCGTTCCGCCTGCAGAATAGCGCTCGCGCTCGGCGATCATTCGCCTCGATATAGCAGTCCCCACCCCATCACAGCATCGTCTCGCGCCCGCCCCAACGGCGGGCGCGAGTTTTTGTCAATTGGCGATTTCGTGCTACTCTTTTCGGATGCTAACCGAAGAGATCGAAAAGCTGGCGCTCAGCCTCCCCGGGACGCAGGAAAACGCCCATTTCGGCACGCGCGACTTCCGCGTGGGCAAGCGCATATTCATGACCCTGCCGGAAGCGGGGCGTGCCGTCTTCAAGCTGACCCCCGATCAACAGCGCATGCTGCTCGAAATGGAACCCGGCGTCTGTGCCGCCGTGCCCGGCGGATGGGGCGCCCGCGGCTGGACGTCGCTCTATTTCGTCGAGGCCGACGAGGAGCTCATTCGCCAATCGCTGGAGACCGCCTGGAGAAATGCCGCCCCGAAGAGCCTTGTCCGGAGAAACGGCGGCCACTGACGACAACTACTCGGCCGGTTCCAGTCCGACTTCCAGGGGCCAAGTAACCAGATAGTCTTCGTAATCTTCGATGTCGATGCCGTCCTCGGCGATGGTGCGCCCGCGCACCGAGATGCCGGCCGCGTGAACCGTTTCCGGATCGCCCGAGACGAGCGGGTGCCACCAGTACAAATCCCTTCCCTCGGCAACCAGCCGATAGCCGCAGGTCGGCGGCAGCCAGCTGATCTCCCGCACCGCCTTCGGCGTCAGTTGGACACAGTCGGGAACCGTCGCCTGCCGATTGTCGTAGTCCTTGCAGCGGCAGTTCTCGCCATCGAGCAGCGTGCAGCGGATCGAGGTCCAGGCGATCTCGCCCGTGTCCCAATCCTCCAGCTTGTTGAGACAACAGAGTCCGCAGCCGTCGCAGAGGCTTTCCCATTCGGCGTTGGTCATCTCGTCCAGGGTTTTCGTTGTCCAGAAAGGCATTTCGCCCATTGCGTCACACTTTCGTCACTTCCACGCCAACATCGGAAGTTTGCAGAAAATTGCCGGTTTTTTAAGGCCGACGGCGCGATATGCAAGTAGATTGGAACGTCGCGCCGTGCAAATATCATAAGGTGGCAGAAAGCTTCGGGACAGGAAAACCGTGCAGGACCCGCTAAAAGACGAAAACCGGCCGAAGAAGCGACACATCTTTCTGCGGATCGATTCCTGGATCGATTCCACCGTGTGGAATGCCGGGTTTCGCCTGGCGGAGTGGTGGGAGGACACCACCATCTTCTTTCGCCGCTTTCGTATGCGCGGCTGGAAAAGAGCGGTTTTCGAAGTCCTCGGCGAAGGGATGACCTGGGGCACGGCCGGCTCCGTGCTGATGCTTGCGCTGGCGCTCCCGGCCTTCGAGGAGACCAAGGGCAACTGGCGGGCGCAAAGCGATTTCGCCGTGACCTTTCTCGACCGCTATGGCAACGAAATCGGCCATCGCGGCATCATCCATGAGGATTCGGTTCCGATCGACGAGCTGCCGGATCACCTGATCAAGGCGGTCCTGGCGACGGAGGACCGTCGTTTCTTCGACCACTGGGGGATCGACTTCCTCGGCCTCTCGCGGGCCATGACGGAGAACGCCCGCGCCGGCGGCGTGGTCCAGGGCGGCTCGACGCTGACGCAGCAGCTTGCCAAGAACCTGTTCCTCACCAACGAGCGGACGATCGAGCGCAAGATCAAGGAAGCATTCCTCGCCGTCTGGCTCGAGTCCAATCTGTCGAAGAAGGAAATCCTCCGCCTCTACCTCGACCGCGCCTATATGGGCGGCGGCACCTTCGGCGCTGCGGCGGCGGCTCAGTTCTATTTCGGCAAGTCGATCACCGACATCGATCTCGCCGAGTCCGCCATGCTGGCCGGGCTGTTCAAGGCGCCGGCGCGATACGCGCCGCATGTCAACCTGCCGGCGGCACGCGCCCGCGCCAACGAGGTGCTGTCCAACCTCGTCCAGGGCGGGCTGATGACGGAGGGCCAGGTGCTCGCCGCCCGCCTCAATCCGGCGACCGTCATCGATCGCGCCCAGGTCAAGGCACCGGACTTCTTCCTCGACTGGGCCTTCGAGGAGGTCCAGCGCATCGCCGCCCCCTTCGCACAGCATTCGCTGATCGTCAGGACGACGATCGACATGGGGCTGCAGCAGGCGGCCGAAGATTCGGTCGAATCGAGCCTCCGGCAATATGGCGAGAGCTACAAGGTGAAGCAGGGCGCCCTGGTCATGATCGAAAACGGCGGTGCGTTGCGCGCCATGGTCGGCGGCCGCGACTACGGCGAGAGCCAGTTCAATCGCGCCACCCGGGCGCTTCGCCAGCCCGGCTCGTCCTTCAAGGTCTATACCTATGCGGCAGCGATGGAGAAGGGCATGACGCCCGAGACGGTGGTCGTCGACGCGCCGATCACCTGGCGCGGCTGGTCGCCGCAGAACTACGCCCGAAAATATGCGGGCCGGGTCACGCTGATGAATGCGCTGGCGAGATCGATCAATACCGTTCCGGTGCGCCTCGCCAAGGACAAGCTCGGCACGGAGATCATCGCCCAAACAGCCAAGAGAATGGGCGTCGAAACGCCGATCCGCACAGACAAGACCATGCCGCTTGGGACGTCGGAGGTGACCGTGCTCGACCAGGCAACCGCCTATGCCGTGTTTCCCGCCGGCGGATTGGAATCCCGCCGCCACGGCATCAGCCAGATTCTGAATTACGACGGCGATATCCTCTACGACTTCGGCCGCGACGCGCCGCCGGCTCGACGGGTCCTGAGCGAGCAGGCCACCTTGTCGATGAACAGAATACTCACCCAGATCCCGGTCATCGGCACCGGCCGCAGGGCCGCGTTGAGCAACGGGCTCGTGACAGGCGGCAAGACGGGAACGACGCAAGCCTATCGCGATGCCTGGTTCGTAGGCTTCACCGGCGATTACACGACGGCGGTCTGGTTCGGCAATGACGACTACACCTCCACCGAGGAAATGACCGGCGGCTCCCTGCCGGCGATGACCTTCAAGCGGCTGATGGATTACGCCGAACAGGGCATCGAACATCGCGCAATCCCGGGCATCGATGCTCCGCCGGCCGAAACGCCGAAGGAGCCGGAGGCCGCCGCTGAGCCGGATGAGAACGCCTTGCCGCCGCTTGTCCGGCCGCGCTCCCTGTCTGCCGACGTGACCCGGCTCTTGAAGTCGATCGGCAATACGTTCGAGCAGGCGCCACCGCTTAAGCCCAAGGAAAAAGACGGCGGCCGGGTTGCAGCGCTCGAGGGGCCTGAGGGAACGCCAGCCACGCCTCGGGTGACAAATGCCGCGAAGAATTGACTTCGCCACGACAAGTCCGTTTTCTGGCGGCCTGCAGCGCCGCACAATCGACTCACTGCCGGCAGGATAAACAAGACATCATTCGATAGAGCCCCCCTTGTTCCGCGTTCCCCTCCTCGTCGCCCTTGCACTTCTCGTCGCCTTCGGCGGCGGCATTACCTCAGCCATATGGGCGCTGAAGGCGACCGTCGGCTTCGGATCGATCGCAATCGGCCCTTGGGTGGCCTTCCCCGAGGCGCAGACCGTCGCGGCCGACCCTTATGCAAAGGCGCACCGCGCCCGGGTCGGGGAACTGCTCTATGGCGGTGCGGAAGGCTTGAAGTTCACGGCTGCCACCGACGATAGCGGTGCGCGCCTATCGGCCGCATGCTCCTATGACATTTCCGGGATCACACCGCCCGCCCGGTTCTGGACGCTCCACACGGCGAACACCGACGGTGCGACGCTGCGACCGGGCTCCGATCTACCTTCGGCGATCAATTCGTGGACGGTGCTGCGCGCCAAGGACAGCAGTTTCGTCATTCACGTCTCGCCGGTCGCCCAGCCGGACAATTGGCTCGCCATCCGCCACACGGGAAATTTTCAGCTCGTGCTGACGTTGCTCGATACACCGACGGCCGGCTCCTCCGGACTGATCGACCTCGCAATGCCGAAGATCGTCAAGACGGGGTGCGGAAATGCGTAGGGCCCTGTTCGCGTTTCTCGTCGGGCTGGTCGGTGCCGCGCTCCTGCATATCGTCCTCGTCCTCGCCCTGCCGCGGTTCACCGGCCGCGACGCCTATACGCGCGTCCTCGGTCTTCTCGAGATGGACAGTTTCTTTCCGCTCACCGCCGAGCCGGGCCCGACCGGACTGGACAATAGCGACCCGTTTCTGCGCACCGCCGTCTGCAGCTTCTCGATCGCGGACGCGCCGGCGCGTTTCATTGCGCGCGGTGCCGTGCCGTTCTGGTCGCTGTCGATCTTCGACAGCGGCTCGAACGAAGTCTTCAGCATGAACGACCAGACCGCCGTCAATGGGGATCTCGATCTCGTCGTCGCCACACCGATCCAGCTCGTGGAGCTTCGCAAGACGCCCCCGGAGGCGCTCGCCCAGTCGATCATGATCGAGATGAAGGATGAGGAGGGCTACGCGGTCCTGCGCGCCCTGGCGCCGCTCGACAGTTTCGAGGAGCAGGTCCGCGAATTCCTCACCGATTCGAGTTGCGCGCCGTTCCGACGCCAGTGACGAGTGTATAGGGGGAATTAGAGAGGCGAACGAGCCACGCAGCGATGTCAGCGGACCCGCGGCATCAGAGCCGATCACGCCGGACCGGCTACTGCTTCTTGACCTGCCGTCCTGTCGGAGCGCTTGGCTGCGGGCCGCGCCCGTCGAGCCGCTCGTAACGGATGCCCGTGAAGAACAGCACTTTGGCACTGCCCGCGGTGACGGGACGCCTCCGCGGCATCTTTACCTTGCGGTCCTGCAATCTGATTACGTCTGCCATGCTCGTCTCCATACTTGCATGAGACGGATGAACACAGATTTCACCCTGCCCGATGGCGGGCTGGCGCATTCCCGGCATCCCCGGGCAGACGCGCCGTTCTCAACTCACTCCTTCTTCCGGTCACCCGGATCTCGTCCGTTTCAATGCAAATCAGATGCGAACCAATAATAGCCCGCCTCCTCGGATTGAGCCATAGCCCGGTTAACCATATCTTAATCCAGACCACGTCGCCTTAACCAAGTGCAATTGCCATTTCTGGTGGTATTTTAGTTCGCGCCGAAATGCCTTCAGCGTCTCGCGAAGAGGCCGACCAGGAAGGCGACTCCCGCAACGGTCAGCAGCGTCGAGATCGGATCGTCGCGGACACGCTCCCTGAGCCGTTCCGTCATCAGTTCCGCTTCCCCCTGCACGACCGCCTTGGCACCGCTGCCGATGGCCGAAACCGTTTCCGTCAGGCGCACGATCTCCGCTCTCAACTCAGCGACCTGGGCCTGCAATTCCATCTGTGTGTCGGCCGCGGTCTTTTCCGTTTCCATATCGGCGCCCACCGCTGCCAGCTTCTTTTCCGCCATTGTCTCCGCTCCTTACCTTTCGCGCGAAATCAACGCGTCGAATAGGGATTGGTTCCCGCAAAGCGCCGCCAAATGCGGACAAGAAAAAAGCGGGCGGATGGTCGCCGCCCGCCTTCGCCACCATGATCGGAGCGGAACGTGCGGCTCAGTCAGTCGTTCTCACAGGCGAAATCGTTGAACACGCACTTCGGAACCGTTCTGACTTCGCCATCCCGGCGCAGTTCGCGGAGCTGACGCGCCCGCTCTTCCTTGCGAGCTCCTTGGTAGTTTTCGGCGGAACCGTTTTCCCGTCGCTCTTCGTCGCGGCCACGGTCCCGCCACTCGCGACGCTCGCGTTCCCGCTCGCGCTGCCACTGTTGGCGCTCTCTCGCCTCCTGCCGATCTCTCGCCTGCTCACGCTCCCTGGTCCGTTGGCGCTCCCAGTCGCGCCGATCCTGCTCACGCTCCCATTCGCGCCGTTCCGCCTGCTGCCGGCGCTGCCGATCCCGGCGCTCCTCTTCGCGCCGCCACTGCCAGTCGCCTTCTTCGATCCAGTCGGGCCCGCGGCGCCAGCGATCCCGGTCGCGATAGAAATCGCGTCCTCGATAGTTGCGATCCCAGTAGCGATCGAATTCGAAGACGACCGTCGGGATCCCGAGTGGCCGATAGTATTCCGGCTCCACATAGACCCGATTGCTGCGATAGAGCGCCTGGACGTATTGGCCGGCCACCCATCCGCGGCCGCCATAGAAGGAAACGTCGCACCAGGGGCGATCGGCCAGACAGCCATGGATTTCCACGGATTCGCCCGAGGGAATAACGGTGACGGCGGGATAGCGAGTACTCGGACCCGATCGCATGTTGACATTGGCGGTGGCAAAGCCTTCTGCGGCCTCGGCTACGACCGGCATGAGCGAAAGCGCACAGAGTGCCGCCGCCCCCAAGAACGTACTCTTCACAGATACTACTCCCATAAGGAGGCCATATGGCCTTCTGCTTCGGCGGGCGAAAACCGCCCTTCCGTCCAGGCAAGGAAATAGGCCTGCATGTGGAGTTTTTATGGCTGGGCTCGACGCTTCGGCGGTGGCCGCCCCGGCGGCCGCCGACACGCGGATGCCGCAAGCCTGAATAAAGCCTCAAGGTCCATAGTTAATTCTACGCTAACGATTTCGATCTATTTTTTGAGACGTGTGCCGTTCCGAGCCATCGGCAATGGTGTCATGCTTTTGCATCTGGGATTTGTCGTGACGAACCGGTTTCGTGAGTTGGAAAGGCCGCAGACGGGCCGGCTGAAGGACGTCGTGCTGATGGCGACCGTCACCGGCTTCGAAAGCCTTCGCATCCCGCGCAAGTCCGACCTGAAGCAGTTTGCCGAACTCTTCGAACCGCTCTTCCTCGGTTCCAGCAACGAAGCGCGCCGGCAGGCGGCAGCGGCGTTGTCGCAGTGCCCGCACGTGCCCGAATCGGTCGCACTGCTCATCGGCAGCATGCCGATCTCGATCGCCGCGATCTTTCTCACCCGCTCGAAAGCGATCCCCGACCGGACGCTGATCTCGATCATCCGCCAGCAGGGCTCAGCCCATGCGAACGCGATCGCGCACCGGGAGGATATCTCGCCGTCGATCGTCGACGCGCTGGTCGAACACCATCAGTTCAGCGCCGCCGCACCCCGCGCCGCCGATATGCCTCCAGCCGCAACGGCTGCGCCGCCTGCAGCTGCAGGAGAGGATCGCCTTTCCTCCGACCGCGTAACCCGCGAAGAAGAGCTGCGCGACGCAATCCGGGCGCTGGCGCGCGCCGGATCCAGGTCTCTCCAAGAAGTCGGCCGTCTTCAGCCCATCGACGAGCTGCATCAGGCGCTGCTCATGCGGTTTGCCCGCAGCGGCGAGGCAGTCCTTTTCGCGACGGCGCTTGCCGCCACCCTTTCCGCGAGCCGCGCGCTCGCCGAGAGAATCCTGCTGGATGTTTCCGGTCAGCAGCTTGCCGTCACGCTCATGGCGCTCGACTTCCCGGACGGGGAACTGCCCCCCCTGCTTCTGGCGCTCTATCCACATCTCTCCGAAAGGCTCGGCTCATGCAACCGTGCGGAGGCTCTGATCAGGAGCATCGACCGGAAGGCCGGCCTCGAACGGGTCGAATCTTGGCTGCGCGCCGACCGCGATGGAGCTGCCAAGCCGGCGCGCCACGAAAGCCACCTCGCCGAGAATCGCGCCGCCGATCCGCGTCGGCAGGAGAGCCGGACGGCGTCCGCCCCGCCGGCCGCGGCACAGCCGAAGCGCACCGTCGGGCGAAAATAGGGCACCGCCTAATCTTCGCGGGCTCAGCGGCCGGCCTCGACAACCTGTAAAAGATCGCCGACGTCGTCGAGTTCGATCTCGACGATCCAGCAATCTGGGTCGAAGCGGACTTCAGACGACAGCGCGCCGTCGATATTTTCCCCATCCATGTTCCGCAGGCGGACTTCGAACTTGCGGAGATCATCGCCTTCGTCTTCGAAAAAGCTCTGCGGCGCCGGCGCATAGAGCGTTTCGGTGCCGAGGCGGGTGCGGTGGCGGATGAAAATCGCGCCGGCCTCTTCCGCTCCCTTGCGTAGCACCGCCGCATAGCCGCCGCTCGCGAACACGCGGCGCAGGAGCGAAGTGACGAAGATATGGGTTTTCACGCGCATTTGCGGCAGATACACGCGTGATGGTGTATATGCAATGACCTTCCGCGGCGCCGCTTTTCGGTCCGCAGTTCAGAGCGCGCCGATTTCCTTGAGCTTCTCAAGAACCTTGCCGTTCGGTTCGCCGGTCTGCGGGAGCCGGTAGTGCTTCTCGAAATGGCGGATCGCCGCCCGCGTCTGATCGCCGGCGACGCCGTCGACGACGATATCGGCGTAAGCGAGATTGCTCAGCCCCTTCTGGATATTCATGACCAGTTCGTTCGATACCGGTATTTCGGCGGGCGGCATAAGCGTCGCGTCCCCTTCCGCGGTGCGGATCGCAGCGGCGACGGGATCGACTTCGGCGGCAGTCGATTTGGAATCGGCGTAGGGGCGGTTGCCAGGCGCTGCAACGGCCACTTCGGAACGCTGGGTTGCCAGGAGCGCCTGAAGGAGATCGGGGCTCGCCACACCCGATTCCGCGCGCCCGGCTCCTTTTTCGAAGCGAAGGATGGCCGATACGGTCTTTGGACCGCTGCGGCCGTCCGGCGTGCCGTCGTAAAGGCCGAGCCGGGCAAGTTCCTTCTGGACATCGGCGACAAGGGCCGACGGCAAGGCGTTGTCCGGATCCAGCACGGATTCCGCCGGCCGCGGCAAGCGTTGCGTGGAGGAATCGTCTTGCGCGGCGACCGCGTCGTCGTCGGCCTTTACCGGAGCCGCTTCACCTTCGCGCTCGATGACGAAGGTCGTTACCTTGCGCGGCTCGACGGGCTCGCCGTTGGCGGCCGCCAAACGCTCGGCAACCTCGGACCCGACCAGCGGAACTCGGGTGCGCAACAGCGGCGAAGGATGGCTGCCGTGCTGATACCACATGGCGTTCGCCGCCACGAAGCTGAATACAACGGCGAAGGTCGCCAACCCGCCGGCTCCCAACGGATGGTGCGCGATCACTCGCCCGGCAAGGACGGCACAGCGTCCGACGCCCAGGCCCGCCAGCGCCAGTCCGCGCAACGCGATGCCCTGCCGCGGCCGTCCGCCACGTTTCCGCTCAGGCTGTTTTCGCTTGCGCGGCGCCATGTCGCCTTTCCTTGACTGTTCCTTCGGAAGCCTCTGCCTGCAATCGCAACTCGCTCGCCTTTTCGTCGCGCAGTTTCAGTCGCGGCGGAAACTCCACAGTCCCGCCTATGCTCACCTGCTGACGCTCGCAAATTCCGGTACCGTCCCGCGGTATGGTGACCACGACCACTGTCCCCTCGCCTTCCGAACTGCGGATCGAAATCCTGCCGCCATGCAATTCGACGAGCCCCCTGACCAGCGACAGGCCGAGACCGGTGCCCTCGTAGCGGCGGGTATAGTCATTCTGAATCTGGACGAAAGGTTGGCCGAGCATGTCCAGCTTATCTTCAGCAATACCGATGCCGGTATCGCTGACAGTCAGCTTCAGCATCACGCCTTCGACCTCCGCATCGACGGTGACGAGCCCGCCCTTCTCCGTGAACTTCACGGCGTTGCCGACGAGATTGATGAGGATCTGCTGGACGGCGCGCTGATCCGCGTTGATTTCGCCCACCGACCGCATCACGCGGCTTGTCAGCCTCACACCCTTTTCGCGCGCCTGATGCGACAGCATCGCTTCACAGGCGTCAATCGCGTCGGCGACCCGGAAAGGCTCCGGCACCAGTTCGTAGCGGCCGGCCTCGATCTTGCTCACGTCGAGCATGGTATTGACGACGGAAAGCAGATGCGTGCCGGACCGGTGAATCAGGGAAACATACTCGCGCTGACGGTCGTTCTCCAGCCTGCCGAAATACTCCCCGGAAAGAACGTCCGAAAAGCCGAGAATGGCATTGAGCGGGGTGCGCAATTCATGACTGACGGCCGCAAGGAAACGCGTCTTGGCATCGTTGGCCGATTCGGCATGCGCCGCCTTGGCGGCAACTTCCGCCCGCAGGCGGGCCTCGTTCGAAACGTCTCGGGATTGCGCGATGATCGCCATCAGATGCCCTTCGGCATCGCGAAGGGGCGTCAACTCGCAGCGCATATGCACGAATTGCGCTCCATCGGCAGGGGCCGACGGACGCTCGAGGCGGATATCGACCGCCGAGCATTCGCCGTCCTGGCGCAGAGCATCGACCGCCTTCAGGAAGCTGATGCGGTCGGATACGTGGATCTGCTCGATGAAGCCGCGTCCGTGCGGATCGCGCATCGACTTCAAATAGTCGGCGGCATCGCGGCCGTGAACGGACAGCACCTGCCCACGCGGATCGTGAACGGTGACGAGACCGGCAAAGAGATCGTAGGCGGCAGCGAGATCGGGCAGATCGGTCACGCCGGGCGGCTGCGCCGCCGGCACTAGGCGGCGCGCTGCGAGACTTGCGGCGGCGGCCAGCAAAGAGGCCGACGCCCAGAGCGCCGTCCCCGCCGGCAGGGCCACGGAAATGGGCAGGACCGTCGACAGGGCGAGCGGCACGATCGGCAGCACCGCCAGCGAAACGGCAGCCATGGCGCGCAGTCGTTTGAAATCATGGCGTCCTGAAACGGGCCCATCCGGACGGCGCGGCAACCATGCTGCGGCGGCTTCATCCACACGGGATGCCCATTTGCCAGCCATGTTACGCAATACACTCACGCCTTGCCCTGCCACCATTATTGTTTTTGCGAGGCGGGCGCAGCCCTCCTGCCGGCGTAAACCGAGCCACCTCGTAGTGGTTCGAATCTCGCATTCCCGACTTAATGAAAGAATAAGCGCGGTCCCTCCGCGGGCTGGCGAAACGGGCGAAAATTCCCATTTCGAAGCAAATCCGGCGGGCTTCGTCTCTTGTGGTTAACGGGGCGTAAGCAGCGGATTTTGGTGGATTTTCTGCTTTCCATTAACGATTTGGGCAGCGCCCGCCGGCGGCGGTGTCGAGCCGCTCGGGCGTGGCGGCGGCAGGGCTGCCACGATCCTTAACGCCGATCGTTAAAATGCCGGATAGTCGCCCGCCGGCAATGCCACAATCGGCCAGTTCGCTAAGATTTGAAGCAAATCCCCGCATTTCTGGAAAAGCAGTCTTGTGATTCCCGCTCTAGCGTTGCTCACGTCAAATGGCCCGAGGCGCAACAATTCGGCCACTGGGCAAAGCGTAACTAAAGGCGTAGGCAGTAGAGGGCTGAAGATCCATCCGGCGAAAACCGGGGCGGCGGCCTGACAGAGGATGGCAGACCATGTGGTTTCTCGTAAAGGCGGCGTTCTGGTTCTCGCTCGTGCTCGTGCTGCTGCCCTTCCTTGATCCGTCGAGCGGCGCCAAGCTGGAAAACGGACCGAAGGTGGAGATCGGCGACACCTTCTCCGCCGCCAATGAGGCCTTCCAGTACATCAGTGCGATCTGCATCCAGAAGCCGGACGTCTGCACGAAAGGTGCCGAAACCTTTGTCGCTCTCGGCCATCGCGCTCGTGAGGGTGCGCGCATCGCCTATGAATTCCTCGACAGCCAGTTCGCGGAGGCCGAGGCGCCCGACGCCAAGGTCATGACCGGCACTGTTGCGCCTGCCGAAAGCCTCTTGGCCGTGGAGCCGGCGAACGAAGCCATGCCGGTTTTCAAGCGCACGCCCGTCCCGGAAAAGCGCCTCGACCCCAAGGCGACGTCCGCCAAGTAAAGTCGGTCCCAAGGAACGAAATCGTCCCGGAAGCCATAGGGCTGTTCTCTTTGCAGCCCGTATCCCCTATATGAATGGGTGTACGGGACCCCGCCCTTGGGCACGGGACGGAAGCAGAGCGCAGGCGAGCGGCAGTCGATCGCAAGGCGCCACATTCGGATCAGCCATGGTTTCACTTGACCAGATCATCGACGACTTCGCCTTTCTCGACGAGTGGGAAGATCGCTACCGCTATGTCATCGAATTGGGCAAGAGCCTGCCGGAGATGCCGGAAGCCTGGAGGACCAGCGAGAACAAGGTTCAGGGCTGTGCCAGTCAGGTGTGGCTGGTAACGCATACGTCCGGCGATCCCGATGATCCGGTCCTGACCTTCGAGGGCGAGTCGGACGCGCACATCGTCCGCGGCCTGGTGGCAATCGCGCTTGCGATCTTTTCGGGCAAGCGCGCCTCGGAGATCGCCAGAACCGATGCTCTCGATATCTTCGGCAAGATCGGCCTTATCGAGCACCTCTCGTCGCAGCGTGCCAACGGTCTGCGGTCGATGATCCGGAGAATCAAGGGCGAGGCCGAGACGCGCCTGCCCGCGTAAGACCGCTCTGCAGCGGCGACCCGTCGGTCGGAGAGGCGGCGGCACCAAAAAGCCGGACTGAGACAGCCCGGCTTCCACCAAACACCAGATATTCTGCTGCCGTTCAGGCATCGGACTTCCGTACCTGAGACTTGCCCGGACGGTTGCCGGGGCGAACCCGCTTATTTGCCGCGGCGCTTGCGACGCTGACCCAGCCCCATCTCCTTGGCAAGTCGCGATCGGGCTTCCGCATAAGCCGGCGCCACCATCGGATAATCCGCAGGCAAATCCCACTTCTCGCGATACTCTTCCGGAGAGAGATTGTGGTGGGTCATCAAATGGCGCTTCAGCGACTTGAACGTGCCGCCGCATTCGAGGCAGGTGATCTGGTCATCCTGCACGGACTTGCGCACGGAGACCGCCGGCTTCGGCTTCTCGACCGGTACGATGACCGGCGCGGGAGCGGTCGTATTGTTGAGCGCCGAATGAACGTCGGCTATCAGCGTCGGCAGCTCGGCAACCGGAACGACGTGGTTGCTCACATAGGCGGCAACGATTTCCGCCGTCAGTTCAACCAGGAGTTCGTTGCTCGCACCGAGCGTATTTTCACTCATTTTTTTCTCCTATGGGAATCCAGCAACAAGTCCTGAAACGGTGTTTCAGGAGGGAGGAAATGCCAAAATGCCGCCGAACAGCGCTTTCCGCCTTGGAACTGAGCGATAACCGCGCAACGGGGGCATCGCCCCGCCGCAACATCAAGGCTCGATTCGCGACAGCGAAATCCGTCACCAAGGTGCCGCACCGTTTGGCACCTCAAAGCAACGGATAAGAATCACAACTCAAGCTGGAATTCCAGTTCAAAGTATTGATCACAACGACACTTTGCGGATACTGGCTTAACACTGATCCGCAAAATGTCAAAACATAATTTTTGGCAAAGAGCAGCATATCTATTTCAGGTCACTAAAACTGTCCGGAGTGGCGGAATTGTCCCGAAATAGAGAGTCAGAAATGACGCCATCAATGCCGCCGTGGCTCTTCCTTTTGTGGGAGCTGATCTATAACCGATTGTTTCGTCATCCTGTAACCCGCCTGATGAGCGGCTTTCGCCAGCAAATGGGCCGAGATCGGCGCCGTCAGCACCAGGAATACGAAACCGGCAAGCGCGCGAACGAAAATGGCGGGATCGAGCGAGTGCAACCCGGCGGCGACGAGCAGCAGGCCGGAACCGACGGTACCCGCTTTGGAAGCTGCGTGCATGCGCGTGTAGAGATCCGGGAAGCGCAGGAGGCCAAGCGCCGCGAGCAGCGAAAAGCCTGCGCCTGCGACGATGAGAATGGCGACCAGAATTGTGATCCCAGCGACGAAAAACGTGTCCATCAGCGCCCTCCCCGGCGTTTGCGACGGGCCGTCTCGGGAGCCCGGCCCCTCTTCAAGACTGGTTTCGCGAAGGCGGCGCCTTGTTCCGCCTCCGGCGCGAGGCCACGTGTCAGGATGAAGCGCGCGAAGGCGACGGTTGCCAGGAAGCCGACCAGGCCGAGGGCGATCCCTATGTCGATATAGAGATTGAAGCGGGTCTTGATTGCTAGGACCGCAATGAACCCGATCGCGATCGCGACCAGCATGTCGAGGCCGAGCACCCGATCCGGCAATGTCGGACCGCGGATGATGCGCAGCATGGTCATCAGCAGCGCGAGCGAGAGGAGCAGAAGCGCAAGGCTGGTCGCCCCCGCCAGGATCGCGGAAATCATCGTTCGAAAGCCTCCCGAATGCGCCGCTCGAAGCCGCGTGCAATATCCTGGCGCAACGCACCCGGATCGGCACAATCGAGCGCGTGCACATAAAGGGTCTTGCGGTCCTCGGATATGTCGACGGAAAGCGTGCCGGGCGTCAGCGTGATAAGATTGGCAAGCAGAGTAATCTCGAAATCGCTCTTGGCGGTCAGCGGATAGGCGAAGATCCCGGGCTTCAGCCCCATCCGGGAGCGCAGGACGAGAATGGCGACCTTGACCGCCGATACGGCCAGCTCCTTGAAGAACAGAGCCGCCAACAGCGTCAGCCGCAATGGTCTCAGCGGATAGGTGACGGGCTGCAGCTCGCGGCGGATCAGCCACAGGGACACAGCGCCGACAGCAAAGCCGAGCGAGAGGTTCGCTGGCGTGAAACTGGCGCTGATGGCACCCCAAATAACGGTGAAAATCAGGTTGATCTGCAGGAATTTCATTGCGGCCCACCTTCCGGGAAGACCGAGTTCACATAGGCCGACGGCTCTGCGAGCCCCGCCGCCGCGTCCTGGATTATCGCCAGCAGCGGCTCGGGATAAAGGCCGATCAACAAAGTGAGCCCGGTGAGCACGGCTAGCGGGCCGAATGCCGCGGGCGACAGCGATACCGCCTCGCCGTCCGCAGGTGGAGCCTCGCGCCAAAACGCCAGAAGGAAAAGGCGGCCGGTGACGATCATTGTCAGGAACCCGGCAAGGAGAAGCGCGGCGGCGAGCCACCAGGCGCCGATATCGAGAGCTGCCTTTACGAGCATGACCTTCGGCCAAAAACCGGAAAAGGGAGGCAGGCCAGAGACGGCGAAACACAGCATCAGGGTAAGAGCGGCAAATCCGACATGCCGGCGGTAGAGGCCGGCGAGCGCCGCAATCGAGGAACTCGCGCCGAGGCGCATGGCGATCCCCGAGGCGAAGTAAAGGCCGGTCATCACGAGCATGGAATGCAGCGCATAAAAGATGGCACCCCCAATGCCGCCCGGTCCGCCGACGGCGATACCGGCGAGCATCGAGCCGATGCCGGAGACAATGAGGTAGCCGAGAATGCGGCGGAAATCCGTCTGCGCCAAAGCGCCGAGCACGCCGACGATCATCGTCAGCGCCCCGGCGACCGCGAGGATGAAGCTCAGCTCCTCCCTTTCGACCGGGAAAAGCATGACCATCACCCGCACCAGCGCATAGATCCCGACCTTCGTCAGCAGGCCTGCAAAGAGCGCGGAGACGGCGACGCGGGGGGTATGGTAGGAAGCCGGCAGCCAGAAATTCACCGGGAAGGCGGCCGCTTTCATGGCAAAGGCGAGCATGAACAGGCCGGTGAGCGTCATCAGCGGCGCGCGGTCGCGCAATGCCTCGGCCTTCGTAGCGACGTCAGCCATGTTGAGCGTGCCGAAAACGGCGTAGAGATAGCCGGTCGCTATCAGGAACAGCGTCGTGGCGACGAGATTGAGGAAGCCGTATTTCACCGTGCCGTCTATCTGCTCAGGCTCGGAGCCCAGGACGAGAAGGCCGAAGGACGAGATCAGCAGCACCTCGAACCAGACGTAAAGATTGAAGATGTCGCCGGTCAGAAAGGCGCCCGAGACGCCGGCCATCAGCAACATCAGCAACGGATAAAAGCCGTAGCGGCGGCCGCTGTCGTTGATATCGGCAAGCGAGAAGACGCCGGCGACCAGCGCTACAAGCGCCGCGGCAAAGGCGAACAAGGCCCCGGTCAGGTCGGCAGTGAAGGCGATGCCGAAGGGAGGCAGCCAGCGCCCCATAACCATGGTCAGCGGACCGTTCTCGGCGATCTCCCTGAGCAGCAGCCCATCGATCAGCACGAGCCCGGCGAGACCGCTCATGGCAATGGTCGGATGGAGGCCGATCGGGCGGCGCAGCATGACCAGCAGCGCACCGATCGCGAGGCACCAGGCGACCGGCAGGATCACCAACCATTCGGCAAGCGTGGGCGGCGCGGCAACGAGCGCAGCGGAAAGATCGACGGAAGGGGAGATCGTAGCGGCCATGCGGGTCAGTATCCAAGCGGAGGGAGCGGCTCGTCCGCCGGTTCGGCAACGCGCATTTCGTCCGTGTTGTCGGTCGCAAGGTCGCTATAGGCGCGCCAGGAGAGGACGAGCAGGAAGGCGAAGAAGGAAAAGGAAATGACGATCGCCGTCAGGATCAACGCCTGGGGAAGCGCGTTGGCCGCCGGCGCAGCCAGCGACTCGGCCCCTTCGGGTATGATCGGCGGCACCTCCCGCGTCAGCCGACCTCCGGTGAAGATCAGCAAATTCACCGCATTGCCGAGCACTGCGACACCCAAGAGCACGCGGATGATGAATTTCGAGAGCATCAGGTAGACGGCAACAGTGAAGAAGACGCCGACCAGTAAGGCAAACCAAGCCTCCATCACTCCCCTCCCCGCTCTTCGAGCGACAGCGCGATCGAACTGATGGCGCCCACGACAACCAGGTAAACGCCGCTGTCGAAGAGCAGCACGGTCGAAAGCGGGACCTCGAGGCCGAAAACGGCCGGATAGATCCAAAGTCCGGTCATGAACGGGACGCCTGCGAAGATCGCGATCAGGCCGGCAGAGGTGGCAGCGAGGAGCCCGGCCCCGGCGATTGCCATCGGGTGGAAGAAGATGGCCCGCCTGACCGTCTCGACACCGTGCGCCATGCCATAGATCGCCAAGGCCGAAACGGCGATTAAACCGCCGATGAAACCGCCGCCCGGCTCGTTGTGGCCGCGCAGCAGCACGAAGATGGAAAAGAGCATCATCAAGCTCGTCAGGACCGGGGCGAGCGTGCGGAAGATCACCGACTTCATGCCCGTTCCTCCACCGCCGTCTCATCGGCCTCCGCGACGACGGCGCGCTTCAGCGAACCGGCCCTCAGCCGCACGAGCGCCAGGATCGCAAGGCCGGTAATCATCACCACGGCAATTTCCCCGAGCGTGTCGGTGCCGCGGAAATCGACGATAATGACGTTGACGACATTCGCCCCGTGCGCAACCGACTTCGAATAGAGGTTGAAGAAGTCCGTGAGCGACCGGTCGAAGGGTACGGCCGTGGCCCGCAGCAGAAACAGGGCGAAGCCGAGGCCGCAGGCAAGCGCGATCGTCGCGTCGCGCGCTTTCTCGGGGAGTGGCCGATGGTCGGCGGGCGAGAGCCGCAGCCGGGTCATCACCAGCGCCAACACGACGACCGACAGCGTTTCGACCATGAATTGGGTGAAAGACAGGTCCGGCGCCCCATAGAGCAGGTAGATGACGGCGACTGCGAAGCCTTGAATGCCGAGCGAGACGATCGCGGTGAGGCGGTCGGAAGCAACCACGACGGCGAAGAGACCGCCGACGGCGATCGCGATGATCGCAAGCTCGTGCAGCGGAACGTCCGCGGAGAAGAACGGGGCGCGCGGGAACTCACCGTATCGCAGTGGCATTGCCAAGAGAATGACCGCAACCAGCGAGAAGGTGGCGGTCATATAGACGTCGAGGCGGCCGCCCTGCAGGCGCCGAGTGACGGCGACGGCAAGGCGCACGAGACCACGCATGAATTGGTCGAAGCCCCGATCGGGCCCCCAGCCGATGTCGACGAGGATCGCCGCCATCGCGGCGCGCAAGCGGGCGAGATTGAGGTAGAAGGCGACGCCGAGCGCCACCGTCAACGCCGAAAGCACGAGCGGCAGACCAAGATGCGGCACGAGCGATATGTCGACCGTCCTTGGCTCGCCGGCGATCGCCGAGGCGGTGGGCGATGAGACGAACCGATGGGCGAGACCCGACAGGAGCGCGATGGAGAGCCCCTTGAGTGCGAGAACGGCCGGGCCTATCCATAGTAGCGGCGGCGCCTCATGGGCATGCTTCGGCGTGTTCACGCGCGGTCCCAGGAAAGGCTTCAGGACGACAGCGAAGGCGACGGCAAACATCAGGGCGTTGCCGAGGACAGCCAGTATCGCAAAGAGCGCGGAGCGCAAATTCGGCGCGGAGAAGGCGGAATAGAGCTCCTCCTTGGCGAGGAATCCGAAAAAGGGCGGCAGGCCACCCATGGAGAGCGCAGCGGCAAGGGCAATGGCAAAGGTGAGCGGCATGACCGAACGCAGGCCGCCGAGCTTCGTGAAGTCGCGCAATCCGGTTTCGTGATCGAGGATGCCGGCCACCATGAACAGGGCGCCCTTGAAGAGCGCGTGTGCCACGAGATAGAGCGCTGCCGCCTCGATCGCGCGGGGCGAGCCGAGCCCGATCGACATCACCAGCAGACCGAGCGAGGCCACCGTGGTATAGGCCAGCATCAGCTTCATATCGGCCTGGCGCACCGCGAGCGCCGCGCCGATCACCAGCGTCGTCACACCGAAGAGCGGCAGAAGGAGCTGCCATTCCGGTGTTCCGCCGAGGACTGGATTGAGACGCATCAACAGATAGACGCCTGCCTTCACCATCGTCGCCGAATGCAAATAGGCGGAAACCGGTGTCGGCGCCTCCATCGCATTCGGCAGCCAGAAGTGAAATGGAAACTGGGCCGATTTGGTGAAGGCACCGCCGAGGACCAACAGCAGTGCAGCGAGATAAAAGGGGCTCTCCTTCACCTCGGAGCCGAAGGAAAGCAGCAGCGAAAGCTGCGTAACGCCGCTGACGTTCCAAAGGATCAGCAGCCCGGCGAGCAGCAGAAGACCGCCTCCGCCGGTGACGACCAGCGCCTGCAGCGCGGCGCGGCGCGTGGCCTCGCGGGCGTGGTCGAAGCCGATCAGCAGGAAGGAGGTAATCGACGTCAATTCCCAGAAGACGAACAGCATCAGGAAACTGTCGGAGACGACGAGCCCCTGCATCGATCCCATGAACAGGAGGATGAAGGCGAAGAAACGGCCCTGTTGCGGGTGCCCTTTCAAATAGCCGCCCGAATAGAGAACGATGAGCGCTCCGATACCGGAAATCAGCAGCATGAAGGTCAGCGACAAACCGTCGATCAGCCAGGAAAAGCTGACATTGAAAGACGGTATCCACGCATAGCCGCCTGTCACGATTTCGCCGCTCGCGACATCCGGAAGGAAGCGCAGGAAATGCAAAAAGATTGCCGCGGGAGCAAGGGCCAGGACCCAGGCGGCATTGTGCCCGAGGAGCCTGGTCAGGCCGGGTGCGACAAGGGCCGCAGCGAAGGGAAGGCCGAGCGCCAGAAATGTCAGTGCCGTGACTTCCATCGCTTGGCGTGCTCCTTCGCCGTTGATCATCTGGTCAATTGATACCGGACATAGAAGAAGGGCTGGCTCGTCTCAAGAGAAATCGGTTGGAAGCTCAGTCAAGTGGACGGTTATACTGTGCAAAGGCAGCAAAGCCTCTGCCAAGCACCGCGCATCTACGCCGGCCGACAGCACGCGGCTGCGGTTCACTGTTCCCACAGGGGCTGCGTGGTCATGTTCCGCGGGGAACAGATAAGGAGTGGCGGCGGGACTATCGAATACGTGGCAATCCGGAGCGGCCGGGGAAGGCCAATGCGGCTGCCTCCGACCCGCAAGAGCCCTTTACGCGCCCAGCGAAAAGCGCGCAAATGTCGCTATAGGATTTTGAAATGCTGCATGTTTTGTCCTAAATCGGCTACGATTTAATGACACGTGCAGAAGGCAAAGCGGCAGGTAAATAACCGAAGGAATGCTCTGCGCATGCGCCGCGTCATATATGCATTCGCTCTCCTCTTTGGGCCCGCCCTGCCCGCTGCCGCGCAGGACGATTGGCATCCCTATTCCAACCCCCGTTTTGGCTACACGGTGGAGATTCCGCCGGGTTTCGAGATGCACCAGCAGGCCGACAACAACGACGGCGCGAGTTTTCATGCCGACGACAATGGCGCGACGCTGATCGTGTTCGGCACGCACCCGCCGGCCGGCGATTTCGAGACCGACGTCACCGACCGGATCGGCTACGAGAAAGACGACGATTGGAGAATCCTCTACTCGCGCGTCACGCCCGCCTGGGCGAGCTTCTCCGGCGCTCGAGGCCGAGAGGTCTTTTACACACGGGCGATCGCGCTCTGCGACGGCAGCGCCGCCTATTTCCGGCTGCAATATCGCAAATCGAAGCTGACAAGCTTCGATGGCGTCATCTCGCGGATGGCGTCGGCATTGCGTCCCTCGGACGATTGCCGGCCTCCGGAGTGAGTCCTGCCGCGTCAGGCGACGGCTGAAGCGCTGATGCAGTTGAGGACGGCGGAATAGTGAACGGCCGATCCGGCGACCACGAAGCCGTGCCAGATGGCGTTCTGGAACCGAAGCCGCTCCCAGACATGGAAGATGATACCGATCGAATAGATGATGCCGCCAATTAGGACCAGAACCAGCGTCGTCGCAGTGAGGGCTGCGAAAAGCGACTTGGCGGCAAGAACGCCGCCCCAGCCCATGGCGAGATAGAGAAAGATCGCCAGCCGATCGAACCGTCCCGGCAGCAGGCATTTGATCGAGATGCCGAGAAGTGCGACGGCCCATATGCCGATGAGCATCCAAAACAGGAACGGATCATCCCAACCGCGCTGGAGAAAGGGCGTATAGGTTGCGGCGATCAGCACGAAAATGGCCGAATGGTCCAGGCGGCGCAGCAACCACTTCGTCCGGCAAATGGGATAGAGATTGTAAAGAAACGACACCGACAGGGTGAGGATCAGGCCCGCACCGTAGATCCACGCAGCGGCAAGCTGTCCTGAGGTGCTCCAGACCGTCGCATAGAATATGAGGGCTGTGACGCCGACGAGCGCGGCACAAAGGCCGATGCCGTGAACAATTCCGTCGGCAATCAGCTCCGACCGGTCATAGGTCCATTTAAACTCGCTGATATCCACGCGGCCCCTCCAGATCCCGCATCGATTCCGACATCGGCACCGTGTCCCCGAACCGCAGTGATCTGGTCGAACAGACTCGCCCCAACACCGTGGCCCCTTCCGACGGATCGATTTATCGTGCCACAGAGTTCTTTGACGGCAAAGCGCCTGTTTGGGGCGAAAGGATCAAATTCCGCAACGCATTACAACAGTCGAAAGGCGCCCCGCGACCGCGTCGCGTGGCAAGGCTGATCGCGACACTGCATGTTGGATTGGATCCGCGCCGAGGCCACGGCGCGCCCTGTTCGTTGGGTAGGTCCGGGGGCGCGGGAGTATCAAAGCCCGCTCGGGCGGCGGCAATGCGCCGCCCTCATCGCGTGCGCGAGGCGACTTCGGCGGCGCAAGTCTGGCAGAGCGGAGCGTGGGGCACCGCATGCAATCTCTCCTGAGAAATCGGGTCTCCGCAGCGGGTGCAGATTCCGTAGGTTCCGGCCGCGATCCGGTCGAGCGCCGCATCGATGGCGCGGATCTCGCCCTGGCCGGCGAGCCCCAGCCCTTCGAGCACTTCATCGTTTTCCCGTTCTGTGACGCGATCCGGCACGTCGGCATTCATCGGCTGGTCCAGATCTTCCTCGATCTTCACCAGACGGCCGTAGAGCTCGTCCTTGCGGCGCAGAAGCTTGTCGCGGAAATCATCAAGCGCGTATTTGTCCATCATGGGGCTCCCTTGGGTCGCGGCGCGGCATGGCCGCACCGCATTCTTCTTGTTGATTAGCGGTCGACGAGAACGGCGCAGGGGCAGTGGCTGACGACGCGGCTGGCGGTCGATCCGATGAAATAGTCGATCAGCCCCGGACGGTGCGACGCAATGATCACCAGGTCCGCGTTCTCTTCCTTGGCGAGCGCATTGATGGTGCCGGCCGCCCCGCCGGTGCGGATCTCGATCCGTCCCTTGATGCCATGCTTGGTCTTCAGCGCCTCGAGCGTCTTGACCGCATGCTTGCGCGATTCCTCGATCATCTCGAGCGGGAAATCGACGATCATGTAGCCTTGAGCGTAGGCGTTGAGGTCCTCGACGACGTTGAGGAGGATGATCTCTCCACCCTCATCGATCAGCTTTTCGGCGATGCCGAGAACGGATTCACCGTGTTCGAGCTGATCCATCGCGATCGGGACGATAATCTTCCTGTACATACAGATACGCTCCTTCTGTTGCGTTCCGGTCGCCGGCTGGAAATCGGGCGATTCTTCGGATCCGAGGGCGGCACTCCGGCGTAACTTTCTTCCGCCTTTTCCCGCCCTGCAGATCGAAATTGAGCGGAGGCGGCGACTCCGACCATGATCGAGATCAATCGGCACCGCTTCCGCGCTCGCACCATCTATGATGAGGTAGCGCGACAGCCGCGACCGTCAACGTTCGTCGAACACAACATCAAGTAATATAATGGCTTTCCCGAACGCCTTCACGTGCTCATATTGGGCTACGGTTCCGGCGCCCCGGCAGCGCGGAGCGCCTCCCGAAAGGCGTAGCTCAAGGAAAAGACCATGAAATCGCAGCTCGTGACCAACCTTCCCGCCGATCACGCGGTGGCGATGCCCGCCTATGTCGACCGGGCGCATCTCGTCGTTCAGGACCTGCCAATGGTGTCGAGCTGGTATCAAAAAGTGCTCGGTCTCGCTTCGATCGAAGCGAGCGCCAGCGGCGAGAGGCTCGGGGTCGCCGGAAGGCCTCTGTTGACGCTGACAACCGATGCGCAAGCGACAAGGGCACCGCGCAGCGCGCCCGGTCTGTTCCACACGGCGTTCCTGGTGCCCGATCGCCGGGAGCTGGGACGCTGGCTTGCCCACGCGGCGAACAACGGCGTTCGCCTCCAGGGCGCCTCCGACCACCTCGTCAGCGAAGCGATCTATCTCGCCGACCCGGAGGGCAACGGCATCGAGGTTTATCGCGATCGGGCGCGCAGCGAATGGCGCTACGAGGTGGACGGTACAGTGGCGATGAACACCTTGCCGCTCGACCTGCAGTCGCTCTATGACGAGACGCCGGAGGAAGCTTGGAGCGGCCTTGCCGACGGCACCGTGATCGGCCACATTCATCTGCAGGTCTCCGACATTCCGCAGGCGGATGCCTTCTTCCGCGACGTCCTCGGCCTCGATCTGATGGCGCGCTATCCGGGAGCAAGCTTTTTCGCTACTGGCAAATATCATCATCACGTGGCCGCGAATATCTGGAATTCGCGAGGAGCGGCGAAACGCCAGGCCAAGATGACCGGTCTCTCAGACTACACGCTCCGCTTTCGGGACACCGACAGGCTCGCGACGGCAATTCGCAAGCTCGACGAGCTCCAGATCCCCGTGCGCGAGGAAGGCGGCATCCATCGTCTCACCGATCCGTGGGGCATCGGCCTCAATCTCGCGGCTTCGGCAGCCTGAGCTTAGCTGGCAATCCGTCGCTCTGTCCGCCGGCGCCCGGTGGCGCTTTCCGCTTGATCGCCGCCCGGGCGCTCTCTATCTCATGATCTCCCACCGAAGAGATCCCGGAGAGACCCTTGTCCGTTTTCAGAAACCTGCCCGCCGCGCCCGTCGCTCGTAAGAAGCCGCTCACGGATACGCGCCACGGCATCAGCCGGACCGATGACTACGCCTGGCTGAGGGCCGACAACTGGCAGGCTATG
This sequence comes from Sinorhizobium sp. FG01, assembly GCF_002531875.1. Taxonomy (NCBI): domain Bacteria; kingdom Pseudomonadati; phylum Pseudomonadota; class Alphaproteobacteria; order Hyphomicrobiales; family Rhizobiaceae; genus Sinorhizobium; species Sinorhizobium sp. FG01. The sequence goes on from NZ_NWTB01000008.1 coordinate 52,087, forward strand.
TTCAAGAACCCGTCGACCCTCGATCCGGAAATTCGCCGGCACCTCGAGGCGGAAAATGACTACATGAACGCCGCGATGGCGGACACCAAGGATCTGCAGAAGGCGCTGTTTGCCGAAATGCGCGGCCGCATCAAGGAGGACGATTCCTCCGTACCGATGAAGGACGGCGCCTTTGCCTATGGCACGTTCTATGTGAAGGGCGGCGAGCATCCGCGCTATTTTCGCATCCCGCGCGACGGAGCGGCGGGCGACGAGACGATCCGCCAGGTGCTGCTCGACGGCGACAAGGAAGCTGAGGGCAAGGCTTACTTCCGCATCGCCGGCCTCGACCATTCGAGCGATCATGCCCGCGGCATCTGGGGTTACGACGACAAGGGATCGGAATATTTCACGCTGAAGGTGCGCGATCTTTCGAGCGGCGAGGACCTGGCCGACGTAGTCGAGAATACCGGCGGCGGCGGTGCCTGGGCACCGGACGGCCAGAGCTTCTTCTACACCGTGCTTGACGAGAACCACCGGCCGTCGCGAATCTACCACCACGTCGTCGGCACGCCGCAGTCCGAGGATCGGCTCGTCTACGAGGAAACGGACCCCGGCTTCTTCATGTCTGTCGGAGGATCGCTGCTCGACGACTTCATCTATATCGACATCCATGATCATGAGACGAGCGAGTACCGGCTGCTTTCGACCAAGAACCTGACGGCCGAGCCGCAGATCGTGGCGAAACGCGTCATCGGTCTCGAATATTCCATGACCGAGGGCGGCGAGGTCTTCTACATTCTCACCAATGCCGACGGCGCCAAGGATTTCAAGATCATGGAAGCGCCGGCGGAAGCGCCGCAGAAGGAAAACTGGCGTGAGGTGGTGGCGCACCGCCCGGGTACGCTGATCCTCAGCCACATGGCCTATGCCCGTCACCTCGTTTGGCTGCAGCGCCGCGAGGGGCTGCCGGAGATCGTCATCCGCGACCGGAAGACAGGTGAAGAACATGCGATCGCCTTTGCCGAGGAAGCCTATTCATTGGGGCTCTCGGGGGCGGCCGAATACGACACCGACGTCATCCGCTTCTCCTATTCGTCGATGACGACGCCCTCGCAGCTCTTCGACTACAACATGGCGACGCGCGAGCGCACGCTCCTGAAGACCCAGGAAGTGCCCTCCGGCCACGATCCGGACGATTACGTCACCCGCCGCGTCTTCGCCCCGGCTGAGGATGGTGCGTCGGTTCCGCTGACGCTCCTCTATCGCAAGGACACACCGCTCGACGGTTCGGCGCCGTGCCTGCTCTACGGTTATGGTGCTTACGGCATCACCATCCCGGCCGGCTTCAACACCAATTGCCTGTCGCTCGTCGACCGCGGCTTCGTCTATGCCATTGCCCATATCCGCGGCGGCAAGGACAAGGGCTTTCAATGGTACGAAGACGGAAAAATGGCGAAGAAGTCCAACACTTTCAAGGACTTCATCGCCGCGGCTAACCATCTGAATCAGCAGAAGTTCACATCCTACGCAAACATCGTCGCCGAGGGCGGCTCGGCGGGCGGCATGCTGATGGGCGCAATCGCCAATATGGCACCAGAGAAATTCCGGGGCATCATCGCGGCAGTCCCCTTCGTCGACGTCCTGAATACCATGCTGGACGACACGCTGCCGCTGACGCCGCCGGAATGGCCGGAGTGGGGCAATCCGATCGAGAGCGCCGAGTTCTACAACATCATTGCCGGCTACTCGCCCTACGACAATGTGGAAGCTAAGCCTTACCCGGCAATCCTGGCGCTCGGCGGCCTGACCGATCCGCGCGTCACCTATTGGGAGCCGGCGAAATGGGTCGCCAGGCTCCGCGAGAAGACGACCGGCAGCGAGCCGATCCTGTTGAAGACCAACATGGATGCCGGGCATGGCGGCGCCTCGGGCCGTTTTCAGCGGCTGGAGGAAATCGCGTTCGAATACGCTTTCGCCATCAAGGTCGCCGGCAGGATGTAGGAGGACCGCCTGTGCCGGTCTATGTCGCACTGCTGAGGGCGGTCAATGTCGGCGGCACCGCTACGCTTCCCATGGCGGAGCTGAAGGCCCTCTGCGAGGGCCTCGGCTTTGCCGATGTCAAGACCTACATCCAGAGCGGCAACGTGCTCTTCCGCTCCGAGCTTGCCGAAGGCGAGGTTCAAACGAGACTCGAGGAAGCGCTGACGGTAAAGATGGGCAAGACGCCGGGCGTCATTCTGCGCAGCCGCCGTGACCTGGAGGCGATTGTCGCAAAGGCGCCGTTTCCAGACGCGAAGCCGAATTTCCTGCTCGTCACATTCCTGCCGGAAGCACCCGCCGCGGACGCGTTCGACAAGCTCGTCGCACCGGACGGAGAAGAAGTGAAGATCGACGGGCGGGAGATCTATATCCACTATCCGAATGGATCGGGTCGGTCGAAGCTCAAACTGCCGGCGCTAAAATCGGGTACGGCACGCAACCTCAACACCGTATGCAAGCTGGCGGAACTCGCCGCGGTTCTCGAGGATGAAGGCGCGTGACCCGCCCCGCGGCCTTAAGCGGCGGGCTGGAACAGCAAGCGCACGAAACTGCGGAAGACAAGGAGCTGGTCGGGCAGGCTTTTCGGCTCCTTCAAGGCTTTTGAGAGTACGATACCGCCTTCGAGGACGGTCGAGACCATGTCGGCGAGCTGATCCGCATCCAGCGCTTCCCGCGGCCGATAGACCTGCATGATGTCCCGGAACATGGCGGCGAAGCGCCGGCGCCACATCAGCGCCGCCTGGCGGTTCATCTCCTGGATCTCGCGGTCGAAGGCGCGCTCCTGGGTGCACATCGTGGCGACCAGGCAGCCCGGATGGCCGTTCGGCAAGTCGGAGAGCAATTCTGCAAGCAGCTTCAATCCGATCAGGAACGCCTGCAGCGGGTCGTCGGCAAGTTCGCGCGCCCGGCCGAAAATCTCGTCGTAGATGCGCTCGTCATTGTCGATGTAGCGCTCGAGCAGCGCCTTGGCGAGCTCGTTCTTGTCGCGAAAATGATAGAAGAACCCGCTCTTGGTGATGCCTGTCTCGACGATCAGTTCGTCGATCGAGGTGCCACCGAAACCCTTTGCCAGCACTGCGGCTTCGGCAGCATCCAGGATCTTGGCACGCGTTTCCTCGCCCTTTCGCATGGTGCACTCCTGTACCGCCGGTAAAGTTTTCTCTCTGGAAAGGACGGCGAGCCATTCGCCTGTCGCTTCGAGTCTTACGGCAAGTTCCTGATGTAACATCGCTATGCGGCTTATTGGGTCATAGTGTACCGCAAGCCGGCTAGTTTAGCAGATGATAAAACGGCAGAAATTCCTCAGACCTCGCGCCGGAGCGTCCGCAAAAGGGAGGGAACGATGCAATACGAAATCGCCAAGTATCGACATGACCTGCCGCTTTTAAGGGGTGGCACATTCCTCAGCGACGGCGGCATGGAGACGGCGCTGATCTTTCATGAAGGAGCCGAGCTGCCGCACTTCGCCTCTTTCGTCCTGCTGTCGACCCCGGAGGGCCGCCGGCAGCTGTTGCGCTATTACACGCGCTATCTCGAGATCGCGCGGCTCCACGACACCGGTTTCGTGCTCGACACGGCTACGTGGCGCGCCAATGCCGACTGGGGCGCGAAACTTGGCTACGACGCCGAGGCGCTCAGGCAGGTCAACCAGGACGCCGCCCACCTGCTTGCCGAACTGCGGGCGCAGTACGAGCGGCCGCAGGTCCCGATCGTGTTCAACGGCGTTATCGGTCCGCGCGGCGACGGCTACAAGGCCGGCCTGATGAATGCGAAGGAAGCTGAGGAATATCACAGCGCCCAGGTCGCGGCCTTTGCCGGCAGCGAAGCCGACATAGTATCGGCGGTGACCATGACGAATGTCGACGAGGCGATCGGCGTCGCAAGAGCGGCCAGGAAACACGGCATGCCCTGCGCCATCTCCTTCACCGTCGAGACCGACGGTCGGCTGGTAACGGGCGGCTCTCTCCAGGAAGCCGTCGAAACGGTGGACGCAGAGACGGAAGGCTATCCGCATTACTACATGGTCAATTGCGCCCATCCGAGCCATTTCGAAAGCAGCCTCGATCAGCGCCAGCCATGGGTGCGGCGGATCGGCGGCATTCGCGCCAACGCCTCGACCAAGAGCCATGCCGAACTCGACGAAAGCGAGACCTTGGACATAGGAGACATCGGCGATCTCGCCCGGCGCTATCGTTCGCTCACAGGCCGCATGCCGCATTTGCGTGTGCTGGGCGGCTGCTGCGGCACCGACCATCGCCACATCGCGGCGATCTGCGAGGTCTGCCTGCCCGCGACCGCACTGAGCGCTTGACCACCGGAAGAGCTCCTTCCGCCGTAGTGGCAGCAGGAGCTCCCAGTATTCCCGACGCTCGCGAAAACCGGATCGCTCGTGTAGACTTGTCGGGAAAGGGCGGCCGGTATTTGCTAGGCAGGGCCGCTGGAGTGTGATGAATTCCATACCGCCGCAACCGGGCTCGGCGACAGCCCCGTTTCCCTTCGACAACAGCTATGCGCGACTGCCTGGGAATTTCTACGCCCGGGTCGAGCCGACACCTGTTGCCGAGCCCTGGCTGATCAAGTTCAATCGGCCGCTCGCGGAAGAGCTGTGTCTCGATCTCGAAGCGCTCGAGCGCGACGGCGCCGCGATCTTCTCCGGCAGCATGGTCCCGGCGGGCGCGGAGCCGCTCGCCATGGCCTATGCCGGGCACCAGTTCGGCACCTTCGTCCCGCAACTCGGCGACGGCCGCGCCATCCTGCTGGGCGAAGTCGTCGACCGTGATGGAAAACGCCGCGACATCCAGCTCAAGGGACCCGGCCAGACCCCATATTCGCGCCGCGGCGACGGCCGGGCAGCGCTCGGGCCTGTGCTGCGCGAATATATCGTCAGCGAGGCGATGCATGCGCTCGGCGTGCCGACCACCCGCGCGCTTGCCGCGACGGTGACCGGCCAGCCGGTCTATCGCGAGCAGATCCTCCCCGGCGCCGTCTTTACCCGGGTGGCGGCGAGCCATATCCGGGTCGGTACGTTCCAGTTCTTCGCCGCACGCGGCGACATGGACTCGGTCAAGGCACTGGCCGACTACGTGATCGACCGCCACTACCCCGAACTGAAGGCAGACGAGAACCCTTATCTGGGCCTTCTCAGGGCAGTCTCGGAGCGGCAGGCAGCGTTGATCGCGCGCTGGCTGCACATCGGCTTCATTCACGGCGTGATGAACACCGACAACATGACGATTTCCGGCGAAACGATCGACTTCGGTCCCTGCGCCTTCATGGATGCCTACGATCCGAAAAAGGTCTTCAGTTCAATCGACCAGTTCGGCCGCTACGCCTATGCCAACCAGCCGGCCATCGGCCAGTGGAATCTCGCCCGGCTCGCCGAAACACTCGTGACGCTCTTCGATCCGACGGCAGACGTGGCGGTGAACCTCGCCAATGACGCCCTCGGCGAGTATGGCGCTATCTTCCAGAACCAATGGCTCGACGGCATGCGCCGCAAGATCGGGCTCTCGACGGCGGAAGAGGGTGACCTGGAGCTGGTGCAGGCTTTGCTGGCGCTGATGCACAAAGGGGGCGCGGATTTCACCCTCACCTTCAGAAGGCTCGCTGCGTCGGCGGAAGACGCAGGCGCCGATGCCGAGCTTGCCAAGCTCTTCCAGGCGCCCGAGGCACTGTCGCCATGGCTTGGGGACTGGCGCCGCCGTCTCGAGCGCGAAGCTCCCGGGCCGGTCGAAAGAGCGGCAGCGATGCGCGCCGTCAATCCGGCCTTCATTCCGCGCAACCACCGCATCGAGCAGGCGATCGAAGCGGCGACCGAACATGCGGATTTCTCGCTTTTCGAAGCGATTCTCGAGGTGACCTCCAAACCTTACGATGATCAGCCGGCACATGCCGCCTTTGCCGAGCCGCCGCAACCTGGCGAAGAAGTGCTGCAAACCTTCTGCGGCACCTGACAAGCCGCAGCCCCGCCTCGGCCTCCGCGGCCCAATGGGCCGCCAATTTGAAATACTCCCGGGGAATCAAAGTCCTGCCGCGACGCCTGGCGTATGCAAAGGCGCTTGCGCCGAAGGCGGCAACATTGAAAGGCACCTGCGTCGCGTTACCTTCACAAATGATGCTGTGGATGAGGCGCACAATTTGCGAGGGAGAATTGTCGCGAAATCCGCGCTCGTTCTTCGTCTGCCGTTCCGTGCGGCCCGGCGGGCCGAAGGTGCCGCCGTATCGTTCTTCAATTTGGGAGTTCGAATTCATGCCGATTGTCCTGACCGCCCTTTTCTTCGCACTGATAGGTCTCGTGCTCGGTGCGGGAGGGACAAGGCTCGTCCTGCTCGGCGGCAGTCCATACTACATCATCACCGGCTTGGCGTTCCTGCTCACCGCATTGCTGCTCTACCGCAAGAGCGCGGCGGCGATCTGGGTCTATACGCTGATGGTCCTCGGCTCGCTTACCTGGGCCGTCTGGGAGGTCGGGCTTGACTGGTGGCAGCTTGGTCCGCGCGGCGGTGTGATCATCCTGCTGGGCCTCTGGCTGCTTACGCCATGGATCCGGCGGCCGCTCGGTTTCATCAGCCCGTCGGGCGAACACTACAGCGCAGCCGCCTGGCCACTTGCGCTCGCCAGCCTCGTCGCGATCGGCGTCGCGCTCTATTCGATGACGCAGGACGTCCATGACATTCGCGGCGACCTGCCGGCTGACGTCGCGGCGGGCAACCCCAACCTCGGCGGCAATGTGCCGGCCGGCGAGTGGCATCACTACGGCCGCACGCTGTTCGGCCAGCGCTATTCGCCGCTCGCCCAGATCCACCGGGAGAACGTCGCGACTCTGAAGGTCGCGTGGCAGTACCAGACAGGAGACGTCAAGCTGCCGGAGGATATCGGCGAGACCACCTATCAGGTGACGCCGCTGAAGGTGAAGGACACGCTCTATCTCTGCACGCCGCATAATTGGGCGATCGCGGTCGATGCTGCGACCGGCCGGCAGAAATGGAAATATGATTCGAACTCGGGTCTGAACCCGGACCGCCAGCACCAGACCTGCCGCGGCGTCACCTATTGGGCCGATCCGGCGGCGGCCGCCGGCAGCGCCTGTGCCGAACGCGTATATCTGCCGACATCGGACGCCCGCCTGATCGCGCTCGATGCCGCGAACGGCACGGTCTGCACCGGTTTTGCCGACCAGGGCGTTCTGCACCTCGAACAGGGCATGCGCTACAATCCCGCCGGCTATTACTATTCGACATCGCCCCCGGTCGCCGTCGCCGGCAAGCTTATCGTCGGCGGCGCCGTCAACGACAATTACTCGACCCAGGAACAGTCCGGCGTCATCCGCGCCTTCGACATCAAGACCGGGGCGCTTATCTGGAACTGGGACAGCGGCAACCCCGATCAGACGGCGCCGCTGCCGCCCGGCCAGTTCTACACGACCAATTCGCCGAACAGCTGGTCGGTCTCCTCCGTCGACGAGGCTCTCGGGCTGATCTATGTCCCGCTCGGCAATCAGGTTCCCGATCAACTCGGCATGGGGCGGAGCGAGCATGTGGAGAAATACTCGTCCTCGATCGTCGCGCTGGACATCAACACGGGCGCGGTGCGCTGGGTCAGGCAGACGGTGCATCACGACCTCTGGGACATGGACGTGCCGGCGCAACCGGCCCTCCTCGACATCACCAGGGAAGACGGGAGCGTCGTGCCGGCGCTTGTCGGGCCGACCAAGCAGGGCGACATCTATGTGCTCGACCGGCGCAGCGGAGAACCGATCATTCCGGTGGAGGAGGTGCCCGCCCCCGGCGGCGCGATCGCGGAGGATTTCACCGCGCCGACCCAGCCGGTCTCCGGACTCACCTTTATGCCGCCGCCGCTTCAGGAGCGCGACATGTGGGGAATTACCATGTTCGACCAGCTCGCCTGCCGGATCGAGTTCCTCTCGTTGAAATACGAGGGCCGCTACACGCCCCCCTCGCTCGAAGGAACGCTCGTCTATCCGGGCAATTTCGGCACCTTCAACTGGGGCTCGGTCGCCGTCGACCCGGAGCGCCAGGTGATGTTCGGAATGCCAACCTATCTCGCCTTCACCTCGCGGCTCGTGCCGCGCGAGGAAATCCCGCCGAAGGGCGAAGGCGAAAAGGGCAGCGAGCAAGGGCTGAACCGCAACGAGGGAGCACCCTACGGCGTCTATATGGGTCCGTTCCTCGGTCCCTTGCGGATTCCCTGCCAGGCGCCGCCCTGGGGCTATGTCGCGGGTGCCGACCTCCGGACCGGCAAGATCGCCTACAAGCACAAGAACGGCACGGTCTACGACATGACGCCGCTGCCGCTTCCCTTCAGGCTCGGCGTGCCGGGCATCGGCGGACCGATCATCACCAAGGGCGGCGTCGCCTTTCTCGGCGCCACGGTCGACAATTTCCTGAGAGCCTATGACGTCACCACCGGCGACCAGCTCTGGGAGGCGCGGCTGCCGGCCGGCGGCCAGGCGACGCCGATGACCTATATGGTCGGCGACAAGCAGTATCTGCTGATGGTCGCAGGCGGGCACGGCTCGGTCGGGACCAAGCCGGGCGACTATGTGATCGCCTATACGCTGCCCTGATGGTCATCGGCGGCCCGCCTGCTGAAGCGCTCAGACCATGCCGGCGACAATTTTGCCGACTTCGGCGAACAACGGATTGAGCTCTGCCGGCTCCACCTTCGCTTCGCCGGTATAGACGGTGATGAGGATCGGGCCGCGCCCCTTGGGCACCGCAAAGCCGATATCGGAGACTGCGCCGGTCGAACTCGTGCCGGTCTTGTCACCGATCTGCCAATCCTTCGGCAGTCCGGCACGAAGCCGCGCGTCGCCGGTCGTGTTGGCGACCATCCATTCGACGAGTTGTCGACGCGAGCTCTCCGCCAGGACCGATCCGAAGGCAAGCTTTCCGATGGTCTCGAGCATCGCGACCGGCGTCGTTGTATCGCGCGGATCGCCGAATTTGGCTTCGTTGAGATCCGGCTCGGTTCGGTCGAGGCGCGTCGTCCCGTCGCCGATCGACCGCAGCCAGGAGGTCAGCCCGGCCGGGCCGCCGAAGCTTTCGAGCATCAGGTTGGCGGCCGCATTATCGCTGATGGTGACCGCGGCGTCGCAGAGTTCGGCGACCGTCATGCCATTGCCGCCGACATGCTTTTCGGCGACCGGCGAATGGGGCAGCAGGACATCCTTGCCGAAGGTGATCCGCCGGTCGAGTTTTTCTTCGCCCCGATCGACGCGCGCGAGCACGCATGCGGCGGCGAGCGCCTTGAAGGTCGAGCACATGGCGAAGCGCTCGGTCTCACGGTGACCGAAGGAGATGTTGGTTTCGGTATCGAGCACGGCCACGCCGAGGCGCCCGCCGGTCCGCTTTTCGAGCTCCGCGAGCAGTTTCGTCACATCGTCACCGGTCGCAGTGGCGGCACGCGCCGCACCGGCAAGCGCCAGTGCCGGATAAAGCATTGCGGTGCCGATCAGCATGTTGCGGCGATTGATGAGCAGGGACATGTCTTTCCTCCTTTTGGCGAGCGAGCAGCCGCTGAGGTTAAATTACTGATCTCGAATATTAATTCGTCCATGCGACGCTCTGACTCGCTAGGCAGGGAATGTGGCGGCCTTGTGCCCTGAGGGAGCGGTATCTATATAGCTCCAGAGACTATAGCTATGGAGCGCGCCTATGTACTCGATCGGAGACCTCTCCCGGCGGACCGGCGTGAAAATTCCGACGATCCGCTATTACGAGCAAATGGGTCTCATCGCGGCGCCGGAACGTTCGGAGGGCAACCAGCGGCGCTACGAGCGGCGCCAGCTCGAGCGGCTTGCCTTCATCCGTCACGCGCGCGATCTCGGGCTTTCGATCGAAGCGATCCGGGAATTGCTGGCGCTCAGCGAACATCCGGAACGGCCCTGCGGCGAGGCGGACCGCATTGCCAACGAACATCTCGCTTCGGTGCGGGAGAAGATCGCCCGCCTCACTAAGCTCGAGCAGGAACTGGAGCGGATCGTCGCCTGCCACGGCGATCACACGATCGGCGACTGCTATGTCATCCGGGCCCTTGCCGACCATTCGCTGTGCGACAGCGAGCACTGAGGCATGTTTGTACCAAGTATCCCCGTTGACAAATTCGCGGAAATGAACAATCTACGCGCATGATCAAAAACGCACCCATCTGCCGCGCGTATTTTTGGCTGTTCCGATAGGAGCGGCCTGCTGATCATTTTCAACAAGGCCGCCATCAGGCGGCTTTTGTTTTTCACGGCACCTGATGGCGGGAAACCCATAGGAGCCGAGAATGCTGCAGACTGCCACCCCCTCCCTTCATCCTATTCCGTCGGTCCGCGCTCCGATGGTGACGATCCGCTGCGCCAAGTTGCGCGACCTCGCCGAACTGCGTGAGATGATCGCGGAGCTTTCCGCCCATCACGGCGATGCCGCCCCGCTTACCTCGGAGCAGCTCGAACGCGACCTCTTCGGCCGCACCCCCTGGATCACCGCCCTTGTCGCCGAGGCCGGCGGCCAGCTGATCGGCTACGCAATTCTCGTTCCCCAATACCGGGCAGCCGAAGGCGCGCGTGGCATGGAGCTGCATCACCTCTTCGTGCGCCCCGGCCATCGCGGCACAGGCATCGGCCGCCATCTCGTCGCCAAGGCGCGGGAACAGGCGAAGATGGCCGGCTGCGATTACCTTGCCGTCAGCGCTGCAACCGGCAATTTCCAGGCGCATCGTTTCTACGAGTCGGAGCGCTTCGTGCCGCGGCCGGTGACCGGCATGCGCTATATGCAGAAGCTAGGCTGAGCGAAGGAGGCGATAGCCTATGACGGGGGCAGCGCCTTCAGGTAGGCGGCAATCGCCTCGCGCTCGGAGGCCGGAAGCTTTGCCATGTTCTTCTGCACCTCGACCATAGAACCGCCGACTGAATCGAATTCGGGCGTGAAACCCGTCTCCAGATAGGAGGCGATGTCCGATGCGCTCCAGCTGCCGATGCTCCTGGAGCCCGGGGTGATGTCGGGAATCCGACCCTCGCCTTCCGGGTTCGGGGCGCCGGCTAGCCAGCGGCCCGCTTCGAAGCCGCCGAGTGCGTCGCGCGGCGTGTGACACTCGCCGCAATGGCCCGGGCCTTCCACGAGATACTGTCCGCGGGCGAGCTTCGGGTCGGCGCTGTCGACCTGAACCCGCGGCTCGTCAGTGAGATACATCAATTTCCAACCGCCGAGCGCCAGGCGGATATTGTAGGGGAAAGGCAGATCATGCGGCGGCGCCACATTGGCGCTCTTCGGCAGGGTCCGCATATAGCCGTAGAGGTCGTTGATGTCCTTGGCAGTCATCCGCGCATAGGAGCCGTAGGGAAAGGAAGGATAGAGATGCTCGCCATTCTTTCCGACCCCGCGGGTCATGGCGTTGCCGAATTCTGCCAGCGTCCAGCCGCCGATTCCGGCCGTCTCGTCCGGCGAGATATTCGGGGGGTAGAAGGTCCCGAACGGGCTCTTCAGCGGCCGCCCCCCCGACAGCACCAGTCGAGCATCGTCCTCGGCACGGGGTGCTGCATGGCAGCTGGTGCAGCCGCCCGCCCAGAAGACCCGCTCGCCATTGGCGAGATCCGGCTCGCCCAGGCCCTCCCAATGGGCGGCATCCCAGGGGGCGGGCTTCGTCAGCCACCAGAAGGCGCCGGCGCCGACCGCTGCAAGTAGAACCAGACCGGACAAAAGCCGCCCCGCGTGCCCCCTCATCATCTCTCCTTCGTCTTCAACACAGAAATAAATGCGCCGGGTAGACCGGCGCATTGAACTGACCAAGCAGTGGCGTCCGCTACTCTTTCTTCAGACGATAGCTCTCATGACAGCTGGCGCAATCCTTGCCGAGGACGCCGAGTGCGGCGCCGACGCCGGCCTGGTCGGCGGGCAGCTCGGCAAGAATCTTCTCGGCATCGCCACCGAGCTTGGCGGCCTTCGCCTTGAAGTCATCCATGTTCTGCCAGATCTTCGGGCTCGCCTCCGTTTCCATACCGGTCTCGGAGCCGGCCGGGAAATGATTCGGGAAGACTTTCACCGTCTCGCTGATCGTCGACAGCGACGCTTTGACGATTTCGGCATCATAAGGCTTTTCGCCCTTGGCGATCCCGCTCAGCGCGCCGGCAGCCTGGCCCACCTTCTTCATCAGTTGCTGGCGGACCGCCTGAGGTTCACCGGCGGCGGTGACGGCGGTCACACCCAAGCCTGCGAGGACGGCTGCAAGCATAAGAGCTCGTATCTTCATCATGTTCTCCGGTCGTTCGAACCCGCTCGCGCGGCTTCCTGTTGAAGGCGCCGGCATGATGGCATCTTGGCTTTTCGACGGAAGTAACATTTTCTTGATGTGCTTGTCATTTCAGCACAATTCGCCGCGCTATACCTGAAGGCGCGGCAGAACTTGCGCGAACAATAACATGAGTTCCTGTTCTTGTTTAATACTTGAAGGGAGCACAGCAAATCACCGGGCGGCGCTCCAACCCTGCCATACGGTGAAGACGGCGATTGCGACAAGCAGCAGGCCGGCACCGCGGCCGATGGCAACCGTCGCTACCGGACTGCCGACCAGCAGGTCGCGGCCGCGGCCGGCGGCGAGCGCCAGCCCGCCATAGACGGCAAGCTGCGTCACGGCGATCATCAGCGCCATGACCGCGGCCTGCGACCAGACGGGACCGAATTGCGGCTTCAGGAACTGCGGATAGACGGCGAGCATGAAGAGATAGGCCTTGGGATTCATCAGGCTCGTCAGTGCCCCCTGCCGGAAGCTTGCCCAGCGCGACAGCCGCCTGCCCTCCTCGACACCGCCGATGGTGATCGAACTGCGCAACAGCGCGACGCCGATCCAGGCGATATAGGCGGCGCCGGCGACAAGGAGCACATTGAAGAGCTCCGGGACCAGATGCAGCACGACGCTGACGCCGAGCGCGGCATAGAGCGTGTGCAGCACTCCGCCCGCCATGATGCCCGCCGTCGCGGCCAACCCGGACGTCCGGCCGCCGGTTGTCGCATTGGCGAGCACGAAGACCATGTCCATGCCCGGAACAATGATGATGCCGAACAGAAGTGTGAAGAAGAGCCAGAGATTTTCAGCATAGGTCATGTCAGTTACTCATCGAGGTTGCATGGGAGTTCCGTTTCGGATTGCTGATTTTTCAATCCGTTGATGCGTGCTATAGCTCCGCCCAACTGACAGGGTTCTGTCAGGAGCGTTCGGACTTCCGGAGTTTTCGCCATGCGCAAGGCGGCGCGGCTTTTCGAGATCATCCAGATATTGCGGCTTGCCCGTAAACCGATCACGGCCGCCCAGATTGCCGAGAAACTAGAGGTCACGCCGCGCTCGATCTATCGCGATATCGTCGCCCTGCAGGCAATGCGCGTGCCGATCGAAGGGGAGCGCGGTCTCGGCTATATCTTGAGGCCCGGCTTCGATCTGCCGCCGCTGATGTTTTCGATCGAGGAGACGGAAGCGATCGTCCTGGCGCTGGCGCTGCTGGCGCGTACCGGCGACGAGGAATTGAAGACCGCAGCCCAGCGCGTCAACCGCAAGATCACCGGCGCCGTGCCCCAACCGCTGCGCCAGGCGTTCCACTCGCAAGCGCTCCATGCCTGGGGCACGATCGCCGCCCCGCCGCCTGCGGTCGACCTCGCCATGATCCGCCGCGCGATCCGCGACGAGCAAAAACTCGCGCTCGACTACCGCGACGAACTCGGGCGGACAACGGAACGCACGGTGCGGCCGCTGGCGCTGATCTACTATTCGGAGCATGCGATGATGGTCGCCTGGTGCGAATTGCGCCAGGACATCCGCAACTTCCGCGCCGACCGGGTGGAGCATTGCGAGCCGATCGGCGCCTTCTTCCGCGGCGAAGGCGAGAAGCTTCGGCAAGCGTGGATCGCCGGCTGGAAGATAAATGCCGTTCCATCTTTCGCTTCGGGCACTCTGTGATTGATCGCGAAGCAGATATCAGTCTCGCCGGCGGACCGACAACGAAAAGGCCCGACGCAAGCGCCGGGCCGAATTTCGTGCATAAACAACCAAAGGGTTACTTCGCCGCTGCCTCGTACATTTCGAGGACGTAATCCCAGTTGATGAGATTGTCGACGAAAGCCTCGAGGTATTTCGGACGGGCATTGCGGTAATCGATGTAATAGGAATGCTCCCAGACGTCGACGCCGAGGATTGGCGAGGCGCCGTGCACGAGCGGGTTTTCGCCGTTCGGGGTCTTGGAGATTTCGAGCTTGCCGTTCTTGACCGAGAGCCAGGCCCAACCGGAACCGAATTGGGCGGTGCCGGCGGCGATGAAGTCGGCGCGGAACTTGTCGTAGCCGCCGAGATCGGACTTGATGGCCGCGTCGAGCTTGCCCGGCAGGCTGGTGCCGCCGCCGCCCTTCTTCATCCACTTCCAGAAGTGGACGTGGTTGTAGTGCTGGCCGGCATTGTTGAACAGCGGCTGGTTGGTGCCGTAGGACTTCTTGACGATTTCCTCCACCGAAAGGTTCGACAGACCGGCTTCCTCGGCGAGCTTGTTGCCGTTCGTCACATAGGCGAGGTGATGCTTGTCGTGGTGGTATTCGAGCGTCTCGCGCGACATGTAGGGCGCGAGCGCATCGTAGTCATAGGGAAGGTTCGGCAATTCGAAAGCCATTGTGGCATCTCCTCTTGGCATTAGATTTCGTGACGGAAATCAGTGAGCGGGAACATAGGCACCGCCTTGGCGGGAGGCAACCGATGCGGTGCCAAAAATTCCCTGAGCCGCGCAAAATACTTTCATTCGGCGCTGGGTGCGCGTTTGACGCGAATGTCGACGCTGAGGATTCCTGTCCTACCTTACGGAGACGAGCCAACTGACTTCGCCCTCGGCACAGGAGGAAAGAATGGAGTTCCATCAGGGCCGTCTCATTGACCACGTACATCTGCGCGTCGAGGATCTCGCCGTCAGCAAGCGCTTCTATCAGGCAGTGCTTGGCGCCCTCGGCCATCGACCAACCCACGAGACCGACGCGTTTTTCGCCTTCGACGAGTTCTTCGTCGACCAGGCGGACGACTATCGTACCCGCGTCCATATCGCCTTCCAGGCCTCCGGGCCGGACGCGGTGCAGCGCTTTTACGATGTCGGTCTCGCCAATGGCGGCACGGACAATGGCGCACCCGGCAAGCGTCCCTATCACCCGGGCTACTTCGCCGCCTTTCTGCTGGATCCCGACGGCAACAATATCGAGGCGGTTCATCATGGGCCGACGACGCGATCGGCCGCCGATGTCGTCGTCCGGCCGGTCGAGACTTGAGGTCGGAGTGCGGTTCATAGTCGGGAGACCGTTCGATCCGGCTAGCGCCGGGCATCGCTGCGGCCTCCCGATCAGATAGGCGGCCGACCTATCCCTCCTTCAGCTCCATGAAGCGGATGCGGTTGTTGAACGGGTCGATGACTGTCACCTCGAGCCGCGTTCCTTCATCCTCGAGACCCGGCCGCATGTAGCGGTAGTTCTTGGCGATGAGTTCCTTGTGGAACGCGCGGATGCCCGTCATGTAGACGCACATGTTGCCGCCGGGCGTCGCGTCTCCCGCATGCTCGGATAGATGCAGCTTCAGTCCGCCTCGCGAGATCTGCGTGTAAAGCGGGAAATCGTCGCCATAGCGGTGTTCCCAGTCGACCGTGAAGCCCAGGAAGCCAAGATAGAATTCGTGGGCCTTTGCCACGTCGAAGATCCGAACGATCGGCACGGCCTGCTCGAACGCGATCTCGGCGCTCTCTCGAGCGGCTGCCGCGGCTTCGAGTTTCGCCGACAGGATGTTCCAGGTGGCAAGCCCGAACTGGCGGGCGACGATCTCAAGCGCCTCGCTGTGGGCGATCGTCATTTGATGGTCGGCAAGGGCCTCACGCAGGGCCTTCGCCATGGCCTTGGCATCGCGATAGTCGCGCATTTCCGTTCCTCGTCACGGCGAAGCCTTCGTCAGCGCCCGCATTACCAACGCCTTCGCCCGACTGTCGAACGGGTGAGCAAGGATCAGTGGAGGCGTTCGCCATGCCCTTGTCGGACGCGGGCTGCCGGCCGCCTCCGGCCGAGCATCAACCTATCCGGTTCACACCGCCTTTGTCAGCCGGAATATCCCGTCTTGAACCCTCCTAGACGTCGCCGCTCGAATGCGCCCAGTCCATGTAGAGATCGCGCGCCTTGGCGGTGATCGGGCCGGCCTGCAGATCGCGGTCGTCAAGGCGGGTCACCGGCAGCACCTTCGAATAGTTGCCGGTGGTGAAAATCTCGTCGGCAGCCTCGAAATCGGTCATCGTCAGCGTCGTTTCGATCACCTCGAAGCCAGCTTCGCGCAACAGGCTCATGACGCGCGAGCGGGTGATGCCGGCGAGGAAGGTGCGGTTGGCGGCCGGGGTGAAGACGACGCCGTCCCGGACCATGAAGATATTGGAAGAGCCGGTCTCGGCGATGTTGCCGAGCATGTCGCGCACCAGCGCATTGTCGAAACCGCGCGAGCGCGCTTCCTGGAGGATGCGGGCGTTGTTGGGATAGAGACAGCCGGCCTTGGCGTCCGTCGGCATGCATTCGAGCGTCGGGCGGCGGAAAGGCGAGAGCGTCAGCGCCGAACCGGCATGGGCGTTGCCCATCGGCGCCTCGAACAGGCACAGCGCAAAGCGGGTCGATTCCGGATCGACCGCCACGACGCTCCAGGACCCATGCTCGCCCCAATACATCGGCTTCACGTAGATAGCCGTCTTGCCGTCGAATTTCTTCACGCCCTCGAAGGTCAAAGCCTCGATCTCCTCGGCGGCCATGGTGGGCTTCAGGCCGAGCGCCTCCGCGGAACGATTGACGCGCTGGCAATGGAGGTCGAGGTCCGGGGCGATGCCGTCGAACCAGCGGGCGCCGTCGAACACCGTCGAGCCAAGCCACATCGCGTGCGACGTCGGGCCGATCAGCGGCGGGTTGCCGGAAAGCCATTCGCCGTCGACATAGGTCCAGGTCGTGGATCGGGGGGATGTATCGACGGCCATCGGACTCTCCTCTCGTCTCGCTGTGCGCTCCTCCTGCTCTAGCCGGAAAAAGCAGCATCAGGGTGAATGGGTACATCAAAAAATGTCATGGCGTCCATTCTGGAGCCTCCCCGAACTGCGTGCCAGAATGGCGAAAATAGAAAATGGAGACCGATCGCCGATGAAAGCGATGTATTACGATGCCTTCGAGAAGACGCCGGAAATCCGGACGCTGCCCGATCCGACGCCCAGCGAATACGGCGTCGTCGTCGAGGTCGAGGCGACCGGGCTCTGCCGCAGCGACTGGCACGGCTGGATGGGGCACGACCCGGACATCCGCCTGCCGCATGTGCCCGGCCACGAACTGGCCGGAACGATCGCCGCCGCCGGGCGCGGCGTCCTCAACTACAAGATCGGCGACCGGGTGACCGTGCCCTTCGTTTCCGGCTGCGGCCGCTGCGGCGAATGCCGCTCCGGCAACCAGCAGGTCTGCGAGGCGCAGTTCCAGCCGGGCTTCACCCATTGGGGTTCCTTCGCCGAATATGTCGCACTCGACTTCGCCGACCAGAACCTCGTGCACCTGCCGGAGAGCATGGATTTTGCGACCGCCGCCAGCCTCGGCTGCCGCTTCGCCACATCCTTCCGGGCGATCGCCGACCAGGCCCGCGTCCGAGGCGGTGAATGGGTGGCGGTGCACGGCTGCGGCGGCGTCGGTCTTTCGGCGATCATGATCGCCGCGGCGCTCGGCGCCAATCCCATCGCCATCGACATTTCCGAGGAGAAGCTCGCATTCGCGCGGACGCTCGGCGCCGTCGCCGCGATCAATGCGCGGGGGACGGAGAATGTCGCCGACGCGGTCAAGGAGATCACCGGAGGCGGCGCGCATGTCTCGATCGACGCGCTCGGCTCGCCCGTCACCTGCTTCAACTCGATCAGGAACCTCCGCCGCCGCGGCCGCCATGTCCAGGTCGGGCTGATGCTGGCGGAACAGGCAACACCGCAGATCCCGATGGCGCAGGTGATCGGCCACGAGCTCGAAATCTACGGCAGCCACGGCATGCAGCCCTGGCGCTACGACGCAATGCTGTCGATGATCACCAGCGGCAAGCTCGTTCCGAAGCGGCTGATCGGCCGCGAGATATCGCTGGAGGAGGCGGTGCCGGCGCTTACGACGATGGACCGGGCGACGGACCTCGGCATCAGCGTGATCACGGGGTTCTGATCGGGGATTCCGATTCGTTACGGCGCGCTGTTATTCTCAGCCTAGCAAGACGAATCAGGGAGGTGTCGTCATGGCGCTTGCGGCTCGGGCCACGGAAGACGAACTCTATCGGCCGGTTCTTAACACGAACCCGGCCCATCCGAGCGGCTGGCCGGTGCGGGTGATCGTGAGCTCGCAGACGGAGGCGCGGCACAACCGCCAGCACTGGGCGCCGACGCATCTCGTCTCGATCCGGGCGCCCGCAACCCGTCTGCTTTCGATGATCGACCTGCCGCCGGAGCGGCATCTGGAGCTCTATTTCGGCGATACGACCGACCCGGATGCGCCGGATGCGGCGCGCGCCGAGGCGATCCAGGCGACCTTCGCCTTCATCGACGGGCTGCCAAAGGACGCGCATCTGCTGGTCCACTGTCTGAGGGGCATCGGCCGCTCGACGGCGCTGACGCTCGGCATATTGGCGCGCTACATGGAACCAGAAAGGGCGGCGGCAGCCCTGCACGCGCTTCGCCCCGAGGCCAAGCCGAACCGTCATGTGGTCGGCCTCTGCGACGCGACGCTGGGGCTCAAGGGGAAGCTTGCCAAGCAGGCACTGCGGTTTCCTGCAAAGCTCTGGAAAGGCTGAACAATCACAGCGAGAATGAGACGCATTGTGCGGCGCACAAAAATTTGACATGATCCCCTAAAAACAAATGGAGAAGCGGCGCGTTCTTCGTCGCAAGAAGCCTTCGCTGCGGGCACCGATCGGAAAGCGCCGCAGACGAGGTAAAGACGGGAGAGTTCGATGTCTCATGCGGCCTATGTCTTCGATGCCTATGGCACTCTTTTCGATGTCCATGCGGCCGTGCGCCGGCATGCCGAGGCGATCGGTCCGGACGGCCAGGCCTTCTCCGAACTCTGGCGCGCCAAGCAGCTCGAATATTCCTGGGTGCGCTCGCTGATGGGCGCCTATGTCGATTTCTGGCAACTGACCGAGCAATCGCTGGACTACGCCTTTGCCCGCTTTCCCTCCGCCGATCCCAAGCTCAGGAAGCAGTTGCTCGACGCCTATTGGGCGCTCGATTGCTACCCCGAGGTTCCGGCCGTGCTCAAGGGGCTGAAGGAGCGCGGCGCCCGTATCGCCATTCTCTCGAACGGCTCGCCGGCGATGCTTGCATCGGCCGTCAAGAATGCCGCGCTCGACATCATCATCGATGACGTCTTCTCGGTCGATGCGGTCAAGGCCTTCAAGACGGCACCAGCCGTCTACGACCTGGTGACGACGCAATACCGGCTCTATCCGCATGCGGTTTCGTTCCAGTCGTCCAACCGCTTCGACATTGCCGGCGCCACCAAGTTCGGCTTCCGCACGGTGTGGATCAACCGCGCCGACATGCCGGACGAATACCAGGACTATGGCCCGGCACTCATTCTCCCTTCGCTGGAAAGCCTGCAAGTCGGCATATGAAGGAGCGGCCCGATGGCCTGGTCGGCAGCGCAATATGTAAAGTTCGAGGATGAGCGAACCCGGCCGGCGCGCGATCTCCTGGCGCAGGTCCCCGATCTGCCGCCCGGCCCCGCCTTCGACCTCGGCTGCGGACCGGGCAATTCGACGCAACTTATCCTCGAACGCTTCCCCAACAATCCGCTCGTCGGCATCGACAGCGACGAGGACATGCTGGAGGCCGCTCGCAAACGGCTGCTCGGCCTGCGCTTCGAGAGGGTCGATCTTGCCGGCTGGACGCCGCCGCCAGGGGCCGCGCTTTTCTTCGCCAACGCCGTCTTCCAATGGCTGCCGAAGCACATCGATATCCTCGAGCGTCTCGTCGAGGCGCTGCTGCCGGGCGGAACGCTTGCGGTGCAGATGCCCGACAACCTCGACGAGCCTTCGCATCTCCTGATGCAGGAGACGGCCGAGGAACGGACTTTCGCAGCGGCTTTTGCCGGCCGGACGATCCGGCGAATGCCGCTTCCCTCCCCGAGGACCTATGTCGAAAGGCTGGCCCCGAAGGCGGCGCGGGTCGAGGTCTGGCACACGGTCTATTATCACCCGCTGGCCAACGCGAATGCCATCGTCGAGTGGGTGAAGGGCACGGGCTTGCGCCCCTATCTCGATGCACTGCCTGCCAACCGGCGTAAGGACTACCTCGCCGCCTATGCTGAGAAGATCCGCAGGGAATATCCGGCCATGGCCGACGGGCGGGTGCTCCTGCGCTTTCCCCGCCTGTTCCTCGTCGCCGTAAAGGCGCCCTGAATCGACGGCGAAGGACGTGCTGGCCGGCTTGAAGCCGCGACCGGCAGCGACAAGTATAGGGGCATGTCCGTTATTTCTCCGCCGCGACCAAGGAGCCACCCATGCATGCAGTCATTTCGAACGGCGCCAACATCCCCGCCCTCGGCTTCGGCACTTTCCGCATGTCGGGCGCCGAGGTGTTTCGGATCTTGCCGAAAGCCCTGAAGATCGGCTTCCGCCACGTGGACACCGCGCAGGCCTATGGCAACGAGGCGGAGGTGGGGGAAGCGATCCACCGTTCAGGCATTCCGCGCGCCGACATCTTCCTGACGACCAAGGTCTGGGTCGATCGGTACCGCCATGACGACTTCCTCGCCTCAGTCGACGAGAGCCTCAGAAAGCTGAAGACGGACCACGTCGATCTGCTGCTCCTGCACTGGCCGGGCGGCAGCGAGGTGCCGATGGCCGAGCGCATCGGGGCGTTGAACGAGGTCCGGAAGGCGGGCAAGGTCCGCCATATCGGCGTCAGCAATTTCAACACGGCGCAGATGGAGGAGGCGGTCCGCCTCAGCGACGCGCCGATTGCGACCAACCAGGTCGAGTACCACCCCTATCTCGACCAGACGAAGGTGCTGCAGGCGGCGCGGCAACACGGCATGTCGCTCACCGCCTATTATGCCATGGCGAATGGCAAGGTGCCTTCCGACCAACTGCTGAACGACATCGGCGATCGCCACGGCAAGACAGCCGCGCAAGTGGTGCTCAGATGGCTGGTGCAGCAGCAGGATGTGATCGCACTGTCGAAAACCGCCACGGAGGCGCGGCTTGAAGAAAATTTCGCGATCTTCGATTTTGCGCTGACACGAGAAGAAATGGCGGCGATCCGCGGCCTCGCCCGCCCGGACGGGCGAATCGTCAACCCGGCGGACCTTGCGCCCGAGTGGGACGGATGAGAGGGATTGCTGCCCCTCTGGCCTGCCGGTCAGAGGGGATTGATCGCAGAATCAGACGAACTGGCTGAGACCCGGAACGGAGGCGACGACCTCGTCCACGACCTCGTCGCCGGCCTTTTCCTTGGCATAGGCAATGGTTTCCCTGGCGAGCGCGGTGATTTCGCCCATGCCCAATCCCTGGCTCATCAGCTGCTGGCCGAGCGCCATGACGCCGCCGCCGCCGATGGCCGACAGGAGGCCGCCGAGCAGGCCGCCGCCATTGCCGCCCTCGCCATTGTACTGAGCGACCAATTCCGGCGCACCGGGGATAGCCTCGATCATCCGGGCGACCGGGCCTTCGGCCGCTTCGCGCTGGAGAAAGCCGAGGATCATGCCCACTGCCTTCTCGGCCGTCGCGGGCTCGAGACCGACATTTTCCGCCACCCGCGTAACCAGTTCACTCATGGAAATCTCCTCGTGCAATTTTGACGTTGACGTCAAGGTAAAATATCGCTTCCGAAATGACAATAGCACCGGAACACATATCCGTCCTGCGTCAACATATGCGGCGTTGCAGCCCGGCGAGGCCTTGCCTCGCCTACAACCCGTGTTGCCGGGCCGCAGTGCACAGCCTATAACAGAACCGAGCAATATTTCGATGACGGACTTCGTACGACATCCGGCAAATGCCCGGTTCCATTGACAAAATCGATTCGGAGAAGAATGCCATGCAACAGGAAGGCAAGCTCTATATCGGGACCAGCCGCAAGCCGGACGATGCGATCAACAAGCCCGAATATCTCGAACTGAAGTTCGGCAACCGCCATGGCCTGATCACCGGCGCCACCGGTACCGGCAAGACCGTAACGCTGCAAATCCTGGCGGAGGGTTTCTCGAACGCCGGCGTTCCGGTCTTCTGCGCCGACGTCAAGGGCGATCTTTCCGGCATCGGCGCCATCGGTGAGGCCAAGGACTTCCTCCTCAAGCGCGCCGAGCAGATCGGCCTCTCGCCCTATGACTTCCAGGAATTTCCGGTGATCTTCTGGGATCTCTACGGAGAGAAGGGCCATCGCGTCCGCACGACGCTGTCGGAAATGGGGCCGCTTCTCCTGTCGCGGCTGATGAACGCCAGCGATGCCCAGGAAGGAGTCTTGAACATCGCCTTCAAGATCGCCGACGAGGGCGGCCTGCCGCTCCTCGACCTCAAGGACCTGCAGTCGCTGCTGAATTACATGGGCGAGAATGCGAGCGAACTCTCCAATCAGTTCGGCTTCATCTCGAAATCCTCCGTCGGCTCCATCCAGCGCGAACTCCTGATCCTCGAACAACAGGGTGCCGAGCACTTCTTCGGCGAGCCGGCGCTGAAGATCACCGACATCATGCGCACGACGAATGACGGGCGCGGCGCAATCTCGGTGCTTGCCGCCGACAAGCTGATGATGAACCCGCGGCTCTATGCCACCTTCCTGCTCTGGCTTCTGTCGGAGCTTTTCGAGGAGCTGCCTGAGGTCGGCGATCCGGACAAGCCGAAACTGGTGTTCTTTTTCGACGAGGCGCACCTGCTCTTCAACGACGCGCCGAAGGTCCTCGTCGAGCGCGTCGAACAGGTGGTCCGGCTGATCCGTTCGAAGGGCGTCGGCGTCTATTTCGTCACCCAGAACCCGCTCGACGTGCCCGAAACCGTGCTCGCTCAGCTCGGCAATCGCGTCCAGCATGCGCTGCGCGCCTATTCGCCGCGCGAGCAGAAGGCGGTGAAGACCGCGGCCGACACGTTCCGCCCCAATCCGAATTTCGACTGCGCCGAGGTGATCACCAATCTCGGCACCGGCGAGGCGCTGGTCTCGACGCTCGAGGGCAAGGGGTCGCCGTCCATGGTCGAGCGGACCTTGATCCGGCCGCCGGCCTCGCGGCTCGGTCCGCTGACGGAGGCCGAGCGCCAGAATGTCATGAATGTCAGCCCGGTGCGTGGGCTCTATGACGAGGACTTCGATCGGGAATCCGCCTATGAGCTCCTCGCCAAACGGGCTGAAAAGGCCGCTGAGGCCGCCGAACGGGCCGAAGCGCAGGCCGCCGAAGACGAGGCCGGCCGCAGCCGCTGGACCCTCCCCGGCTTCGGGGACGACGAGAAGGAGGCAGCGTCCGGCCGCCAGGCCCGGCCGCGCTCCACAGGCTATCAGCGCGAAACGATCATGGAGGCGGCGATGAAGTCTGTCGCCCGTACGGTCGCAACCCAGGTGGGACGGGCACTGGTCCGCGGCATTCTCGGCAGCCTGAAGCGATAGGTGAGCGGCAAAAGGCCGTAGCCTGAACTGAAGCCCGCAGCCGCGGACTTCAGTTCACAATGACGTTTCCTATCGGGCCACCGACAGTTTCACGTCGACATTGCCCCGCGTCGCATGGCTGTAGGGGCAAACGATATGCGCCTTCTGGACCAGGTCCTCGAGCACGGCCTTGTCGACGCCGGGTGAAGAGATCTCAAGCGCCGCATCGATGTAGAAGCCGGTGCCGTCGTCGCGCGGACCGATGCCGACCGTTCCTGTCACTTTCGTGTCTTCGGCAAGCTTTACCTTCTCCTTGCCGGCCACGAACTTGAGCGCGCCGAGGAAGCAGGCGGAATAACCGGCGGCAAAAAGCTGCTCCGGATTCGTGCCGCGTGCCCCATCGCCGCCCAGTTCCTTCGGCACGGTGAGGGTGACGTCGAGAACGCCGTCGGCGCTCTTGGCCTCGCCGGCGCGGCCCCCGGAGGCAGATGCGGTGGTGCGATAAAGAATGGGCATGGCAGTTCTCCTTGCTGGCTTCGTTGTGGATCGCCTTTCAATAGCGCAATATTAAATTGGACGCAAATTAATTTTGCAAATTGCATTTGGGGCGTGAATTTGCGACAATCCGGGAATGACGACCAAAGCGGTGAAGACTGGAAACCCATTCCCCGACGAGGCGCTGGCGCTCGGCCAGCAACTTTGCTTTGCCGTCTATTCCGCGACGCACGCCTTCAACCGGGCCTACAAGCCGCTCCTCGACCGCTTCGGGCTCACCTATCCGCAGTATCTCGTGCTGCTGGCGTTGTGGCAACGGGACGGCATGACGGTGAAACGGATCGGCGAGGAACTGGGTCTCGATTCCGGCACTCTCTCGCCCCTGCTCAAGCGGCTGGAGGCAGCCGGCTATGTCGGGCGAATGCGCGACCCGGCCGACGAAAGGCAGGTCATCGTCAGCCTCACGGAAAGCGGCCGGCGCCTGAAGACCGAGGCCTTCAAGATTCTTGCGGAGATCGGCAAGGCGACGGGTTGCAGCCTTGAGGAGGTCGGCGAACTGCGCGAGGCGCTGCATCGGCTGACGCAACGCCTGGCCGACAGCCAGGACGAGGGAACGCAGACCGCTTGATCCGTGCAGACGCGCGGCTCGCCGTCGTCAGACGACGAGAATCGGCGCCTTTCCGCGCACGCGATCATAGAGGTCGATCACGTCCTGGTTGATCATGCGGACGCAACCAGAAGAAACGGCCTTGCCGATCGACTGCCATTCCGGCGTTCCGTGGACGCGATAGAGCGTGTCCTGGCCGTTCTGGAAAATATAGAGGGCGCGCGAGCCGAGCGGATTGTCGAGGCCCGGCGGCATGCCGCCATTGTCCGCCGAATATTTGGCGAGCACCGGCTGGCGGACGATCATCGAATCCGGCGGCGTCCATTTCGGCCATTTCTGCTTCCACTGAATGACGCCGCGGCCCGACCAGGCGAAGCCTTCGCGGCCGAGGCCAACGCCATAGCGCGTGGCGCTGCCGCCGGATCCGATCAGGTAGAGATAGCGGTCCGCCGTATCGACAACGATCGTCCCCGGCGCCTCGCCGAACGGGTCACTGACCTCCTGACGATAGAAGCGCGGGTCGATCTGGTGGTAGGGCACCGCCGGAATGAGAAAGCCGCCATCCTCCCGCTGCGCGTAAATATCGGCGTAGTAGGCGTCCTGCGGCGGCAGGCCGGTCAGCGGCTCTTCGAGCATAGCCGGATCGACCCAACGGTTTTCGAGCGCCGGATTGCGATAGACCGGCATCGTTTCCTGGCGAAAGCGGTCGGTGTTCATCGACGATGTACAGCCCGCAAGACCGGCAGAGGCGATCGCAACCGCGGACGTGCGAAGAAACTGGCGGCGGGAAAAGACAGGCAGTGATGACATCGAACTCTGACGGGTTTGAGTGCGGCGAGAAAGGAGAGCGGCGCGACGCGCAACGTGCATCGTCCCGCTCCTGCAGCGAAATCGCGATGGCCTTGTCGACGAAAGCCATCCGGGTGATCGATATCGACAAGTCGGAGGAGGACGCAAGCCAAAAACATTCTTGCCCCCTCACTCCAAGCTTGCATTTACGGCTGGAGCCGAACTTGCGCCAGTAAATACCCGATCACGATTGTGGTACCGCACTTTGCAACCGTTAACAGGCGCTGCCTCGGTGCGACCGGGCCGCAGAGCGGTTCGCATCAAAAGATTTCATGCGCACATCAACATGGACGGCTTCGCCAGGCATCGGCAATTGCGTATGCAATCGCGGCATTGCCAACCAAGGAGGCCGAGATGCTGACGATTTATGGTGTTTACCGCTCGCGCGCATCGCGCAACTACTGGATGGCCCGCGAACTCGGCGTTCCGTTCCAATCGGTGCCGGTTATCCAGGCGCGTCGCCTTGCCGATCCGCTGGCAGCGGACGCGCCGATCAACACGCGCTCGCCGAGCTTTCTCGCCGTCAACCCGACGGGGCTTATTCCGGCGATCGACGACGACGGGCTGGTGCTGACGGAATCGCTTGCCAACA
The DNA here is from genome assembly GCF_002531875.1 of Sinorhizobium sp. FG01. NCBI lineage: Bacteria > Pseudomonadati > Pseudomonadota > Alphaproteobacteria > Hyphomicrobiales > Rhizobiaceae > Sinorhizobium > Sinorhizobium sp. FG01. The sequence goes on from NZ_NWTB01000008.1 coordinate 78,268, forward strand.
ATCTCTATCTCGCCCGCAAGCATGGCGGGCCGCTGGCGCCGGCCGACCTTGCCGAGGAAGGACAGATCGGCAATTGGACCATGTGGGCGGCGACCGAAGTCGAGCCGCACGCGGTCAAGATCGTCCTCGCCTATGACGCCGGCATCGAGAACACACCGGACGGGCAGGCCGTGATCGCCGCCTGCGTGCGGTCGCTCGAGAAATCCTTCGCCAGGCTCGAGGCGCATCTCGACGGCGGCGATTACCTGGTCGGGGGCCGCTTTACGGTCGCCGATCTCAACCTCGCCGAGGTGTTCCGTTATACGATGAGCCAGGCGGCGCTTTTCGAGCAGCACCCGGGCGTCAAGGCATGGCTGGCGCGCTGCCAGTCGCGCCCGGCCTTCAAGGCGATGATGGAAGAACGGCTGAAGGAGAAGGAATAGCGGAGAGCTGCCGCATCCCCTCCTCCACTTCCTCGCGCACCCAGCGCTTGAATGCAGTGACGGCCTTGCTTTCACGCCTCGAGGCCGAGGTGACGAAATAGTGCCCGAAGCCGGTCTTGGCGCGGATGCCGAACGGCGCCACCAGACTGCCCTTCATCACCGCATAGCCGGCGAGCGTCTGCCAGGCAATCATCACGCCCTGGCCGGCAATGGCCGCGTCGAGCGCCAGCGACGCATCGTTGAAGGTGTGGCGCACGGTCATCTGGGCGCCGGAAAGACAGGCCGCCTTCAGCCACACCTCCCAGGAGAACATGGCGTGCTCGTCGATGACGGCCGGCAGATTCAGGATATCCACGGGTTCGCGCAGTCCCGCGGCCAGGGCCGGCGAGCAGACGGGAAAGACCTCCTGCTCCAACAGCAGCTCGGCCCGCACACCCGGCCAGCCGCCCGCACCGACGCGGATGGCGAGATCGACGTCGGACGTTTCTAGATTGGCGAGTCTCGTGGTCGCGTCGATTCTCAGCCGGATCTCCGGATGGCGCTCGGCGAAGCGGTTCAGCCGATAGACCAGCCAGCGGGCCGCAAAGACCGGCGCCACAGACACCGTCAATACCGACTCGTCGCGACGACGCACCTGCGCCACGGCTTCGGCGAGTTCCGCAAAAGCATTCGAGAGCCGCATCATGAGCGGGCGGGCGCTATCCGTTACCACAAGTCCGCGCGGCGAGCGCTCGAAGAGCGTACGCCCAAGCTGCGCCTCAATCTTGGCAATCTGCTGACTGACGGCGCCGGGGGTCACGCCGAGTTCGTCGGCCGCGGCGGCGAGCGAACCCAGGCGACCCACTGCCTCCGCCGCACGTAGCCCATTCAAATGGATCGTGTTCAGTTCCTTCATATAGTTTTTCTAAACATAAGATCTGGCAATCTCAATTGTAAATTTCGCCGAACCGGCCGATTCTGCTGCAAGGCTCCCCGGAAGGAGAGCGAATGGCTGCAAAGGTTTTAACCGCATTCGACCGCAGATGCGGGACTACGGCGGCCTCGAAGAAGGATAGCGCCATGCTGAAGGTCTTCTCTATACTGAAACGTATCGGGATCGCCTCTGACGATCTTACCGAAGCGGCTCCCGCCTGGTCGCGAGATCCTCTCCAGCATCCCGATCTCGCCCGCATGGATGAACGCGCGCTGGCGGACCTGCCGTTTCCCGGATGGCCATGGCCGCGCGCTGCGGCGAGCGGGGCTTGCGACCACAGTGATCGGCGACGGCGGCTGAGCTATGATCCGCAACGTCCTTCGGTTTGCCGAGGAAATCCATGACGGACGAGATGAAGCGTTCCTTCGAGCGCGTGTGGCGGCTGGCAGAAGCCGCGGCGTTGCCGGAAATGACCGTCGGCACGTCCTATGGGACGCCGGCGCTACTCGTCAAAGGCAAGAGCTTCGTACGGATGAAGGACGCCGAAACGCTGGTGGTGATGTGTGCGCTCGAAGAAAAGGAGATGCTGATGGAACTCGATCCGTCGCTTTTTTTCGAGACCGACCACTACAAGGGATGGCCGGCGATGTTGGTAAGGCTCTCGGTCATCGACGACGATGTGCTGACGCAACGGCTGATCGCCGCCTGGCGCGAAAAAGCGCCGAAACGGCTGGCAGATCGCTTCGCCACCTGCAACCCGACGTGACCCGCGGTATCATGACTGCACGACTGCCTGCACCTTGGCGACGGCGGGCCGTGCGGCCATTCGGTTGCGATGATCGAGAACCTTCGGGAAGCGCGCCGGATCGACGCCGTCCGCTTCAAGCCAACTGGCAATTGTGAAGAGATAGGGATCGGCGATCGTGTAGTTCCGGCCCATCACGAAGGGGCCGGCGAACATGGAGCTTTCTATCAAGGCGAAGCAATTGGCCATATTCTGCGGCACCTTCGCCATCATCGCCTCGTGCGCAGCCGGGTCGTCGGCCCAGCGTGCCGCTCGCCGCGCATGAGCGTGAGCGACATGCACCGTCGAGCAGAGATAGCTCAGGAACGACTGCAGCCGCGCAAACTCGAATGCGTCCTCGATCGGTGCAAGCCGCGCCGCGGGAAAGCTCTGGGCTATATAGGCGAGGATGGCTGGCGTCTCGGTCAAGATGCCACGATCGGTCACGAGCGCAGGTACCCTTCCCTTCGGATTGATGACGAGATATTCGGGCTTCGTCTGCTCGGCCTTGGAAAAATTGATACGATGCGCTTCATAGGCAGCTCCGGTCTCCTCGAGCGCGATATGCGAGGCAAGCGAACAGGTCCCGGGCGTATAAAACAGTTTCAGCATCGTTCTGCCTCTCAAGGTGGCGGCGCGGAAGCGCGAATTGCCTTTGCAGAAGAGATGAAAACGCGGCGATTGACAAGGGCGGAAGGTCCGGCGGCGATCCGCCGGACCCGGTGCTCAGGCGACCAGCGTACCGGCGCAGCCCGGCACGTCTTCAAGACGATAGTAGACCGGAATGCCGCGCTCGCGCGCTATGCGCACGTCATTGTCCGCTCCCTTCGAGTCGCCGGGCAACCGCAGTACGGCGTCGCAAAGGGCTAGCAAGCGGCCGGCCACCGGGTGAAAGATCTCCTCATAGAGATCATCGCCCACGTGGCGACCGTCCGCTGCATGCCATACCGGCAAGGCCACCCATTCGCCGATCATCGGTACGTGCCCAGCCTTGAAGAGCGCGTAGGACGGCTCCTCCAGACGCTTCAAGTTGGCCGCCATTTTGGCCGCATCGTCGCCCGTACCCGAGCGATAGGGTCCAGCAATCAGAATAAGCATCAACTTTCTCCACGGTTTTTGCACGAAAATTCCAGATATTTCTGGAATTTTCAGGAGACTTCATGCAATTTCGTGGATAGTCAAGGAGGAATCGATGCTGACGACACAGAGACGAGCGATGATCTCGGCAAGACTTGCGCGCGACGGGCAGATTGTTGCAAAGGCGATTGCCGACGAGCTCGGGCTTTCGGAAGACACGATCCGCCGCGACCTCAGGGAAATGGCGGCCGAGGGCCTGTTGAAGCGGGTTCATGGAGGAGCCCTGCCGCTGACGCCGCCGCTTCCGGATTTTGCCGCCCGCGGGGCTATCGCCAGCAACGTCAAGCGCCGACTCGGCCGCCGCGCGACAGGCCTCGTTAAGGCCGGCCAGGTCGTCTTTCTCGACGGCGGCACAACCAATGCAGAGATCGCCCGAGCTCTGCCGTACGACCTCCGCGTGACCATCGTCACGCATAGCCCGACGATCGCCGCAGAGCTCGAGCGTCACGACGCGGAAGTGGTCCTGGTCGGCGGCAGGCTCTACAAGCACTCGATGGTGACAACCGGCTCCGCCACGCTCGCGGCGATCGAGCAAATCCGGGCCGACATTTTCTTTCTCGGGGTCACCGCCATTCATCCGGCCCATGGGCTCTCGACCGGAGACTACGAGGAGGCGGCGATAAAGCGGGCGATCGCCCGGCGCGCGGCTGAAACCTACGTGCTCGCCACGCCGGAGAAATTCGGCTCAGCCTCTCCGCACAGCATCATGAGCGTCAGCGACCTTGCCGGCCTCGTCGTACCCGCGGACATGGAAGCCGACCTTCTATCGCCCTATCAGGACGGCACCACCGCGCTGATCACGGCATAGAGAGACTTCCGAACGCTGCCGCATGTTTCCTTAAGACGCGCGGCGTTGTAGGTCACGCGATAAAGGCCTCGGTCACGCGCACGTTGCCGACATGGATACGATTCCAATTGTGCATCGAGTGGTTGGCCTGAGCCATCAGCGCTGCGTGAACCTGCGGCTCGTCCGCGAAGAAGCGTGCGAGCGTCGCCGCGACCATAGACTCGGCCGCGCGCGTCGTGCCGTCCTCGCACTTGACTGCGATGCCGATGCCTTTTTCCGGGATCGCGGCGCAGAACACCCCTTCGGCACCGGTCTTGGCGAAGATGCGCCCGGGTGCCGCCTTCATCAGCCGCGTGCAGGTGCGATCGGTGCCGGCAACATAGAAGGGCTCGGCCATGCAGGCCCCGATCAGGCGCTTGGAGGCGCGTGCCCGCACCGCGTCCAAGCCCGCGCCCGTCGCCATGCGGGCGAAGCCATGGGCGAGGCCCTTCATCGGCACCGCATAGGTCGGAATCGAGCAGCCATCGACGCCGCAGTTATCCTGGGTGAGAAGCGCGCCTGTCAGGCTTTCCATGATCCCGCGGATTTCCTGCTGGATCGGATGGCCGTAGCCGGCATAGCCCTCGACCTCGGTGCCGGAGTGGCAGCAGGCGCAGATAAAGCCGGCGTGCTTGCCGGAGCAATTGTTGTGCAGTGCGCTCGGCCTTTCGAGGGTGCGCGCCTGCGCAATCAGGTTCTTCTGGTAGAAGGACCAATGGGCGCCGCATTCAAGCGCGCCGACATCGCGGCCGGCGGCGGAAAGCATCTTGGCGGCCAGCGCCACATGTTCCGGCTCGCCGGAATGCGATGAGCAGGCAAGCGCCAGTGCCTTGTCGTCGAAGCCGTAGGCATCCGCGGCGCCGCTTTCTATGAGCGGGAGGGCCTGCATCGCCTTGCAGGCCGAACGGGGGAACACGGCCGCTTCCGTGTCGCCGAGCGCGAACAGCGTCTTGCCGTCGCCGCCGACGGCGATGACCGCCCCGCGGTGGCGGCTTTCGACCAGATTTCCGCGCGTCACTTCGACCACGACCGGATTCGACATGTCTTGCCCTCAATTTTCCAAGTTTGGGCTATGCATCTATCAGGAATCCATCCGCAGAAAAGACATCGTCGATGAAAATCCTCCGCCGGCTGCTGATCGTCTTCGCCATCATCTACCTGCTGCCGGCGCTGGCGTCGGCAGGGCTGTGGTACTTCAAGGAAAGGCCGCAGAGCTGGCGTGACGCGGACTGGTCATCGGCAGGCATCCTCCCCGAGGCATCCATCAGTCCGCAGGCAGCGATCTATGTCTTCTCGGCAACGACCGGAGGCATGAAGGGCGCCGTGGCCAGCCACGCCTGGATCGTCACGAAGGACGAAGGCGCTTCCACATACAACCGCTATGAAAAGGTCGGCTGGGGGCGGCCGATCCGCAAGAACGCCTATCGGGCCGATGGCCGCTGGTATTCGAACGAGCCGCGCATCGTTGCCGCCGTATCCGGCGAGGAAGCGAAGCGGCTGATCCCGAAGGTCGAACAGGCGATTGCCGCCTATCCCTACTCCTCGCCCGGCACCTACCGCCTCTGGCCGGGGCCGAACTCCAACACCTTCGTCGCCCATGTGCTGCGCTCGGTGCCCGAACTCGACACCGTGCTGCCGCCCGATGCGGTCGGCCGCGACTATCTGCCGGAAGGCAAACTGTTCCACATCGACGCGGACGGCCGCGACCTGCATGCGACGCTCTATGGCATCGCCGGGATTTCGGCCGGCTGGCGCAGCGGCCTGGAACTGCATTTCATGGGGCTGGTGGCCGGCATCGATCTTGCCCGGCCAGGCATCAAGATACCGGCGATCGGCCGGGTCGGGATTTGACCTGAAAATGGAAAAGGGCCGCGCTAGCGACCCTTCCATGAGTTTTGGCCTTGTGAATGGCTGGGCCTGGCGGGCCCGAGGAAGGCGGGGATCAAGCCGAGGGCTGCCTCGACTCCTTCACCTCTCCGATGCCTGTCACGAGGTCCGAAATCTCATTAGACATTGGATCACCTTCCTTTCTGTTGTTGCCGATATAGCCAAGGTAGTTCATGTCCGCGGCAATACAAGGGCAACCATCGTCTAATCCCTGGTAATCGTCATCATGATCTTGCCGATATGGTCGCCCTCTTCCATCAGGCGGTGGGCGTCCGCAATCTCTTCAAAGGGCAAGACCGCGTGTATGACCGGCGCGACGTCGCCTGCTTCCAAGAGCGGCCAGACCCGGCCCGCAAGTCCGTCGCGGATCGCTCGTTTCTCCTCCGCCGTACGCGGTCTCAATGCGGACCCCATCACATGCAGCCGTTTGGTCAGGATCGCGGCGATATTGGCGTCCTCGACGCGCGCCCCGCCGAGAAAGCCGATGATCGACAGGCGTCCGTCCTTGGCCAGCGAGGCGAGGTTGCGGCCGAAATAGCGGCCGCCGACCATATCGAGGATGACATCGACGCCGCGGCCGCCCGTCGCCTCGAGCACGGCGGCCTTGAAATCCTCCTCGCGGTAGTTGATCGCCCGCTTCGCGCCGAGCGTCTCGCAGGCGGTACACTTCGCCGCACTGCCGGCCGTCGCGAAGACCTGGGCGCCCAAGGCGTTGGCAAGCTGGATCGCCGTCGTGCCGATGCCGCTCGAACCGCCGTGCACGAGGATGGTCTCGCCAGGCTTCAGGCCCGCCATGTCGAAGACATTGGCCCAGACCGTGAAGAAGGTCTCCGGCAGGGCCGCGGCCTTGACCGCATCAAAGTCCTTCGGCCAGGCAAGCGCCTGCGTCGCCGGCACCGCGCAAAATTCGGCATAGCCGCCGCCATTGGCGAGCGCGCAGACCTTGTCGCCGACCGAAAAACCCGCCGCCCCCTCGCCAAGCTCGACGACCTCGCCGGCGATCTCGAGGCCGAGAACGGGGCTCGCGCCGGGCGGCGGCGGATAGTCGCCCTTGCGCTGCAGCACGTCCGGCCGGTTGACGCCGAAGGCCTCGACGCGGATCAAAATCTCGCCGGACCTAAGCTCCGGCAGCGGTCCGCGCGTAAGAACCATGTTTTCCGCGCCACCCGGGCTCGGCAAATCGACATAGGTCATTTCGGTCGGGATAGTCATGGCAGTATCCTCGCGAAGCGCTCGAAGCGCCTATACCTATAGCCGGCCCGCGGCTCAGGAAAGGCCATGCCTCGCCAAGGTTCATTCGCGGGTGATCAGTTCCAGCACCAGGCCTGTCTCACTTGCCTTGGCCCGCGCCTTGATCTCGGCGATCCTAGTGCTCACCGTCTGGCTGTCGGAGAGTATGAAACCGGCCGGCAGGACGAGCACCGCGATCGAACAGCGCATCAGCGGGAAGTCCTTCGCTCCGCCGTCACGGCCATATCCACTGATGCAACCCGCCGCCTGATGCTCCGGCGAATAGAGCTGGCGGACATCCGAACGAAAATCGTCGATGAGGCGCATCAGCTGGGCGCGAAGCTCCGCTTCGGCGAGCCCGCTCACACCGACGAAGAAGTCGTCGCCGCCGACATGGCCGAGGAACTTTTCCTCGCCGATGAAATGGCGCCGCAAAAGCGCGGCAAACAGGGTAATCGCCAGGTCACCCTTCTGGAAGCCGTAGCTGTCGTTGAAGGGCTTGAAGTCGTCGAAATCGCAATAGCAGAAATAGCGCGTCTCATCGCCGTCGAGAATGGCCTGCTGGACGTGGTCGCGGATTGCACGGTTGCCGGGCAGGCCGGTCAGCGGGTTCTGCTCCTGCGCCAGTTTCAACTGTTTCTCGTTGATGATCTTCAGGAGTGACGAGGCTGAGAGAATGCCGGCATACCGCATGTTCTCCGTCAGGATGACGCAGTCGCTGCCGTCCATGCCGGCAAAGATCTTCAGCATCTCGTCGGCCGGCGTATCGAGATCGGCGATTGGCGCCGGCGTGACGAAGTGCGAAATGCGCCGCTGGTAGATGCGGTTTTTCAGAAGATCGCGGCCGAAGGGATGATAAATCATCTCCTTCACGTGGTACTCGTGCAGGATGCCGCGCGGCTCGCCGTTGGCGTTCAGCACCGGGAAGAACGCCTGGCGCGGGTTGCGCCGGAAAAGATCGAAGACGGAATCGAGGTCATCGCTTTCCCTGACGGTCGGCAGTTGCTCGATCTCCTTGCGGATCAGGATGCTGTCCAGCGTCGACGAAAGCCGGCGGACGCCCGGCTCGAGATGCGGATAGACCGGCTGAAGCTCATTCAAGTGTGTCGTCGGGCGCGCGACGAAATAGCCCTGTATCAGGTCGCAGCCGAGATCGCGGCAGACCAAAAACTCGTCTTCCGTCTCGACCCCTTCGGCAATCACCCGGGTACCGAGCACATGCGCCATGTTGACGGTGTGGCGCAGGAGGTGCCGCTTGCGCGGGTCCCTCTCTATGCCGGAGACGAAGTGCCGGTCGATCTTCACATAGTCGACGGGCTGGTCGCAGAGCAGTTTCAGCCCGTTGAAGCCGGCACCGAAATCGTCGATCGCCAGCTTGAAGCCGCCAAGCCGCAATTGCCGGACGAGGGCCGAGAAGTCCGGGATCTTGCCGCTGTCGAAGCGCTCCGAGATCTCGAAGCAGAGCGACGACGGGGCGATATTGGCGCGCTTCAGGTGATTAACGAGGCGCTCGACGATGTCGCCCTCGCCGCCGACCAGCCGCGAGTCGAAATTCAGGAAGAGCGTACGCGACGCAAAATCCGGCAGCGTCGCGAAGGCGGCGACGGCGCGGCTGTTGATCAGATGTTCGAGGGCCAGCAATTGCCCGGCGCCCTCCGCCCTGTCGAGCAGTTCGAGCGGCGAGGCGAAGCCCAGCCGATCGAAACCGCGTAGGAGCGACTCATAGCCGAATACGGCGCCGGTGGTCGCTTCGACGATCGGCTGGAAGGCGTTTTCAATGACGAGCTTGGCAAGCGTTACGATCTGATCGTCGCCGAAGCGGCGAAACGACAGAAGTTCTGCGGCGGCGGGCATGCCGGACTCCAGGATATGACGGACGGACCGGCCGCCAGCATCGGCGGCAAGCGTCAATGAAAGCTTTCGCCAATGTGAAAGTTTTGTGAAGGCCGCTTGCGGACGGGTCTTCCTTCACGCGCGCAGCCGACTAACTCTTCACGAGAACACCGAAGGCGATCAGCGCCAAACCCTGCATGACGAGGTCTACCGCCAGAAACAGGCCGAGGATCCAGAGGCTGTCGACCGGCCAGCCGGCAGCGATGACGAGACCGGCAATCAGCGTCACAAGGCCGCCAATGACGATCCAGCCCCAGCCGCCTAGCGGACTGAGCCTGAAGCCGACCCAGATCCGGAAGGCGCCGGCGACGATCAGGGCCATCGCCATGAGGATGGTCAGGATCGACGAAGCGAGCAGCGGATTGACGAAAGCGAAAAGGCCCGCTGCCGCATAGAGACCACCGCTCAGCACCCAGAAGAGAAAGCCTCCCCAATCCTTGACCTGATAGGCCTGAGCGAGGTTGAGCAGACCGCCGATCAGCATGATGAGACCGACGTAATAGACGGAGGCGACGGTCGCCATCAGCAGATTGCCGAAGGCAATGCCGCCGGCCATGATCAGCAGCACGCCGAGCGCGACGAACCATCCCCACTTTCCCGCCACGGTCTGTCTTCCGCTGGGATCGAACGTGTTGGTCATATTCAACCTCAGTCCAGGCGACGAGCACGAGCGCTACCTCGTGATTGAGCCGGATTTCCAAGCAAAAAGAAAGGGAAAAAGCATGTGGATTTTTATTGATTGATGCATCAATCAAAAATAGACTGCCTCACGAAGGAGCTCGGGAGATGCCGAAAATCGGAATGGAGCCGGTGCGCCGCAAGGCGCTGGTGGACGCGGCGCTGCGCGTGATCGGCGATCAGGGAACGCTTGCCGTCACCATGTCCGACATCGCCCGCACGGCCGGCGTCTCGCCGGCGCTGGCGCATCACTATTTCGGCAGCAAGGATCAGTTGCTGATCGCCACCATTCGCAGCCTGCTCGGGCAGTTGCGCCGCGACGCCGTAGCCGCGATCCGGGCAGCACGGACACCGCGGGAAAAGCTGAGCGCGCTGATCCGTGTCAGCTTCCGGGCCGACCAGTTCGCCCCCGAGACGGTCGCCGCCTGGCTCGCCTTCTATTCCGAGGCGCAGCGCTCCGAGGACGTGCGGCGCCTTCTCGTCATCTATGCGCGGCGGCTGCGCTCCAATCTGCTCGCCAGCCTCAAGGCGCTCTGCCCGGCTGATGACGCGGAGCGTATTGCCGAGGGCGCGGCTGCGATGATCGACGGACTTTACATTCGGCAAAGTCTGAAATCGGCGCCGATCAGCATCGAGGCTTCGATCGCGCTGACGGAAGATTATGTGAATGCGCATTTGCGGGCGCGTGGTGGGTGAGCTTGTGGCCCCTCAACTCCGTTCTCGCGAATTGGTCGCCCCTCATCCGGCTGCCGCCACCTTCTCCCCGCTCGCAGGGAGAAGGGATATGCCGCACCGCCCTGTCCCCTCTCCCCGCCTGCGGGGAGAGGGCTAGTCCTCGGGTTTAACCCGAGCAGAGGGGCAAAACTCAGAGCAAGATGTGGAACTGAACCATCAAGGAACCGACAACGTGACCGCCAGGAAGCCGAATATCCTGATCATCATGGTGGACCAGCTGAATGGGACGTTCTTCCCGGACGGTCCCGCCGACTTCCTGCATGCGCCCAATCTGAAGGCGCTCGCCGACCGCTCGGCGCGCTTCCGCAACAACTACACGTCCTCGCCGCTCTGTGCCCCGGCGCGTGCGTCTTTCATGGCCGGGCAGTTGCCGAGCCGCACGCGCGTCTACGATAATGCCGCGGAGTACCAGTCGTCGATCCCGACCTATGCGCACCATCTGCGGCGGGCGGGATACTACACCGCGCTTTCCGGCAAAATGCACTTCGTCGGTCCGGACCAGCTGCACGGCTTCGAGGAACGGCTGACGACCGATATCTATCCGGCCGATTTCGGCTGGACGCCGGACTATCGCAAGCCCGGCGAGCGCATCGACTGGTGGTATCACAATCTCGGCTCGGTCACCGGCGCCGGCGTCGCCGAGATCACCAACCAGATGGAGTACGACGACGAGGTGGCGTTTCTGGCGAACCAGAAGCTCTACCAGCTTTCGCGGGAGAACGACGACAAGGACCGCCGACCCTGGTGCCTCACCGTCTCCTTCACCCACCCGCACGACCCCTATGTCGCGCGCCGAAAATTCTGGGACCTCTACGAAGATTGCGAGCACCTTCGGCCGAAAGTGGACGCCATCCCCTTCGAGGAGCAGGATCCTCATTCGCAGCGCATCATGCTGTCCTGCGACTACGAGAACTTTGAGCTGACCGAGGAAAACATCCGCCAGTCGCGCCGCGCCTATTTCGCCAATATCTCCTATCTCGACGAGAAAGTCGGGGAGCTCGTCGATACGCTGGCGCGGACGAGGATGCTCGACAACACGCTGATCCTCTTCTGCTCCGATCACGGCGACATGCTCGGCGAGCGCGGCCTGTGGTTCAAGATGAACTTCTTCGAAGGCTCGGCGCGCGTGCCGCTGATGGTGACCGGACCGGGCGTCACGCCGGGTCTGCATCTGACGCCGACATCGAATCTCGACGTGACGCCGACGCTGGCCGATCTGGCCGGTATTTCGATGGATGAAATACAGCCCTGGACCGATGGGGTCAGCCTCGTGCCGATGATCAACGGCGCGGAGCGCACCGAGCCGGTGCTTATGGAATATGCGGCAGAGGCTTCCTACGCGCCGCTCGTCGCGATTCGCGAGGGCAAGTGGAAATACGTCCACTGCACGCTCGATCCGGACCAGCTCTACGACGTCGATGCCGACCCGCTGGAACTCACCAATCTTGCGGAAAAGCCGCGCGGCCCCGTCGATCAGGCGACGCTCGCCGCATTTCGCGACATGCGCGCCGCCCATTGGGACATGGAGGCTTTCGACGCCGCCGTGCGCGAAAGCCAGGCGCGTCGCTGGGTGGTCTACGAGGCGCTCCGCAACGGCGCCTATTACCCCTGGGATCACCAGCCGCTGCAGAAGGCATCCGAGCGCTACATGCGCAACCACATGAACCTCGACAATCTCGAGGAATCCAAACGCTATCCGCGGGGAGAATGAGATGAAAGCCCAACCGAAAGCCTCGCACTTCATCGATGGCGAATATGTCGAGGATGCGGCCGGCACGACGATCGAGAGCATCTATCCGGCGACCGGCGAGGTGATCGCCCGGCTGCATGCGGCAACGCCGGCAATCGTCGAGAAGGCAATAGCGGCGGCGAAGCGGGCACAGCCGGAATGGGCGGCGATGAGCCCGACGGCGCGCGGCCGCATCCTCAAGCGCGCCGCCGAGATCATGCGCGAGCGCAATCGCGAGCTCTCCGAGCTTGAGACGCTCGACACCGGCAAGCCGATCCAGGAGACGATTGTCGCCGACCCGACCTCGGGCGCCGACAGCTTCGAGTTCTTCGGCGGCGTCGCGGCCGCCGCGCTCAACGGCGACTATATCCCGCTTGGGCAGGACTTCGCCTATACCAAGCGGGTGCCGCTCGGCGTCTGCGTCGGCATCGGCGCCTGGAATTACCCACAGCAGATCGCCTGCTGGAAGGGTGCGCCGGCGCTCGCTGCCGGCAATGCGATGGTGTTCAAGCCGTCGGAGAACACGCCGCTCGGAGCGCTGAAGATCGCCGAGATCCTCACAGAGGCGGGGCTGCCGAAAGGGCTCTACAATGTCATCCAGGGCGACCGCTCGACCGGCCCGCTGCTCGTCAACCATCCCGACGTCGCCAAGGTGTCGCTGACCGGCTCGGTGCCGACCGGAAAGAAGGTGGCAGCGGCCGCAGCGGCCGAACTGAAGCACGTCACCATGGAGCTCGGCGGCAAGTCGCCGCTGATCGTCTTCGACGACGCCGACCTCGAAAGCGCCATCGGCGGCGCCATGCTCGGCAATTTCTATTCGACCGGCCAGGTCTGCTCCAACGGCACCCGCGTCTTCGTGCAGCGGAAGATCAAGGAAGCGTTCCTGACGCGACTCAAGGAGCGCACCGAGGCGATCGTCATCGGCGACCCCATGGACGAGGGGACGCAACTCGGGCCGATGGTGTCGAGGGCGCAGCGCGACAAGGTGCTCTCCTATATCGACAAAGGCAAGGAGGAAGGTGCGCGGCTCCTCACCGGCGGCGGCATCCCGAACGATGTGAACAGCGAAGGCACCTATATCCAGCCGACCGTCTTTGCCGACGTCACCGATGAGATGACGATCGCCCGCGAAGAAATCTTCGGGCCGGTGATGTGCGTGCTCGACTTCGACGACGAGGCCGAGGTCGTCGCCCGGGCGAACGCGACCGAGTTTGGTCTCTCCGCCGGCATCTTCACCGCCGACCTCACCCGCGCCCACCGGGTGATCGACCAGCTCGAAGCCGGCACGCTGTGGATCAACGCCTACAACCTCGCACCGGTGGAAATACCCTTCGGCGGCTCGAAGCAGTCCGGCTTTGGGCGGGAGAACTCGATCGCGGCGCTCGATCACTATACCGAGCTCAAGACCGTCTATGTCGGCATGGGGAAGGTAGAGGCGCCGTACTGAGAGTTTGCAATAGCCCCTCACCCTAGCCCTCTCCCCGCTCGCGGGGAGAGGGAATACCGCGCCGCATACGCTCGCCTCGTGGAGGAGACAGGGTTTTGGGCGGGGTCAGAGGGGAGCGAAGTCGGCAACCGCAAGTCCCTTCTCCCCGCAAGCGGGGAGAAGGTGGCGGCAGCCGGATGAGGGGCGTCCTCGACACACAAGAAAGACACTAGAATGCAGGCAGATTTCGTCATCATCGGTTCCGGTTCGGCAGGCTCGGCGCTCGCCTATCGCCTGTCGGAGGACGGCAAGAATTCGGTCATCGTGCTGGAATTCGGCGGATCGGACTTCGGTCCGTTCATCCAGATGCCGGCCGCGCTCGCCTGGCCGATGAGCATGAACCGCTACAATTGGGGCTATCTCTCCGAACCGGAGCCGCACCTCAACAACCGGCGCATCACCGCGCCGCGAGGCAAGGTGATCGGCGGCTCCTCCTCGATCAACGGCATGGTCTATGTGCGCGGCCACGCGGAGGACTTCAACCGCTGGGAAGAACTCGGCGCGCAGGGCTGGGCCTATGCCGACGTGCTTCCCTATTTCAAGCGGATGGAGCATTCGCACGGCGGCGAGGACGGCTGGCGCGGCACCGATGGACCCCTGCACGTACAGCGCGGCCCGGTCAGGAACCCGCTGTTCCACGCTTTCGTCGAAGCCGGGAAACAGGCCGGTTTCGAGATGACCGACGACTACAACGGCTCCAAGCAGGAAGGCTTCGGGCTGATGGAGCAGACGACCTGGCGCGGCCGGCGCTGGTCGGCCGCTTCCGCCTATCTGAAGCCGGCGCTGAAGCGCCCAAATGTCGAGCTGATCCGCTGCTTCGCCCGCAAGGTCGTCATCGAGAACGGTCGTGCCACCGGCGTCGAGATCGAACGCGGCGGCCGCATCGAGATGGTCAAGGCCAACCGCGAAGTGATCGTCTCGGCCTCCTCGTTCAACTCGCCGAAACTCCTGATGCTCTCCGGCATCGGACCGGCCGCGCATCTGAAGGACATGGGCGTCGAGGTCAAGGTCGACCGCCCCGGCGTCGGCCAGAACCTGCAGGACCACATGGAGTTCTATTTCCAGCAGGTCAGCACCAAGCCCGTCTCGCTCTATTCCTGGCTGCCCTGGTTCTGGCAGGGCGTCGCCGGGGCCCAATGGCTGTTCTTCAAGTCCGGCCTCGGCATTTCCAACCAGTTCGAGGCCTGCGCCTTCCTGCGTTCGGCGGCCGGCGTCAAGCAGCCCGACATCCAGTACCACTTCCTGCCGGTCGCGATCCGCTATGACGGCAAGGCGGCGGCGAACACGCACGGCTTCCAGGTGCATGTCGGCTACAACCTGTCGAAGTCGCGCGGCAGCGTCACGCTGCGCGCCTCCGACCCAAAAGCCGATCCGGTGATCCGCTTCAACTATATGAGCCATCCCGAGGATTGGGAGAAGTTCCGCCACTGCGTGCGCCTGACGCGCGAGATCTTCGGCCAGAAGGCCTTCGACCAATATCGCGGGCCGGAAATACAACCCGGCGAAAAGGTCCAGACGGACGAGGAGATCGACGCCTTCCTGCGCGAGCACCTGGAAAGCGCCTACCACCCCTGCGGCACCTGCAAAATGGGTTCGAAGGACGATCCGATGGCGGTGGTCGATCCGGAAACACGGGTGATCGGCGTCGACGGCCTGCGGGTCGCCGACTCCTCGATCTTCCCGCATGTCACCTATGGCAATCTCAACGGCCCGTCGATCATGACCGGCGAGAAGGCCGCCGACCATATCCTCGGCAAACAGCCGCTCGCCCGCTCGAACCAGGAGCCCTGGATCAACCCGCGCTGGGCGATCAGCGATCGCTAGAGCAGTTGCCGGAAAAGTGCATAGCGGTTTTCCGCCCGAAATTGCGGAATTTCAAAGCACTACTCCAGCAGGAAGCCGATCCAGCGGCCGGCGATGACGGCGCCCGTCCAGACGCTGATGGACAGCAGCGCCGAGAGGCGGATCCTGAGCGAAATCGGTCCCCCCTTGACCGCAGCGCGCCACTGCGGCGCCAAGTGCAACAAGGCCGCATTGGCGACGCCTAGGGCGAGCAGCGTCATCTTGATTAGAAAGGCGGCATTGCCGGCATATTCGAGCGGATTGACACTGAAGAGGCAGAAGCCGGTGACAATCGCCAGCGTCACGCCAACGGCCGCGGCGTGCGAGAGGAAGGGTCCGACCACCTCGATCGGCACCTTCCTGAAGAGGCCGAGAAGCCTGAGGTCCAGCGGCAGAATTGCGCCGACAATGATCCCGATC
This sequence comes from Sinorhizobium sp. FG01, assembly GCF_002531875.1. Lineage (NCBI taxonomy): Bacteria > Pseudomonadati > Pseudomonadota > Alphaproteobacteria > Hyphomicrobiales > Rhizobiaceae > Sinorhizobium > Sinorhizobium sp. FG01. Next base: position 94,250 of record NZ_NWTB01000008.1, read on the forward strand.
GACAGGATATGGGCGGCATTGACGAAGATGTAGATGATCGCAGAGCGCCGTATCGCCAAGGCGAAGGGCAGCGCCCCGATCCCCTCAAGCAATTCGACGCCGGTCATCAATTCGTCTGAATTCGGTCCGGATAGATGTCATAGACCTTTCCGGCCACCGTGATCCGAACCGCCTTCATTCTCTTCTCGTTGCGGTCAAGCGAGCGGTTGCCAAGCGCGACGATCTGATCGCCGACCTTCGCAACGCCCTCGACGAAGCCGGAGCGCTCGGTCAGCCGGGGATTGCCGAGTTCGACCAGCCAGATGCCGTCATTCTTCGTCTCGACCCGAAGCGTCGGATGCGGCGGCGCCATCGATATCTCGCGGATCGTTCCGGAGAGCTCGACCTGGTCGGCCTCCGCCCAGGACCAGCCGTGGTGAGCATAGGCGCCGGTCACCAGAAGCAATCCTAGGACGCTTCCCAAGGCGGCTCCAAGGGCGGCGCGCCTGGACAAGGACTGGACCATCTCCGTCTCCTTCATTCTCCCGATCGCTCAAGCACAAAGCTGGAGCAGCCGGTGCGAAAGGACAGAGCCTTCAACAATTCTTGAACGGTCCGCCCTGTCGGCTCCGGCAGAGGAAGGTATCCTCGCCTCCTCTCGCCGCATGAAGATAATCTATTAAATTACTAGGTTTTCTTAGAACTTTCTGGATCAGAGAGATATTTGCTCTGATCCTTGAGCAATAGAAATCCGTTTTTCTGTCCTTTGTCACAAACGGCTGCGATATTCCGTTCAAATTGCAACAGGATGCAGCCATGACGACGCAACCTCTCGAAACCGAAGCCAAGGCCCTGAACGACAAGCTCGAAAGCCTCGATCTTGCCGGGCGCCTGGCGCTCGTCGCCGGTCTTGAAGGCCGGGCGGTCTTCACGACGTCGCTCGGCATCGAGGATCAGGTCATCACCGCTGCGATCGGCACCAACCGGCTCGACATCGAGGTCACCACGCTGAAGACCGGCAGGCTCTTCAACGAAACGGTCGCCCTGATCGAGGAGACCGAGGAAACCTACGACATTCTGATCAAACGCTACCATCCCGAAAAGGCCGATATCGACGCCTATGTGGCGCAATACGGCATGAATGGCTTCTACGAGAGCGTCGAAGCCAGGCATGCCTGTTGTGGCGTTCGCAAGCTGAAGCCGCTTGCGCGTGCGCTCGAAGGGGCAAGCTACTGGATCACCGGGCTGCGCCGCGGCCAGTCCGGCAACCGTGCCACCACGCCCTTTGCCGAGGCCGACCTCGAGCGCGGCCTCATCAAGATCAATCCGCTGGCGGATTGGGATATCGAGACGATCCGCGCACATGTCGCCGCAGAGGCCATTCCCGTCAACCCGCTGCACGGCCGCGGCTATCCGTCGATCGGCTGCGAGCCCTGCACGCGCGCCATCAAGCCGGGCGAGCCCGAGCGGGCCGGCCGCTGGTGGTGGGAGAACGACGAGAAGCGCGAATGCGGCCTGCACGTAGCGGAAGCGGCTTCCTCCATCATCCCCAATGCCAGCAGCGCCGCCTGAGACAGCGCCGCCGCCAAGAGACAAGTATCCTCCCCGGAGTTCGAAATGCCCCACACCCATCCGGAAACGGAATTGCATAACCCGCAGAGCACGAAACCGCCGCTTGATCCGCATCTGAAGGCCCTCGAAAACGAAGCGATCCACATCTTCCGTGAGGTCGCTGCCGAATTCGAGCGCCCGGTGATGCTCTATTCGATCGGCAAGGATTCGTCTGTCCTGCTGCACCTGGCGCGCAAGGCCTTTTATCCCGGCCGCGTCCCCTTCCCGCTCCTGCATGTCGATACCGGCTGGAAGTTCCGCGAGATGATCGCCTTCCGCGACGAGATGGTCGAAAAATACGACCTCGATCTCGTCGCCCACACCAATCCGCGCGGTGCGGCCGAGAACGTCACGCCCTTCACGCACGGCTCGGCGCTCTATACCGACATCATGAAGACGGAAGCGCTGCGTCAGGCGCTCGACGCCGGCCAATACGATGCCGCCTTCGGCGGCGCGCGTCGCGACGAGGAAGCGAGCCGCGCCAAGGAGCGCATCTATTCCTTCCGCACGCCGGACCATCGCTGGGACCCGCGCAACCAGCGCCCCGAGCTCTGGAACGTCTATAACGGCATGATCCGCAAGGGCGAGAGCGTGCGCGCCTTCCCGCTCTCCAACTGGACCGAGGTAGACATCTGGCGCTACATCCAGGCGGAAGAGATCCCGATCGTGCCGCTTTACTTTGCCAAGAAGCGCCCGATCGTCGAGCGCGACGGCATGATGATCCTCGCCGAGGACCCGCGCCTCGAGCTGCTTCCGGGCGAGACGAAGCGCGAGGAGGTCATCCGCTTCCGCACGCTCGGCTGCTTCCCGCTGACGGGCGCGATCCGCTCCAACGCGACGACGCTCGACGACATCATTTCCGAACTTGAAACCGCGACCGTCTCCGAACGCCAGGGCCGCGCCATCGACCGCGACCAGGCGGGCTCGATGGAAAAGAAAAAACGCGAAGGATATTTTTGATGACCGCACCGGCACTAGCGAATGCAGCCCTGGACGAAACGGCCGTTGCCCTCCCGTCGCAGGAACCGGCTCGGGTCGCGCGCGATTCCCGCCCGCTTCGCCTCATCACCTGCGGCAGCGTCGATGACGGCAAGTCGACGCTGATCGGCCGGCTGCTCTGGGACACCAAGGCGGTCAAGGAAGACCAGGCCGCGAGCCTTCAGCGCGATTCCAAGGGCAAACAGAACGATCTCGGCCTGCCCGATTTCGCGCTGCTGCTCGACGGCCTGCAGGCCGAGCGCGAACAGGGCATCACCATCGATGTCGCCTATCGCTATTTCTCGACCGACAAGCGCTCCTTCATCGTCGCCGACACGCCCGGCCACGAGCAATATACCCGCAACATGGCGACCGGCGCCTCGACCGCCGATCTCGCCGTGCTGCTCGTCGATGCACGCGTCGGCCTTCTGGAGCAGACCCGCCGCCACGCGACGATCGCGACGCTGATGGGCATCAAGCAGTTCGTGCTGGCCGTCAACAAGATCGACCTGACCAACTACGACCGCAGCCGCTTCGAGCAGATCTCGCACGAGTTCAAGGAACTCGCCCTGTCGCTCGGCGTCCGTCAGGTCACCGCGATCCCGGTCTCGGCGCTGAAGGGCGAAAACGTCGTCTATGACGGCCGCGCGTCGATGCCGTGGTACGAGGGGCCGACGCTGATCGAGGTACTGGAACTCGCCACCACCCGCTCGGCGCAGACCGTCGGCTTCCGCCTACCGGTGCAGCGCGTCTCGCGCCCGGGCGAAAGCTTCCGCGGCTATCAGGGCACCGTTGCCGGCGGTTCGGTGAAGCCCGGCGATTCCGTCGTGATCCTGCCGTCCGGCATGGTCGCCAACGTCACCAAGATCGTTACCTTCGACCTGGTGCGCAATGCGGCCGTCGCCGGCGACGCGATCACACTGGTGCTCGACCGCCAGGTGGACGTGTCGCGCGGCGACATGATCGCGGCGATCGACAGCCAGCCGATGACCGGGCTCGCCTTCGACGCCCAGCTCGTGGCACTTCAGGCCGAAGGCATCCAGCCGGGCAAGCGCTATTGGCTGAAGTCCGGCAGCCGCCGCCAGCGCGTGCAGGTGCAGCCGATCAGTCAGCTCGACCTGAAATCCGGCAAGTGGAACCATGCGGACGAGCTGCCGATGAACGCCATCGGCAAGGTGCACCTCGCCTTCGACGAGCAGGCGATCTTCGACGCCTATGAGCAGAACCGCACCACCGGCGCCTTCATCCTGATCGACCCGGACACCAACAACACGGTGGCCGGCGGCATGATCACTGCTAAGCGAGCGGCCATCGGCGGCATCCATACCGAGGACAGCCGCGTGATCCTGTCGCTGCCGGCCGACCTTGCCGACCAGCTGATGGCCACGGAAATCTTCGCCGGCCGCCGCGAGGATGCGGAAGTCCGCCGCCTCACCGCCGCCAGGGCGATCGAGATCATCGACACGATCGACGAGTGAGCGGGAATATCCAAGACGTGAAAAGGGGGCCTTCGTGGCCCCTTTTTCATGCGTCGTTCGTGCCGGCAGAATTTTGATTGCGGTCCTTTCAGACTGTCTGTCCCGATAGAGGCATTGGCCAGAACCGCGCCCGAACCGGACCTGCTGCGGGCCGCGAGGCGCAACGGACGTCCAGACGGGTGACACGTCAAACGCTATCGCTCCCGAGATGTCGGAATCGAAGAAACACTGCGCGTAACTGATTGATTTAGCTGGTCGGAGTGGTGTGATTCGAACACACGACCCCCACGTCCCGAACGTGGTGCGCTACCAGACTGCGCTACACTCCGTGACCAGCGGCGCCTCTATAGAACAGCATTTTCGTTTTCACAAGCGCCAAACTCAAAAAAGAAGGTGGGCTCATCCAAAAAATTCCGGGCGGCGACATGCCCATCAACTCCTCGCCCATGCGTGGCAATAGGGCGTTTCTGCAACGCTTCGGATTTTCCTCGTTCGCAGGGTCCCACGGCGATTTTCTTTCGTCGTTTTTGGCGCTAGAGCCACGCCGGAACGCAAGGAAATCCGGGCGTCCGGCCTTTCCGCGCCGCAGAATTTAAGCACAGACAAAGGGACAGAGACATGAATTTCCGCATGATGACGGCGGCCGGCCTTGCGCTGGTGCTCGCCGGCTGCACGACGACGACCGGAGTGGCGCGCAACGAGGTCGAGAAACGCTGGCTCGGCCAGCCGGCCGGCGCCTTCTTCGCCCAGTTCGGCCCGCCAATTTCCGACGTCGAAGCCGGTAGCGACACCGTCTATAGCTGGAAGGGCGGCTACAAGACCCGCAGGATCCCGGCCGAATACGAAAAGACCGCCGACGGCAAGCGCGGCAAGCGCATCGCGGCCGCCCGCACCGAATATCTGAGCTGCGCCGTCCAGCTCACCGTCTCCTCCGACTACGTCATCCGCTCGATCCGCATCGCCGGCGACCGCAAGCGCGCGAACGGCCCGAGCTGGTGCGAGGAGTTTTTGGGCGGCGCCAAGGCGGAGTGAAGACGCGCACACCGTTCATCCGCGTGACCCGCTGACGAAAGTCGGCGGGTTTTGTTTTTGACATCTGGAGAGCGTTCGGCGGTGGCTGGGGCGCCTGGATTCGAACCAGGGAATGGCGGTACCAAAAACCGCTGCCTTACCGCTTGGCTACGCCCCAACGGATTGGCGGCAGTGCGCTCGCCAAATCGAGCGCCTGATTAGCAAAGCTCGTGCGTGCTCACAATGCTTAACTTCGCTTTGCCTGCATTTTGTTGGCCCATTTCCGCTAACCCCGACCGTTCAATCCAGCGGTCGCTGCTCGCGACAATCCGAACCGGTGTACCGTTTCTTCCTTCCACGCTTTGGCCTATTGTCACTCGCGAGTGAAACTCGAACCAATGTTGCTCATCGCGATCGACTCGCCCCTCATCCACCTGCCGGCACCTAATCCCCGCGAGCGGGGCGAAGGCGACCGCGGCGCGCCCTCAGTCTCCTCTTCCCGTGAGCGGGGGCTAGCCCTCGGGGCCGAGGAGAGGGCATGAGGTCGTTGGTCGAAGATGGAGCGCAGGAACAGACGCATGCAGGGACCGGAATTCGACCTCGATTTCAAGCCAGCCCATGGCGAGGCAGTGACGGTGGCAGACGGCGTTCAGCGCATCACCGTCAACAATCCCGGGCCCTTTACCTTTCATGGCACCAACACCTACATCGTCGGCCGCCTCTCGGTCGCGGTGATCGATCCGGGCCCGGAAGATGAGGCGCATTTTCAGGCGCTGATGGCGGCACTCGAAGGGCGCGAGGTAACGCACATCGCCGTCAGCCATACGCATCGCGACCACTCGCCCCTCGTCCGCCGGCTCAGCCAAGCGACCGGGGCCATTGTCGTCGGCGAGGGGCCGCACCGGGCCGCCCGCCCCTTGCACGCCGGCGAGACCAACCCCTTCGCCGAAAGCTCGGACATGGATTTCGCGCCCGACATTGCACTTCAAGACGGCGTACGGATCGAGGGCGACGGCTGGAGCCTGACGGCGATCGCCACGCCGGGACACACCGCCAACCACATGGCCTTCGGGCTCGACGGCACCGGCATTCTGTTTTCCGCCGATCACGTGATGGCCTGGGCAACGACCATCGTCGCACCGCCGGACGGCGCCATGGCCGACTATATGGCCTCGCTCGACAAGCTGCTCTTGCGCGACGACCGGCTCTATTTGCCCGGCCATGGCGGCCCGGTGAGCGAGCCCGCCTCCTTCCTGCGGGCCCTCAAGGCGCACCGTAAGATGCGCGAACGCGCCGTGCTGGAGCGGCTGCGCGCCGGCGACCGGAATATTCCCGACATGGTGAAGGTGATCTACGCCTCGACCGATCCGCGTCTGCACGGCGCAGCGGCGCTTTCGGTGCTCGCCCATATCGAGGACCTGATCGAACAGGGCCGCATCGAGACCAACGGCCCGCCATCGCTTCTTGGCGAATACCGGCTGGTCGCCTGAGCGAGATTAATCGCCAGCAATCCCAAGAAGCTCGGCATCGAGCGCGCGCAAGAACTCTTCCGCGAAACTGGCGCCCATGCCGAGATCGTGCTGGCCGTAGCGCGAGGAGACGCGCAGGTCGACGAGCGTGGTTTCCGCCTCTTCACGCAGCCGGATCAGCACGTCGAAACGGAAGCCGACGATCAGCGTGAGCCATTCCCCCTGTAGAACGATATCGCTGGCTTGGCGCCCCGGTATGCCGACATCGATATCGGGCGCCGGGCGCGTAGCCGGAACCGGAATGGCCTCCGGTCCCCGGCTCGTGTCCGCCCCCTCGCTGGGGCCAACGGCAAGATCCTCGAGATCGGCACGTGCGTTCTCGACGCCGAGTTCCGCGGTGATGCCGACCCGAGTTGCCTCGACGACCTTGCGGACGCCCTGGAAAACGCGGTCAAGCGCGCCGTCGTAACGCCGTCCCGTGAGCCCCGGATAGGCCGCGATCTGCGCTTCGCGATCCTCGGGCGTCACGATCGGCCGGCGTTTGATCCAGCTCTCCTCGACGACGGGCGCCTTGATCCAGGGCGGCGGCGTCGCCGTATCGGTGCTCACATCGTAGATCGCCGGGCGCGTCAGATATTGCGCCGCCCCATAGAAGAAAAAGCCGAGCGGGAGCGCCGCATAGAAGAGCGCCGAGACCGAAGCGGTCCCGCCGATTGCCGCAACCCGCCAAAGGCGCGTCAGACCGATTGCCGCAAGCAGGACGGCCACTAGGGCGAAAGCCACGGCAAAGCCTGCCAGCGCCAGAAAATGCGGGGTGGTCAAGGGGCCGAAGCGGTGCGCGGCAAGCGACAGCACGAAAATGACGAAGCCTATGCGGGCGCACAATCGCGCCCAGTGGGCGGCATGGGAATAAGGACGCTCGTAGCGGACCATCATGAAACGGAATCAATCCCCGCGGAAAAGTCTTTGCCCTTCTTAATGCAAGATCCCCCAAATCGGAATCGATTTAGGGACAGAATCATGTAGCAATTCAAAGTGCTACGTTTGCGCGTCTCATTAGGCGCGCGGCGCTGTAGACCATGGCGCTTTCCGTGGGAACCACGCGCTTTTGCACGCCTTGAATTCGCCCGAAAAGAGTATGAGCGCATCGGTTGTATTTCTGCCGCAAATTCGCCATTCTCGTTAACCAGTTATTTCAGTTGAACATTCGGCAGCCTTGCCGGTTGCCGCGCCGACCAGCGCCCAGGGAAACTGGCAGCAGATCAAAGTAGGCCAACGGCCTCCGCCTGCCTGAAAAGACACACGGCGGCATAGAGGCGCCGTGACAACGGAGAGAGATCATGACCGCATCGGAGACACGTTCGGAAATCGCCGTTGCCGCCCCTCCGCCGCCCGGCGGAGACGCTGCCCTTCCAGTGGCGCTGCTCGAACTCGAGCTCTCCCTCGACCGCTTCTCCGGCAACAAGGATGATTTCTCGTCCTTTGTCCGCACGGTTGCCGCCGAGATCGGCGGCGAGTTCCTCTTCGTCCTGCCTGCCTCCGGCCTTGTCGACAATTGCCTGACCATTGCCGTCCTCCGCCACGGCACGGCCGGCGATCAGGCGGAAACGATCCTCTTCGTCTGCCTGAATGAGGATGGAAGTTCGATCCGCGTCGAGCAGCCGAGCGAGCGCACCGCCGGTCTCACCAGCTTCGCCGAGGCTTTCGTCGGCGTGCTCGAGCGGATCTGAAGCAGCCGAGATTAATCGCCACTATCCAGCGGCGCATGATATTCTTGTTGCCGTTGAATCGCGCCCGCAGACCCGCAACCATGCGTCCTTCCTGCCTACAGCGTCGCGCGTCTTGTCAGACGCGCAAAGGCCGCTGTAGCACTTTGAATTGCTGCATGCCTTTGTCCTTAAATCGAGGACGATTTAAGGAGAAAGACATGCACTAGCAATTTCATCGCGCGGAGGACGAGCCGACATGCCGCCGATCTCAGTTGCGCGAGCGAGCGCCGATCAGGAGGCAGGAATGAATACGACGACAATCAGACTGCTGACACTCGCTGCAACAGGAATAGTGCTTGCCGGCTGCCAGACGGTGTCCCCGCAGGAGCGGCGCGCAAGGGACGAAACGACCTGCGCCTCCTATGGCTTTCGCCGCGGCACGGATGCGTTCGCCACCTGCCTGCAACGCATAGAACTCGACCGCCGCGCCGAAGCGCGCGCCTTCCGCTACGAAAGCGACATACTGTTGCGAAGACCGTATTGGTATTAAGGCGGACGCAGGCCAGCCGTCAACTTGCCGCCAGCGCCTCGGTTTTGCCGTTGCCCTTGATCGCCGCCTGTGCGGCCGCCAGCCGGGCGATCGGCACGCGGAAGGGCGAGCAGGAAACATAGTCGAGCCCGGCCTCCTCGCAGAAGCGGATTGACGCCGGATCGCCGCCATGCTCGCCGCAAATGCCGAGCTTCAGGCCGTTCTTGGTGCGGCGGCCGCGCTCGGCGGCAAGCTGGATCAGTTCGCCTACGCCGTCGAAGTCGAGCGAGACGAACGGATCCTGCTCGATGATGCCCTTCTGCTGATAGGTGGCCAGAAACTGGGCCGCATCGTCGCGCGAAATACCGAAGGTCGTCTGCGTCAGGTCATTGGTGCCGAAGGAGAAGAAATCGGCCGCTTCGGCAATCACGTCGGCGCGCAAGGCGGCGCGCGGCAGTTCGATCATCGTGCCGACCAGATAATCGATGCCGATGCCTGCCTCGCCGATCACTTCCTTGGCGACCGCATCGATCCGTTCCTTGACATAGTCGAGTTCCGCGCGCAGCCCGACGAGCGGGACCATGATCTCGGGAACCACCGGCGCACCTGTGCTGCGCGCCGCCTCGACGGCCGCCTCAAAAATGGCGCGGGCCTGCATTTCGGCGATTTCCGGATGGGAGATCGCGAGCCGGCAGCCGCGATGGCCGAGCATCGGATTGAACTCGTGCAGCGCATCGACCCGCTGACGCAGATGCGCCGGGTCGAGCGCCAGAACGCCGGCGACTTCGGCAATTTCCTCATCGGTCTTCGGCAGGAATTCGTGCAGCGGCGGATCGAGAAGGCGGATCGTCACCGGCAGGCCGTGCATGATCGAGAAGAGCTCGACGAAGTCGGAGCGCTGCATCGGCAAGAGCTTCGCAAGTGCCGCACGCCGGCCCTCCTCGTCCTCGGCGAGGATCATCTCGCGCATCACATTGATGCGGTCGTCCTCGAAGAACATGTGCTCTGTGCGGCAGAGGCCAATGCCTTCGGCGCCGAAGGAGCGGGCGGCACGCGCATCGGCGGGCGTCTCGGCATTGGTGCGCACCGTCATCCGGCGGCTCTGGTCGGCCCATTGCATGATCTTGCCGAAATCACCCGAAAGCTCCGGCTGCAGCATGGCGATCTCGCCCTTCAGCACTTGGCCCGACGATCCGTCGATAGTGATCACCTCACCCTTCTTCAGGGTGACGCTCGCGGTGATCAGCAGCTCGCCCCGCTGATCGACGCGGATGCTGCCGGCGCCGGAGACGCAAGGCGTGCCCATGCCGCGGGCGACGACGGCGGCGTGGCTCGTCATGCCGCCGCGTGTCGTCAGGATGCCCTGAGCCGCATGCATGCCGTGGATGTCCTCCGGGCTCGTCTCGACTCGGACCAGGATGACCTTGCGGCCTTCCTTGACGGCCTGCACCGCCTCCTCGGAGGTGAAGACGATCTCGCCCGTCGCCGCCCCCGGCGAGGCCGGCAGCCCCGAGCCGATGATGTCGCGGCGGGCATGCGGATCGATGGTCGGATGCAGGAGCTGGTCGAGCGAAGCCGGATCGATGCGCGCCACGGCCTCTTCCTTGGAAATCAGGCCCTCCTCGGCCATGTCGACGGCGATCTTCAGCGCCGCCTTGGCGGTGCGCTTGCCGGAGCGGGTCTGCAGCATCCAGAGCTTGCCGCGCTCGATGGTGAATTCGAGGTCCTGCATGTCGCGGTAGTGGCGCTCAAGCGTCTGACAGATCGCCTCGAACTCGGCGAAGCCCTCCGGCATCAGCTTTTCCAGCGACGGCTTATCGGAGCCGGACGCGATCCGGGCGGCCTCGGTGATGTTCTGGGGCGTGCGGATGCCGGCGACCACGTCCTCCCCTTGCGCATTGACCAGGAATTCGCCGTAGAGTTCCTTTGCGCCGGTCGACGGGTTGCGGGTGAAGGCGACGCCGGTTGCCGACGAATTGCCGAGATTGCCGAACACCATCGCCTGAACGTTGACGGCGGTGCCCCAGGCGGCCGGAATGGCGTGCAGATGCCGGTAGGTGATGGCACGCGGGTTCATCCAGCTCGAGAAGACCGCGCCGATCGCACCCCAGAGCTGGACTTCCGGATCCTGCGGAAAGGGCTCGCCGAGCACCTCCTCGATCGCTTCCTTGTAGCGGGAGATGACATGCTGCCACTCGACGGCCGAAAGCTCCGGATCCTGCTCGTGGCCGAGCCGCGCCTTCTCTTCCTCGAGGATTTCTTCGAAGATCTCGTGATCCACGCCCATCACGACGTCGCCATACATCTGGATGAAGCGGCGGTAGCTGTCCCAGGCGAAGCGCGCGTCGCCGGCATCGTGTCCGAGCGCGTGCACCGACTGATCGTTGAGACCGAGATTGAGGACCGTATCCATCATGCCGGGCATCGAGGCGCGGGCTCCGGAACGGACCGAGAGAAGCAGCGGATGGTCCGTATCGCCGAAAACGCGCCCGGTGATCTCTTCCATCCGGGCAATGCCCTCGCGGACCTGCTCGCGCAGGCCTTCGGGCATTTCCCGGCCGTTGTCGAAATAGCTGTTGCAGGCATCCGTGACGATGGTCAGGCCGGGGGGCACCGGCAGGCCGAGATTGCACATTTCGGCAAGGTTCGCGCCCTTGCCGCCCAGCCTATTGCGATCCCCCGCACTCCCTTCGGCCTTGCCTCCGCCGAAGGTGTAGACCCATTTCGTCATGCCTGTTCTCCACCCAGAAACAGTTCGATGGACGATCTACAGTATATGGTTCGGCCTGAAAATGCACTCGGCGAAGATTTTTGCTGCAGTGCATCAAAAATGCAGCAGCGCCTGTCGCCTCTCTCGTCTGCGGATGGCCCGCCGGTTCAGACCGCTTCGCGCATGCGCTCGGCCGTCTGCAGGTCGACGGAGACAAGCTGCGAAACACCCTGCTCGGCCATGGTGACGCCGAACAGGCGGTTCATGCGGGCCATGGTGATCGGGTTATGGGTGATGATGATGAAGCGCGTCTCGGTCGAGGCGGCCATTTCATCCATCAGGTTACAGTAGCGCTCGACATTGTGGTCGTCGAGCGGTGCGTCGACTTCGTCGAGCACGCAGATCGGCGCGGGATTGGTGAGGAAGACGGCGAAGATCAGCGCCATCGCCGTCAGCGCCTGCTCGCCGCCGGAAAGCAAGGTCATGGTCTGCGGTTTCTTGCCCGGCGGCCGGGCGAGGATTTCGAGGCCGGCCTCCAGCGGATCGTCGCTCTCGATCAGTTGCAGTTCCGCGGTGCCGCCGCCGAAGAGATGGGTGAAGAGCCGCTGGAACTGGACATTGACCACGTCGAAGGCGGCAATCAGCCGTTCGCGTCCCTCGCGATTGAGGTTCTGGATGGCGCTCCGGAGCTTGCGGATCGCCTCGATGACGTCATCGCGCTCCTTGAGGAGTGCTGCCAGCCGTTCAGAAAGCTCCTTCTGCTCCTCGTCGGCACGCAGGTTGACGGCGCCGAGGCGCTCCCGCTCGATCTTCAGCCGCTCAAGCTCACGCTCGACGGCTCGCATGTCGGGCAACGCCGCATCGGCGGCCAGCCCAGTCAGGCGCATCGCCTCGTGCGGTGCGCAGGAAAGCGCCTCCAGTATGCGCGCCTCGACCTCGACGCGCCGCTCGCGGGCCGAGACGAGCCGTTCCTCGGCTCGGCCGCGCTTTTCGCGCGCTTCCGCGAGTTCCGAGAGCGCCGCCGCGGCAAGGCGATCGGCTTCACGCTGGCGGGTCTCCGCCTCGGCGAGGATGTCGGCCGCCTGGCGGCGCGCCGTCTCCGCCTTCTGCAACTCGTTTGCCAGGGCGCGGCGCTTGTCGTCGAACTCGTCGGGTGCGTCGACGAGCTCCTCGACCTCCTCGCGCGCTTCCGCCTCGCGGTCGCGCAGTGTCGCGATGTGCTCGTCGGCGCTCGCCGCCCTCGCCCGCCAGGTCTCGCGTTCCGCAGCGATCGCCGTCAGCCGGCGCAGGCGCGCCTCGTTTTCGCGGGCAAGTCCGTCATGCGCGGCGCGCGCTTCGGCGACCGCGGCGCGGTCCGTCGCAACCTCCGCCGTCCGGGTGCGCAGCCGCAGCTCGAGTTCCGAGGGGTCGGACGCCTCGGCCAGTGCGTCGTTCGCCGCCTCGATCTGCTCGGCCGCCTCTTCGACCTGAGCCTCGAGCTGAAGCTTCGTCTCGGCAAGCACCGCCCGGCGGCGAACGAGATCACCGGAGGCACGTTCGGCCGCAGCTAGAGCGTCGCGCGCCTCGGCGAGCTGCCTGGAGATCATCCGCTGGGCATCGCGCGACAGCCGCAGCCGCTCGTCCTCGGCACGAATGCGCGCGCCGGCGGCGGCGAGATCCGCCTCCGCCCGGCGCAGCACCTCAGCCGCATCCTCGGCCTCCGCCTCGAGCTCAGAAAGGCGGTTCTTCTGCGCGAGCCTCAAGGCGGCAGCACTCGGCGCTTCCGAGCCGGTGACGTGCCCATCCCAACGCCAGACAGCGCCTTCCTTCGTCACCAGCCGCTGGCCGGACTTCAAGAGCGGCAACAGGCGCTCAGCCTCGGATTCGTTTCCGACGATGCCGATCTGGCGGAGCGTGCGGCCCAGCGCCTCCGGGGCGCTGACATAGTCGCTGAGTGGCAAGGCACCGCCGGGCAAGGCGGGGTCGTCGGCGTGGTCGCCGGGCATGCGCCAATGGGCGGCAGCCGCCTGCTCCAGCGGCGAATCGAGGTCGTCGCCCAATGCTGCGCCGAGCGCCGTCTCGAAGCCGCGCTCCACCTTCATATTCTCGACGACCGCCGGATAGGCGCTGGCGCCGGCCGCTTCCAGCATCCGGCGGATCGTGCGCGCCTCGGTTTCAATGCCGTTCAGCCGCGCCCGCGCCTGGTCGACGGGCTGGCGGGCCGCCGCTTCTTCCGCCCGCGCTTCGGCAAGGTTTTCCTCCACGGCGACGACCACCGCCTCGGCCTCTTCCAGCGCCGCTTCCGCGGCCTCCACCTGCCCCTGCTTCTCGTGCGGGTCCGGGAGAGCCGCCATCTGCCGGTCGAGGCTTTCGAGGTCGCGCCCCTGATCGGCGAGCTGACGGGCAAGGCGCGCCTGCCGCTCGGCGAGGTCGCGCAGCGTCCTGTCGAGCTGGTTGCGCGCCGCTTGCGCTTCGGCGCGCTCGGCGGTAAGCCCGGCGAGATCGGCTTCGCTGCCGGAAAGCCTTTCGTTGGCGTCCTCCAGCCTTTCTCGCGCCTCCGCGGCACGCTCGTCCGCCTCGGCGAGCGCGTCGCGCAGCTCTTCCTCCTCCAGGTCGAGGCGGGCAAGGATGCCGGCATTGTCGGCGATGAGCCGCTCCTCGCGGGCGATATCCTCGGCAAGCTGCGAGAGCCGCCGCTGCAATTCGTCGCGCCGGCGCAGAATGCGCCCGGCATCTTCTTCGAGCTGCGCGCGGGCGATCTGCAGGCGCTGCAGCGCTGCTGCAAGCTTCGCCTCGTTCTCGCGCAGCTCCGGCAGCTTGAGGCTCGAGATCGCCTGATGCTTGGCCGCTTCCATCTGCGCCTGTGCCTTTTCGGCGACGAGCGCGGTGATCTGGTTCAACTGGCTGGTCGCCTCGGCTTCGGCCTCCTTCGCCTGTACCCAGCGGATGTGGAGCAGGATCGCCTCGTGACGGCGGATTTCCGCCGACAGCATCTTGAAGCGGTTGGCTTGACGCGACTGGCGCTTCAGGCTCTCGATCTGGCTTTCGAGCTGCGAGGTGACGTCATCGAGCCGTTCGAGATTGGTCTCCGCCGCCTTCAGCCGCAGCTCGGCCTCGTGACGGCGCGAGTGCAGGCCGGAAATGCCGGCTGCCTCTTCGAGCAATTGCCGGCGGGCTTGCGGCTTTGCGGCGATCAGCTCGCCGATCCTGCCCTGCCCGACCATCGACGGCGAGCGGGCGCCAGTCGAGGCGTCGGCGAAGAGCAGCTGGACGTCCTTTGCCCGCGCCTCCTTGCCGTTGATCCGGTAGACCGATCCCTGCTCGCGCTCGATCCGGCGCGTCACCTGGATCTCGTCGCTGTCGTTGAACGCGGCGGGCGCCGTGCGGTCGCCATTGTCGAGGTAAAGACCGACCTCGGCGGTATTGCGCGCCGGCCGGTTGCCCGAACCGGAAAAGATCACGTCGTCCATGCCGGAGGCGCGCATGTTCTTGTAGGAGTTCTCTCCCATCACCCAGCGCAGCGCCTCGACGAGGTTGGACTTGCCGCAGCCATTCGGCCCGACGACGCCGGTCAAGCCCCGTTCGATGATGAATTCGGTCGGTTCGACGAAGGATTTGAAGCCGAGCAGGCGCAGCTTGTTGAATTTCATGGGGCGCGATGCCCCCCTTTGCGATGTGCGGCGACCGCGCTGCACCCCCCTCTGCCCTGCCGGGCATCTCCCCCGCAAGGGGGGAGGTCGGCTAGACGCATGGGCTTCCGCGACATCAAAGCCGAATGTGCCGAAAGCCCCACTAAAAATGACCCAAGCGACAGGTATTTGGTCGAGCGGGACATCGCCACTTGCCGATCTCCCCCCTTGTGGGGGAGATGCCCGGCAGGGCAGAGGGGGGTGAGCCACGAGCGCATCACTCGAATGTCCCCTTCCCGATAACCCGAACGATATGCTCGCACACATTTGTCAATGTCGCGCAGCACGTCGTCATTCCAGAAACGCAAGACAGTCCAGCCAGCGGTCTCCAGTCGGAGCGTACGCTGCCGATCGTAGTCGGCATCACCCGGTTTCGCATGCTGCGCACCATCGACTTCGATGATCAGTCGATGTGCGGGGCAAGCGAAATCGACGATATAACCCGCGACCGGAACCTGTCGGCGAAAGCCGAGGCCCATCAGTCGATGTGAGCGCAACTCGTTCCACAGCTTGACCTCGGCGTCGGTCATCACACTCCGCATGCGGCGCGCATTGGAGCGAGTTTTCGGCGGAACGTCAGTGTGAGGCATGGCCAAACCTTACGGGTTCCCGAACATAAGAAACGGGCGCACGGCCGCAGCCGTCGCCCGTTGTCAGGAAGAGCGAAGGATCAGAGCTTGCTGTCGATGAGGGCCGACATAACGTCAACCGACATGTCCCCCGAATAGTGCTCGCCATTCACGAAAAAGGTCGGCGTCGATTTCACTCCGAACTCCTTGGCGCCGCGCTGCATGACTGCGTTCACATCATCCAGAAGTTTTTGGTTCGTCAAGCAGGCCTCGAAGCTCTCCTGTGTAAAACCGGCGAGTTTCGACATCTGCAGCAGTGCATCGCGGCCGTTTTCCGCGGCGGCCCATTGTTCCTGCTGCTTGAACAGCATGGAGATCATCGGGAAATACTGTCCCTCCGGAGCGCAGCGCGCCAGCATGAAGGCGGCCGCGGCGCGCGGGTCGAAGGGGAATTCGCGGATGACGAAGCGCACCTTGCCGCTGTCGACATATTTCGTCTTGATGGCGTCGAAGGTCTTGTTGTGAAAGTTGGCGCAGTGCGGGCAGGTCATCGACATGTATTCGACGATCGTTACCGGCGCATTGGCCTCGCCGAGCGCCATTTCCGGAAGCGCGCCGGGCTCCATCAGCTTCTGCACGTCGACGCTGCCTTCCGACTGCGGCAACTCGGCCTTGGCGGTCGGGGCGGAAGACTGCGCGACCTCGGTGGCGGCGGACTTCGCCTGGCCGGAAGCGGCCGGCGTCGCGGCGGTGGAGCCGGTGGTCGTCGCGTCCGCGCTGGCCGTTGTTTCAGCCGGCGCCTTGGAAGCCGCCTCCTTCTTTTCTTCGCTGCAGGCTGCAAGCACCAGGGCAATCGCCGCGACGGCGACACCGCTCAGCAGGCGTTTCGGAAGGTTCGTTTCGGAAGCGGACATGGAAGGACCCGTGTTCTAGGAGGGGAAAATTGAGTTGTGATTTCGATAACTTGCTCAGTGCAAGGCGACAAGGGGCACTGTTTCAACTGAATTCAAAGAATTGTGACCCCTTGATGGTGAACTACTTGCGGCGCTGAGACAGGACCGCCGTGCCGAGCCGCTTCAGTGCGGCCTTCAGCGCCTCGCTCTCGATGCCTTCAACCATGGTGTCGAGCCGGCGTGCCGGTTCGCCGGTCAGCGGCCGCGGCCGCCGGTAGGGCTTGGGCGGCGGTGCGACAGGCTTCTGGACGATTCGAAGCTGACCGATCGCATGGAAGCCGAAAAAGCCGTTGATGCGCTGGATCAGTTCGCCCTGGGCATGGGTCAGGAAAAGCGCCCTTGCGCCTTCACAGGCAACCGTCAGCACGCCGGGCTGGTAGCCGCCATCGCTGCCGATCTCCGAGGCGCGTCGCGGCCAGGCGATCTTTTCCGGCCGCGTGCAGTCGGCGAACTCCGCGCCGGCGATCTCGTCCCAGGAGCCGAGCAGCATCGTGTTGATGCCGGCGCGCTTGGCCAGCACCGGATCGATCAGCCCGTTCGCAACCTCGCTGATCTGCACAACGCCCTTGCGGGACTTCGCTTCACTCACCGGAACGACTTTCTGTTCGCAACTTCGATCGAGCCTTGAAGCCCAAGCGGGCGTCGGCCAAGTATAGGCCGGAAAGGGACTCTCCGGCAAATGACGCTCGACACGCTAAAGGCGGCCGAAGCCGCCACCGTGCTGCTCAACTGGTACGATCGCCACCATCGCGATCTGCCGTGGCGTGTCTCGCCGCCGATGGCAGCGCGCGGCGCCGTCGCCGATCCCTACCATGTCTGGCTGTCCGAAGTCATGCTGCAACAGACCACCGTGCAGGCGGTCAAGGCCTATTTCGACAAGTTTCTAAGGCACTGGCCGACGGTTGAAGACCTGGCCGCCGCCGAAACCGAAGAGGTGATGAAGGCCTGGGCCGGCCTCGGCTACTATGCCAGGGCGCGCAATCTGAAGAAATGCGCCGAGGCGGTGGCGCGCGACCATGGCGGCCGCTTCCCGGAGACGGAGGAAGGACTGAAAGCCCTTCCCGGCATCGGCGACTATACAGCGGCCGCGGTTGCGGCGATCGCCTTCAACCGCAGGAGCGCCGTGCTCGACGGCAATGTCGAGCGGGTGATTTCCCGCCTCTATGCGATCGAGACGCCGCTTCCCGCCGCCAAGCCGGAAATGCGCCGGCTCGTCTCGGAACTGACGCCGTCCGACCGGCCGGGTGATTTCGCCCAGGCGATGATGGATCTCGGTGCCACGATCTGTACGCCGAAGCGCCCCGCCTGCGCGCTCTGTCCCTTCCGCTCGAACTGTCGGGCGCTCGCCGTCGCCGATCCCGAGACGTTTCCGCGCAAGGGGGCGAAGAAGGAAAAGCCGCTGCGCCTCGGCGCCGCCTTCGTGGCGATCGATGGTGCTAATGCCGTCTATCTGCGCAAGCGCGCCGAGACGGGCCTCCTTGGCGGCATGACGGAAGTGCCGGGCACGGGCTGGACCGCGCGCCGCGACGGCGAGACCTCGGTAGAGGCGCAGCCTTTCGCGGCCGCCTGGGAAGCCTGCGGCACTGTCACGCATGTCTTCACGCATTTCGAACTGCGCCTCTCGGTCTACCGTGCCAAAGTCGCGAAGGCCGTGGCCTGCGCCGAGGGCTGGTGGGAGCCGATCGCGTCTTTGAAGGGGCAGGCATTGCCGACCGTCATGAAAAAAGCAATCACGCAGGCTATACCGCACGCATTCAAAGCCGTGTAAGGCAAGGCCGCAACCTCGTTCAACCCGCCGCAGGATTACCAATGAGCAGCGTCGACATCCGCCACATCGTTTTCGACATCGGCAAGGTGCTGATCCATTACGATCCGCAGATCCCCTACGCGCGGATCATCCCGGACGAGGCGGAACGCAGCTGGTTCTTCGCCAATGTCTGTACCCACGACTGGAACATCGAACAGGACCGGGGCCGTTCCTGGGAGGAGGCCGAGGCGCTGTTGATCGAGGAGCATCCGGAACGGCAAGAGCATATCCGCGCCTTCCGCCGGCATTGGCACGAGATGGTGCCGCACGCCTATGAAGATACGGTCGCGCTGATGGAAAGCCTGATCGCCGAAGGCCGCGACGTGACGATGCTGACCAACTTCGCCTCCGACACGTTCCGCGAGGCGCAGAAGCGCTTTCCCTTCCTGACGCTGCCGCGCGGCGTCACGGTTTCGGGCGACGTCGGGCTGATCAAGCCGGATGTCGAAATCTACTGGACCCATGCCCGTACCTTCGGTCTCGACCCCGCGGCGACGATCTTCATCGACGACAGCCTGGCCAATGTTGAAGGCGCCCGGGCGGCGGGCTGGCAGGCCGTGCACTTCGTCGATGCCCAAAGGCTGAGGGCCGATCTGGCAGCCTATGGCGTGCAACCGTTGGACGTGCTTGACGGTGTCGGTCCGGCAGTGGCGACCCAGGCCTGACAGCGCGATCCTGACCGCCGAACCGGCCAGCGAATTCACGAAAACGCCGCATTCGGTTCACCCGCCATTCAGCTTTGCTCCTCCATGATCCGCGTTAGATTTCAACGCCTTCGCTGAAAAGGTCGAGCTAATGGTCACGCGCATCTACGGTACGAATTACGCCGATATCCTCAAGCAGAACAGCTATATCGAGGTCGAAATCTATGGCTATGACGGCGACGACGACATCTACCTGAACAGGACCGACAGCTACGGCGGATACAACTACGTCGATGCGGGCTACGGCAATGATCTCGTGGTGAATTCCTACGAGGGCGGCAACGACATTTATATGGGTGTCGGAAACGACATCTATGTTGCCGACATCCGGGCACGCGACACGAGCTCCTACGATGTCGTCTATGCCGGCAGCGGCAATGACCGCTTCGAAATCGACGGCTATGCCAGCGACTATTACGGCGAAAGTGGCAACGACACCTTCCTCTCGGCCGGATTCAACAACTACTTCAACGGCGGCACCGGCATCGACACCGTCAGCTACCAGTTCCAGGACGACTGGAGCTCGGAGCGCGGCAAGGGCGTGACGATCGACCTCGGCAACAAATACGCGACCACCGGCAGCGGCCGGCGCGAGGACCTCATTAGCATCGAGAACGCCACCGGCACGAATTACGGCCATGACGATATCACCGGCAGTTCTGTTGCCAACACGCTGCGCGGGCTGGGCGGCCACGACATTATCGAGGGCCTCGCCGGCGACGACTTCCTCGACGGCGGCAGCGGTGACGACGATCTCTATGGCGGCTCCGGCGCCGATATCATGCGCGGCGGCAGTGGCTTCGACTATCTGGTCGGCGGGACCGGCACCGACAGCTTCGATTTCAACGCGATCTCCGAATCGGTGGTCGGCTCCCGCCGCGACGTGATCGCCGATTTCCGCCGCTCCGAGTTCGACGTCATCGACCTTTCGACGATCGATGCCGACACGACCTGGAGCGGCAATCAGAAATTCACCTTCATCGGCGGCAGCGCGTTTTCGGGAGACGCCGGCGAACTGAACTTCCGCTCCGGCGTCCTGTCCGGCGACGTCAATGGCGACGGCTATGCCGACTTCCAGATCAAGGTGAACGGCGTCACCAGCCTGCGGGTCGACGATTTCTTCCTCTGAGGCGGCGCGGCGTGCCCCTTCTCCCCGTCAAGGGAGAAGGTCGCGGCAGCGGGAGGGCATCCCACCTCATACAAACGCCCGGAATCCCTTACGGATTCCGGGCGTTTAAAGCTCTCCTCCCGGGACTGAAGGTACAAAACCGGGCAGAGCGCTTTTTCGAAGACCCAAGCGGAACTGGTTGATCAGTTCAGTTTTGCCAGGTCATTTCGAATGACGGATCTGAGTTCGTCGATCGGCTTCAGAGTATTCCCTTCTTCGAAATGCCAGAACGTCCACCCGTTGCAGGCGTCGAGGCCCTGAACCTTGGCGCCGAGGCGGTGGATCGAGCCGGCCTCGCCGCCAGAGGCAAGCGTGCCGTCGGCGCGCACGATGGCGCTGTAGCGGCGCTTAGCATCGGTCAGCACCGTGCCGGGCTTGATCAAGCCGCTCTCGACGAGCGTATTGAAAGCGACGCGCGGTTCGGCCTTCTTACCGGTCATCACGGACAGAGTCGCCTTGCCGAGCGGCTCGACTGCGGCGATGCGTTCGGCTGCGGCGTCGATATAGTCCTGTTCGCGCTCGATGCCGACGAAATGGCGGCCGAGGCGCTTGGCAACCGCGCCGGTGGTGCCGGAGCCGAAGAAGGGATCGAGCACCACGTCGCCGGGCTTGGTCGAAGCCATCAGGATGCGGGCGAGCAACGCTTCCGGCTTCTGCGTCGGATGCACCTTCTTGCCGTCGTCGCCCTTCAGCCGCTCCGAACCGGAGCAGATCGGGAACAGCCAGTCGGAGCGCATCTGCACGTCGTCGTTCGCGGCCTTCATCGCCTCGTAATTGAAGGTGTAGCCCTTGGCCTTGGCGTTCGGCGTCGCCCAGATCAGCGTTTCGTGGGCGTTCTGGAAGCGGCGACCCTTGAAGTTCGGCATCGGATTGGTCTTGCGCCAGATGATGTCGTTCAGGATCCAGAAATGCAAGTCCTGCAGGATCGCGCCGACCCGGAAGATATTGTGGTAGGAGCCGATTACCCAGAGTGTGCCGGTCGGCTTCAACACGCGGCGGCAGGCAAGCAGCCAGGCGCGGGTGAAGGCATCATAGGCCTCGAAGGAAGCGAACTGGTCCCATTCGTCGTCGACAGCGTCGACCAGCGACTGGTCCGGCCGGTGCAGCATGCCGCCCAGCTGCAGATTATAGGGCGGATCGGCGAAGACGACGTCTACCGAATTGTCGGGGAGCGCGTTCAGCGCAGCCACGCAATCTCCTTTGATGATGCTGTCCA
The DNA here is from genome assembly GCF_002531875.1 of Sinorhizobium sp. FG01. Taxonomy (NCBI): domain Bacteria; kingdom Pseudomonadati; phylum Pseudomonadota; class Alphaproteobacteria; order Hyphomicrobiales; family Rhizobiaceae; genus Sinorhizobium; species Sinorhizobium sp. FG01. The sequence continues at coordinate 115,809 of NZ_NWTB01000008.1, forward strand.
GCCAGCTCAGCGGACGGGCGGCTCGGGAGATTTCGGCAAGCGAAACAACTGAAGACATGGGCAACTCGCAAATACGCTTACTCGGGACTGACTATAGCACTTATGGTTACCGAAGATGGTTACCAAAGCTTGAAGGCCGCCCGGGAAATTTGCGTCGCTGCCATGTCCCTCTCGTTCAGTTCGTATCGTGCTCGTGCCACTCCCGGCTGTCCGCTGGCGCCTCATGCCGTTCGTTGAGGCCGTAGTCGCGAACGACCGCCGCGATCCGCAGGCGATAGTCGGCGAAGACGCCATTCCTCCCCGCGGCCTGTGCCGCGCGATGTTCCGCACCATTGCGCCAGGCCTTCACCGCCGCTTCGTCGCGCCAGAAGGAGAGCGACAGCAGCTTGTTCGGATCGGTAAGGCTCTGGAATCGCTCGATCGAGATGAAGCCGTCTATCCCGTCGAGCAGCGACCGCAGGTCGGCGGCAAGGGCGAGATAGGCTTCGCGCTTGCCCTCGGCCGGCAGAACCTCAAAAATCACCGCGATCATCGCATCACTCCTTCCCATGTGGCAGCGAGACGTTCTTCAGGAAGATGCGGTCCTCCTTGAGGATGAAACGCTCGCGCCGCGCGAATTCGTAATTCTCGCGGCCGAGCGGATCGGCGGCAAGACGCGCCCGGTACGCCTCGTAGGCGGCGAGGCTTTCGATGTTGTAGACGCCATAGGCGGTCGTCGCCGAGCCTTCGTGCGGACCGAAATAGCCGATGAGGTCGGCACCGCAGCGTGGAATGGCCTCGCCCCAATTGCGGGAATAGGTAGCGAAATCCTCCTTGCGGAAGGGATCGATCTCGTAGCGAATGAAGCAGGTGATCATGATCTTCTCCTTGTTGATGATTTGCATCATGCCCGCTTGTTCGGCCGGAATGCTTCGACTACGATCGAAGTATGAAGGAAGGTCCCGATATCGCCCTCATCGGATCGCTGATCGGCGATCCGGCCCGCGCCAACATGCTGACCGCGCTGATGGGCGGCCAGGCGCTGACGCCAACGGAGCTTGCGGCGCACGCCGGCATCACGCTGCAGACCGCGAGCTCGCATCTCGCCAAGCTCGAGGCCGGCGGATTGCTGACGCAGCGCAAGCAGGGTCGGCATCGCTACTATGCCTTGGCCGAAGACGAGGTTGGGCTGATGCTCGAAAGCCTCATGGGTTTCGCCGCCAGCCGCGGCCTGACGCGGCATCGGCCGGGGCCGAAGGATCCGGCGCTCAGAAAGGCGCGCATCTGCTACAACCACCTCGCCGGCGACTATGGCGTGCGCCTGCTGGACAGTCTGGTCGCGGACCGCCAGATCGAAGTGACTGGAGAGGACCTCGCCTTGACCGATGCAGGACGGCATCGCATCGAGGCGCTCGGCATCGACTACCCCGCGCTTCAAAAATCCCGACGGCCGATCTGCCGAACCTGCCTCGACTGGAGCGAACGCCGTTCGCATCTCGCCGGCTCGCTCGGCGAGGCGCTGCTCAGGCTGTTCATCGACAACGGCTGGGCGAAACGCGAGAAGGACAGCCGCGTGATCCGTTTCACCGACAGGGGCGAAAAAGCCTTCCTGGAGCTCTTTCCGCTATAGGCGCTTGGCCTTGACGAGCGCGTCGGCAAAACCGTCGCCCGCGATCCGTGTGCAAAACTGCGCCCATTCGCACGCCTCGCAGGCTGCCCGTATCGAGTCTGCCGCAAACGCGGCACGCAGCCGCTCCAGGCGCTCGCCGTCCAGTTGGAGGACCGAGCCGGCCGTCAGCGACATGCCCAGCAGATCGGCGACGGCGGTCAAGGCTTTGTCGTCACGGTCAAGAACACTGTCGTTCCGGCAATGGGCGTCGGGATCATCCAGCATGGGAGCGCAGATATCGTCCGGGCCTTGGACGATTTCGATCGCCTCGCCGGAGGAAAGGCGGGCGGCGATCCCGAGATAGTTGCGGGTGAAGGCGGCCGTGTAGCCCTTGCCGACATAGGTCAGCAGACACAGGAGATGGTGGCCGCGCAGGCGAACCATGGAATGTCACCTCGTCCCGGTTTCCGAAGTCGCAGTTTACGGCAGATCGCCGCTATCCGACGATAGAAAAGGCGTCGCGGACTTCCCCGCCGGCGGTCTTTACCGGCGTCTTGCCGATCCAGCCGACATGGCGCTCGAGGATCGAGGCAGCCTCCTCGCCTCTCCCCTGGCGCAGCGCTGCAAGAATGGCGCGGTGGTCGTGGTCGGTGCGTGCCTCCCAGCTGGATCGCCAGGCGGAGAAGAGAAACCGGGCGCTTGCCGCATGAAGGTCGTCAATCGCGGCGAGCAGGCGCGGCATGGCACAGGGCTCGAGGATCAAACGGTGGAACGCTCGGTTTGCCGCCTCCCAGCTACGCACGTCGCGGGATCTGTCCGCCGCGGCCGTGGCCGCCTCGGCGCGATCGAGAATGGCGGGTGCCAGGTGGGGTATGGCATGGCGGAGCGCCAGCACCTCGAGTGCCGCGCGCATCTCCGCCACCTCGCGCACCTCTTTGAGATCGAAGGAGGCGACCCGCACGCCCCGGCGCGGCTCGCTAACGGCAAGGCCTTGCGCCTCGAGCCGTCGGAAAGCCTCACGCACCGGCACGTGGCTCGCGCCGAACTCCTCGGCAACATGGTCCTGACGCAACCGCTCGCCCGGAGGGAGCGCCCCGGAGATGATCCTTTCGGCGAGCGCCCGGCTGATCCGGCTTGCAATCGTGTCATCGCGTTCGTTTGTCATGCGCTACAGATAGAGGTGCAGCCCGAGCCTGTCGAGCAAGGCACAACTTCCGCAAGACGATTTCCAAAGGTTGAGCTTTGATCCACCATCGTATAAATCTGCCCGGACCTGTTTTCGCGCCGCATCGAGCCTCCTCCCCGCCAGCGGCGCGCCTCTCCCAAGGACGCAAAATGACCGGTTTCGATCTCATCATCTTTGACTGCGACGGCGTGCTCGTCGATTCGGAAATCATCGCCTCGGAAGTCGAGGCCGGACTTCTGACGGAAGCCGGCTACCCGATCAGTGTCGAGGAAATGAGCGAGCGCTTTGCCGGCATGACCTGGCGCGACACGCTGCTGGCGATCGAGAAGGAAGCCAGCATTCCGCTCTCGGCTTCTTTGATCGACCGCGTCGACACCATTCTCGACAAGCGGCTCGCCCGCGACGTCAAGATCATCGACGGCGTCAAGCCCGTACTGCTGCAGCTGACGCTGCCGCACTGCATCTGCTCGAACTCGACCTCAGCGCGGCTCGCAACGATGCTCGGCAAGGTCGGCATTCAGGACCATTTCGGCAAGCATATCTATTCGGCGCGCGATCTTGGCCCGGACCGGGTCAAGCCGAAGCCGGACATCTTCCTGCATGGCGCCGCCCAGTTCGGCGTCGACCCGGCACGCGTCCTCGTCATCGAGGACTCGGTGCACGGCGTCCACGGGGCGCGCGCCGCCGGCATGCGCGTCGTCGGCTTCACGGGGGGCTCGCATAGCTATGCCTCGCATGCTGACAAGCTGACGGAGGCCGGCGCCGAGACCGTTATCTCGCGGATGGCCGTCCTGCCCGGCGTCGTCGCCGCGCTTGCCGAATGGTCCGAGTCCCTGACGGCCTGACCCTCACCCTCTCTAATTCCGACGGCCCTTCGCGCCGCTCATCATCGGCGCCCTCGAAAGGCGGCATGCGGTGGAAGACCCATGGTTTCCTGCGAGAAACCGCGGGTTTTCGAACGGCGCACGAGAGCTATATCAAGATCGACCACTGCATGGTTCCGGGTAGGGCCGCGCAGCAGTTCAAAGCGCTATGGCGGCCTCCGTATGTCCGGGCGCTGTAGAGGTTATTTCCAAGGAGGAACCACGATGCGTCTTTCACTATTGACCGGACTGACCCTGGCTGCCGGCGTGGCTTTCGCGCCGCTCGCCCATGCCGATATCACGATCGGCGTGATCACGCCGCTCACCGGCCCGGTCGCGGCCTTTGGCGAGCAGGTGAAGAACGGCGCCGAGGCAGCGGCCGAAGCAATCAACAATGCCGGCGGCATCAAGGGCGAGAAGATCGTCATCAAGATCGTCGACGATGCTGGCGAGCCGAAGCAGGCTGTTTCCGTTTCCAACCAGCTCGCCGGAGAGAGCGTGCGCTATGTCGTAGGGCCGGTGCTTTCCGGCACGGCGATGCCGGCATCCGACGTGCTCGCCGAGAACGGCATCCTCATGGTCACGCCGACGGCAACCACGCCCGACCTTACCACCCGCGGGCTTTGGAACGTGCTGCGCACCTGCGGCCGCGACGACCAGCAGGCCGTGGTCGCGGCCGACTATGTCGTCAAGAACCTCAAGGACAAGCGCGTCGCCGTCCTGCACGACAAGGGTGCTTACGGCAAGGGCCTCGCCGATGGCTTCAAGGCGGCGATCAACGCAGGCGGCATCACGGAAGTCGTCTACGAGGGCTTGAACCCCGGTGAAAAGGACTTCAGCGCCATCGTCACACGCCTCAAGGCCGAGAATGTCGAGGTCGTCTATTTCGGCGGCTACCACGCCGAGGCCGGCCTGATGATCCGGCAGATGCGCGACCAGGGTGTCAATGCGCAGCTGATCGGCGGCGACGGCCTCTCCAACACCGAGTTTTGGGCGATCGGCGGCAACGCTGCCGAGGGAACGATCTACACGAATGCAAGCGACGCCACCCGCCACCCGGCCGCCGCCCCGGTGATCGAGGCGCTCAATGTCAAGAACATCCCGGCGGAAGCCTTCACGCTCAACGCCTATGCCGCCGTCCAGGTGCTCAAGGCCGGCATCGAGAAGGCAGGCTCGGCCGAGGATGCGACCGCGGTTGCGACCGCGATCAAATCCGGCGAGGCGATCGACACGGTCATCGGCAAGCTGACCTATGGCGAGAGCGGCGATCTCACCTCGCCGAGCTTCTCGCTCTACAAATGGGAAGCGGGCAAGAGCGTGGCGGCCGAATAACCCGGCCGCGGACGCGTGGAAACGCCGGGCATTGCCTCGGCGTTTTTATAAGTTTGGCTGCAAAGAGTTGTTTTTCTTGGAGTCTGCCCCTCATCCGGCCTGCCGGCCACCTTCTCCCCGCAGGCGGGGCGAAGGGGACTCGCGGCACCGTATCGGGTCAGCGTAAGGGGCAACTCCCCCGCACCTGTGCGGTCTGCTACTGCTTCGCCTTCTGCGGTCCCTCGTCGAAGCCGACGAAGATCTTGGCATCGGCTCCGGCTCCGGCCGGCAGGGTGACGTTGGCCTTGGTGAAGACGAATTGCGTGTTGGTGCTGCCCGGCGGGACTTCGACCGGATATTGCGTCAGTTCGGAATAGAGCGTCTTTTCCCCGTCGGTCGCCGCCACGCGGATAGGCATGGTAATCTTGCCCGGACCGCCGGCGGGGCCGGCGACGACACGGCCCTGGGCGACCACGGTCACCGTCAGTGTGTCCGCGCTCTGCACGCATTGCCGCGTGGTATCGGCTAGCGAGGCCTGGTAGACCACCTTGGTCGGATCGTCCTTGCCGCCCTTCGCATAGGTGCGATAGGAGGCGGTGCCGTCCCGCAGCGTCACCGGCGGGCAAGCCGCCTGGATCACCGCCGGCGTCGGTGCGTTCGCGGTGCCGCCGGCCTCGATGGCGCCGCCGTCTTGCGTTTTGTTACAGCCTGCGGCGACCAAAAGGACAGACATTGCGATAAGATGGCGAGACACTTTGCCAGACACGTTGCACGACCCCTACTGAACCGGTGAGACTTTGAGATCACGGCAACCGCGGCGAATTCGGCCGAAGCTGGCGCGATCCTTTTGATGGCCGGAGCAGGAACCCATCTGCAATCCCCTCCTCCTCCGGACCGACGATCTTCGAGGGCCTTTCTCGACCCTCGGGCATCGTCTATAGCAGCGGCAAATCGAAAAATCGACCGGCGGGCCATCGCAAGCCTCACTTTCCGAAGCATTCGTAAATTTGCCATGGTGACAAAAATGTCCGCGCGATTTACGGCGAACTGGAACAAATAGGGGGCCGGGCGGCGGTTCTTCCTTGAAGGGTTATGCAATATCGGCGTGATAGCGCGGCGAGAGGGGCGGTCCTCCGCCAGACTGTCTGCTGTAACTTTGAGATGCGGTAACGAAGGATGAAGAAGGTGAAGTATATTTCGACGCGCGGGGAAGCAGCACCCCTCGGTTTCTGCGACGCTCTTCTGGCAGGGCTTGCTCGTGACGGCGGCCTCTACCTGCCGAAAGAATGGCCGGCCTTCTCGAAAAAGGAAATCCGTGCGCTGCGCGGCAAGTCCTATCAGGAAATCGCTTTCGCTGTTCTCGAGCCCTTCACGAACGGTGAAATTCCGGCCGCGAAGTTCCGCGAGATGATCGACGAGGCCTATGCGACCTTCCGCCATCCGGCCATCGCCCCGCTTGTCCAGACCGGCCCCAACTCCTTCGTCATGGAGCTCTTCCACGGTTCGACGCTCGCCTTCAAGGACGTCGCCATGCAATTGCTGGCGCGCCTCATGGATCATGTGCTCGCCGAGCGCGGCGAACGGGCGACGATCGTCGGGGCAACCTCCGGCGATACCGGCGGTGCCGCGATCGACGCCTTTGCCGGCCGGGAAAGGACGGACATCTTCATCCTCTTCCCGCACGGCAAGGTCTCGCCGGTGCAGCAGCGGCAGATGACGACCGCGGGGGCGTCGAACGTCCATGCGATCGCTATCAAGGGCAATTTCGACGATTGTCAGAACCTCGTCAAAGCCATGTTCAACGACACGGCGTTTCGCGACCGGGTTAAGCTGTCGGGGGTCAATTCGATCAACTGGGCGCGCATCATGGCTCAGATCGTCTATTACTTCACCACGGCGATCGCGCTCGGCGGCCCGGACCGGAGGATCTCCTTCACGGTGCCGACCGGCAATTTCGGCGATATCTTCGCCGGCTATGTCGCCAAGCGCATGGGCTTGCCGATCGACAGGCTGATCATCGCCACCAATGAAAACGACATTCTGGCGCGCACGCTGAAGACCGGCCGCTACGAGATGCGCGAGGTCAAGGCGACGACCTCGCCCTCGATGGACATTCAGATCTCGTCCAACTTCGAGCGCTTGTTGTTCGAGGCCTATGGCCGCGAGGCGGCAGGGGTGCGCGCCGCCATGGAAAGCCTCAAGCAATCCGGTTCCTTTGCCATCGAAGAGGGCGCACTGAAAAAAATTCGCAAGGAATTTCGCGCCGGCCGCGCCTCGGAGAAGCAGGTGGCGGCGACGATCCGCGAAACCTTCGAGAAATCCGGCTATCTCCTTGATCCGCATACGGCAATCGGCGTCTCGGTCGCCGCCAAGCACGAGAAGCCGTCGGCGCCAATGGTGGCGCTCGGGACCGCTCACCCCGCGAAATTTCCCGACGCGGTAAAATCGGCGAGTGGTATTGACCCCACGCTTCCGACGTGGCTTGCTGATCTCATGACTAGGGCGGAGCGTTTCGACATCCTGGATGCGGAGCTGAAGAACGTCGAAACCTTCATCGGCGAGCGTACCCGCGTTCGGGAATAGAACGAAAGATACGGATGATGAAAGTTGAGTGCACCCGGCTCCCTTCCGGGCTGACGGTGGTAACCGAGCGAATGCCGCATTTGGAAAGCGTGGCGCTCGGGGTCTGGATCAAGTCCGGTTCGCGCAACGAGACCGTGGATGAACACGGAATTGCGCATCTGCTGGAGCACATGGCTTTCAAAGGGACAAGACGGCGCAGCGCCCGCCAGATCGCCGAAGAGATCGAAAACGTCGGCGGCGAGGTCAACGCCGCCACCTCCACCGAGACCACCTCCTACTACGCGCGGGTACTGAAGGACCACGTGCCGCTGGCGGTCGACATCCTTGCGGACATTCTGACGGAATCAACCTTCGACGAGGAGGAGCTGCGGCGCGAGAAGCACGTCATCCTGCAGGAGATCGGCGCGGCCGACGACACGCCGGACGACGTGGTCTTCGACCGCTTCGCCGAGACCGCCTACCGCGACCAGACGGTCGGGCGGCCCATTCTCGGCACGCCCGAAACGGTGATGTCGTTCACCCCCGGTCAGATCCGCCAATATCTCGGCCGCAATTATACGACCGACAGGATGTTCATCGTTGCCGCCGGCGCCGTCGACCACGACACGATCGTGCGCCAGGTCGAGGAGCGCTTTTCCACGCTGCCCGTCACGCCGCTGTCGACTCCGGTCCTCGATACGGCGCGCTACACGGGCGGCGACAGCCGCGAGAGCCGTGACCTGATGGACGCGCAGGTGCTGCTCGGCTTCGAAGGCCGGGCCTATCACGCCCGCGACTTCTACTGTTCGCAGATCCTTGCCAATATCCTCGGCGGCGGCATGTCGTCCCGCCTCTTTCAGGAGGTGCGCGAACATCGCGGCCTCTGTTATTCGGTCTACGCCTTCCATTGGGGCTTTTCCGATACCGGCATCTTCGGCATCCACGCCGCTACCGGCGGGGAAAATCTCCCCGAGCTGATGCCGGTCATCATCGAGGAGCTGCGCAAATCGTCGGCGAGCATCGACCAGCAGGAGATCGAGCGTGCCCGTGCGCAGATCCGGGCGCAACTGCTGATGGGACAGGAAAGCCCGGCGGCGCGCGCCGGCCAGATCGCCCGCCAGATGATGCTCTATGGGCGCCCCATTCCAAACGAAGAGCTGATGGAGCGGCTGTCCGGCATCACCATAGAGCGGCTGACCGATCTCGCCGGCCGGCTCTTCTTCGATACGACCCCTACCCTTTCGGCGATCGGCCCGCTCGAACAGCTCGCCCCGATGAGCGACATTCTGTCGTCTCTGAATATCAAACCCGCTGCCGTCCAGGCGCTCGCCGGCTAGCGGGCGCAATCCCCGATCTTCAGAGTGCGGGCAGCACCTGCGGGGCCCGTGCCTTTCTTGCACAATTTCTAAAATCGGATTCGATTTAGGCGTTAACTTGTGCAACGCTTCGCAATGACACGGCGCCTTCGAACTCTTGCATGATGGCGCGGTCCGGGCTGGGATTTCGGTCCGGCTGTGTAGATTGACCTGAGCGGGATGAGGAAGAGCATGAAGCCGATCTCCGCCCGCCGGCATGCGAGTTTGGGGCCGGAGGCATATATGGCACGATCGGTATTTCGGTTCCTGTCGAGGCAGCCCGAATCGGTCGAAATCGCCAATCAGGATTACCTTCTCCGCCTGCCGCGCTACGCCGATTATCGGCAATGGTATCAATTACGCAGCGCGAGCCGCGGCTTCCTCGAACCGTGGGAGCCCACCTGGCGGGCTGACGAGATGACCGAGAGCGCGTTTCGCAGCCGCGTCATCCGCAACGAACAGGAATATGCTTCCGGCCAGGCGGTGCCGTTGTTCCTGTTCCGCAGACCGGACGAGGTTCTCCTCGGCGGCCTGACGATCGGCCATATCCGCAGGGGTGCGGCGCAGAATTGCATGATCGGCTACTGGATGGGGCAGAAACATGCCGGCCAGGGCCACATGTACGAGGCGCTGAAGCTGACCATCCCCTACATCTTTTCGACCCTCGAGTTGCACCGTATTGAAGCAGCCTGTATTCCAGAGAACGCAAGGAGCATCCGGCTCCTTGAAAAGGCCGGCTTTGAACGCGAAGGCTACTTGAGACAGTACTTGAAGATAAACGGCCAGTGGCGCGATCACCTGATGTTTTCGCTTCTGTCCGCGGATGCCGTACCGAACAGGAATATGCCCCTTTGATGCCCGTGATCCGCAAGCCGACCGCATGGCCAGCCGCAAGGGTGGCGGCGTTTCTGGCGGCATTCGCCGTTTTCATCTTCGGCACCGCCGGCGGGGTCGCCCATGCTCTCGAACCGGTCAAGATCTCGCGCGAGGACACGGCACTCGACCTGACGGCCACGACGGAAATTTATTCCGGCCGGGGCGAGGCTTTCCAGGTGTCCACCGCGCCCGGCACGGACGGCATCGTGCGGCGCATCGAGGTCCGATCGAGCACGGAGCATCATCAGGGCGACTGGGCCGTCTTCGCGCTTGCAAATGTCTCCGAGGAGCAGCTCGAGCGGGTGATCGTCGCGCCGCATTTCCGGCTGGTCAATTCGAAACTGTTCTGGCCGGACCTCGGCTCGCAACGCATCCTGTCGATCACGCCGAGCGAGGGCTTCGCGCTCGACCGACAGCCGAGCGACGAGGCGGACGTGTTCCGCATCACCCTCAACCCCGGCGCCGTCATCACCTTCGTCGCCGAGCTTGCGACGCCGGAACTGCCGCAGATCTATCTGTGGCAGCCCGACGCCTACAAGGACACGGTCAACGCCTTTACGCTCTATCGCGGCATCGTGCTCGGGATTGCCGGGCTGCTCGCGGTCTTCCTGACCATTCTCTTCGTCGTCAAGGGCACCTCGATGCTGCCGGCGACGGCGGCGCTTGCCTGGGCGGTTCTCGCCTATATCTGTGTCGACTTCGGCTTTCTGTCGAAGCTGATCAGCGTGACGGCTGGCGACGAACGCATATGGCGAGCAGGAACGGAAGTCTTTCTGGCGGCGGGGCTGGTAATCTTCCTTTTCACCTATCTGAACCTCAACCGCTGGCATCAGCATCTCGGCTACGCGACGCTCGCCTGGATTCTCGGCCTGGCACTGCTCTTCGGCGTCGCCGTCTACGATCCCGCGATCGCATCGGGCATCGCCCGTCTCTCCTTTGCGCTGACGGCGACGGTCGGCATCGTGCTGATCGCCTATCTCGGCTTTAACCGCTACGACCGCGCCATCCTTCTCGTTCCGGCCTGGCTCCTGATCCTCGTCTGGCTGTTCGGCGCGTGGCTGGCGGTCACCGGTCAGCTCGCCAATGACATCGTCCAGCCGGCCCTCGGCGGCGGCCTCGTGTTGATCGTCCTCTTGATCGGCTTCACGGTGATGCAGCATGCCTTTGCCGGCGGCGCATACCAGCAGGGTCTCTTCTCGGACCTCGAGCGGCAGGCGCTGGCGCTGACCGGCTCCGGCGACACCGTCTGGGACTGGGACGTGGCGCGCGACCGCGTCGTGACGATCCCGGATATTTCGCACCAGCTCGGCCTTTCGCTCGGCACGATGAACGGACCGGTCCGCAATTGGGTGCCGCGGCTGCATCCGGACGATCGCGACCGGTTCAGGGCGACCCTGGATGTGCTTCTCGAACACAGACGCGGCCGCTTGAACCACGAATTTCGCGTGCGCGCCGAGGATGGGCACTATCACTGGCTGTCGATCCGGGCGCGGCCCGTGCTGGGCGCCAATGGCGAGATCATCCGCTGCGTCGGCACCATCGTCGACATCACCGAACAGCGCAATTCGGTCGAGCGGCTGCTGCAGAACGCGCTCCTCGACAACCTCACCGGCCTGCCGAACCGGCAGGTTTTCCTCGATCGCCTGCAGGCCATCCTTCTGATGTCCGACGGCATCGCTTCGACGCGGCCGACCGTTCTCGCCATAGACATCGACCGCTACAAGCAGGTCAACGACCTGCTCGGGATCGCCGCCGGCGACAACATTCTGATCGCGTTGACGCGGCGGCTGCGCCGGCTGCTGCGGCCGCAGGACACGCTTGCCCGCCTCGGCGGCGACCAGTTCGGGCTGATCCTGATGTCCGAGCGCGATCCGGCGAAGATCGCCGATTTCGCCGATGCGGTCAGCAAGGCGATCATGGTGCCGCTCAACTACGGCAACCGCGAGATAAATCTCACCGCCTCGATCGGTCTCGTTTCCTGGCTCGACCAGGAGCAGAGCGCCGCAAGCCTGCTCGACGATGCGGAGCTTGCGATGTTTCGCGCCAAGAAGGAGGGCGGCAACCGCGTCGAGCCCTTCCGGCCGGCCTTCCGAACATCCGGATCGGATCGCCTGCAGCTCGAAGCGGACCTGAAGCGGGCGATCGAACGCAAGGAACTGTCGCTCGTCTACCAGCCGATCGTGCGTCTCAGCGATGCCGAGGTCGCCGGTTTCGAAGCGCTGATGCGCTGGGACCATCCGAAGCGCGGCAGTATCTCGCCGACCGAATTCATCCCGATCGCGGAGAATTCCGACGTCATAAACCAGCTCGGCATGTTCGCCTTCGACCAGGCGACGAGCGACCTTTCCGAATGGCAGATCCAGACGGGCGATCTGCCGATCTTCGTCGCGATCAATCTTTCGAGTGCGCAGCTGCTCAACAGCGGGCTCTATGACGACGTCCGGACCATCCTCAACAAGAACCGCTGCGATCCGGCGAAGGTGAAGATGGAGCTGACCGAATCGCTGGTGATGGAGAATCCGGAACAGGCCCGGCTCGTGCTCGAAAAGCTCCGGGAAGCCGGATTGCGGCTCGCCCTCGACGACTTCGGCACCGGCCATTCTTCGCTTTCCTATCTGACCCGCTTCCCCTTCGACACGATCAAGATCGACAAGGCGCTGGTGCGCGATCCGAGCGACAAGCGCGGCGTCGTGCTGCGCTCGGTGATCGCCATGGCGCGCGAACTCGACATGCGGGTCGTCGCCGAAGGCATAGAATCGGAGGAGGATGCGATCCAGCTCGCGCAGATGGGCTGCGATTATGGCCAGAGCTTCCTGTTCGGCCCGCCCGTCGGCTCGGAATCGATCCTGCGGCTCCTGAAGGAGCGCTTTCCGCTCATGAAGAGAGCGTAATCGGGGAAAGAAGCAGGAAACCGAGCCTTCGATTAGGCGTGGCCGGCATCGGGGGAAAGCATCGCCGAAGAGACGCCGATCAGCGCAAGCGCCTGATCGTATTTCTCGTCGAGGTCACGGCTGAAGATCAGCTCTTCACGCGCCGGGCATGTCAGCCAGCCGTTGTTGGCGATTTCGCTTTCGAGCTGCCCCGGTCCCCAGCCGGCATAGCCGAGCAGCATGGTGGCCTTGACGGGCCCCTCGCCGCGCGAAATGGCCTTGACGATGTCGAGCGTCGCCGTCAGGCAGATATCGTCGCTGACCGGAATGCTCGAGTCGCTCAGGTAATCGTCCGAATGCAGGACGAAACCACGACCGGTCTCGACCGGCCCGCCAGCCTGGATCTGGAACTCACGTGCCGCCGAAGGCAGCCGGATCGCTTCGTCCGGGTCGAGCAGTTGCAGATGCAGGAGCACGTCCGGGAAGGTCAGCCGCTGGGGCCGGTTCAACACGAAGCCCATCGCGCCGTCTTCCGAATGGGCGCAGACGAAGATCACCGTGCGGGCGAAATTGGCATCGAACATGCTGGGCATGGCGATCAGGAACTGACCGTCAAGGAAACCACGTTCGCGTATCTTTGGCTGCGCCGTTGTTGCCATAATGAAAGATAGCCTATCAATTCGGCACGAAATGAAAAGCGCCTCTACGTGGCGCGGGCCGAAATTTGCACGCACGACGCTCCTTCGCGTCGATCTCCAGCTCCAACGATGCAAAGACAAGAGAATTCCACAGTTGGAGCCCAGTACGGGCGAACCATTCACCCGGCATCGTCGATCAAGCAGATATGATCGGCGGCCTTTCGCGGCGGCTGGAGACGAATGCGGAAACGCGCTAGTGCTAGGTCATGACCAGATGCCGAACCAGGAAGAAGATGGCTCAGCGCCTCGCGAAGGCAAGCCTGCTCGTCGCTCTTTTTTTGCCGTACCAGTCCGAGGCCGCCAGCAGCGACTGGTTGGCCTCCCCCGGCGGGGCGATCCGCCTTGTCGCCTCGCAGCCAAGACCGGACGGCTCCATTCCAGCGGTGCTCGAAATCAAGCTCGAGCCCGGCTGGAAAACCTACTGGCGCGACCCCGGCGCGAGCGGAATACCGCCGCAGATCACCCTCGATCCGGAAGGCGGCGTCGCTCTGGAGGCGATCCGGTTTCCCGCACCGAAGACCTTCGGCGAGGGACCGGGACGCTATGTCGGTTACGACAGCTCGGTTGCCTTCCCGCTCACGCTGAAACGGGTAAGCGGCGAAAAGGACCTGACCGTCCGGGCTTCCGTTTTCCTGGGCGTTTGCGAAGACATCTGCATCCCGGTCCAAGGCACACTGGATCTGGCGCTGAAGGCCGGTGTCTTCGACAATCCACTGGACGGCGCGCGCATCGAGGAGGCCGTGGCGGCACTTCCGAAGCCGCCATCCGATCACTTCAGGGTCACGATGACAGACTTCGAAGAGGATGCCGGCATCATGCACCTCGATCTCCGGCTTCCGCAAGACGCGGGCGAACCGGAGATTTTCCTCGCTGGGCCGGCGGGTCTCTCCTTCGGAGCACCGGTCGTGGGCGACCTCTCCGGCGCCGAGCGCCGCGTGGACATTCCCGTGAAGTTCTCCGGCAAGGACCGAAAGATGGGCGGCAAGGCGATTGCGATTACCGTGCGTGCCGGCGATCTGAGCATGGAAACCACGCTTGCCTTTGACTGACGCGTTCCTATAGTCGCTCGCAGGCTCGGCAACCCCTTTGCCGGACCGCGAGTTGAATTCGAGGAGAGAACCGTGACCATTGCTGTCGGAGACAAGCTGCCCAACGCAACCTTCAAGGAAAAGACCGCCGACGGCCCGGTCGAGATCACCACCGACCAGCTCTTCAAGGGCAAGCGCGTCGTCCTTTTCGCCGTCCCGGGGGCGTTCACCCCGACCTGCTCGCTCAATCATCTTCCCGGCTATCTGGAGAACCGCGACGCGATCCTCGCGCGTGGCATCGACGATATCGCCGTCGTCGCCGTCAATGACCTGCATGTGATGAGCGCCTGGGCAACGGCATCCGGCGGCATGGGCAAGATCCATTTCCTATCCGACTGGAACGCTGCCTTCACCAAGGCGCTCGGCCTCGATATCGATCTGTCGGCCGGCACACTCGGCATCCGCTCGAAGCGCTACTCGATGCTCGTCGACGACGGCGTGGTCAAGTCGCTGAACGTCGAAGACTCCCCGGGCCAGGCGACCGTTTCCGGCGCGGCGGCAATGCTGGAACAGCTTTGATCGATAGGGATTGGCGTTAGTCTCAGCCCCTCATCCGCCTGCCGGCACCTTCTCCCCGCAAGCGGGGCGGGGGGACTCGCGGCGCGCTCTGAAGTCCCCTCTCCCCGCGGGCGGGGAGAGGGCTAGGGTGAGGGGCAATTGCCCGTCAATCAGGTATTCGAAAAGTGATACTGGGCGTGTGGCGCTACTTCGCCGCAGCCAGGCGGCCCGGCTTCTTAAACGGCTCCATTCCCTTGCGTGCCAGCTCGTCGGCGCGCTCGTTTTCCGGATGGCCGGCGTGGCCCTTGACCCAGTGCCAGGTCACTTGATGCCGGCCCCGCGCCTCATCGAGCGCCTGCCAGAGTTCGCCGTTCTTCACCGGTTTCCTGTCACCGGTCTTCCAGCCGTTGCGTTTCCAGCCGTGGATCCACTTCGAAATGCCGTCCATGACATATTTGCTGTCGGTGTGCAGATCGACCTCGCAGGGCTGCTTCAGGGCGTTGAGCGCCGAGATAGCGGCCGTAAGTTCCATGCGATTGTTGGTCGTCTCCGCCTCGCCCCCGCACATCTCCTTTTCCACTTCGCCATAGCGCAGCACCGCTCCCCAGCCGCCCGGCCCCGGATTGCCCGAGCAGGCGCCGTCGGTAAAGATGTCGACATGCTTCATTGCAAAGCCTCGCCGCGCCGCAGGCCATATTCGGCGCTCGATACGACGGCGCGGTGGAAGCGGAGTTTCGTCAGATATTCGAGCGGGTCCTTCTTGACCACGAGGGCGCCGACCGGCGTCGTCAGCCAGTCGTAGAGGCGCGTCAGGAAGAAGCGCAGCGCCGAGCCTCGGGCCAACAACGGCAGCGCCGCTACCTCCTCCGCGGTCAGCCTCCGTACGCTTTCGTAACCGGAGAGCAAGGCCATTCCCTTGGTGATGTTATAGGAGCCGTTCTTCTCGAAGCACCAGGAGTTCAGACAAACGGCGATGTCATAGGCGAGGAAGTCGTTGCAGGCGAAATAGAAATCGATCAATCCGGAAAGGCGATCGCCTAGGAAGAAGACGTTGTCGGGGAAGAGGTCGGCATGGATCACGCCGTCCGGCAGGCCCTTCGGCCAGTGCTCTTCGAGAAACGCGAGTTCCGCCGCGATCTCGTCCTTCAAGCCGTCCTGCACCTCGTCGGCGCGCGCCTCGGAATTCCGCCAGAGCGGCCGCCAGCCACCGACCGAGAGCGCATTGGTTCGTTTCAACGGGAACCCTTCGCCCGCTTCGTGCATCGATGCCAGCGCCCGGCCGACTTCGCGGCAATGCTGCGCCTCGGGCTTCCTCAGCCACATGCCTTCGAGGAAGGAGATGACGGCGGCTGGCCGGCCGGACAGCGTGCCGAGCAGTTCGCCATCGGCACGCGGCAAGGGGAGCGGGCAGGAAAGCCCCCTTTCCGCGAGATGGTGCATCAGCCCCAGGAAGAACGGCAGGTCATCGGCATTCACCCGCTTTTCGTAGAGCGTGAGGATATAGGAGCCCTTGGTCGTATGGAGAAGGAAGTTCGAATTCTCGACGCCTTCGGCGATGCCCTTGTAGGAGGTCAGATCGCCCACGTCATAGGCGGCCAGAAAGCGGGTCAGGTCGTCTTCCGTGATATCGGTGTAAACTGCCAAGGGTCGCTACTTTCGGAAAAGAATTCCAGGGGATCGAAGCGGAAGCTTTATCGTCCCGCACCTATTCTCCATTGACGAAGGCCATGTCGGCGGCGGTCAACTCGACATGGCGGAGTTCGCGATTGACGAGGAAGTTCTCGTTCTCCTCGACCGTGTCGGCCAGTTCGACCGTCGCATCATAGCGCTCACGGAACGCCTCGATGATCTCGTTGACGATCACCTCCGGCGCCGAGGCGCCGGCCGAGAGGCCGACGGTTGAGATGTCGCCGATCGTTTCCCAGTCGATCTCCGAGGCACGCTGGACAAGCACAGATTTCTTTGCCCCCGCTCTCAGCGCCACTTCGACGAGCCGCTTGGAATTGGATGAGTTGGGGGCGCCGACGATCAGGAAGAGGTCGCAGCCGGGCGCCGCCTGCTTGACTGCCTCCTGCCGGTTGGTCGTAGCGTAGCAGATCGAATCGGCGGCCGGTGCCGTCAGGTTCGGGAAGCGCTCGTGCAGGCGCTTGATGACCCCCGCGGTGTCGTCGACCGACAACGTCGTCTGCGTCACGAAGCCGAGATTGTCGGGATCGGGCGGCACATACAAATCTGCGTCCTCCACCGTCTCTATGAGCGAGACGGACCCTTCCGGCAATTGCCCCATCGTGCCGATGACCTCCGGATGCCCCGCATGGCCGATCAGCACCACATGCCGCCCCAGCCGGTGGTGCCGCATCGCCTGCTTGTGCACCTTCGAGACCAGCGGACAGGTGGCGTCGAGATAAAAGAGGCTGCGTTGATCGGCATCGGCGGGCACCGATTTCGGCACGCCATGGGCGGAGAAGACCACAGGCTGCTTGCGATGCTCCGGCGGAATTTCGTCGAGCTCCTCGACGAAGATCGCGCCCTTGGCCTCCAGCCCTTCGACGACATAGCGGTTATGCACGATCTCGTGGCGGACATAGACCGGAGCGCCGAACTCCTTGAGCGCCAGTACGACGATCTGGATCGCCCGGTCGACGCCGGCGCAGAAGCCGCGCGGTCCGCAAAGACGTATGGTGATCTGGGATTTTGCCGCCGTGGATGAGGCCATGAATCAGGACGCCAGTAGAACGAACAGGAGGGCGAGCATGGCCGGGCCGCCCTGCACGAGAAGAATGCGGGGCTTGACCGACCATGCGCCATATATAGCGGCAACGATCACGCACACAAGAAAGAACACCTTCAACTCAAAGGCAAAGGTCGGTTCGGGCTGGAGCAGCGACCAGACGAGACCTGCGGCCAGGAAGCCGTTGTAGAGCCCCTGGTTGGCCGCCAGCACCCGCGTCGTCTCGGCCCGCTCCGCCGTCATGTGGAAGACCGCCCGCCCCTGCGGCTTCGTCCATAGAAACATCTCGAGCACCAGGAAGCCGACATGCAGCAATGCGGTGAGCGCAATCAGGATGGCGGCGAGAATAGCCATACGTTTCCCCGTTTCATTCGCCGGAATGATCTCTGCGTCGCTGACGATAGAGGTAGGCGCCGCTCACCACGACCAGCGCCCCCGCAAGACCGTACCAGGTGAGCGCATATTGAAGATGGTTGTTCGGCAGGTCGAACCGGGTGACGCCGCCGACCGGCAAGCCGCCCGGGTTTTTTGCGGCATCCGCGTCGACGAAGAAGGGAACGACACGATCAGCGGCGATGCCGGCTGTCTGTGTCATCGCGCCAAGATCCTTCCAGTAGAAGATGTTCTTGGCGATATCGTTGTCAGGCACCAGCGACGAAGGCTTTTCGGAAAGCCGCGGCCGTGCCAGACCATTGATGGTCACGTTGCCGCCAACCTGCCCCTCGGCCCGCGTTGCGGCGTCCTTCTTCTCGAAGGGCACGAAGCCGCGGTTGACGAAAAGAGCGCGACCGTCCGCGAGCATGAGCGGCGTGAAGACGTAGTAACCGGTGCGACCATCGTGCGTGGCAAAGAAATGCCGCTCCTTGCCGTGGTCGTACACGCCGGACACGCTGATGGATCGATAGTCGATGTCCTCGCCGGCCGCAGCCAGCGCCTCTATCTCTCCGAGCGGCGCCGGCGGCGCCGAACGGCGCTCGGAGATCGCGGCGATCAGCGCCTCCTTCCAGTGCAGCCGCTCCAGCTGCCATGTACCGAGCGAGAGGAGCACGGCGAAGGCGATCGCGACGAGCACGATACCGCCAATCCGGCCGAGGCGCCCATGCGAGGCCGCCTTATGCATCTCGGCCACTGTCGATTTCACCCGGACGTGCATTGTTGCGGTACTGGATATTGATCAGCACGCCTTTCAACGTCCTCGTCAGCGCGAGGCTGAAAACCGTTGCCAGGGGTATCCACATCAGGAAATGCAGCCATAGCGGCGGATTGACATTGACCTCCATCCAGAGCGCCGCCCCAAGCACGACGAAGCCGACGATGAGGATGACGAAAACGACGGGACCGTCGCCGGAATCGGCAAAGCGATAGTCGAGCTCGCAGCTCTCGCAGGCCGGTCGAACTTTCAGGAAGCCGTCGAACAACCGGCCCTGGCCGCAGCGCGGGCAAAGCCCCTTGACGCCTGTCATGATCGGGTCAACCGGCGGGTACAACGCCTTGTCGTCGTTCATGGATTGATCTCGATCGCCGTGTTGTTCGGGACCATGTCCCAGATTTCGTCCATCTCGGCATTGGTAACGGCAATGCAGCCATCCGTCCAATCGAACATCTGCGTCAAAAAGGCCAGCCAGCCGAAATAGTTGGGCTGACCATGGATCATGATCATGCCGCCGGGATCGAGGCCCTTGGCAGCCGCGGCCCGCACATCCTCGGGTGCCGGATAGGAGATGTGGATGGAACGGTAGAAGCTGCTCGCGTCGTTGCGCCAGTCGAGTACGTAGCGCCCCTCCGGCGTCCGCCGGTCGCCTTCCTGCATCTTGTCTCCCACGGGATTGCCGCCGAGCGCGACCGAATATTCGCGCAGGAGGCGCTCGCCGGCAAACAATTGCAGCACGCGTCGTTCCTTGTAGACGACCACCTTGTCCGCAGTTTCGGCGGCGTTGACAGGCGGCGTCACGAAAACAGCTGCAGCCAGCAGCCACAAATACGCGTATTTCATCGCCCGATCATTGCTCTCAAACGAAATAGGGCGGCTGCATCGCCGCAGCCGCCCTTTGTCCTTCGTACCGCCCCAGCCTCAGCCGTGAGCGATCGGCGCACCCCATCCGCCCCAAATATAGATGGAGAAGAACAGGAACAGCCAGACCACGTCAACGAAGTGCCAGTACCAGGCTGCCGCTTCGAAGCCGAAATGATGCTGCTGGCTGAAGCCGCCACCGAGCGCCCGGAAAAGGCAGACCAGCAGGAAGATGGTGCCGACGAGAACATGGAAGCCGTGGAAGCCGGTCGCCATGAAGAAGGTGGCGCCATAGATCGAATCGCGGAAGGCGAACGGCGCGTGCGCATATTCATAGCCCTGGACGAAGGAGAACAGAACGCCGAGGAGCACGGTAAGCGTCAGGCCGTAGATCAGGCCCTTGCGGTCGTCGTGCAGCAGCGCGTGGTGCGCCCAGGTGACGGTCGTGCCGGAGAGCAGCAGGATCACCGTGTTGTAGAGCGGCAGGTGCCAGGGGTCGAGGACCTCGATGCCCTTGGGCGGCCAGACGCCGCCGGTATAGGCGGCGCGAGCGGCCTGAATGGGCTCGCCGGCAAACAGGCTGGCATCGAAGAAGGCCCAGAACCAGGCGGCGAAGAACATCACCTCGGAAGCGATGAACATGATCATGCCGTAGCGCAGGTGCAGCGACACGACGCGTGTGTGGTGTCCCTCGCGGCCTTCCTTGATCGTATCCGACCACCAGCCGAACATCGTGTAGAAAACGATCGCCAGGCCGATCAGGAAGAGCCACGGGTTGGCAAGTTCCAGGCCGAACAGCTTGAACGAGCCGCCGGCGGCATAGCGCATGAGACCGACGCCGCCGAACGCCATGACGAAGGCGCCAATGGAGGCGAGCAAAGGCCACGGGCTCGGATCGATGATGTGGTAGTCGTGATTCTTCTGATGCGCTCCGGCCATGTCAGTAATCCCCGATAGTCCTCTCTTGTCGCCCGCACGGCATAGCCGAAACGGGCGTCCTGTCAAAGTCTGTTCTCAGTTTGCCCGTCCCTTGCCGCGGCGACCGGCTTGGACGGCTCGCGCGGATAGAAGGTGTAGGACAGCGTCAAGGTCTTGATGTCCTTGGTCTCGACCGGCCTGACGATCTCCGGATCGACGAAGAAGACGACGGGCATCTCCATTTCCTCGCCGGGCTTGAGCGTCGTTTCGGTGAAGCAGAAGCATTGCACCTTGTTGAAATAGGCGCCCGCCGCCATCGGCGTCACATTGAACGTCGCCTGGCCGGTCGTCGGTTTCGACGAGAGGTTCTTCGCGCGGTACATCACCTGCACCGTCTCGCCGATCCTGACGTCGATGTCCCGGTGAACCGGCTTGAAATCCCATGGCAGGCCGGGGCCGACATTGGCGTCGAAGGTCACCTTGACCGTCTCGTCGAGAATGACGTCGGACGCCTGCTCGACGCGCTGCGTCGTGCCGTTATAGCCCGTCACCCGGCAGAACATGTCGTAGAGCGGAACGGCCGCATAGGCCATACCGACCATGCCCGCCACGAAGGCGAGGCAGGCGCCGACGATGACGCCGTTGGCGCGTTCCTTCCCGGGTGTTTGCGGCGTATCCGTCATCGCATCACCTTCAATGGGCCATGCCGCCGCCGAACTTGATCAGCGTGACGA
The DNA here is from genome assembly GCF_002531875.1 of Sinorhizobium sp. FG01. Lineage (NCBI taxonomy): Bacteria > Pseudomonadati > Pseudomonadota > Alphaproteobacteria > Hyphomicrobiales > Rhizobiaceae > Sinorhizobium > Sinorhizobium sp. FG01. Next base: position 137,098 of record NZ_NWTB01000008.1, read on the forward strand.
CATAGAACAGCCCGACAAGACCGGCGAGCACGAGGCCAAGTGCGATATTGCGGCCGCGGCGGGATTTCTTCTGGGCTTCGCTGAGCTTCACGGTTTCCATCAGATGACACCCCCGCCCTTGAGCCAGACATTCACGATCACATAGTCCACAAGCAGGGCCGAGAAGATCGCGAAGAGATAGGCGATCGAAAAGGCGAAGAGCTTCTTGGCCGGCAGCATCCTGAGGTCGCTTTCCGGCATGCGCAGCACGGCGAGCGAATACCAGACGAAGCCCAAGCCAAGAGCAGTCGCGAAGGCTCCGTATCCAAGGCTCGCAAAACCGAGCAGCGTGGGACAGATGCCGCTCAGCGCGGTCAGGAGCGCGTACACCACGATCTGCCGCTTGGTCGTCGCCTGGCCGCAGACATTCGGCATCATCGGCACGCCGACGGCGCCGTAGTCGCCCATCTTGAAGAGCGCCAGCGCCCAGAAATGCGCCGGTGTCCAAAGGAAGATGATGAGGAAGAGCACGATGCTCTCGACCGACACGCCCCCGGTCACGCAGGCCCAGCCGATCATCGGCGGGAAGGCCCCGGCGGCACCACCGATCACGATGTTCTGCGGCGTCGAGCGCTTCAGCCACATCGTGTAGATCACTACATAGAAGAAGATCGTGAAGGCGAGCAACCCGGCTGCGAGCCAGTGAACGGCGAGCCCAAGGATGATCACGGAAAATGCCGACAGGGTGAGGCCGAAGGCGAGCGCTTCCTGCGGCAGGATCTTGCCGGCGGGGATGGGGCGCTTGGCGGTGCGGCTCATCACCGCATCGATATCGGCGTCGTACCACATGTTCAGCGCACCGGAGGCGCCGGCGCCGATGGCGATGCAGAGAATGGCGATGAAGCCGATGACCGGATTGATTTGTCCCGGCGCAAGGACAAGCCCGGCAAAGGCAGTAAAGACGACAAGCGACATGACGCGCGGCTTCAAGAGCTCGAAGTAATCGCGCGCAGAGGCTTCGGACAGGCGCGGTGCGCCTTCCATGCCGACTGCCTCGTGATTGTCGATGAGCGTCATGTCTCTTTCCTGAACTAGCTGCGGCCGGATAGGCCGCATCATGCCGGAAGGCCGGCGGGGAGAAGCCGCCGTCACCGGCGGCTTCTGTTCGTTGTCCGTCACTTGATCCGCGGGAGCTGCTCCCACTGGTGGAACGGCGGCGGAGAGGACAGCTGCCATTCGAGCGTGTTGGCGCCCTCGCCCCACGGATTGTCGCCCGCGACGCGCTTCTTCGAGAAAGCTTCGGCGACGCCGAAGAGGAAGATCAGCACACCGACGGCGGCGACATAGGAGCCGTAGGACGATACCATGTTCCAGCCGGCGAAGGCATCCGGATAGTCGATATAGCGGCGCGGCATGCCGGCGAGACCCAGGAAGTGCTGCGGGAAGAAGATGAGGTTCACGCCGACGAACATCACCCAGAAATGCAGCTTGCCGAGGAACTCGGAGTACATGTAGCCGCTCATCTTCGGGAACCAGTAGTACCAGGCCGCAAAGATCGCGAAGACGGCGCCGAGCGACAGAACGTAGTGGAAGTGAGCAACCACATAGTAGGTGTCGTGAAGCGCCCGGTCGAGGCCGGCATTAGCGAGCTGAACGCCCGTGACGCCGCCGACGGTGAAGAGGAAGATGAAGCCGATCGCCCAGACCATCGGCGTGGTGAAGCGGATCGAGCCGCCCCACATCGTGGCGATCCAGGAAAAGATCTTCACGCCCGTCGGAACCGCGATGACCATCGTCGCGAAGACGAAGTAACGCTGCGTCTCGAGCGACATGCCGACAGTATACATGTGGTGCGCCCACACGATGAAGCCGACGGCGCCGATCGCGACCATGGCATAGGCCATGCCGAGATAGCCGAAGATCGGCTTGCGCGAGAAGGTTGAGATGATGTGGCTGACGATGCCGAAGCCCGGCAGGATCAGGATGTACACTTCCGGATGGCCGAAGAACCAGAACAGGTGCTGGAACAGGATCGGATCGCCGCCGCCGTCAGGCGCGAAGAAGGTCGTACCGAAGTTGCGGTCGGTGAGCAGCATGGTGATGGCGCCCGCCAGAACCGGCAGCGACAGCAACAGCAGGAAGGCGGTGATCAGCACCGACCACGCGAAGAGCGGCATCTTGTGCAGCGTCATGCCCGGCGCGCGCATGTTGAGGATCGTCGTGATGAAGTTGATGGCGCCGAGGATCGACGAGGCACCGGCAATGTGCAGGCCGAGGATCGCCAGATCCATGGCCGGCCCCGGCATGCCGGAGGTCGAGAACGGCGGATAGATCGTCCAGCCGCCGCCGGCCCCGTAGGCGCCCGCCGGGCCTTCGACGAACATCGAAAGCAGCACCAGCAGGAAGGCCGGCACGATCAGCCAGAACGAGATGTTGTTCATGCGCGGGAAGGCCATGTCCGGCGCGCCGATCATGATCGGCACCATCCAGTTGGCGAAACCGCCGATCAGGGCCGGCATGACCATGAAGAAGATCATGATCAGCGCGTGGGCGGTGGTGAAGACGTTGAACATGTGCTTGCCGCCGTCGATGGCAGCATCGCCTTCGAAGCCGTAGACCATCTGCGCCAGACCGTGGAAGATCTGGATGCCGGGCTCCTGCAGTTCGGCGCGCATGAAGACCGACAGCGTACCGCCGATGATGCCGGCAATGATCGCGAAGATCAGGTAGAGCGTGCCGATATCCTTGTGGTTGGTCGACAGGAACCAGCGCTGAAAGAAGGTCAGCGGCTGGTGAGCGTGGTCTGCATCATGGGCATGATCGGAATGATCATGACGGTGATCGTGGTGAACGGCTGTTCCAGCCATGGGTCGAGCTCCCCTTCCGATTACTGTGCGGCGTTTGCGGCGACGTCAACGGTCTTGACCGCGCCGTCGGTGGACGCCATGAGCGCCTTGTTCGCTTCGCCGAGATTGGTTGAGGCGGCGGCGAGCCAGGCGTCGTATTTCTCCTGCGCAACCACGCGGATGGCGATCGGCATATAGGCGTGATCCTTGCCGCAGAGCTCGGAACACTGGCCATAATAGAGACCTTCACGGTCGGCCTTGAACCAGGTCTCGTTGAGGCGGCCCGGAACGGCGTCGATCTTCACGCCGAAGGCCGGCATGGCGAAGGCATGAATGACGTCGGCAGCCGTGACCAGAAGGCGGACGGTCTTGCCGACCGGCACGACGACTTCGTTGTCGACGGCGAGCAGACGCGGATAAGCGGCCTTGTCTTCCTTGCCGAGACCCGCGCGGTCTTCGTCCTTCAAAAGCAGGCTGTCGAAGGAGAGCGGATTCTCGCCGAGCTCATATTCATAGGACCAGTACCACTGATTGCCGGTCGCCTTGACAGTCAGGTCCGGGTTCTGCGGCGGCGTGAGCTGCGCGGTGAGAAGCTGGAAGGACGGAACGGCCAGGAACAGCAGAATGATCACCGGACCGACGGTCCAGATCACTTCGATCGCGGTGTTGTGGCTGGTCCGCGACGGAACGGGATTGGCGCCCTCGCGGAATTTCACGACGACGATGATCAGCAGCAGGAGGACCAGGAGGGTAATCGGAATGATGAACCACAGGGTATATTGTTCAAACCACGTGATTTCTTCCATGATGCCCGTTGCGGCCGGCTGAAAGGTGGTCTGCCAATCGACAGGCTTGTCAGCAAAGGCGCTCGAAGCAAAGAGCAGACAGGCAAGCGCTGCCAGAACTGCATAGGCCTTGTTTTTCACAATTACGTCTCCCCAATGCGCTTGATCAGGATCAAACCCGGAACGCAGAATCCCTGCGATACTGGAAGCGCTTCAAACCACAGTTTGACCAGCGCCGCAACATCTGTGCAATGAACCTCATGCGGCATTTTTGCACAAAGCCAAGATTTCCCGTCGCCGCCCTTCGCGCCGGATCAGAGATTGCGTCAGGGCGGCGATCCTCGCCTTGCCTACGCGCCCCCCGTCACGGCGGAAACGTCCGGCGCGCCCGATGCGCTCGATATAGGCCCAATTTCGGCCATATGCCGCTGGAATGTAAGTGGCGGGGCTTTTCATTTATATCTCTGCGCATCAAGAATAGCCCGAATGATTCGACGTTTTGAGGTTTACATGGGCCTGTCCCTCTTCTCCCGGCTGCCCGCTTTGATCGCGCTCGGAATTGCCGCCTTCGTCTTTCCCGCCGCAAGCTTGGCCCAGCAGTCTGCTGCCACACCCGGGACCGTCAAGTCGAACCACGGCGCCTGGTCGATCGTCTGCGATCAGCCGGCCGGCGCCTCTGCCGAACAATGCGCGCTGATGCAGAACGTCATCGCCGAGGACCGGCCTGAAGTCGGGCTCTCGGTCGTCGTTCTCAAAACCGCCGACCGCAAGGCGAAGATCCTTCGCGTTCTGGCACCGCTCGGCGTGCTTCTGCCCAACGGCCTTGGCCTCAATGTCGACGGCAAGGACATTGGCCGCGCCTATTTCGTCCGCTGCTTTTCGGACGGCTGCTATGCCGAGGTGGTGCTCGAGGACGAGCTCCTGAAGACGATGCGCGCCGGCGGGACGGCAACCTTCATCGTCTTCCAGTCGCCGGAGGAAGGAATCGGCATTCCGGTCGACCTGAAGGGCTTCGGCGAAGGCTACGACGCGCTTCCGTAAAATCGCGAGTGCTTATCGAAATGAAAGGCCGCGCTCTTCCCGAGGCGCGGCTTTCTTGTGAACTCGGCCGTTCGCCTGTGCGCGCTACAGGATCTCTGTCGCTGCGATCTTGATGCCGAAGCCTTCGAGGCCGACATAGTGGCGCTCGCGGGAGGACAGCAGTCGGATCGACGTGATGCCGAGATCCTTGAGGATCTGGGCGCCAAGGCCGATTTCCAGCCATTCGCTTTCGCGCGCCTGCGCTTCGGAATGGCCCTCGCGGTCATGCTTGCCCTTGCGCGCGGTCTGGGAGACGCCGACGCCGACCGAGCCCTCGCGCAGGTAGACGATAACGCCCCTCCCCTCGCCCGCGATGCGCTTCATGACCTCGTCGATCTGGCGGCCATTGCCGAAGACGTCCGCGCCGACATTTTCGAGGTGAAGACGGACGGGAATGTCGACGCCGTCGCGAACGTCGCCGAAAACGACGGCAAGATGCTGCATCGGATCCCATGGCAGCGCATAGGTGTGCGCCTTCGCCTTGCCGTAGGCCGTCTCGATCTCGAAGCTATGGGCCTTTTCGATCAAGGTCTCCTTGCGCTGGCGGTAGGCGATGAGATCCGCAACGGAGACCTGCTTCAGGCCGTGCGTTTCGGCGAAGGTCTCCACCTGCGGGCCGCGCATCACCGTGCCGTCGTCGTTGACCAGTTCGCAAATGACGCCGATCGGCGGCAAACTGGCGAGCTTGCAGAGGTCGACTGCCGCCTCGGTATGGCCGGAGCGCATCAACACGCCGCCCTCACGCGCCACCAGCGGGAAGATATGGCCGGGCCGCACGAAATCCGTCGCTCCGACATTCGGATTGGCAAGGTTCCTGACCGTCAGGGTGCGGTCGTCGGCCGAAATGCCAGTCGTTGTCCCGTGCTTGAAGTCGACGGAAACCGTAAAGGCGGTGGTGTGGGCGGAGTCGTTCTCGGCGACCATCGCATTCAGGTTGAGGCGTTTCGCCTCGTCGCGCGGCATGGGCGCACAGACGATGCCCGAGGTGTGCCTGACGATGAAGGCCATCTTTTCAGGGGTGCAGTGCACGGCCGCGACGATCAGATCGCCTTCGTTTTCGCGCCCGCCGTCATCGGTAACGACGACGATCTCGCCGGCCTCGAAGGCGCGAATGGCCTCGACGACGCGCTTCTGGTCATAGGACATCTTTATTCTCTCCAGCAGATTATTTCAGCCGGCCGGTCTGGCCCCGGTCGCGCAGATAGTGATCGGCGATCGTGCAGGCAAGCATGGCCTCGCCGATCGGCACCGCCCTGATCCCGACACAAGGATCGTGCCGGCCCTTGGTGCGCACGTCCACCTCGTTGCCGTCGCTGTCGATCGAGCGGCGTTCGGTCAGGATGGAGGAGGTCGGCTTGATCGCGAAGCGAGCGACGATCGGCTGGCCGGTCGCGATACCGCCCAGAATGCCGCCGGCATGGTTGGAGAGATAGACGGGCTTGCCGTCGGAGCCGATGCGCATCTCGTCGGCGTTCTCCTCGCCGCTGAGCTCGGCGGTGGCAAAACCATCGCCGATCTCGACGGCCTTGACGGCGTTGATCGACATCAGGTTCGAGGCGATGTCCTGGTCCAGCTTGCCATAGATCGGCGCACCGATGCCGGACGGCACGCCTTCGGCGACGACCTCGACGACCGCGCCGATCGACGAGCCAGCCTTGCGGATGCCGTCGAGATATTCCTCCCAGACGGGAACGATGGCCGGATCCGGCGCAAAGAACGGATTGTTGTTGACCTCGGCCCAGTCCCAATTGGCCCGGTCGATCCGGTGCTTGCCGATCTGCACGAGCGCAGCGCGCACGACGAGGCCGGGCACGACCTTGCGGGCGATGCCGCCGGCCGCCACGCGCGCCGCCGTCTCGCGCGCCGAGGACCGGCCGCCGCCCCGATAGTCGCGAATGCCGTATTTGACGTCGTAGGTGTAATCGGCATGGCCGGGGCGGTAGCGCTTGGCGATCTCCGAGTAATCCTTCGAGCGCTGATCGGTGTTCTCGATCATCATCGAGATCGGCGTACCCGTCGAGATCATCGTCTCGCCGTCCTCGTCGAGCATCACGCCGGACAGGACCTTAACCAGATCATCTTCGCGGCGCTGGGTCACGAACCGGGACTGGCCGGGTTTCCGCTTGTCAAGCCAGGCCTGAATTTCGGCGAGCGTGAAGCGAATGCCGGGCGGGCATCCGTCGACGACGCAGCCGAGCGCCGCTCCGTGGCTCTCGCCCCAGGTGGTGACGCGGAAGAGATGACCGAAGGTATTGTGCGACATGACGGCTACCGTGCTCAGGACCCGAGAGATCGGACCGACCGACCCAATCCCTCCGGATCGATTCTAATCGAGTGAGAGCAGAACGCGAAAGACTTCGTATTTCCGTCCTGCTCAGACCGCGCGAAAGCGCGCGCCCTCTCTTAGTGTAAAGCACTCATTGGGGAAAGGGCTTCCGCTGTTGCGGGAGGACTTGCCGCAAGCCCGGATTTTCGGCTCCGATTCGCTTGGATTACGGTCTACGGTTGTCGCGGCCTGCCTGCCGCCCTGGAGTTCTCCGCGATCTTTCTTTGGAAAACCCGCTGCGACATCCTTCGGCAGGGCGTACAGCACCCGCGTTCCGGCCTTAGCGGCTTGAAATTCCCGTGGCCGGCGTTCACTCTTTCAGCCGCCGAAAACACTGTTCGGAATCTGCAGCTAAATCCTAAAAAACCATGGCAAAAAGAACTTTTGCCACAATCGGGGACCACAGGGTGATGACGAGGAAATTCGCAGTTTCATGGAAGAGGGCAGGAAAGATGCGATTTGTCATTGCGACGCTCATGGCTACCGCAAGCTTGCTATCGCCGCTCTCGGTCCACGCGGAAAGCGCCGACGTCGAAGCCGTGATCACCAATATCGACACCGAGCAGCTGAGCCTCTCGCTCGACGACGGCAAGAGCTACCAGGCGCCCGAGGAATTCAACTTCGAGGGACTTGAGGCCGGCGTCAAGGTTCTCGTCTTCTACACCGAAGTGGACGGCAAACGCGTCATCAACGATCTGGAAATCGTTCAGTAGGCTGGCCCCAAGGGTCCGGCACGAACATTTGTGCGCGCATCCCGCCTAAAGCCAGTTGATCGAGCCGTCGACGATCTTCAGCAGCCGGTCCTGTGGAATCGCTGCTGCCGCTGCTTCATCCGGCTCCATTTCTCCGAGCAGCTTGAACAGGGTACGGATCACGCCTCCGTGGCTGACGCAGACGGTGGGCTTCCTCACATCCTTCAGCCAGGCACCGACGCGCCAGGAGAGGATTTCATAGCTTTCGGCATCCGCGCCGGGCGGGATGAAGTCCCATTTCGCCACCCGGCGTGCGGCAATGCGCTCCGGCACCCGGCGTTTCAATTCCGAAAGCGTGAAGCCCTCCCAGGCTCCGAAGGAGACCTCCTTCAGCCGCTCGTCGGTGCGGTAGATGAAAGGGTCGAGCCCCATGGCCCGCCTGAGGCGCTCCATGGTCTCACGCGTCCGGCCAAGCGGGCTGCTGACGAAATCGAAGCTGGCGGCATTCCGCCCGAGGATCTCTCCGAGGGCCACGCCATTGCCGGTCGCCTGCTGGCGGCCGGTCTCGTTGAGGGGAATATCCTTCTGCCCCTGTAGACGACTCTCGGCGTTCCAGTCCGTCTGGCCGTGGCGAACCATGTAGATCAGCACAGTGTTCACTCCGGATGAGGCCGCCGCCCGCCGCGTTGCGTGTCTTGCCAGGCGCGCGAAGGCCGCTCGCGCAACCGGACAGCTGCTCAAATCTTAGACCGAACTCGGTCCGAGGATTCAAGCAGTTGCACGCAAGAAGCGATCAGTCCTTCAGGACGGAAATGTCCGGAGCGTCGACCGCTTTCATGCCGACCGTATGATAACCGGAATCGACATGGTGCACCTCGCCGGTGACGCCGGTAGACAGGTTGGACAGGAGGTAGAGTGCCGAATTGCCAACCTCCTCGATTGAAACGGTGCGCTTCAGCGGCGCGTTGTATTCGTTCCACTTGAGGATATAGCGGAAGTCGCCGATGCCGGAGGCGGCGAGCGTCTTGATCGGGCCGGCCGAGATCGCATTGACGCGGATGCCGCGGTTGCCGAGATCGACGGCGAGATAACGCACGCTTGCCTCGAGCGCCGCCTTGGCGACGCCCATGACGTTGTAATGCGGCATCACCTTTTCGGCGCCGTAATAGGTCAGCGTCAGCATCGAGCCGCCATCGTTCATGATGCGCTCGGCACGCGCCGCAACGGCCGTGAAGGAGTAGACGGAAATATCCATCGTGCGGGCGAAGTTGTCGCGGCTCGTATCGAGGTAGCGGCCCGTCAGCTCGTCCTTGTCGGAGAAGGCGATCGCGTGCACGACGAAATCGATCTTGCCCCATTTCTCCTCAAGCGCCGAGAATACGCCGTCGATCGTGGCAAGGTCCGTCACGTCGCAATGACCGGCCATGAAGGCGTCGAGTTCCTGCGCCAGCGGCTCGACGCGCTTCTTCAGCGCGTCGCCCTGCCAGGTCAGCGCGATGTCAGCGCCCGCTTCCGACAGAGCCTTGGCGATGCCCCACGCAATCGAGCGATTGTTTGCGACGCCCATGATGACGCCGCGCTTGCCATTCATCAGACCCGATGCCTGAGCCATGGAATGTCCCCAATACTGTCTGCCTGGACCGGCCGGAGCCGATGCCAGATTCCCGAATGTCGATGGCGCCGCACTATGCCACCAATGGTGGATGCGGCAAAATGTCGAGAATTGCCTATGGCATAGCCGCCAGACCGGTTCAAGCGCGGTGCGGATCAGGAACTGTTAGTCCCCGTAATATTGGTTCAGCTTGTCATTGAACCGTTACAAATAGAGGCCGTCGCGCTGCGCCCGCATCAGGTCGGTGACCTTGTCGTCGGGGTTTTCATGCAGCACCAGCCGCAACTCGACAAGGAGGTCGCCGCTTTCGCCGTCGGCTCCCTTCAAACCCCTACCGGCTATCCGGATGACGCGGTCGGATCCCGACCATGCCGGAACCGTGACGGTCACGGCTCCGCTCGGCGTTTCGATTGCGGCCTCGCAGCCGAGGACCGCATCCTGGAGGTCGACCGGCAGGGTGGTCACGAGATCGAGGCCCTGGGTGCGGAAGGCGCCGTCCTGACGGATGCGCAGGGTCGCGACGACGTCGCCACGGGTCATGCCGGCGACCCGGTAGCCCTGCTCCTTCAGGCGAACCACCTGGCCGTCGACCGCGCCAGGCGGAACTGCCAGCTTCACCGTTTCGCCGTCGGGAAGCTCCAGGGAGACACGCGCCCGGTTGATCACCTCGTCGATGCTGACCGGCAATTCGACAGCCAGATCCGGCACTTTCTCGGCCGTCTTCGTGATGCGGTCGCGGATGCGCCGGACGATCGCCGCAACCAGTTCCGTCCCGGGCGCCGCAAGCCGCCGGACCGCTGTATCCGTCCTTGCCGGCTCCTGTGTCGTTTCGACGGGCGGCTCCGGCTTTGCCTCGGCGGCGGGAGCGACCTTCTCGGCGGGGCGCTGCGCCGAGGCCCTCGGCCTGTTGCCGGATGCCGGTTGTGGATCGACGCCGAAAATGCGCGATACCGCCTCCTCGGCGCTCTCCGCGCCGACCGGTTCCTCGACCTGCTCCGGACCGCGCATCTTCTCCTTCATCGCTTCCATGCGACGCAGTTCCGCCTCCCGCCGCGCGTGGTCGTAGCGGCTCCTGCGCGCCGGGTCCCGCAGCAGTTCGTAAGCCCGGCCGGCTTCGGCAAAGCGTTCGGTCGCCAGCGGATCGTCCTGGTTGTGATCCGGATGGATCGCTTTCGCGACCGACCGCCAGGCGGCCTTGATTTCGTCCTGTCCAGCGCCGCGACGCACGCCGAGGATTGCATAGGGATCACGCATGGCTTGTCACCACATTCTTTGAACGGCCAGCCCTTGGCGGCGGCGCGTCTACGCACTACGACGGCAGCTCAAGATGGGCCGCTCTTCTCGGAAGCGATGATCCGGGGAAGTTGCTAAATATCGGTTAGCCGAGCTATCGCCCCGCAGGCGGTTGCGGGCCGCTCGGGCCGCAGTCCCGCGTCTTTGCGGGGATGTGGTTAACCGAGGATTTCAGCCCTGCGGGCCGAAGCTCGTCAGATACCACTCGCCATTGTCGAGCTGGCAGGTCCGCCCATCGAACTTGGCAATGCCTTCGAAGGAGTGGCGCGTGGTGGTGAAGCGGCGGCAGAGCACGCCGGAGGCGCGGTCTTCCTCGATGCTGCTGATGACCCCGGCGCTGCCCGACGAGGCATTCGCCCAGGGAATGGCGTTGCTGCTCGCAGTAATATCGGCCGAGGAAACCGCATTGCGCACGGCGACCGCGTCCGAGAGACCGTCGGACGTCTTGGCGACCGGCACGGTCCCGGTCGCGACCGAACGATCGACGCTCGAACTTCCGAAGAGATCAAGACCACCGCCCATGCAGCCCGGAAGCGCCAAGACGGTCAGGCACAAAGCCGCACTGCGCAGCAGCGCAATGGAAAAACCCTTCTTGCCATCGATCCACTTTGCTATGTCTTGCACGGCAATCCTGTCTGACTCGCCAGAGCCGAGCGCAGCCCGAGGAAGCGCTGGCGGGCTCCGACATTTTTCGATGCGGAAACGACAATCGGGCTCATCCCGACGCGCTCCCGCGCCAGATACACGGCATAGGAAGGCAATATGACGGCGAATGAGTTAACAACCGGTGACTTCACGGAGGCAGACGAGCCCTTTTCCCTCTTTGGCACATGGCTGAAGGACGCCGAGAAGAGCGAGGTGAATGACCCCAACGCGGTCGCCCTTGCGACCGTCGATCCCGGTGGACTGCCCAATGTCCGCATGGTGCTGCTCAAGGGGTTCGACGAACGCGGCTTTGTCTTTTACACGAATTTCGAGAGTCAGAAAGGCCGCGAATTGCTGGCGACCCGCAAGGCCGCCATGTGTTTCCACTGGAAATCGCTGCGCCGCCAGGTGCGCCTGCGCGGGCCGGTGGAAATCGTCACCGATGAAGAGGCGGACGAATATTTCAGGAGTCGGCCGCGCGGCAGCCGCATCGGCGCCTGGGCCTCGAAGCAGTCCCGACCGCTCGAGAGCCGCTTCGCGCTCGAGAAGGCCGTCGCCGAATTCACCGCCCGTCACGCCATCGGCGAAATCCCGCGTCCGGATTACTGGTCGGGTTTCCGCATCCGGCCGACCTCGATCGAGTTCTGGCATGACCGTCCATTCCGACTGCACGACCGCATGGAGTTCCGCCGCCCCCTCCCGGAAGGAGGGTGGGAAAAGCTTCGGATGTATCCCTGACGGGAAGCCGCGACCTGTCGCCAGCCTACAGCGCCGCGCGTCCAAGTGGACGCGCCAAGATCGCTGTAGCACTTTGAACTGCTGCATGAGTCCTGAAATCGATTCCGATTTCAGGACTCATGCAGCAGCCGGAACAGAATGCCGGAGGCGAGCGCAGCGACATAGCGTTCGCTCTGGAAGTGACCGTTCAGCGAGATCCGCGGCATGGCATGACGATTGACGCCGGCAAAGAGCGTGCCCGGTTCGGTCGTCACGCCAACGGTGAAGCCTAGATCCGCGGCCAGCCGGTGATCCCGCTTCGAAACCGTCGGCCCGTAGCCATAGGGATAGGCGACGGTCAGCGGCGGCCTGCCGGTGATCGCCTCGACCCGTGCGGCGGATGTGGCGATTTCCCGGCGGGCCTCCTCGTCATCGAGCCGCGCCAGCGCGCGATGGCTGACCGTATGCGCGCCGAGGCTGGCGAGCGGGCTTGCGACCAAGGCGCGAAGACCGCTCTCGTCGAGCGTCAGTCGCTCGGTGATGGCGAGGGGATCGATGCCCTGCGCCAGCGCAGCTCGGTTCAGCGCCGCCACTGCGCTCGCCTCGTCGGTTCTATGGATAAAGGCGGCGATGCGATCGAAAGCCGCTTGCTTCTGCACAAGCGTGCCGCTCGAGAGCGGCACCGCACCATCGCCGAAGTCGAAGCGGAACTCGCGGCTGGGCGACAGCAGCTCGGCGAGCGTTTCCCACCACAGCGTGTGGCTGCGATCGACATAGCCTGCCGTGACGAAGACGGTGAAGGGAACGGCGTGCCGTTCGAATACGGGCAGCGCCCATTCGAGATTGTTGCGGTAGCCGTCGTCGAGCGTGAAGCAAGCGAAGGGCCGATCGCCGGTCGAGGCGAGACATGCCGGCAGATCTTCGAGAGCGACGAAACGGTAACCGCCGCGCTTCAATGTCACGATCGTCTTTTCGAGGAACGCCGGGGTGATTTCCAGATGCGCGTTGGGATCAAAGTTTCGATGTTCCCTGGGGCGGACATGATGCAAGGTAAAGACGGCACCGCGGCCGCGGGCCTCGCCCATCAGACCGGCGCGCGCAAGGAGATGTGCGGCCTCGAGCCCGCCGGCAATTGCGGCCCGCCGCAAATGGTTGCGGACGATCTTCGCGACCAACTGTCTCATCCTTCTCCGCTGTGCCGCACCGGCTTCGCGAGACGCCGCTGAACCCGCCCCGCAGCACTTTGCCGAAGCTTTACGCCACCTCTGTTAAGCCTTGCTGAATCGGCCGGCGCTGCCATTGAAAGTCGGGGCAAACCTTAAAAAGGGGCTGCGCTTATCGATTTTCGGCCTTAATGTTACGACAAATCCACGTCGGCCACGTCCTGACACTTCGCGCGCCAGAAGCCACGCGTTCAAGGGGGAATCATGAAGAACTTGCAATTTGCCTTGGCGGCGATCGTTGCATTCGTCGCTGCCACCGGATCGGCTTTCGCGGGTAGCGCGTCCCTCGTCATCGACGCCCGCAGCGGCAGGGTTCTTTCCGCCGAAAATGCGGATGAGTTGAACTATCCGGCATCGCTGACGAAGATGATGACGCTGTACATGACCTTCGAGGCCTTGCATCGGGGGGAGATTGGTTGGCAGACCCCGGTACCGATGTCGAAGGAAGCGGCGCGCAAGCCGCCGACCAAGCTTGGCCTCAAGCCCGGCGACGCCATCACCGTCGAGCAGGCCGTCTACGGCATGATCGTCCATTCCGCCAATGATGCCGCTGCGGCGATGGCGGAGAAACTCGGCGGCTCCGAAGCCGCCTTTGCCCAGATGATGACGGCGAAGGCGCGCCGGCTCGGCATGACGCGCACCGTCTTCGTCAACGCATCCGGCCTGCCTGCGAGCCAGCAGGTGACGACGGCGCGCGACATGGCAAGACTCGGCATGGCGCTGATCCGGGACTTTCCGCAGGAGTATCGGCTCTTCTCGGCGCAGAGCTTCAATTTCCGCGGCCGGGTGATCCGGGGCCACAACAGGCTGATGTATCGTTACGACGGCATGGACGGAATCAAGACCGGCTATACCAACGCTTCCGGATTCAATCTGGTCAGCGCCGTCAGAGACGGCAACCGCCGTGTCATCGGCGTCGTGCTCGGCGGACGCACGGCGAAAAGCCGCGACAACAAGATGGCGGCGCTGCTCGATCAACACCTGGGCAGGGCGTCCCAGTCTGGCAGCGGATCGGCGATGGCCGCGGCTAAGCCGCTCGACACGGTCGAGGTCGCGACCTTGCCCGGCGTGTCTCTCTATTCCGAACCCACTCGGGCCGGAAAGAAAGCGAGCGCAGCTCTCATGGCGGCCTCGCCCGCAGCTGTGGTTCCGGCTGATCGGCCAACCGAAATCGAGGTGGTCGCGCGCAGCGAGGCGAAGGCGGCTGCCTACTGGCAGATCCAGATTTCGACGTCACCCACGGCAGAAGCCGCGCGCAGAATTCTCGTCGAGGCACAGTCGGCCGGCGGTGCGGCCCTGCTCGGCGCCTCGCCGCATACGGATGTGGACGGCAGCGGCTCCGGGAAGCGCTACCGCTCCCGCTTCATCGGCTTCCCCAGCCGGGAGGCGGCCGACTCGGCCTGCACCATCCTCAAGAAACGGTCCTACGACTGCCTGCTGCTTCCCGGCCGCAGCTAAGATCGGGACGCGTTTTCCAGGCGATGCGCACAGCCATCGGCAGCGCTCGAGGGCTGCAAAAGCAGCCCCGCCGCAAGGGAACGGAAAGCCTCCACGGCTTTCGGCAGCACATCCGGTGGGTTGTCGCTTGCCGCGACCCAGAGAGCAGCATTGAGCGCGGCACCACTGAGAAGCCGGGCTGATGCTTCCGCGTCAAGCGGCTTGACGATGCCCCGCGCAATGAGGAGTTCCACAGCTCTTTTCGTTACTTGCAGGCAACTGTTCTGGCTGGGCCATTGCGAGGGATCACCCAACACGGCGGGTCCATCGAGAAGAACAATGCGTTGCACTTCTGGATCAAGCGCCATCTCTATATAGGCCGCGCCCTCGGCCAATAGTCTCAGCCAATCGTTGCCCTCGCGTGCGCCGATCTCCTGCGCGCGCGACGCCATCTCCGAGTCGATTTGCTCGACAACCGCCGCAAGCAGCCCTCGCTTGTCCCCGAAGTTGTGGTAGAGCGCACCGCGCGTCAAACCTGCCTCGGCGGTCAAATCGTCCATCGATGCCGCGGAATATCCCTTTTCCGCGAAGGCCTTTCTTGCAGCCCCGATCAACTTGACCCGGTTCTCCTCCATCGTTTCGCTGCGTCGTTTCGCCATTTCAAACTCACAATTTCACATACGACTCGTACATAGACTTGACATACGGTGCGTATTTGGATATTTCACATACGTACCGTATACCAATGTGGCGCCGGCTTGTGAAGCATGAACCGCGCTCATCGGTTCTCTCTAGATCATCCCAAAGGAAATCAGAATGACCCAGCGCGAAGCAATCTTTCCTGCAGACAGGCACGCACTCTATGAGGAGCACGGCTATTCCGCCGCCATTCGATCCGGCGATCTCGTGTTCGTTTCCGGGCAGGTCGGCAGCCGTCCTGATGGAACTCCCGAACCCGACTTCAGGCGCCAGGTCCAACTGGCATTCGAAAATCTCAAGGCAACACTGAGCGCAGCGGGTTGCACGATGGATGATATCGTCGACGTGACGACCTTCCACACCGATCCCGAAAACCAGTTCGGAACCATCATGGAGGTCAAGCAACAGGTTTTCAGCAAGCCGCCGTACCCCAATTGGACTGCGCTCGGGGTGACCTGGCTCGCAGGCTTCGACTTCGAGATAAAGGTCATCGCCCGTATTCCCGCAAATACCTGACAGATATCCGCGCTCTTCTGTCGGGCCCTCAAAATCGGCGAACGTAGAATATCGTATCGACGCCCATCACCGGAAAGCTCGCCGGCAGATCTTGCCTGGCGATTTCGACAAAGCCGTTCCTTTCGTAGAACCGATGGGCGGCGAGGAACTTCTCGGTCGTGCCGAGATAGATCGCCGTTAACTGCCGCCGTTCGGCATGGGCGAGGAGGGTATCGAGCAGGCGAGTGGCGGTGCCGTATTCGCGCCCGCGAAATTCGGACGCGACGAACATCTTCCGCAGGGCCGCCTCGGCGCCTCCGATATCCTTGAGCGCAATCGTGCCGACGATCCGCTCGCCGACGGCTGCAACCCAGAAGTCTCCGTCGCCGCTCTGGTAGAATGCGGGAATTGCCCGAAGATCGGGCTGATCTTCGGCGGTGATGGCAATGCCGAATTCCTCGCGCTGGATCGGCAGGATGACGTCGATGACGCCCTGCTCGTCAGCCGCCAAAAAACGCCGGACTTCCAGAACATCTCCCGACTGACCCGCCATCTCGACTTGCCTATGCCTGAGTGCCGCCGACGGTGATCTGATCCATCCTGAGATGCGGCTGGCCGACGCCGACGGGCACCCATTGGCCCGCCTTGCCGCAGTTGCCGATACCGGTGTCGAGCTTCGTGTCGTTGCCGACCATTGTTACCCGCTTCATCGCATCCGGTCCATTACCGATCAGCATGGCGCCCTTGACCGGCGCGCCGACCTTGCCGTTCTCGATCAAATAGGCCTCGGTGCAGCCGAACACGAACTTGCCCGAGGTGATGTCCACCTGGCCGCCGCCGAAGGAAACGGCATAGATACCCTTCTTCACCGAGGCGATGATTTCAGCGGGCGTGCGATCGCCGGCAAGCATATAGGTGTTGGTCATGCGCGGCATCGGCACATGGGCGTAGCCCTGGCGGCGGCCGTTGCCGGTCGGTTTCATGCCCATCAGCCGGGCATTCTGCCGGTCCTGCATGTAGCCGACCAGCTTGCCGTCCTCGATCAGCACGTTGTAGCCGGAGGGCGTGCCCTCGTCGTCGATCGAGATCGAGCCGCGCCGCGCCTCGATCGTGCCGTCATCGACGACGGTGACGCCCTTGGCCGCCACCTGCTCGCCGAGCAGCCCGGCGAAGGCGGAGGTCTTCTTCCGGTTGAAATCGCCTTCCAGGCCGTGGCCGACCGCTTCGTGCAGCATCACGCCCGGCCAGCCGGAAGCGAGCACCACGTCCATAGTTCCTGCCGGCGCATCGATTGCCTCGAGGTTGACGAGCGCCTGCCGCAACGCCTCGTCGGCACCCTTTTTCCAGTTCTCTTCGGTGATGAAGTCGCCGAAGCCGCGCCTGCCGCCGATGCCGAAGCTACCGGATTCCTGCCTTTCGCCCTCGCCGACCACGACCGAGATGTTGATGCGGGTCATCGGCCGCACGTCGTGAACACGATGCCCGTCCGACCTCAAGATGTCCACCACTTGCCAGCTTGCGGCGACCGTCGCCGTCACCTGCCTGACCTTGGGGTCCTTGGCTCGCAGATAGGCGTCGATGTCCTGGAGCAGGCTCACCTTCGTCTCGAAACTCGGTTCGCCGATCGGATTTTCATCGCCATAGAGCTTCTTGTTGGTGCGCTGCGGGGCAGCGGCGTAGGAGCCGGAATAGCCGCGGGTCACCTGCCCGACCGCGTCCGCGGCCCTTTTCAACGCGGCAAGCGACAATTCCCCGGCATGGGCGTAACCGACCGCTTCGCCGGCGACGGCGCGCAGGCCGAAACCCTGGTCGGTGTTGAAGCTGCCACCCTTCAGGCGGCCATTGTCGAAGGAGAGCACCTCCGCCTGCGCATGCTCGAGGAAGAGTTCGCCGTCGTCGGCGCCGGCAAGCGTCTCGGAGAGAACCTTGCGGACCGCCGCCTCGTCCGCATCGAAGAGGCTTATGAGGTTGGTGTCCATCGTTCTGCTCCGCGTCGTGAAGGGTTCCTTCCATTTAGGAAGCCCGGCGCCGCAAGCCAAGAAAAATCGGTCAGGAGAGATCGGCGTTCCAGCCTTCCAGCAGATTGACCTCTGCCACGCCAGTGAAACGGGCGATCCGGTCGAGTTCGGCCATCAGCTTGTCAATGCGGCCCGACGCCGGCTTGACGCCTTGTTCGAGCCACAGGCGCTTGACGTCGAGGCTGCCGCGCTTGCGGTCGGCCTTCATGTCGATCCGGCCGATCAGCCGATCGCCTTCGAGAAGCGGAAAGACATAATAGCCATATTCGCGCTTCGCCTCGGGAACGAAGACTTCGATGCGGTAGAAGAAACCGAAAAGTCGCTCGGTGCGGTTCCGGTCGCGCAGCAAGGGGTCGAAGGGGCTCAACACGCGAATGCGCGCCGGCGGATCGGGCACATCGGCGAGAATGTCCGGAAAGCCGGCAAAGGCATAGGACAGCCGTGGCTTGCCGCCATTGGCAGGCTCGATGACGATTTCGTCAAGCTCGCCGCGATGCTCGGCGACCCAGGCCTTCGCTTCCTCGGGCGAGACGAGATCCCAAAAGGCGGCAATCTCCCCGTGCGTGGCAAAACCGAGGCGTTCGAGGGCGCTGCGGCAGGCCCAGTCGACGAACTCCGGATGGCTCACATCGCCGTCGTAGTGATGCGCCGGGATCACCCGCTCGGTGAGATCATAGACCTTCTGGAAATTGACGCGGCGGGCGATCGCCAGCCGGCCCTGGCGCCAGAGCACCTCGAGCGCTGTCTTCGACGGGTGCCAGTTCCACCAGCCGCCCGATTCGTGATGATCCTCCTTCAGCTCGCGCGCCATGACGGCGCCGCCGCTGGCGATCCGCTCGTAGGTTTCGTCGCAACCCGCATCGAAGCCGTCGCCGCGCCATTTGCGCCAACGCTCGCTGAGCGTTTCGCTCTCCCATTTGAAGCGATGCTTCCAATAGACAAAGAAGGCGCTCGGAATGATCGAAGCATCATGAGTCCAGTGCTCAAAGAGCTCGCCATCCTCTTCCAGCAATTCGCTCAGATGCTCGCGGCGATAGGTCTGGTTGCGTGAAAACAGGATCTGATGATGGGCGCGCTCGACGGTGCCGATGCTATCAACCTGCACGAAGCCGATATCGCGGATCAGCCGCAGGAGACCGTCCTTGCCGAGCGCGCGATGCGGCGCGGCAGAGAGGCGCTGCTTGAAAAGGAAGATGCGCCGGGCATCGCGGTTGGAGAGGCGAATCGTCATGGGCAACAGGATAGGCTTTTATTCCCATAATTCAAATACAGTTCCACCATAAAGCAATCGGGCAAAGGCTGCATTGCCCTTGCCGATCGAGTTGCCCTATACAGCGCCGCACGTCTTTTCAGACGCGCAAAAGACGCTGTAACACTTTAAACCTACGCATCGTGCTTCCCGAAAAAACGATGCCGATTTTCGGGCGATGCGCTAGAGCCACCACGACAACTGGACGAGGATCAAGATTGGACATCCGCTTCACCGATTGCTCGGTCCGGTTCGGCGAGCGGGTAGCGCTTCACCCGCTGACGCTTGCCCTCGACGAACGGCGGATCGGCATCATCGGCCTCAACGGTTCCGGCAAGACGACCTTCGCGCGACTGATCAACGGGCTCGTCAAGCCGACGACGGGTCACGTTTTGGTCAATGGCCTCGATACGGTGAAGGATGACAGGGACGTGCTTGCCGAGGCGGGCTTCATTTTCCAGAACCCACAGCACCAGCTGATCATGCCGATCGTTTCGGACGACATCGCCTTCGGGCTCAAGAATCGCGGACTGCCAACGCACGAGATTTCCTCGCGAACGGAGGCGGTGCTGGCCCGCTTCGGCGTCAGCCATCTTGCGAGACGGCGCGTGCATGAGCTTTCGGGCGGGGAAACGCAGCTTGTCGCCATGGCGAGCGTCGTCGTCACCGGACCGAAAATCCTGATCCTTGACGAGCCGACCAACCAGCTCGACCTGCGCAACCGCCGCATGGTCGCGGCAACGATCGATGCGCTCGACGAGGACACGATCGTCATCACCCATGATCTCGGGCTTGTCGAAGGGGTCGAGCGCCTGCTGCTTTTTCACGAAGGTCGCCTCGTTGCCGACGGAACCCCCGAGGAGACAATCGGGCGCTATCACGAGGTGGCCGGATGCTGACGAGCCTCTATGTGGAAGGACAGAGCTGGTTCCACCGGGTGCCGGTGCGCCTGAAGCTCGCCGCTCTCATCGTCCTGAGCGTGGCGCTTTTTGCGACGAACGCGCCGCTCCTGCTGCTGCCGGCCTTTCTCCTCTGCGGTGCGCTCTATCTTTCCCTCGGCATGTCGGCGCGCCAGGCCTTTTCGCGGGTCGGCTTCGTCCTGTTCACCATCCTCGTGCTGGCGGGGATCAACCTCTTCCTCGTTCCACTCCCCCAGGTGATCGCACTCATTCTGCGGCTGACGGCCCTCGTGCTCTTTGCCGCCGCGGTCACGGCGACGACGACGATCGGCGCTTTCATGGACGAGATCACCATCCTCCTGAAGCCATTGGAACGCCTCGGGCTCCTGCGGGCGGCCGATGTCAGCCTGGCGCTTGGCCTCGTGCTACGCTTCGTCCCGGATATCCTCGCCAGATATCAGGCAATCAGCGAGGCGCACCGTGCACGAGGACTGCCGATCCGGCCGATGACGATCATCGGCCCGCTGATCATCCTGACGCTGAAAGATGCGGATACGATCGCGGCGGCCATTGACGCGCGCGGATTCCGCCGCCAATAAATTCGCGCTTTCTAATAAAGGATAGGACCACATGAACACCAGAGACCTCGTCCTCATCGCGCTCTTCGCCGCAATCGTCGTCGTGCTCGGCCTCATCCCGCCGATCACGCTCGGCTTCATCCCCGTTCCGATTACGGCGCAATCGATGGGCGTCATGCTCGCCGGCTGCATCATCGGCGCCAAGCGCGGCGCGCTTTCCTTCCTGCTGTTCATCCTGCTGGTCGCGATCGGCCTCCCGGTGCTGTCGGGCGGTCGCGGCGGACTTGCCGTCTTCGCCGGCCCCTCGGGCGGTTTCATTCTTGGGTGGGCGGTTGCCGCTTATGTCACCGGTCTCATTGCCGAACGCTTCGTGCATCCGGGAAATTCGGAAGCGCGTCAGTTCGTCGGATTCTTCCTCGCCTCCTTGATCGGCGGCATCGTCGTCCTCTATGCGATCGGCGTTCCGTGGCTCTCGGCAGTCACCGGCACGCCGCTGATGGCCGCCGCGACCGGTTCGCTGGTGTTCATTCCGGGCGATCTCCTCAAGGCGGCGATCGCCACGCTCGCGGCCCGCGCCGTCTACGCCGGCTATCCGCTGCTGCCGGCCCGCGCCTGAGGCAATGCCGCTTGCAGGCGCCATAGCGCGACATGCGGGCGAGCGCCCGCACGCCCGGGCCTTCCACATGGAGGGCCGGGTTTTCACCTATGGCGAGCTTGCCGCGGATGCGTACTGGATTCTCCACGCGATCGAACAAGCGGCCCTGCAGGCGACGGAGCAAAGTGTCCTTTCCGGCCGCGTCCGGCTGATTGCCCTTGAAACCGGCAATCACCCGCTCTTTGCCGCAGCCTTCATCGCCGCGACATCGGGCGGCAATTGTGCCGCGCTCATCGATCCGCACCTCCCCGACTCGACCCGCCAGCGAATGAAGGAAAAGCTGAAACCGGAGATCGTCATCCGCGCCGCCGGCGATCTCCTGCATCTGGAGGTTCCGTCAGCGGGACAAACCCATTCGCTCGATACGTTCGACGGCTCCTCCCCGATCCGCGTCGGCGACGAGGCGGAACCGTTCCTCGTGGTCTTCACTTCGGGTACCACCGGGGAACCGAAAGCGATCATCCGCGACCGCCGATCCTGGCGCCTCAGCCTCGAAATTGGCCAGGATTTCTTCGGCCTAAGACCGGAAACGACGACCTATGCCCCCGGACCGTTGGCGCACGGGCTGGCCCTTTATGCCCTCGTCGAAAGCCTTGCGGCCGGAGCCGAATTCATCGGCGCCCGCCACTTCGAGGCGCGCCAGGCACTCGACATCATCGGCGCCGCCAGGGCGAAACGCCTGGTGCTGGTACCGACAATGCTGCGGCGGCTTTGCGATGAGGCGGAAGGTGCTCATTTGCGCTGCGTCGAAAAGATCACCGTCGCCGGTGCCAAGCTGACGCCGGCGGACCGCAGCGCTGCAGCGCGCACCTTCCCCGCGGCAGAGGTGATCGAATATTTCGGCGCGTCGGAACTCGGCTTCATCACAGTTGCCGGCGCGGACGAGCATCACGCAGCGACTGCCGTGGGCAAGGCATTTCCGGGCGTCCGGCTGGCCATCCTGGACGATCGCGGAAATCGCCTGCCGCCGGGGGAAGCCGGGACGATCTTCGTCGACAGCGCACTGATATCAGATGGCTACATAGTCGGCGGCGACAATGTCGGATTTCGACGCCATGGGCGGCTCGCCACCGTCGGCGACCTCGGCTCTCTCGACGAGGACGGCACCTTGCATCTCATCGGCCGCGCCGGCGGCATGGTGCTTTCCGGCGGCAACAATATCTATCCCTCGGAAGTCGAGAGCGCGATCATGGCTGCGGCCAGGGTCCAGTCGGTGCTGGCCTTCGGCCTGGATCATCCGGATCTCGGCAGCGAGCTTGTCGCGGTCGTCCAGCCGAGCGATGATAGGTTCGAGCGTGAAGCGCTGGAGCGTCATCTTGCTGATGCCCTGCCGCGCTATAAGCATCCACGCAAGGTCTGGCTGTGCCGGGAAATGCCGATGACCGCCTCCGGCAAGATCGCGGCCGGACAATTGCGGCAATGGATCGCGGAGGAGAACGGTGCCCTTGAACGCCTCTTCTGATCCCACCCGCACACCGGTCGTCATCGCGGCGCTACGCACGCCGATCGGTCGCGTCAACGGCAGTCTCGCCGCGATCGAGCCCGCAAACCTTGCCGCCCTGCTGATCGATCGCATCGTCTCGGACGTTGGTATCAATCGGAACGAGATCGACGACGTGCTTGTCGGCAATGCCGCAAACAGCGCCGGCAATCTCGCGCGTCTCGCCGCACTCGAGGCCGGCCTGCCCGTTTCCATCCCCGGCGTCACCATCGACCGCCAATGCGGCTCCGGGCTCGAGGCGATCGTCCTGGCGGCGCGGCAGATCCAGGCCGGCGCAGGCCAATATTACCTTGCCGGAGGCACCGAAAGCGCCAGCCGCGCCCATATCCGACTTCGCCCGCCGCTGGCGCGTGGCGAGGAACTGCAGCCGGTGAAGCGCGCGCGGATGGCGCCCGATGCCATCGGCGACCCGGATATGGGCGTTGCGGCGGAGAACGTCGCCGCGGCCTGCGGGATTTCGCGCGAGCGCCAGGACCAGTTTGCGCTCGAAAGTCATTGCCGTGCCGTGGCTGCCCAGACTGCGGGCCGCTTCGGTCGCGAGATCGTGCCCGTCGAGACGCCGGCCGGCCTCGTTGCCAGCGACGAGTGCCCCCGCGCCAACGCCTCGGCCGAGACGCTCGCCCGGCTGAAGCCCGTCTTCGTCAGGGACGGCACCGTCACCGCCGGCAATGCCTGTCCGATCAATGACGGCGCGGCGATCGTTCTGATGACGTCGCTCGCCGAGGCTAGGCGGCTTGGCGTGTCCTTTGCCCTCGAATTCATCGACGCGGCGACGGCGGGCGTCGACCCCAACCTCCTGGGCCTCGGCCCGGTGCCGGCAATGGCGAGGCTTCGTGCCCGCAATCCGGCGCTCGACGTCGCCAAGGTCGACTTCATCGAGTTCAACGAGGCTTTTGCCTCTCAGGTTCTCGGAAGTCTCGATCCCCTCGGCATTTCGCCGGAGCGCGTCAATCGCGATGGCGGTGCGATCGCGCTCGGCCATCCCTATGGCGCCTCCGGCGCGATTCTCGTCGTCAGGCTGTTTTCCCAGATGCTCGCCGCAGCGAGCGACAGCGAGGGTCTGGCAATGATGGGGGTCGGCGGCGGCATGGGCGTCGTCGCCCATTTTCGCTCGCTGAGACCGGGTCACACCGCATAGCCGGCGAGCCAGTCGCGCGTCGCGGCCGGCAGCGGCACCGGCTGATGCCGAGTCGGATCGACGGCGACCCACACGATTTCCACCTCCGCCGCCAGATGGGCGCCAGCCTCGATGCGCACCGCAAAGCTCACCGAACTGCCGCCGATCTTCGCCACGGTGACGGTGAAGCGGGCCGGCTCATCGAAACGCAAGCCGCGATGAAAGAGGCAGGCAGGGCGGCGCACCAGATAGGCCGGCTCGTTCTTCGTCGGCGGGCGATGCCGCCAGAGATTGGCCAGTGCCGCCTCGGCATGCGCATAGTAGGCCGCATTGTGCATGTGGCCATGCATGTCTATATCGCGAAACGGAATACGGATTTCCGTGACATTTTCCCGCTCTGTGCCGTCCATGCGAGGCCCCTTACATGCGCTCCACTCTCGTTAGACAGTTTGGCGATCCCGAACAAGTCATCGAGATCGTCGACGCCGCCCGCGTCGAGCCGGGGTCCGGCGAGGTCGAGGTCGAGATCTCGCTTGCGGCGATCAACCCATCGGACCTGATCCCGGTGACCGGCGCCTATCGCGCCCGCACCGAACTGCCCTTCGTGCCCGGCTTCGAGGGCGTCGGCATCGTCCGTCGCGTCGGAACGGGCGTGCACCAGCTGAAACCCGGAGACCGGGTGGTTCCGATCGGCGCCAGCGGGCTGTGGCAGCAATTCCTCGTCCGCCCGGTCGAATGGTGCTTTGCCGTGCCGGACGATGTGAGCGACACGCAAGCGGCAATGAGCTACGTCAACCCCTTGACGGCGCTGCGGCTCGTCGAGGCGCTGCGCCTGCATTTCGGCTCTCTCCAGGGCCGCAGCGTCGGCGTGACGGCCGCGGGTTCGGCGATCGGCGGCATGCTGATGAAGTTGCTGACGTTGGAAGGCGTTGTGCCAACAGCGGTCCTTCGCAGCGACAAGAGCCGCACCTGTGTCGGCGAGGGATATTCGATTGTCGTGACCGACGGCAGCGACCTTCCGGCAGGGGCAAGGTTTGACGCGGTGCTCGATGCGGTTGGCGGGACGTTGGCCGCCGAGCTGATCAGCCGGACCATCCATCGAGGCGGGGCCTTCATCCAGTATGGCGCGCTCAGCGGCATTCCGGTCCCGCAGGCAGCGATCGCCGGCCGCCCCGACGTTCGCTTCGCCTTCCTCTGGCTGCGAACCTGGGTCCACTCCGCCGGGCGCGACGCCCTCGAGGCAGCCTTTGCCCGAAGCTTTGCGGGCCTTCGCGACGGGCTGTTCGCGAGCCCGGTCGCCGCAACCTATCCGTTGAGCCGGCTTCGCGAAGCCTTGGCACACCAGTCCGATCCGCTCCGCAACGGCAAGATCCTGCTCGATCCGCGGTGTTGAAAATTCGGACTTTTGCTGTCGCGGCCATGGATTTTGACAGGCACGCGCACTAGCTTTGCGCGGATGACCACGCATCTCTATGAAAATGCCCTCTTCCAGGAACACAAAGTTCCGGAGGGGCACCCGGAGCGACCGGATCGGCTGAGGGCGCTGAACCTCGCGCTGGAGCATCCGAATTTCGCGCCGCTCACGCGTATCGAGGCGTCGAAGGGCAGCGAGGACCTGGTGCTGCTTGCCCATTCCGAGGAGCACTTCAGGTCGATCACCCGGGCGATGCCGGACGAGGACATCAACCAGATCGAAGCCGATACCTATGCGAGCCCGTCAAGCTTCGTGGCGGCGCTGACCGGCATCGGCGGCGCCGTCGCCGCCATCGACGCGGTATTCGCCGGCGAGGCCGACAACGCCTTCGTCGCGGCCCGCCCGCCGGGCCACCATGCCGAGAAGAACAAGGCGATGGGCTTCTGCTTCTTCAACACGATCGCGATTGCCGCGCGCCATGCACAGAAGGCGCACGGCGTCGAGCGGGTCGCCATCGTCGACTGGGACGTGCACCATGGCAACGGCACGCAGGACATTTTCTGGAACGACCCGTCGGTGTTGTTCTGCTCTACCCACCAGATGCCGCTCTATCCGGGCACCGGCGCCAAGGAAGAAACCGGCGTCAAGCACAATATCGTCAATGCGCCGCTCTCCCCCAATAGCGGCAGCGAGCACTTCCGCGATGCGTTCCGAAGCCGCGTTCTTGCTGCTCTCGACAATTTCCGGCCGGACCTCGTCTTGATCTCCGCCGGTTTCGACGCACACTACCGCGATCCTCTGGCGCAGATCAATCTTGTGGCGGAGGACTTCGACTGGGCGACCGGACGCCTCATGGAGGCCGCCGGCAGGAGCGCCGGCAACCGAGTGGTGAGCATGCTCGAGGGCGGCTATGACCTGCAGGGGCTCGCCGAATCGGCCGGCATGCACATACTGAGACTGATGAGAGGGTAATTGATGAACAACGACAATACGCAGGCGGACGTCTCCGCCCTCTCCTTCGAGCAGGCCGTCGAGGAGCTGGAGCGGATCGTCTCCGCGCTCGAACGCGGCGATGTGGCGCTCGACAAATCGATCGAAATCTATGAGCGCGGCGAGGCGCTGAAGAAGCATTGCGAGACGCTGCTGAAGGCGGCCGAGGACCGCATCGAGAAAATCCGCCTCGATCGCAACGGCAAGCCGCAAGCTGTGGAGCCGCTCGACGCGGAATAGCCATCGGCTTTCGTCCGAGAATTTGCCCCTCATCCGCCTACCGGCACCTTCTCCCCGCAGGCCGGGCGAAGGGACTTGTGGCGCCAACTCGGTCCCCTCTCCCCGTCAGAACGGAGGGGAAGGGTGAGGGGCCAGGCCTGTCGTCACCATTGTAGCTTGGGAAACACTTCGTTCGCCGACATCCGCTATCGAGCGAGAAGGATCGGCGCTAGTTTCAAGCTGAAACGCCACCAACCGGAGCAAGCGCCATGTCCTTTTTTCCCGGTCCCGATCCGCTCGCCGGCGACAAGCCGGCCTGCGACGCCATAGAACATCTGATCATCCCGCGCACCAGCGACATCGGCGGCCTAGAAGTGCGTCGGGCGCTTCCGACGGCGCGGCGGCGGCTCGTCGGCCCGTTCATCTTCTTCGACCGCATGGGACCGGCGCTGCTGCGGGCCGGCCAGGCGATCGACGTGCGTCCGCATCCGCATATCGGCCTGTCGACGGTCACCTATCTCTTCGACGGCGAGATCAAGCACCGCGACAGCCTCGGCACCGAAATGGTCATTCGCCCCGGCGACGTGAACCTGATGACTGCAGGGCGAGGCATTGTCCATTCGGAACGCTCGCCGGAAAACCAGCGCGGCCGTGAGCGCTCGCTTTCCGGTTTGCAGACCTGGCTGGCGCTGCCCGATGACAAGGAAGAAGTCGATCCAGTCTTCGCCCATACCGAGGAACACATGCTGCCGCATCTTGCCGACGGAGGCGTTCGCGCGCGCGTGGTCATCGGCAATTTCGAAGGGGCTGCTTCGCCCGTCTCGACCTTCACGCACACTATTTATGTGGATCTGTCGATCGAGGCCGGCCGCAGCGCTCCCTTTGCCGCCCAATGGGAGGAACGCGCCATCTATATTCTCTCGGGCGAAGCGATAATTGCGGGCGACCATTTCGCCGACAACCAGCTTCTCGTCTTCCGGCCCGGCGACGAGATCACCATCACGGCGGGGCCGTCCGGCTGTCACGTGATGCTCTTCGGCGGAGCTGCACTCGGCTCGCCACGGCATATCTGGTGGAACTTCGTGTCCTCATCGAAGGAGCGCATCGACAAGGCGAAGGAAGAATGGGCGAGCGGCCGCTTCGACATCGTGCCGGGCGACGAGGAGGAGTTCATTCCCCTGCCGGCAAGCTAATTTTTCGTCGAGCCCTTGGTTGGCGACGCAGGAATGCCTAATTTTTGCATTCAACGACGATTGCGTCTAAACAGCCAATAAGACGGAAATCACCAACAGTTCGCGCGTCGCCCGGCGGCGCGCACGAGGCACGCAGCGTGACACAACTGCCCACCAATCCGATGCCGGCGACCCCGCTGCTCGACAAGGTCAATGTCCCCGACGATCTGAAGAGGATCGACGACAAGGACCTGCCGCAGCTGGCGAGCGAACTGCGTGCGGAAATGATCGATGCGGTGTCGCGCACCGGCGGCCATCTCGGCGCCGGCCTCGGCGTCGTCGAACTGACGATCGCCATCCACAAGGTCTTCGACACGCCGCACGACCGGCTGATCTTCGACGTCGGCCACCAGTGCTACCCCCACAAGATCCTGACCGGGCGGCGCGACCGCATCCGCACGCTGCGTCAAGAAGGCGGTCTTTCCGGCTTCACCCGGCGCGCCGAGAGCGAATACGACCCGTTCGGCGCGGCGCATTCGTCGACCTCGATCTCCGCCGGCCTCGGCATGGCGGTCGCTGCCGATCTCGACGGCAAGAGCCGCAATGTCATCGCCGTCATCGGCGACGGCGCGCTGTCGGCCGGGATGGCCTATGAGGCGCTCAACAATGCCGGCGCGCTCGATGCCCGGCTGATCGTCATCCTCAACGACAACGACATGTCGATCGCCCCGCCGACCGGCGCCATGAGCGCCTATCTGGCACGGCTTGCCTCCGGTCGGACCTATATGGGCATCCGCGAGGTCGGCAAGAAGCTGACCGCCTATCTCGGCAAGACGGTCGACCGGGCGATCACCCGCGCCGTCGAGCATGCGCGCGGCTATGTCACCGGCGGCACCCTCTTCGAGGAGATGGGCTTCTACCATATCGGCCCGATCGACGGTCACTCCTTCGACCATCTGCTGCCGGTCTTGCGCAACGTCCGCGACAATGCGCGCGGACCGGTGCTGATTCATGTGGTAACGCAGAAGGGCAAGGGCTATCCGCCGGCCGAGGCCGCCGCCGACAAATATCATGGCGTCAACAAGTTCGACGTGATCACCGGCGCTCAGGCGAAGGCCAAGCCGAACGCGCCGGCCTACACGTCCGTCTTCGCCGATGCGCTGGTGCAGGAGGCTAGCCTCGACGACAAGATCGTGGCGATCACCGCCGCCATGCCGTCCGGCACCGGGCTCGACCGGTTTGCGGCCGTGCATCCGTCGCGCTGCTTCGACGTCGGCATCGCCGAGCAGCACGCGGTGACCTTCGCCGCCGGCCTTGCCGCGGAAGGATACAAGCCCTTTGCGGCGCTCTATTCGACCTTCCTGCAGCGCGCCTACGACCAAGTCGTGCACGACGTGGCGATCCAGGGCCTGCCGGTGCGCTTCCCGATCGACCGGGCCGGTTTCGTCGGCGCCGACGGGCCGACCCATGCCGGCTCCTTCGACACGACCTATCTCGCCTCGCTGCCGGGCTTCGTGGTGATGGCGGCCGCCGACGAGGCGGAACTGAAGCACATGGTACGCACCGCCGCGGGTTATGACGACGGCCCGATCTCGTTCCGCTATCCGCGCGGCGAAGGCGTCGGCGTCGAGCTTCCTGAACGGGGTGAGATTCTTCAGATCGGCAAGGGGCGGATCATCAAAGAGGGCACCAAGGTGGCGCTGCTTTCCTTCGGAACGCGGCTCGCGGACTGTCTGCTGGCGGCCGAGGACCTGGATGCCGCCGGCCTTTCGACAACGGTTGCCGATGCGCGCTTCGCCAAGCCGCTCGACCAGGAACTGATCCGCCAGCTTGCCCGTCACCACGAGGTGCTGATCACCATCGAGGAAGGCGCCATCGGCGGCTTCGCCAGCCATGTGCTGCACTTCCTGGCGGAGGAAGGCCTGCTCGACGGCGGCCTCAAAGTTCGGCCGATGGTGCTGCCGGACATCTGGATGGAGCAGGCAAAGCCCGAATCCATGTATGCTCAGGCCGGCCTCGACCGGGCCGGCATCGTATCGACCGTTTTCAAGGCGCTCGGCCAGAAGCAGTCGGTGGATCTCGGCGCGGCCGGCTAGAAATCTTAGAACCGCGCGGCTCAACGGAACACGCTTGCAATATACCTCTCGACGGGCGATGACGGCCCATGTCCGATAGCAAGCAAAGCATCCTCCGCCTCGACCAGTTGCTCCTGAACAAGGGCCTGGTCGCCAGCCGCGCCCGCGCGCGGGACGCGATCCAGCGCGGCACCGTCAAGGTCGACGGGCGCACCGTGACCAAGCCCGCCGCCGCCTTTACGGAAAACGCAGCGATCACCATCGATGACCCGGCGCAGGCCTATGTCTCCCGGGCCGCATTGAAGCTCGTTGCCGCGCTCGCCCATTTCGGCTTCGATCCGGCAGGTCGGACCTGCCTCGATGTCGGCGCCTCGACGGGCGGCTTTACCGAGGTGCTGTTGAAGCGCGGCGCCGCGCATGTGGTAGCGGTCGATGTCGGCCACGGGCAGATGCACCCGCGCATCGCGGAAGATCCGCGCGTCACCAATATCGAAGGGCTGAATGCCCGCGCGATGACAGCGGACGACATCGGTAACCGGGCGATTGGCTTCGTCGTCTCCGACGTCTCATTCATTTCGATCAAGCTGGCACTGCCGCCGGCGCTGTCTTTGGCCGAGCCGGGCTCCAATTGTATCCTGCTCGTGAAGCCGCAATTCGAGGCCGGACGCGACGCAATCAGCAAGGCCGGGCTCCTCAAGGCCCCGGAGAGCGCCCCGGCCGTGGCGGCCGAACTCGAACGCTGGCTCGTGGAGGACATGGGCTGGCAAAGCCTTGGCCTCGTCCCCTCGCCCATTGCCGGCGGCGACGGCAACAGGGAGTTTCTGCTTGCGGGGCTGAAGCGATGAGCACAGAGATCGTCACCATCAGCCGTCTCGGGGCCCAGGGCGACGGCATTGCGCAGACCGAAGCGGGCCCCGTCTACGCGCCCTTCACCCTGCCCGGCGAAACCGTCGCGCTGGCCGTCAACAAGGCACATGGCACGCTGATTTCGCTGAAAGAGGCTTCCCCGGAGCGGACCGAACCGAAGTGTCGGCATTTCGGCCCGGACGGCATCAACGGCACCTGCGGCGGCTGCACCCTGCAGCACGCCTCCGACCCGCTCTACCACGCCTTCAAGCGCAATCTCGTCATCGACGCCTTGAAGTCGAAAGGCCTGACGCCCGAGGTCGCTCCATTGATCGTCGCCCGGCCCGGCGAGCGCCGGCGCGCCGTGTTCACGGCCCGGCGGACCGAAAAGGAACTGCTGCTAGGCTTCAACCAGGCGCAAAGCCATCATATCGTCGCGATCGGCGAATGTCCCATCACCAGCCCGGGCATCGTCTCGCGGCTCGCGACCATCCGCAAGATCGCGGCGGCTATGGCGTCGAGCACCGAACCGTTCCGGATCACCGTGCTCGAGACCGATACCGGCCTCGACCTCGCCTTCGAAGACATCAAGCTCGGCGACCGTCAGCGACGTTCGACCGTGGAAGCCGTTCTCGGCGAGCGGGGCATCGCGCGCGTCAGCCTGAACGGCGAGATCATCATCGAACCGGTCAAGCCACTGATCGATTTCGGCGGCGTATCGGTTTCGCCGCCGCCCGGCGCCTTCACCCAGGCCACACGGCCGGCGGAGGAGGCGATGGCGAAGCTCGTGCTCGGGCATGTCGGCAAGGCGAAGCGCGTGGCCGATCTCTTCGCCGGCATCGGCACCTTTGCGCTTCGGATCGCCCGGACCAGCCGAGTGCATGCCGTCGAGGGTGAGGACAAGGCGCTGAAGGCGCTCGACTTCGCCGCACGCAACACACAAGGGCTGAAGCCGGTGACGGTCGAGAAGCGCGACCTTTTCCGCCGGCCGATGATGGCGCAGGAACTGAAGGTCTTCGACGCCGTCGTCTTCGACCCGCCCCGGGCCGGCGGCGAGGCGCAATGCCATGAACTCGCCCGCTCGGGCGTGAAGAAAATCGCCGCGGTCTCCTGTAACCCGGTGACGCTTGCGCGGGATCTCTCGATCCTCGTTGCCGCCGGCTACCGCATTACATCGGTGACCCCCATCGACCAATTCCTCTGGTCGGCGCATGTCGAGACGGTTGCGACTCTGGAGAAGTGATCTCTTATGGGCCGCTGTTCATCCGGCCAGATGCGACTCGTGGCGTGAGGAGGCTCACCTCAAATTGCTCTTCGGAAACAGCACGCGATCAGGTTTCGCATTCATTCGTGCCAGCATTTCCTTGATCAAGCGTGTTTTGGTACGCCCCGCTTCCTTCGGCGGCACCAGGTAACGTACAATGGCCTCCAGCCAGGTGTTTTCGCTGACGCGAAAATGAACCACGGGATGCTCCTTCACGTCGAGTTCGTCCACCGGCGTTTCCGACAGGATATGCTTATAGACCTTCACCTTCTGGCTCATGATGTCGCCGATCTGCTCTTCCACGACCTCTCTCATGGTTCGCGCCACAAATTCCAGATCGCTTTCATAGGCGAGCTGGAACTTGATTTCGTTCCAGACATAGGGAAACAGCGGCCAGGAATAGTTGAAGACCGGTGTGTCAAACACGGTGGAATTCGGAAACTTGATAATGCGTCCGCTCGGATGATCGGTCCAAAGATACTCGCCGCCGAATTCCCATAACGTCGTGTCGAGATAGCTGACATCGATGACATCGCCGTGGGCATCGCCGATGCGAATTCGGTCGCCGACGCGATAAGGCGCCCTGGCCAGAATATAAATCCACGCGATGAAACTGGAGATCGGCATTTGCAGCGCAAAACCGAGAATCAGAGAAATCAGGCCCAGCGAAACGACCGCGCCGTACCAGTTCACAAACAAAACTGAGATGGCGACGAATACGATGGCGACGACGACCACCAATCGAAAAATACGTTTCAGATTGAAACGCGCAACACGATTGGGAATTCGGCCAATGAGAAAGACTTCAACGACCTTCGCCACGGTCAGCATGGTGAAAATGAGAAGGCCGCCCCTGACGTAATTCAGCACGCGAAGGCGCATAGGCGCGTCAAGCCATTCTAAGCGCCAGTTAATCAGCACTTGAATGCCAAAAAGCAGCAAGGCAGCGCCGGCGAAGCCTACCGTCCACCAGATGTCTTCCTTGCGAAGGCTGAAGCGAAATTCTTCCTCGGGCTTCTTCGCCTTCTGTTGCATGGTTCTTGGATCAGCAGTTTGTTGCGCGGCCCGTTCGAGCCGGGAAAGGTTTTCCTGTTCCTTGTCGCTTTCCTTGTCCCGTCTTTCCATGGGTTTACCCCGCGGTGGCCATCCACGCCCAGCCAATGCCTTCTCGTTCCTCGACGGCGGCATTCCGGTGATGCCTCGCCATATGGCGAAGTTCAAATGGGCAGTCCGGGCACACCCGTCGTCGTTTCGCAGACCTGTGCTTGATCACATGCGTCTATACGGTAACTCCACCATTAAACACCAAATATGGGCAGTTGCCTCTTGGCATTCCATCCATGTGGAGTATTACCGAGCCGATGGCTGTCGTCCGCGACAGGCCGGGTGCAGACCGATTGATGTGGCATGACGAAGTTGCTGCAGCGGTTCAACATCTCCCGCGAAGCAAGTTCGGGCGCTCGGACCTCACCGCCGCACGAAGGCTTCGAATGCCGCGCGCGCCTCGGCACTCTTCAATTGCGCGGCGAAGTGCTCGGCTTCCTCGTCGATCCGTGCGAGGACGTCATTCCGGTCGCCGCGGATCAGATCGCGGGCGATGCGCAGCGCCTCGGGCGGTTTCTTCGCCAGACGACCTGCAAGCGACAGCGTTTCTTCCTCGACGGCGTTCTCGTCGACCACCTTCCAGATCAATCCGGCCTGAAGGGCAGCGGCCGCTTCGAGCGGCTCGCCGGCGGCAAGCAGGGCGAAGGCTCGCTGGTGGCCCATGATGCGCGGGGCGATCAGGCTCGAGGCGGCTTCCGGGACGAGCGCCAGATCGACGAAGGGCGTCCTGAACACCGATCGGGCTGAGGCGACCGTCAGGTCGCAATGGAGATGGATCGTCGTGCCGATGCCGATCGCCAGGCCGTCGACTCCGGAAACGACCGGCTTCGTCGCGCTCACCAGGGCGCGGAGAAAGTCGAGAACTTCGCCTCCCATGCTGCCGCCCATGGCGAAAGCCATGAAATCATTCATGTCGTTGCCGGCTGAAAAGCACCCTTGCGTGCCGAGAAACGCGGTGGCGCGGATCGCGGGATCCGATCCGGCGACCGTCAGCGCGGTTGTCATCTTCGCGTACATGTCGCGCGTGATGGCGTTCTTCTTATCCGGGCGGTTGAAGCGGATCACCTGTACGCCGGGATAGGCGTCCGGACGTTCGACAAGCACATGATCGGTCATAAGGATTTTCCTGTTTCTGCTTCAGTCGAGAATGAAGCGGGCGGCGGCGAGGCTCTGCGCCCCAGTGACCACACGATCCTTGAGCGCCGCCGTTTCGGCGAGCAGGTTCTCCGCGGCGAAGCGGCAGAGGGCGACGCGCGCCTCCTCTTTCCCGTCACCGGCGCCCGCCAGGCCGCCTTTGGCAAGATAGGCCCCCGTCAGCACCAGGCCGAAGAGGCGCTGATAGGCGGTCGCGCCGGCAAGCGCTTCGGCGGTTCGTCCGTCGCCGAGCGCTGCAAGTAGCCAGTCGGTTGCCTCTTCAAGATCGGCAATCGACGTCTCGAGGCGCGCTGCGGTCTCGCCGAACTCCTGCCTGTTCGAAGCCGCCACCGCCTGGGCGACGTCGCGGAGCTCGCCGATGAAGCCGCGCACCTGGCTACCTTCGGAAAGCGGCAGCTTGCGGGTGACGAGATCGATCGCCTGGATGCCGTTGGTGCCTTCGTAGATCGGCGCAATGCGGGCGTCGCGCAGATAGCGGGCCGCACCGGTTTCCTCGATGAATCCCATGCCGCCATGCACCTGAATGCCCATGGAGGCGACGTCAACGCCGGCGTCGGTGGCGAAGGACTTAGCGATCGGCGTCAAGAGGCTCGAGCGCTCCTGCCACTGGCGGGCCACTTCGCCTTCGCTCGCATGCGCCATGTCGACGGCGTGCGCGCAGGCATAGGCGATGGCGCGCGAGCCCTGCGTCAGCGCCTTCATCGTCAAGAGCGTGCGGGCGACATCCGGATGCTCGATGATCGGGCTCATGCCTTGGCCGCTCCAGCCGGGCGCCCGGCCCTGGGTGCGTTCCTTGGCATAGGTGATGGCCTTTTGCGTCGCTGCCTCGGCAATCGCCACGCCCTGCATACCGACGGCAAGCCGGGCGTTGTTCATCATCGTGAACATGCAGGCAAGGCCGCGGTTTTCCTCGCCGACCAGATAGCCGATCGCGCCCTTCTCGTCGCCGAACTTGCCGTCGCCATAGATCATCGTGCAGGTCGGCGACCCATGGATGCCCAGCTTGTGTTCGAGCGAGTGGCAGAAGAGATCGTTGCGGGCGCCGAGCGAACCGTCCTCATTGACGAGGAACTTCGGCACAAGAAACAGCGAGATGCCCTTCGTACCCGCAGGCGCGTCCGGCAGGCGCGCCAGCACGAGATGGACGATGTTGTCGGTGAAATCGTGCTCGCCCCAGGTGATGAAGATCTTCTGGCCGAAGATGCGGTAGCTGCCGTCGCCGCAGCGCTCGGCACGGGTCTTCAGCACGCCGAGGTCGGAGCCGGCGTGCGGCTCGGTCAGGTTCATCGACCCCATCCACTCGCCGGAGACCATCTTCGACAGGAAGGTCGCCTTCAGGAAATCGGAACCGTGCCTGTCCAGTGCCTCGATCGCGCCCATGGTGAGGGTCGGGCCAAGCGCGAAGGCCATGGAGCCGCTGTTCCACATCTCCATGGCGGCGACATGCAGCATGTGCGGCAGTTCCTGGCCGCCGAAAACCTCTGGCGCCGTCAGGCCGTTCCAGCCTCCTTGAATCCATTTATGGTAGAGGTTGCGCCAACCTTCCGGCGTCTTGACCGCGCCGTCGATAAGCCGCGATCCCTGACGGTCCCCCACTTCGCCGAGCGGCGCCACCTCGTCGGTGGCGAAGCGGCCGGCTTCCGAAAGGATCGCGTCGACGATATCTTCGCCAAGTTCGCCGAAGACGCCCGCGCTCAGGGCATCGGCCATACCGGCCACGTGCTTCAGGGTGAATGCGATCTCGTCCACCGGTGCCTTGTACATGGTGCTCCTCCCTTGCGGCCGCAGGCGCAGGTTCGCTTCGGCTTCCTACCGGCCGCACCCTATTAGTTTTTACGTAAACGTCAACGTCAATTCTGGACACCGCGGCGGGCGATGGACTGTAACAAAACTGTAATGGCGCGCGAATAGAAGCCACTTCGAACGACGGTCATGGCGCTCCGATGAACCTGATTTCTCCCGAAATACCCGGCCTCGTCTGGGCCTACCGGTTCCTGCCCGGAGAAAGCCGTTGCCTGCGAATCGCGACGGATTCACCCGTCGACAGCCTTCAAGGCGGCGAAGGCTGGGTCTGGCTGCATCTGGCGTTGAGCGATGCGCGCACGCCGGCACTGATCGAGCGCATCGGCACCCTCCCGCCGGCGGCGATGGCGACGCTCACCAGCCATGACACCCAAGCGGCGATCACCGTTGCCGAGGACGTCGTCTATGGCACGCTTGTCGACTTCGAACGGACCTTCGACACGATGACGAAGACGATCGGCTGGCTGCACTTCGCCGTCGGCGACCGGATGATCATCACCAGCCGCCTGCATCCTTTGAGAAGCATCGACCGCGTCAAGGCGGCGGTCGAGAAGAGCGCCAAATGCGGCCGACCGATCGATCTCTTCGAAATGCTCGTCACCGAGTTCCAGCGGACGCTGATCACGCTGGTGCTTGAATTGACCGAGGAACTGAACGTCATCGAGGACCGGGTCTATGGCGAGGCGGGGCACCGGCAGCAGCCGGGGTTGGCGCCCTTGCGCCGAACCGTCGTGCGGCTGCATCGGCATCTGAGAACGATCCTCGCGCTGCTGCGACGCGCCGGCGCGTCCGATGAGGACGAGGTGCCGCCGGGCTTCATCGACGTCACCGAACGGCTATCCGATCGGCTGGAGGCGGTCGATCGCGACGTGTTCGCGCTTCAGGAGCGCGCCAGGCTGCTGCACGAGGAGATCGACAGCAAGATTTCGTCGGAGACCAATCGTCACCTCTACATTCTCTCGCTGATGACCGCTTTCCTGCTGCCGCCGACGCTCGTCACCGGGTTCTTCGGCATGAACACGGGTGCCCTGCCCTTCGCCGACGGCAGCGGCACGCTCTATGCCGGGCTGATCATCGCCGCCTCCATGGGCCTGGCATGGCTGATCCTCAAACGCGTCGGCATCCTTTGACCGGATACGACCAACACGCCGCGTTTCGCGCCACAATCCAGAGCCGAGTCCCGCCGCACTTTACCGCCAAGAGTCAGTGTACAGGAGCGGCGCTCTCGCGCAGATTGGCTGAGGGGCTGAGATTTACGACCCTTTAACGCTAAGTCGGCAATCTCAGAGAATGGAAAAGCGGGGAATCTCGATCTCGGGGATGATCTTGCGCCTGGCGGCCTTGGTAGGCCTGTCCTTTGCGGCGGCGAACGCACGCGCCGCAGACGTCGAACCGTGGAAAGCGCGGCAGAACGCCATCATCGTCGACGCCTACGAGTTGAACAGCATCGACTGGGAAGCGATGCTGAAGGACAAGCGCATCGCCGGCTTCATCGCGAAGGCCTCCGACGGCCTTCCGGAAAGCTACAGCTGCACCGGCGATCACGGCGGAGACACGGTCGCCCATTGCAAGACGATGTGGCGAAAATATGCGGTCAGCCGGGAACTCTATCAGACGCGCCGAATGATCGCCCGCTCCCATGGACTGCTCTGGGGCGCCTATCACCTGGCGCGCCCGGGCAATCCCGTCGATCAGGCCAACCACTTCCTCGATTATGCGGCGCCGCGCGAGGACGAATTGATGGTTCTCGACCTCGAGGGTATCGATCCCGAGAACTACATGTCACTCGAGGACGCCGCGATCTTTGCCGGCCATATCAAGGCCCGCACCGGGCGATACCCCATTCTCTACACCAACCACATCACCGCGAAGCAGATCGCCGCCAACCGCGCCCAGCATCGGCTGCTTTCCCGCCTGCCGCTCTGGTATGCCCGCTACAAGCCCGACATTCGCAACGTCTTTCCGATGGGCAACTGGGATCGCTATGCGCTGTGGCAGTTCTCGTCGTCGCATAATTGCGGAAAGAAGCGCTGCCCCTATCGCGTGCCCGGGACGCTCAACGACATCGACGTCAACGTCGCCGCAATGACCGTTTCAGAGTTGAAGAAGGTGTGGCCGCAGGGCGCGCTGCTCCCGGAGAAGCCGCCGATCGTCACCGTCATCGCCTCCGCGAAGATTGGCAAGGCGCCGGCGGCGAGCGCCGCGGCCACCGTCCCGCTCGCAGAACCCCTGCTCATCAGCCGTGCCGAGGCCGAGAGCGGCTCGGGCGCCGGCGTCGACGGAACGGTCACCGGTGCGATCAGCGTGAAGGCCGCCGAGGCCCACCTGCCCAACCAGCCCGAGCGCCGCTGAAAAAGCCGGACGGCGCCTGTAGCTGTCTACGCTTCGATCTGAACGTCGCCGATAGGCCGCGAGCAGCAGGCGAGGATGTAGCCCTCGTCGACTTCGTCATCGAGAATACCGCCATTGTGGTTCATCTCGACTTCGCCGGCGATCTTCAAGACGCGGCACGTGCCGCAGATGCCGCCCTCGCAGGCCGCACCGATCCTGACCCCGTTGGCGCGTGCTGTCTGCAGGATCGTCTGGCCGGGGACGGTCGAGACTTCCTTGCCGCTCATGGTGAAGGTTACCCGGGCCGCCTCGCCTTGAGCGCCGGCCGCCGAGCCGGCGCGGATGGCGAGTTCCTCTGCCGCCGGCGCCGCCGCCGGCTGGAAGCTTTCCTGGTGGTAGCGGGCCATATCGAAACCGGCCCCCTCCAGCATCTCCCGAACCCCGCGCATGAAGGGTTCGGGGCCGCAACAGAAGACCGTTCGCTCCAGAAAGTCCGGTGCAAGCAGCGGCAGCTTCGTCGCATCGATACGGCCGCGCAGGCCGTGCCAGCCGTGACGCGCTTCGTGTCCTTCCACCAGGAAGCCGAGATTGAGACGCGGCATCTGGCGGGCGAGGATCTCCAGCTCCGGCTTGAACAGCAGATCCTCCGGCTGCCGGGCACAGGAAATGAAGGTCACATCCGTGTCCGGCGCGCAATCCGCCATCCAGCGCGTCATCGACATCATCGGCGTGATGCCGGAGCCTGCCGAGACGAACAGATATTTTTCGCCCGGATGGCGCACGAAGCTGAAATCGCCGAGCGGCCCCAGCGCCTTCAACGTCATGCCAGGCCTGAGATTGTCGAACATCCAGCGCGTGCCGATGCTGTTCGACTGCGCCTTGGCCGTGACCGCAACGGAAAGCGGGCGGGACGGCGAGGACGATAGCGTATAGGTGCGCATCACCGGTTCCTCGCCGACGGGGAGTTCCAGCGTCACGAACTGCCCGGGCAGGTAGCGGAACCAGGCCGGCCTGTCGGACCGGAAGGTGAAGGTCATCACGTCCGCGGTCTCGCCGACCGCGGAGATGCATTCGAGCAGGAACTGGCGATCTTTCCAGGGCTGCAGTTCGTCGAAGTGGTGAAAGGAGCGTGCCATTTCCATCGTCATGCCACCCGCGACAGAGGAGCGGCGCTGCCCTGCAGGCGATCCTGCATG
The DNA here is from genome assembly GCF_002531875.1 of Sinorhizobium sp. FG01. Classification (NCBI taxonomy): domain Bacteria; kingdom Pseudomonadati; phylum Pseudomonadota; class Alphaproteobacteria; order Hyphomicrobiales; family Rhizobiaceae; genus Sinorhizobium; species Sinorhizobium sp. FG01. Next base: position 176,513 of record NZ_NWTB01000008.1, read on the forward strand.
AAGCGCGAATACCAGTCGACGAACTGCATGACCCCGCCCTCGTGTTCGGCCGAATAGGGACCCGGCTCATAGGCCGGCGAGCGGATGCCGAAGGCGTTTTCCTCGACGATCTGCCGGTCCTGGTCGTTGGTCTCGGTCCAGACATGGGTGAGGTCTTCGAGGGTATAGTCGACCCCTTCGACCGCATCCTTGCTGACGAGCCATTTCGTCGTGACCTGCGTCAGTTCCGGCCCGAGCGGCAGCACGCGGAAGGTGATCGCATGGTCGCCGAGGATGTGGTTCCACGTCGTCGGGTAATGGAAGAGCAGCAGCGTGCCGATGCGGTTCGCGCTTATGTCGCCGGAAAGCTGCTTGCGGACCGCCTTCTCGCCGGACATCGTATAGCTCTCCGCCCCGTTGATCAGCGGCATCCTCGTCATGCGGAACTGGCCGGTCGGCCCGATCTTGAAGGCGCTCGGCAGCCCCGCCGCCTCGCATCTCTCCCAATGGGCACCGATTTCCGGATCGTCCATGGCGCCCTGGACGCCCGTCACAGTCGGAGCCTCGGGATAGGTCCGGCAGAGTTCCGGATGGTTGGCGGCGCAATGGTAGCACTCGCGGTTGTTCTCCCAGACGAGCTTCCAATTGCCCTTCTCGACGATGGTGCTTTCATAGGCGACCTTGGTTTCGCCGAGGCGATGCGGCGCGAGATAGGCTGCAACCGTGTCGCGGAAGGGCTGGAAATCCATGGGCCGCTCGGCAAGGCTGATGAAGATATAGCCGCCGACCGTTTCGCAATTGACCGGCTTCAGGCTGTGCTGGGCCGGATCGAAATCCTCCGGCATCTGCCGGGCGAAGAGCAGCCTGCCATCGAGTTCGTAGGTCCACTGGTGATAGGGACAAACGAGCTTGGCCGAGGATCCCTTGTGCTGGGTGCAAACGCGCGAGCCGCGGTGGCGGCAGGAATTGTGCAGCGCTCGGACCGCCCCCTGGCGATCGCGCACGATGACGATCGGATAGTCGCCGACCTGCAGCGTGAAGTAATTGCCGGGACGCGGGATTTCGCAGTCGTGGCCGACGAATAGCCAGTCTTTGTACCAGATATTCTCCAGGTCCTGACGGTAATAGTCCGGGTCGATGTAGAAGGCCCGATCGAGGCTGTAGCCCTCGCGGCGGGTCTTCAGCTTGCGCAGCATTTCGTTCTGGATGTCCATGCCCATGTCCTCGTTAGCCCTGTTTCGGGCAGGCAGGACAGGAACCGCGCCGGAGAGATGCCGTGCGCCTTGGCTCCGATCCGGCTGCCCGCCGCAACCAGTTACGGTCGTTTTCCTCAAGGCTGGTTTCCGGGCTCTGGAGCGGCCCGAGGGCCCTGCCCGGCGCCTTCCCGGACGATTGTCCAGTGGCCTTATGCCGGGGGTTCACTCCACCACCGTTGCGGGGGCAGCGCCGGGATTTGACCGGCTTCCCAATTCTCCGCCCCTCCCTGCGAAGAAGCGGCACCTTGAGCAATTCGAATCTAAGCGGCCAGACAGGCTCGGCAATTGCCGGTGCGCGACATTCCATTCCAGAAAGACGACAAAGATTTTCGATGCGCGCGCGTTGGAAGTCCTGTGACATCTTCTATAATAAACAATGTGATAGATACATTTTTCGGCAAATGGCGCTTTTTTTTGCAGCGGCATCCAGGCCGCGAAGATCACGGGCCATTTTGCGACATAAAGCGATGCGCGGGCGCCCGAAATACTCTATTAACCATAGTGATTTAGCGTTCGCTGACGGTTCAGTCCGTTCAGCGACAAGTGACGCAGAGGTCGATGGCAAAAATCAGATATTACGACGCCTCAGGCAAACCGCAGGCGCCGGCGCCGAAAACGGCGGGCGGCCATACAGAGTTCCTGCGCACGGGCCGAATCGAGCGGCGCCGGCCGTGGTTGCCCGAACAGCGCCGCTACATGACGCATGAGGAAGTGGCAGAGAGAACCGGACAGAGATTACAGGCGGCGGGAGAGACGACACACAGGCGGATCAACGGCTTTCATGCCTCGATCCAGTTCCCGAAGATGATCTTCCACAGGACCCTCGCCGACAGTCCCCACCTCGGCTATTGCCATGTCACCGCGGCGCGGACTCATCTCGCTCGATCGCGAGACGTCACCTGGGCGTTCTACTTTGCCAACTTCTTCTCCGACCTCGGCGACGAGGCGCACTTCTTCGAACGCATACAGACAAGCTACTCGCGCATGTATTTCGCCGTGGCCATTCAACCCGGCACCGAAGAGGGGCGGATGGTCCTCGATCGAAATGTTCGGGGCAACGGCCTGATCTTCCGGACGCAGGACCCGAAGGTGGCGCTCAAGAACGTCCTGATGCTCGGCGCACGCGACGAAGCGCTGCGGCGGATCATTCGCAGCCTCTGACGCCGGTCAACGACAAAGAAAATCGTTCTGTTTTCCCTCCTCCTCCGTTAAGGAAGCGACGGAAAGGACCAGAACCGCCATGGCCGAAATCATCGATACGCGCAGCGAACCGGATCGGGCGATCGAAACGGCCTGCGCGGTGCTTTCCGAAGGTGAGCCCGTGGCGATCCCGACGGAAACCGTCTACGGCCTTGCAGCAGACGCAACGAGTGCCGATGCGATCAGCCGCATCTACGAGATGAAGGGCCGGCCGCGTTTCAATCCGCTGATCTGCCACGTCTCGGACATGGGAATGGCCGAAGCGCATGTGATATTCGACCCCATCTCCCGACGCCTCGCGGAAGCCTTCTGGCCGGGGCCGCTGACGCTGATTCTCACTCAGCGACCCGAAAGCACCGTGCACGCGCTTGCCTCGGCCGGCCTCGACACGCTCGGGATCCGCATGCCTGAAGGTTTTTCCCGGCGGGTGATCTCACATTTTGGGCGCCCGCTGGCGGCGCCGAGCGCCAATACGTCGGGCAAGATCAGTCCGACCAGCGCGGCCCATGTGGAGGCGGATCTCGGTGCGAAGCTGAAGCTGATCCTCGATGCCGGCCCGGCGGAAATCGGCCTCGAATCGACGATCATCAAGGTCGAAGACGGCCGGCTGCGGCTGCTTCGGCCGGGGGGTCTCGATGCGGCCGAGATCGAGGCGCTCGCCGGCCTTCCCGTTGAGCGGCCGGAAGCGGCCGGCGCGACGATCGAAGCTCCCGGCATGCTCGCCTCGCATTATGCGCCGGGTGCCGCGGTGCGGCTCAATGCGACGGACGTCCACACGGGAGAGGCGCTGATCCGCTTCGGCGGCAAGGCGCTGCCTGGCGAAGGCAGCGCGGCGATCGTCCTCGACCTCAGCCCAACGGGCAATCTCAGGGAAGCGGCCGCCAATCTTTTCGACTATATGAAAAAGGCAGATGCGAGCGGCGCTCGAACCATCGCTTTCGGGCCGATCCCGGGCGAAGGCCTTGGCGAAGCGATCATCGACCGGCTCGAACGGGCCGCAGCCCCGAGGATCTGACCGGAAGCGCGAGACCTGTGTGGTCCGGCTGTTTCGGCAATATAAATCGCAGGCAGGTCATGAGCACAGCAATCCCTTCTCCCGAACTGATCGCCTCGTTCACCGACATCGTCGGCCCCGGCCATGCGCTGACCGGACCGGCGGAGACGGCGCCCTATCTCGTCGAATCGCGCGGGCTTTACCGCGGCACGACACCGCTCGTGCTGAAGCCCGCCTCGGTCGATGAAGTCTCGCGCATCCTGCGGCTCGCCAGCCAGAGCCAGACGGCGATCGTGCCCCAGGGCGGAAACACCGGCCACGTGGCCGGCCAGATCCCGCGCGAGGGAAAGGCCGATGTGGTGCTTTCCCTTGAGCGGCTGAACCGCATCCGCGACATCGACCCGGTCGGCAATGTGATCGTCGCCGACGCCGGCTGCATTCTCGCAGACATTCAGAAGGCGGCGGACGACGTCGACCGGCTGTTTCCGCTGTCGCTTGGCTCCGAAGGATCGGCGCGGATCGGCGGCAATCTTTCCACCAATGCCGGCGGCACCGCCGTGCTTGCCTATGGCAACATGCGACAGCTCTGCATGGGGCTGGAAGTCGTGCTCCCGACCGGCGAAATCTGGGACGGTCTCCGACGCCTCAAGAAGGACAATACCGGCTACGACCTACGCGATCTGTTCATCGGCGCCGAAGGGACGCTCGGGGTCATCACCGGCGCCGTCCTAAGGCTCTTCCCGAAGCCGCGCGGCCATCAGGTCGCCTTTGCCGGGCTCGCAAGCGTCGAAGACGCGATCGGACTCTTCGAGCGGGCATCGAGCCTCTGCGGTCCCGCCTTGACCGGCTTCGAACTGATGCCGAGGCTCGGCATCGAGTTCACCACCCGCCACATACCGGGCGTTCGCGACCCGATGGAAACAAGTCATCCCTGGTATGCGCTGATCGATATCTCCACCTCCGACTCGGCCGAGAGTTCGGAGCAGATGGTGCAAAGCCTGCTCGAAGCAGGTGCAGAGGAGGGTCTCATCGAGAATGCCGTCATCGCCCAGAGCGAAGCGCAGCGAAAGGCGCTGTGGCACATGCGCGAGAGCATGTCTCCGGCGCAGAAACCCGAGGGCGGCTCGATCAAGCATGACGTGTCGGTACCGGTGTCGAGCATTCCCGCCTTCATGGCGGAAGCGGATGCGGCGGTCATCACGGCAATCCCCAACGCACGCATCTGCGCCTTCGGCCATATGGGCGACGGCAACATCCACTACAACATTACCCAGCCGGTCGGCGCGGACCGCGAGGCCTTTCTGGCCCGCTGGCACGAAGTGAACGCGATCGTTCACGCCATTGTGCTGAAATATAACGGATCGATCTCGGCCGAACACGGCATCGGCCAGTTGAAGCGCGACGAACTTGCGGCCATCCGCGCGCCGATCGAGATCGAGCTAATGCGGCGGATCAAGCATGCCTTCGATCCGGCCGGAATCATGAACCCGGACAAGGTGCTGCGGCAGGATTGATTGAGGCGGCGCTATCCGCCCATCCTGAGCTGCGACAAGGTATAGAGCGTGTCGGCGCTGATGCCGACGCTGCTGCCGCTGCTCGTGAGCACCGAGACGGCCGGATCGAGCTCGGTGTTGTTTTCCAGATCGTAAAGCACGGCAAAGCGCGCCAGCAGCTTCTTCAGTTCGACCGGATCGCTGAGTTTCTCGAGATCGAGATTCTTTTCGACGATCTTCGCCTGCTGATCGATGTCCATGGTGCTGAACTCGTCGGGCAGGCTGAAGATCGTGCGGAACACCTCGGCGAGCGCGTCGTCGGCGAGGAGGTCGTAGGCGTCGACAATCGTGCCGGCCTTGCGCTCGAAATAGAGTGCCAGGCGAACGCCTTCATTGCTTTCGCCCGCCTGTTCTTCGAGCGTCTGGTGCAGATATTGATCAAGCGTTTCGTAAAGCCCGTGGCGTGTGACGATGCTTTCCCTTTCCTCGCGTAGCACGTCACCTTCGCTGTCGAAATTGAAGGAGGTCACGAGCGAGATATAGGCGGCGGAATTTTCCTGTTCGTTGATGAAGCTGCCCGGATCATCGATGTCGGAGGCGAAGATGTTGCGGAGGAAATCGGCCGCCACGCCCTCGGGGTCGATGCCGTTCGCCTCGAGCGCGATGGTGACGAGACGCTCGTCGGCCAGGAACGCGTCGAGGGAGGAAAGTTTGGCGACCCCGGCCGTATAATATTCGCTCTCCTCTTGGGCCTTGGTCTTGTCCTCATCCGACCCAAAACGGGACTTGATGACAATGTAGTTCTTCGCGGTTTCCTGGATTTGCGTTTCCGATTGAGCCAGTGCCGGTGCACCGACCTCGCCCTGTGTCGTAAAGTTGAACAGTTTGGCAAGGGTCACGTATCGCTCGTCCGTGAGCGTGTAGACAAAGCTCTTCGGATCGGTGAGGTCGCTGGTCAGGACGCGCTGGATGGTGCGGGTGCTCTCCGTGTCGGGATCGAGGCCGACGGCCTGCAAGGCGAAATCATAGATCGAGGCGGTTACGATGAAATCGTCGACGGACGTCATGCCGGAGACCGCGGCCTTGTAGGCACTGACCGCCTTCTCGTCCGCTTCGTCGTCCTTGTCATTATAGCGGGTCATGTAACGGTTGGAGGTGAGCGTCGTCTGGGTGGCGGTCTGCGCGCTGTCGCCGTCAGCCAGCGTGCCGTCCTCCTGGAAATTGAAGGCATTGGCGAGCGCCAGGTAGTTCTCGTCGCGGTCGCCGATCGTGTTGACATAGCTCTCCGGATCATCCGGATCACTCGTCAGGATGTTCTTGATGGTTGCGGAAACGATCGTCACCTCGTCGAGGTCGAAAGCGGTCCTGATGTAATTGTAAAGGCGTGTATCCGCGATGAGCTCATCGACGGACGTGATACTCGCGATCGTCTCCTCGAAATAGGCCTTGTTCAGCAGCGCCGCCTGTGAGGTAACGCGGGAATTGCTGGAGACATAGAGGTCGTTGACGGCAAGCTTGTTTTCGTCGGTCTGCGCCGCACCCGCGCTCACCGTGCCATCGGAACCAAAGTCGAAGGCAGCTGCAAGGTCGAGATAGTTGTTCAGCGTGGCAATGGAATTCGTGTAGGTCGTTACCTTGCTCTCGAGCTCCGCCTCTTCCTCGTCGGTGAGGTCTCCCGCGGCCAACTGTGCTTCCGCCGCTGCCTTGGCGGTCTCGAGTTCAGTAAGCTTGGGAGCAATCACCGTATTCTCGTAGCTGCTCGCATCGCCGGAACTGCTGGAGAGGACGCTGCGGATCGTCTGGCGGGAGTAGGTGCTCTCATCGATGCCGAAAGCCGTGAAGATATAGGCTCTCAGCCGATCGTTGTTGAGGAGCTGATCGACGCTGGTGATCTTGTCGATCATGACGTTGTAGTAGCGGGTCTCCTCCTTCTGCGTCTCCGCGAGGTTGAGAATGCTCGTATCGTAGAGGCCGATGATCTCGTCGAGCTGTGCCTCGGTCTGCGACACGGCGGTCCCGCCGCTAAAGCTGTAGGCGAGAGCGAATTCTCGATAGCGATCGTCCGTCAAGCTGTTGGCGAAGCTGCTCGTGTCGGAGAGGTCGCTTTCGAGCACCTTTCGCATGAAGGCCACCGAATCGATCATGTCGCCGAGGCCAAATGCCGTCATCGCGTAGGAATAGAGCCGGTAGTCGTCGAGGAAGTCGTCGACCGAGCTCACATTGCCGATGTTGTCCTTGTAGTATTGCGTGTCGCGCGCGACGACCGTCTGCTCCGAGACGCGGCTCAGGCTGACCTTCATGTCCCGCGCGATGAGATTGTAGTCGAGATAAGTCGAAACCATGCGCGCTGCCCCGCCAGCAAGGATCGGGGACAGCCGGCACGCGACATCCCCGATGGTTATTCCGTCCGAAACTGGATCAAAAGGCTTGTGCGTGGCTTTTCGGCCGACCCGCAAAATCCCGGCGATTTCGTTGACGAAGGAGAAACCTTGCCGCCTCGGCTTTTGCTAACCATCGGGAGACGCAAAGTTTTTTTAACCGCGATTTTTAAGTCGTCCGGAAGAGCGGCCGCCTATCCTCCAGCCCATAGAGGACGAAAACGTCCCGAGAAGAAGACCGGGAACCGGCTCTCAAGGAAAACAAGGGCGAAATGAAAATGCGCAACACACTCTCTCAACCGGCGTGGGTAGGAAATACGCTGCGGCTCGATCCGAAGCGATTTCCGCAGCAGGCGACCTACGTGCTACGCGGCGATGTGGGCAATGTGAGCATCAGCCTCGACCAGCGTGGCGCTGTCCTGCGCAAGGTGCTACCATCCAGCGGCCTGCCCCTTTCGATCGCCTTGCCTGCGCGAGCTTTCAAGGGTGTCGCAGCGCGGGCCATCGACCACGGCGACGGGGAGGTAACTGTGACGCTCGAGCTTCATCACGACGATCCGGATCTTTGCATCCCGCTGCTCGTCGCGCATGATCTTTCTGATATCGCGGCCGACTGGCGTGCCTGGGCGGATGCCTATCGCATCCCAATGCTGATGGTCGAAGCTGATGGTGTCGCCCGGCCGCTGGAAGAACATCTCGGCGAAATCCGCACCGCGCCGGTAAAGCCGCGCCGGCGCCACTCCTTCTTTGCCGAGCGCCGGCCGCGCTTCCTCGTGCGCCGCTCCACCGGCAAGCTCGGCGTGCAGATGAAAATCGACGGCCGCGAGATCATCGCCCGGTCCTGACCGCCTATCTCCATCTCCAGTGCAAAAGCCTGCCAATCCCTGCGGCCGGCTTATGTTATCGCGGGAGAACGTACACGCGGCCGCGGCAAATGTTACGGTGGATACAGCGGTCTCGGCCTTCATCATGCCACAAGCGGCACATAGCCAAGGCAACGAATGAAGGAGATACCGATGCGCAAGCACCTGCTCGCCACCCTCGTCGCCCTTTGGGCCGCTCTTCGTACCCACATCGCGGCCAAGCGGCGCAAGGCGGACGCCGAAGCAAGTTGGGCGTGATCGCCCTATCCGTTGAACAAGATGTCCTCCGGGCCTTCCGGAGGATTTTTCATATCAGACGCAGGAGAAGCGCCAGCATCAGCCCGGCAAAGATGATCAGCCCGACGACGCTGTTGAACTTGAAGAGGGCCAGGCACTGCTCAGGATCGTGAATGTTCAGCACCAGGATCTGGTACGCGAGCATAACGGCCGCTACGACCAGTCCAGCATAGGCGAAGAATCCCGCGCCGGCCGCCAGGAATGCGAAAACCATCAGGAGAACGGTCAAGGCGTAAAGCCCTATCAGCCAGGGCCGCGGATTGTCGCCGAAGCGGCGTGCGGTCGAGCGGACGCCGATCAGTGCATCATCCTCCCGGTCCTGATAGGCGTAGATCGTGTCATAGCCGATTGTCCAGGCGATTGCCGCGGCGTAGAGCAGGATGGCGGCGAAGGACAGCGAGCCGAATTCCGCCGACCAGCCCATGATGGCGCCCCAGGAAAAAGCCAGGCCGAGGAAGAATTGCGGCCAGTCGGTGAAGCGCTTGGCAAATGGATAGATTGCCACCAGGCCCAGCGAGGCGATGCCGAGAATGATCGTCAAGGCGTTGAACTGCAGCAGGATCACGAGGCCCACCACCGCCTGTAGCACCATGAAGACCTTCGCCTGGGCGCGCGTCACGCGTCCGGACGGCAGCGGCCGCGATCGGGTGCGCGCCACTTCCATATCGATCTCGTGATCAACGATGTCGTTATAGGTGCAGCCGGCGCCGCGCATGGCGATCGCCCCGGCGATGAACAGAAGGACGTGCAAGAGGAAGCGAGCCGTGGAGAAACTGCCGAGCGCGGTTGCGGCGCCGGCCGCGAGTGCCGCTGACCAGAGGCATGGCCACATCAGCAATTGCCAGCCGATCGGCCGGTCCCAGCGGGCGAGCTGCGCATAAGGCCAAAGCACCCGCGGCAGCACGCGGTAGACCCAGTTCTTCGACGGTGCATCGTGCACGCGGCCGGAATCGATGGATGAGCTGTTCATGGTCCCTGTTTGGCCCCGCTGAGCAAGCCGGTCAAGCGCCCGCATGATCCGTTGCAGTCAGGCATTACGGGCGCGCAGGTAAAGGCTCGGCGGTGCACCCAACATGCGGCGAAACATGGTGGTAAAGGCCGCGACGTTCTCATAGCCCGCATCGAGAGCGACGGTGGTGATCGGCTCGCCGTCGGCGATGCGCGGCAGCGAGGCGAAGATGCAGGCCTGCTGGCGCCAGGTAACGAAGCTGATGCCCGTCTCGCGACGGAAGAATCGCGTGAAGGAACGTCGGCTGATGCCGATGCTGTCGGCCCATTGATCGATATTGGCGGCCGCCGAAGGCGCCTCCAGGAATTTCCGACAGAGGCCGGCAAGGGCACGGTCCTGCGGAAAGGGCAGGCCCAGCGGCCGCTCGGCGAGGCGCGGTATTTCCTCGAGCAACAGCTCGACGATCAGCTGCTCCCGCCGTTGGGAGAATGTCTCGTTCTCGATCCGGACCAGTTCGTCGATGAGGCTGCCGGCCAAGGCCGACACCTCCAGCACCAGAGGCCGGCGCGCCCGGCTCATCGCCGCGATATAGATGGAATGCATCCGAACGTCGCTGACCATCTCGGCCGAGTGCTCCATCCCAGAAGGAATGAGCAGGGCATGGCCGGGAGGGATCATCCATCGCCCGTCAGCCGTGTGCACGAGGACCACGCCGGAGCGGGCCCACCAGAGCTGCGTGCGCGTGTGGCTGTGCGGAGGCACGACCAGCCCGCAGCCATAATCCTTGCCGATCGCCACCACCGGGGCATTCGCCATTTCTATCCACTCCAGACTCCTGAAGTGATCCATGTCCGGTAGTTCCGGCAGGTGTCCTCGGTCGTATTTCGGCATTTGGCCCACTCGCGAAAGAATTCGACCAAATCACAAAAGCAGGCCAACAGCAAGACGTCTAGAGATGGAGGAAAGGCTCCCGCAGCGAGCCACGCGGAAGGAACACCTCATGTCTTCGGTCACGGCTGGCAGCATCAATCCGGAAAAGACGGCCTTCTCCGTCATTCTTGCCGTCAGCTTCTGCCACATGCTGAACGACATCATGCAATCGCTGCTGACCGCGCTCTATCCGTTGCTCAAGGCCAACTACGCACTGGATTTCGTCCAGATCGGCCTCCTGACCTTCACGTTCCAGGTGACTGCCTCTATGCTGCAGCCGGCGGTCGGGATCGTCACCGACCGCTGGGCCCTCCCCTACACCTTGCCGGCTGCCATGCTGTCGACCTGTTCGGGCCTTCTCCTCCTCGCCCATGCCGATCACTTCTGGATGCTGCTGCTCGCGGCGAGCCTCATCGGCGTCGGTTCTGCGATCTTCCATCCCGAATCGTCGCGCGTCGCGCGGCTTGCCTCGGGTGGTCGCCACGGGCTGGCGCAATCGCTGTTCCAGGTCGGCGGCAATGCCGGCAGCGCGCTCGGCCCGCTCCTTGCCGCCTTCATCGTCCTGCCCTTCGGCCAGGGCAGCCTCGGCTGGTTCTCGATCGTCGCCATAACAGGCTTCTTCGTGCTGTCCTGGGTCAGCACCTGGTACGTGCGGCATCGCCGCTCGACCATGAGCCGTGCGGCGCCGAGCCGGACCCTGCCGCTGCCCAAGGCCCGGGTCCTCTGGACGGTCGCGATCCTCGTCCTGCTGACGGCGACCAAGAACGTCTATCTCGCCAGCGTCTCCAGCTATTTCACCTTCTTCGTCATCGAAAAGTTCGGCACCAGCGTGCAGCAGGCTCAACTGATGCTGTTCCTTTTCCTCGGATCCGCGGCGGCCGGGACCTTCCTCGGCGGACCGATCGGCGACCGCTACGGTGCCCGTTTCGTCATCTGGCTCTCGATCCTCGGCGTCATTCCCTTCGCGCTCATGCTGCCCTATGCGAACCTGTTCTGGACGGGCGTGCTCAGCGTGGTGATCGGCCTCGTCTTTTCGTCGGCCTTCTCTGCGATCGTCGTCTTCGCGCAGGAACTCGTTCCCGGCCGCGTCGGGCTCATCGCCGGCGTCTTCTTCGGTTTTGCCTTCGGCTTCGGCGGCATGGGTGCGGCGGTGCTCGGCATCTTCGCCGACAGCCATGGCATCGAATTCGTCTACAAGATCTGCTCCTACCTGCCGCTGCTCGGTATCTTCACGGTGTTGCTGCCGAAAATACCGTCTCGATAGGCGCACCGCGAAGAGATGCATGGCTCGCGCTGCCCGTAAGCATTCCTAAATTATTGCCGGTTACCGTCTGCCAGTGGGGGTTGAAGGGCGAGGGGCCAAGGAATGAGAAGGCGCGCGGCTACATCCGTCTTCCTGGCGACGTTGCTTTGCGCGGCCGCAAGCCGCGCCGAAACGCTGAACCTGCTGATCTGGGAAGCCTATATCGACCAGGGTCTGATCGACCGCTGGACGCAGGAGACCGGTGTCGAAATCCGCCAGATCAATTTCGACAGCGACGATGCCCGCGACGAGATCCTCGCGGATCCCAGCAACAATGTCGATCTTGTCGTCGTCGATGAGAACGGTGCGCATCTTTTCGGCAAAAAGGGCGTGCTCGAGTTGCTTGATGAAGCAAATTTGCCCGCCCTCAAGGACTATGCGCCCAAGTGGCGCGATCGCTGCTCCGGACGCGGACTGCCCTATTTCTCTGGAACGGTCGGCATTCTCTATCGCTCCGACGTCATCGCACAGGCGCCGACCTCCTGGCAGGATATGATGCGGCCTGCAGTGTCGCTCAAGAAGCACATCGCGATGTTCGACGACCATACCGAACTCTTCGTGCCGCCTCTGATGCTGCTCGGCGCATCCATCAATGCGAGCGAAACGGGAACCTTGAAGGCCGCCTTCGATCTTCTGAAGGCACAGGCGCCGGCCGTGCTGACCTACGATTATGTCATCACCGCCATTCAGGACCAGGCGACGGGCAAAGAGATCCATATGGCACTCGGCTACAGCGGCGACCAGCACGTCCTCAACGACAAGGTCGGCACGCCCGGGTTGTGGCGTTATTCGGTCCCGAAGGAAGGGACGCTTTCCTGGCTCGACTGTGTTTCGGTCATGGCCAGTTCGCCTCGCAAGCAGCGTGCCCTGGAGTTCCTCGACTTCATCGGTTCGCCGGAAGGCGCCGCCGCCAACGCCGTTGCCTTGACGATGCCGACCACGAGCAGCGCGGCGTTGAAGATTCTGCCGGAAGCGATGCGCTCCGATCCGGAGATCTATCCGCCGGCCGCGACCCTGGCGAAGAGCCAGTACCAGCAGGAACTTTCCATCCCGTCGGTCCAGGCACGCCGACGCATCATCAGCACTCTGGCGAATTTTCAGTGACCCTCAGCAAGCGCGCACTTTTCCTCATCTTCCCCGTCGTGCTGCTCGGCTACATCCTCGCAGCGCTATCGGTCTATGTTGCCCAGGAGCGCTCCATTCAGGCGCTGGAGAAGGCGAAGCTCTCCCAACGGCTCGAGCACGCAGCCGCGGTTTTCCAGAACGAGGTTCAGCGCAGCAAGAGTTTTCTCAACGCGCTCCTGAACGGAGACGTTCTGCACCAGTTCGTCGCCGAGACCGACGAGCGATATCGCGTCACGGCGCTCGGGGCTCGCCTGCAGGAAAGCATCAAGTCGCTGTCGGAGGACCCGATAGCCTACATCTCCTTCGCCGTCCTCAACACCCGAAACGAGGCCGATTACTATTACGAGAATAGTTGGGATCCCTTTGCCGATATCGACGAGCCGCAGCGCGATCTTGCCAGGAGGTTGATCGCCGGCAAGCGGCTCAGCGACTTGACCTATCTTGAGCCCACCGGCGACAGGCCACGGATCGTCTATTCCCTCTTTGTCGACCCGGTCACCTTTGGTCGTCCCTTGCCGAGCAACAAGGCCAATGCATTGCTGATGCAGATCGCCATCCTGCCGGACCGGTTCCTGGCAATGCAGGCTGCTCTGAAGAAGGAGTATGGGGCCGACGTCGTTCTCCAGCCATGGCCGCTCGCCGCCACGGACAAGCTTTCAGCCAGCACGCCGCTCGGGACGCAGCTCTATGCCACGATCGTCGTTCCGGACGCCTATTTCGAGGCTCAAGTGTGGCGCCGAAAGGTGCTGCTTGCTTGCGGTGCTCTCGCCATGAGCCTAGTTTCGATCTTCCTGATCGTGCTGTTGATCAGACGTTTCATCACAGGACCGATCGCAAGCCTCGATGCGGACGTCACGGCGGTCATGGCCGGCGAGCGTGACGACATCAGGGACATGGACGAGGCGGGCGAGATCGGCCGGCTGACACACAATATCCGCGAGCTTCACAGCCAGTCCGCCCATTCCCTGCGTCTCGTGCAGCAAAGCTCATGGGCCGACACGCTCACCGGCATCAACAACCGCGGTCGCTTCAACACGCTTGCGGCCGGCGTCGTCGACCAAGTGATCGCTTCCGGCGAGAAGTGCAGCCTGCTGTTCATCGACATCGACAATTTCAAGTTCGTCAACGACAAGCACGGCCACGACGTCGGCGACGACCTGCTCAAGACGCTTGCTGGACGAATTGGGCAAACGGTGGAGACGATCACCCGGCGGAGACAGCTGGAGCCTGCGGTCCTCGCCCGCCTTTCCGGTGACGAATTTGCGGTTCTGGTGCGGTCGAACCCCGGCAAAGGCACCGTCCGGGAGATCTCGGACGCGATCCTGGCCCTCTTTGACGGAGGCTTCGAAGTTTCCGGAAAGCGCTATCCGGTGACGGCAAGCATCGGCGTGGCGATCTGCCCGGACGATGCGACCAACATCGCCGAATTGATCTCCAATGCAGATGCGGCCATGTACCAGGCGAAGTCCGGCGGCAGGAATCGCTCCTCCCGTTTCTCGCGTGCGCTCCACGACAAGCGTACACGGCTCCGCCAGATTCAGGAGGAACTGCGGGGGCTCAATCCCGACGAGCAATTCCATCTGGTCTACATGCCGATCGTCAACGTACGCGGCCAGGTCACCGGCTGTGAGGCGCTGCTGCGCTGGAACTCGCCCGTCCTCGGTGCCGTGACGCCCGACGAATTCGTCCCGATTGCCGAAAGCTCCGGTCTTTTCACCAAGATCGATTGGTGGGTGATCGACAGGGCGATGTCCGACTGCCGACAGTTGAAGGCCCTTTTCGGGCAAGACACGGTCGTGGCGATCAACATTTCTTCGGCGGAGCTGCATTCGCATGCGCTCGGCGACTATCTGTCGGATTGCGCAGCCCGCCATCAACTGGAAACGCGATCGATCGACATCGAACTCACCGAGACATTCGCAGTCAAGATCAGCGATCAGCTCCGGCAGAACATCGACGAGCTGCGCCACAAAGGCTTCCGCCTGTCGATCGACGACTTCGGTGCCGGCTACACCTCGATCCAACAGATCATCGACTACGCCGCGGATACGATCAAACTGGACCGGGCGCTGGTGACCAACCTTACGGCCTCGCACTCCCTTTTCGTGCTCAAGGCGGTGATCGCACTCTGCCATGCCAAGGACATGGCAGTGATCGGCGAAGGCGTCGATACGCCGGAAAAACTCGCCATGCTCACCGCAGCCGGCTGCGACCGCTTCCAGGGCTACCTGATCAGCAAGCCGCTCTCGCTCGACGATCTGGCCATCTGGGCGCTGACCCGGACGGCGCAGCACGTCAAGGACCGGCCCGCCGACGAGCGGTCCGGCAGCGCGCGCCGGAGCCCGAGCCGCGAAGCGCTCCGGTGAATCTTGAGCGCAGCGCCGGTTTTCCCTTGACCTTGCCCCGCCCGGCGTCCTAACCGCAGCGCATCAAGGCGCTGACGGCAGGGATGGCAATGAAGGTTCTTCTGATCGGATCGGGCGGACGCGAGCACGCGCTTGCATGGAAAATCGCGCAGTCGCCGCAGCTTACCGCGCTTTACGCGGCACCCGGCAATCCCGGCATTGCCGAAGAGGCGACGATCGTCGCCCTCGACACCGACGACCACGCAGCCGTGGTCGACTTCTGCCGCGAGAAAGCGATCGACTTTGTGGTGGTCGGCCCGGAGGCCCCCCTCGTCGCCGGCCTCGCGGACGTGCTCCGTGCCGCCGACATCGCCGTCTTCGGCCCCTCTGCCGCTGCCGCCCAGCTCGAAGGTTCCAAAGGCTTCACCAAGGATCTTTGTGCCAAGTATGGGATCCCGACCGGCGCCTATAGGCGCTTTACCGAAGCCGAACCCGCGAAGGCCTATGTCCGCGAACAGGGCGCTCCGATCGTCATCAAGGCTGACGGGCTCGCCGCCGGCAAGGGTGTCACGGTGGCGATGACCCTCGACGAGGCGCTCGCCGCCATCGACGAGTGTTTCGCCGGCGCCTTCGGCTCCGCCGGGGCGGAGGTCGTCGTCGAAGCCTATCTCGATGGCGAGGAGGCAAGCTTCTTTTGCCTCTCGGACGGCGAGACAGTGCTGCCGCTTGCCTCGGCACAGGATCACAAGCGCGTCGGCGACGGCGATACGGGACCGAACACGGGCGGGATGGGCGCCTATTCGCCCGCTCCGGTGATGACGGCCGAGATGGTCGAGCGGACGATGAAGGAGATCATCGAGCCGACCGTGCGCGGCATGGCCGAAAGCGGGCATCCATTCACGGGCGTGTTCTTCGCCGGCCTGATGATCACGGCGAAGGGGCCGGAACTCATCGAATACAATGTCCGCTTCGGCGACCCGGAATGCCAGGTGCTGATGATGCGCATGAAGAGCGACCTCCTGCCACTGCTCTACGCGGCAGCGACGGGAACGCTCGCGGGCAAAGAGACCGAATGGCACGACGAGGCGGCCTTGACGGTCGTGATGGCCTCGCGCGGCTATCCGGGGGCCTATGAAAAGAACACGCCGATCGCGGCCCTGCCCGAGGCATCCGCCACGACAAGGGTGTTTCATGCGGGGACTGCGCTCAAGGACGGCCGCCTCGTCGCGACCGGGGGCCGCGTGCTGAACGTCACGGCGCTAGGACGGACAGTCAGCGATGCAAAAAACGCCGCCTATACAGGCGTGAACAGCGTTTCCTGGGAGAACGGCTTCTACCGCCGCGACATCGGCTGGCGGGCGCTCGCACGCGAGAAGGCGTGATTGCCCGGGATCGCGGCGTGATTCAATTTTTACCAATTCTCCTGACGGGAAGGTAAGGGAGAACTCGTATTCTTCTCCTCGATACTTTCGAGGAGAAACCGATGCGTTCACTGCTGATCACCGCCGCCCTGACATTTGCCGCCGGCACGGCGGCAGCGTCGTCGGTCGAGGACGTAGCCTCCGGAGCGGCCGTCAATTCCAGCGTCGCGACGATTTCCTGCGCGCAGTGCCCGCCGCTGCAACCCAAGAAGAAGGCCTCCTATGTCGTACCGGAGCTGGCACCCGGTACCGCCAAGCTCGAGCTCAAGGAGATCGATGGCGAAATGAAGGCGCTCCGCACCGAAGCCTGGCTCGGAGGATCGCCGGTCGTCTTCGTCAACAAGGCCTCGGAGGACGTCATCAGGGCCGCGTCCATGAAGACGGCCCCCGCGCCCACAGTCGCCGCAGTCGCCGACATCGACCGGACGGCAAAGACCGCCGCGGTCGGGGTCGTGTCGCACGCCGAACCGGTCAGCGCCTCGATGGCGGCCAGCGGTTCACAAGAATTTGATCCGTCGGCCTTCGAACTTAGATTAGATTGACACCATATACATAGAGTTCCCTGCCCCATCGGCCGGAATATTCAGGCTGACGGGCGTTTCGCTGCAATGGCGAAAGGTTGCGCCCCTGAGAGAAGCAGGGGCGTAATCTTTTATGGGGCGGCCAATTCCTCACCGGCAAGTCTCTCGACAAGCATCTCGACTTCGCGGTCGGAAAAGACCTCGATGCCGTTCTGGCGAAGCAGTGCGGCGGTGACCCCCTCGCCTTTGACGCGCGCGCCGCTGAAGCTGCCGTCATAGACGAAGCTGGAGCCGCAGGACGGGCTGCCGTCGATCAGCAGTGCGAAGCGACAGTTGGTGGCAAGCGCCAGGGCGAGCGCGTTTTCCGCACCATGGCGAAACGCCTCGGTGACATCGCCGCCGGTCTTTTCGACAACCCGCCCGGCGCCGGAAAGGATGGCCGCACCGCTCCTGCCTGCCTCGATCTCCGCCGGCGTGCGCGGAACCGGCATGCCTGCCGACATCTCGGGACAGAGCGTCACGAGCCGCCCCTCCGCGCGCCACTGCTCGATCGCCGGATGACGGAGCGGTTTCGCTGCGCCGTCATAGCGCACAGCATGGCCCATGAGACAGGCGCTGACGAGGATCTTGGCGGTCATGGCGCGTTCATAGACCTCCGGGTGCTAACGCTCAAGGGGCGAGCTGAGCAGCAGCGGAGCAAGCGATAGAAGCAGCAGAAGTGCAAAAACGATGTTGGCTATCCGCGCCTTCCGCGGATCCCGCAAAGCCGCTGCAATGGCCGCGCCGAAGGCAAGCCAGGTCGTGTTCACCGTTACCGCGACGATCGCCAGGACCAGGACTTTTGCAGCGGTCGTGTATGCCCCCTGCTCTGCTTCGACAAGGCTTCCCACATAGAGCGAGCCGATCGCCCCGTAGGCCTTGGGGTTGGCGATAGCCAGTGCAAAGCCGCCGAGTAACGAGGGACGGTGCGATCCTTGCTCACCGGAGCCGACCGGCGGCGCGGTCGCAATGCGCCAGGCAAGGTAAAGCATGTAGAGCCCGCCAAGAACCATTGTTGCCGTCTTCATTCGCGGCAGCCCGAGGACGATCACAGTCGTTCCCGTCGCGATCAGCAGGACCACAGCGATCGTGCCGGTATTGATGCCGGGCGGCATAGCGGAAGCTGCGGACGACACCGTGAGCCGCCGCCATGCCGGCGATGCTGAGCGTCGCCGGGCCGGGGCTGCCCATCAGCGGCAAGGCCGCAAGTGCAAGAAGCGCGAGGTCACGGACCATCGCATTCAGATCCACATATCATTCGCAGCGGTGCGTTCGGCGCCCGACTGCCCGGTGTTTACCGTGCCCCTCGGCTCGATGAGCAGCATCTTCACCTCACTTGCCGCATAGGGTTTGTGCTCGACGCCCTTGGGGACGATGTACATTTCGCCCGCCCCGAGCGTGACCGAACCGTCGCGAAAGTCGATCCGGAGCGTGCCGTCAAGAACGATGAAGGCCTCGTCGGTTTCAGGATGATCGTGCCAGATGAAATCGCCCTCGATACGGACGATCTTAAACTGGTAGTCGTTGAGTTCGGCGATCACGCGCGGCTGCCACTGATCGGCGAACTTCGTGAGCTTCTCGGAAAAATTGATCGGCGCGTAGGTGCTGGATAGGGTCATGGCTGCGTTCCTCAGGCTGTTTCGGCCGGGACTACAGCAGTTCAGGCAACCGGGGTCTTGAACGATCGTGCAGGAATCAGGTGCGCGGCGGGATTTCTAAAGGCGCCGGCCCCGCCATGCGCAGCCAACGGCCCGGCGAGACGCCGAAGGCCTTCTTGAAATGGCGGCTCATATGCGCCTGATCGGCAAATCCGGCAGCAAGGGCGGCCTCAGCCGCCCCGACACCGCGCCGGAGGTCGGCCTTCACCGCATCGAGGCGCCGCTGCACCAGATAACGATAAGGGCTCGTCCCGAACAGCCGGCGGAAGTCACGGCTGAGTCCCCAGCGATCCCGGCCGCTGATCGCCTCCAGACGCTCAAGCGTTACGTTTCCCTCGGGCAGATCATGGAGGTAGACGCGCGCGCGTTCGGCGGCGCCATAGTCGAGCGCCACGCCAGGCTTTGCATGGCCGCCCGCAGCCGCCTCGAGCGCATGGCCAAGCTCGAAGAGGCCGTCTTCGAACTCCAGGGCATCGATGCGGGTGTCCGTCGCCGGCAAGAGAGCGTGAACCGCGGCGAACAGGCGCGGATCGGACGAGATGCCGCCTTTTATGAACGGCAACGGCCGGCCGCCGAGCACCGCCTGGATGGCGGCCGGCTCGATATAGATCATCCGGTAGCGGAATCCTTCCTCGGCACCGGCCTGGCCGTCATGCAATTCGTCGGGATGCAGCACCATCGTTGCGCCGGGAAGGCTGGTGCGCTCCGCGCCGCGATAACGAAAACTCTGAACGCCTGTAAGCGTCTGGCCGACGCCATAGGTATCGTGGCGGTGCGGCTCGTAGGCCCGTCCGGCAAAGAAGGCTTCGATGCGCTCGAAGGGAACCGCATCCTCGGCGAGGGCGATCCAGTCGCCACGTCGGCTCAGGTCCGGAGGCTCGATGGCACCTGCACCTGCGCTCGGATGGTGGTTCGTCATCCTGCACAGATAGGGAAGCGCCTGTCGGTTGTCGACAGGCACCTCAGCCCAACCGAAAGCACCTATCCGGAAATCTTCGAAAAGTCCGCAACCTCGCCGGTCGCCGAGCGGATCAGCCCCAGGAGCGCCAGCCGGTTGGCACGGATCGCCTTGTCCTCGTCATTGACGAGCACGTCGTTGAAAAACACATCGACCGGCTCGCGCAATTTGGAGAGCGCCGCCATGGCGGAGCGGAAATCCTCCTTGACGATCGCTTCGCGCGCATCGCCGGAGGCAAGCTTGATCGAAGCGTGCAGGGTCCGCTCCGCATCGAGGCTGAAAAGTTTCTCGTCCACCGCGTCTGCGACTTCGGTGCCCTTCTTCTCTTCGGCCGCGAGGATCTGCGTGGCGCGCTTGGTGCCGGCAAGCAGGTTCCTGCCCTCCTCGGCCGTGATGAAGGCAGTGAGTGCTTCGACACGGCGCGCGATCATCAACAGGTCGTCCGCATCCGACGTCAACACCGCGTCGATCAGGTCGTAGCGCGCCCCGAGATCGCGCAGATAGACCTTCAGGCGATCATGGAAGAAGGCGAGAAGGTCTGCGGCAATATCGCCGGCCAGATCGGGGCGCTGCGCCCTCTGGGCTTTCAGCGCGATGTCGAAGAACGGCAGCAGCGGCAGACGCGCCTTGCCTTCGAGAACGAGCCGGATGACGCCGAGTGCGGCACGCCGCAGCGCATAGGGATCCTTCGAGCCGGTCGGCTTCTCGTCGATCGCCCAGAAGCCGACGAGCGTATCGAGCTTGTCGGCAAGCGCAACCGCCACCGACACGGGATCGGTCGGCACCCGGTCGGAGGGACCTTGCGGCTTGTAATGGTCCTCGATCGCATTGGAGACCGCCGCGTCCTCGCCCTGCAGAACCGCGTATTTGTGGCCCATGATGCCCTGCAGCTCGGGAAACTCGCCGACGGCCTCGGTGCGCAGATCCGCCTTGGCAAGCACGGCGGCGCGCGCCACCAGAGCCTGGTCGGCGCCGGTGACCTCGGCAAGCGCCAAGGCGATCGAACGGATGCGGAGGACGCGCTCGCCCTGCGTTCCGAGCTTGGCATGGAAGGTGACGTTCAGCGCGTCGAGCTTGGCCATGCGCTGGTCGAGCGGCTTCTGAAGATCGAGCCCGAATTTGTCGGCGGACGGCTTCAGCGTCTCGAGATCCGGCAAATCGCCCTGGTCGCGTTTCCAGAAGTGCGCCGCGTCGGAGAGGCGCGCTCGCACAACCTTGCCGTTGCCGTGGACGATTTCCCTGCCGCCGTCCTTCGCCTCGATATTCGAAACGAGGATGAACCGGTTCGACAGCGTTTCCGCGCCCGGCTGCCGGGTCACGAAACATTTCTGATTGGTCTTGATCGTCAGCCGGATGATCTCGGAGGGAATCTCGAGATAGCTCTCCTCGAAGCTTCCCATCAGCACCCTCGGCCATTCGACGAGACCTGCCACTTCCTCAAGCAGGCCCTCGTCCTCGACCAATTCGAGCCCGTTGGCAAAGGCGACGTTACGCGCGTCAGCACCGATAATCTCCTTGCGGCGCTCGGCGTCGAGTACGACCTTCGCCTTTTCGAGCTTGTCGGCATAGTCGGCGAAGCGGCGCACGGTGATCGCCTCGGGTGCGTGAAAGCGGTGGCCGTAGGTGACGTTCGAGGCGACGATACCGTCGACCTCGAAGGGAATGACCCTTGTCTCCTCGGTTTCAGCCCCGAAGGTGCAGATGACCGATTGCAGGGGCCGCACCCAGCGCAAGCTGCCCGGCCTCGCGGAGGCGGCACCGGAGCGCATGGACTTCGGCCAGGGGAAGTCGCGAATGATCGTGGGCATCACCTCGGCGATGATGTCTTCCGCGTCGCGGCCCGGCTTGACGATATGGGCGACGTAGAATTCGCCTTTCTTCGGATCGCTGTGGACATGGGCCTCGCTGATGGAGGAGAGGCCGGCGGCACGCAGAAAGCCTTCGATCGCCTTCGCGTTGGCGTCGGTGCGCGGCCCCTTGCGCTCCTCGCGGACATCGGCGGAGCGCGCATTGAGGCCGCGGATGTCGAGCGTCAGCCGCCGCGGCGTCCAATATTCGCGTGCCCCCTCATAGGTGAGGCCCGCCTCGACCAGTGCGTCAGTCACGAGCTTCTTCAGGTCGCCGGCCGCCTTGCGCTGCATGCGGGCAGGGATTTCTTCGGAGCGCAGTTCAATAAGAAGATCGGGCATCAATCGAGACTTTGTTCTATTCCGGTGGGTGGCTCGACTTAGCAAGCCGGGGCGAAAATGTCATCAAGTGCGGCGAGGAAATTGGCCTCCTACCAGCCGCCGCCACCGCCACCACCACCGCCGCCGCCGGAAAAGCCGCCGCCGGAAGAGAAGCCGGATGACGAACTCTTGGGCGGAGGCGGCAGCGATGACGTCATGGTATCAGCCATCGAGCCGGCGAAGCCGCCGATCGTGTCGGAGAAAGATCCGGGGCCGAAAGAATCGCCCTGATACCAGCTCGGCTGGTAGGCGGCGGCTGCCGCCCCTCCGGCTGCCGCCAGCAGCCAACGATCGAACGTCTCGGTCCATGGCTTCTCGACGCCGAGCGCCACAGCATAGGGCAAGAGCGTCTCGAAATGCCGCGGCGACATTTCCGGCGCGCCCTGCATGTTCAGCCGATCCTGCTCGGCAAGCGTCATATATTGCCGGAGCCCATCAATACCGTCCATCATCCGGCTGCCGAGCGGCGTCGGCGCTCCCATCAGGTAATAGAAGAGGCCGTTGACGAGCACGATGCCGCCGACCGCGAAAAACAGCGGCAGGTCGTCCGGTTCGGTTGCCGAAATGAAGAGGACCGCCAGAATGCTCGAAAAGACGGCGAACAGGACGAAACCGATGAAGGCCAGCGCGACGATCGACAGGATGCGCCGCATGAGGCTCGCTCCGCGCCTCAGGGACTTGCCGACCGAAACGGCAAAACCGGAGACGAACACGGCGAAAAACACCGGGACGATGAGAAAGGGAATGGTCTCTTCGCTGAGGTGGCCGAAGATGAAAAGCCCCGCCAGCGCAACGATCGAAAGCACCGCGCCACCGATGATGTAGCCGATATTGGCCCGGTAGTATTTGCCGCGGTGCTCGCGCTCCATGGCGCTGCGGAAGCTGGAACCGGCGGCTGCCACCGCCTTGCCGTTCGCCCGATCGATCTTGAGCGTGCCGCCGGCCGCCTTGACCGCCTTCATCAGCGCCGCCTCGCCCGCCGGGAGCTTTTCACCGCCGCTCTTGCCCGTCGCCGAGACGACGATGGCACTCTTCAGATCGTCGAGGACGACATATCCCTTCACCGCCAGGTCGAGCACCGCAGCCGAGAGCGCCGTCCAGCCCTCGCCGGAAAATCCCTTGTTGTCGATGTAATTGACGAGGGCCGGCGAAATGCCGTCCGGCGGATCCCAGCGCGGAACCATCACGCCGCGGGCGGGATCGCGCCCGACGCGCAGCCAGGCCCGCCCGTAATAGAGGCTCACGACGACAAGGCCGGCGCCGGCGATGACAAGCGCCAGGTGGTCGCGCAGCCACCAGATGTTCTGCTGGGAGGCACTCGGCTGGTCGATGCTGCCCTTCGGCAGCTTGATCGCGATGGTCAGGCCCTCCTGCGGTCGAAGCCTGCGCGTGGTGGCAAAGAAGACCTCGCCTCCCTCCTCGACCGCGCGCGCGTCCTTGCCGGTGGCGCCGTAGCCGCCGGTAAAGACGTCGAGCGCCTGGGCCACGACGCCATCCGGCAGAGTCACGGTGGCGGTCGCCTCCTCGATCGGGAAGGCCCATCCGGTACCGGTGACGTTCCAGTAGAGCTCGTCGTGATCGTTGAAGAAGCGTATCTGGCGGCCGGTCTCATAGGTGATCTGAAATATATGCTCGCCGCGCGGCAGGAAGACCTCGGCATTGCCGGTATAGATGCGGATGCCGTCGCTGATCGATTCGGTCCGGTACTCCTCCTGCTCGCCATCACGTTCGACGGATACGAGCTTGAAATCCGCCCGGACGCGGCGGCCGTTCGGGTCGATAAAGGTTAGCGGAAAGTCACGATAGATGCCGCGGCGGATCTGTTTGCCCTCGACATTCGCGGTTATCGTTTCGGTCACCGTGAGGGTGCCGTCCTTGGCGACGTCGATGACCGAATGATAGGACGAGATGATCTCTTCCGCCGCAGCCGGGCACGATGCGGCGAGCACGATAAGCACGAAAGAAAGCGCCGCCAGAAGCCGCTTCATCGGGATTTCCTCTTCCGGACCGTCTCAAAACTTGACCGACGGCACGGCGCGATCCGCTTCGTTGGTGATCTCGAAATAGCTGGCCTTGGCAAAGCGGAAAGCGCTGGCGATCAGGTTGGACGGGAAGCTTTCGACCTTGACGTTGAGGTCCCGGGCGGCACCATTGTAATAGCGGCGCGACATCTGGATCTCGCCTTCGATCGTTTCCAGCGAGCCCTGTAGCTCGGCGAAGTTCTCATTCGCCTTCAGATCCGGATAGGCTTCTGCGAGCGCAAAGACACGGCCGAGCGCCTGCGAGAGCGCCCCCTCGGCTGCCGCTCGCGCGGCGACATCGCCCTCGGGGACAGCCTGGGCCCGGTTGCGCAGGGCGACGACTTCCTCGAGCGTCGTCTTCTCGTGTGCCGCATAGCCCTTCACCGTCTCGATCAGGTTGGGGATGAGGTCGGCGCGGCGCTTCAACTGCACGTCGATGCCGGACCAGGCCTCTTCCGCCATCTGCCGCGCCTTGACGAGGCCGTTGTAGACGAACACCAGGTACAGGATCACGGCGACCCCGATTGCCAGCCCGATCATGAAATGCCCTCCTTCGAAACCCGCGGGAGGTTAACACCGACTCCGCCTGCGAGATACTGGACGCGCAGGCAAAATGCGCAGATTTCCCCGCTCCAATTCCAAGGCATGTCCGCGGCCGAACCGGCTCATCCGCACGATTGCCGACCACCAGCCGGGGCCTGTCAAAAGCGCCGCCTTGCCCCTTCTCGATGTAGCGACGTCGCCAGGCACCGAGTTGTTCCGCGGGTAACGGCACGATGGCCGCCGATGGCCGATACTCAGATCATCAAACAACCACAGCACGCAGACAGGACCATGGGCTCGCTCGCCACTTTCATCAACGTTGTCGCCTTTACGGCGCTCTTCGCTGCCCATGCGAGCGCAGCCCCGGTCGAGAGGCCGACCGGCGTTCGCCGCGCATTACAGATCTATGCCGGCGAGTTGACGAACAGCGCCTCGATGAGGCTGGAGCCGATGTGGCGGCTCGATGGCAGCGAGTTCTTTTGCCTGCAGAACATGGTGTCGGCTTCCGGCGCGCGGACCTCCGAGAAGAGGCACGCCACCATGCCATGCGGCCGAAAGATCAGGCTCGCCTGATCAGGCCGCGTCTCTCGCTGCGTTCGCACCCCCAGCGTCGGTCAGCAGAAAGGCCTCTCCACAGGCTTTGGCAAGCGTGCGCACCCGCAGGATATAGCTCTGCCGTTCGGTCACGGAGATGACGCCGCGGGCATCCAAGAGATTGAAGACGTGGCTCGCCTTGATGCACTGGTCATAGGCGGGGAGAACGCATTTGTGCAGGCGGTTGTTGCTGGCGTCGCCGGGCGCGCCGGCGGCGAGCAGCGCCATGCACTCCTTCTCGGCGTCGATGAAGTGCTGATGCAGCATCGCCGTGTTGGCATATTCGAAATTGTGCCGCGAATATTCCTGCTCGGCCTGCAGGAACACGTCGCCATAAGTGATCTTCTCGGCACCCTCGCGGCCGTTGAAATTCAGGTCGTAGACATTGTCGACGCCCTGGACATACATCGCCAGGCGCTCAAGGCCATAGGTCAACTCGCCGGAAACCGGCGAGCACTCGATGCCGCAGACCTGCTGGAAATAGGTGAACTGCGAGACTTCCATGCCGTCGCACCAGCACTCCCAGCCAAGCCCCCAGGCGCCGAGCGTCGGGCTTTCCCAATCGTCCTCGACGAAGCGGATGTCGTGCAGCAGCGGATCGAGGCCGATCGCTTCCAGCGAGCCGAGGTAGAGTTCCTGAAGGTTGGACGGATTCGGCTTCAGAAGAACCTGATACTGGTAGTAGTGTTGGAGCCGGTTGGGGTTCTCGCCGTAGCGGCCATCGGTCGGGCGGCGCGACGGTTGGACATAGGCCGCCCGCCACGGCTTCGGCCCGAGCGCGCGTAGCGTCGTCGCCGGATGGAACGTACCGGCCCCAACCTCCATGTCATAGGGCTGAAGCACGGCGCAGCCCTTGTCGGCCCAGTAGTTGTGCAGCGTAAGGATCAGGGCCTGAAAGGAGCGCTTCGGGTTCATATGGTCCGGCAGGGAGGCAGTGGTCATGGATCACGTCCGAATTCATCGAAATCTTGCCGGGACAGGTGCCATGCCGCAGGTCAAGGGTCAAGCGCCTTGGCCGGACGGCAGATCGGTCGACGAATTCGGCAGACCTCACTCGTCCTCGCGCTTCAGGCGGTATTCCCCGGTTTCCGGATCCTTGATGAGCGTCCCGTTGGCCCCGGTCTGGCGCTCCCGGCGCAAGCGTTCCTGTTGACGCGTCACTCTTTTGGCATCAGCTATGAACTTGCGGTAGCCGATCCAGGCGATCAGGGCAATGATCAAGAGCAGAATGATCTGCGGCATGGGTTCTCCTCTGCTCCTCCTTGGATCAGACGGAATGTCGGACAGGAGATGCAGCAGCTTTTGTTACAGCGGCCTTGCACGTCTGACCAGATGCCGGAGCCATTCTCTCATAGGCCGAAGCGTGCCCAAAGCGCCCTTTCCTCAATTGCCTCGATAAGGCCGGCAGCGGCCGAGGCCGCCAAGGGGGCGGCGATCGATCCATCCACCGCCGCGCCGGGCTGGCGGCGTCCGAATAGGCTGCGGCTCGGCTGAATGAGCTCCAGGCGGGCTTTCTCACCATAGCGCCGCCTCACTTCGCCGCGCATGTCGCCGAGACCATCGACGAGGCCCAGTTCCTGGCCGCGGCGCCCGGTCCAGAACAGACCCGAAAATATATCGGGATGGTCGGCAAGCAGCGAGCCGCGGCGGGCCTTGACCAATTGGATGAAGGTATCGTGGATGTCCAACTGGAGGCTCTTGAGGAACTCGACGTCGCGCTCCTTTTCCGGCTGGAACGGGTCGAGCACTACCTTGTTCTCGCCGGCGGTATAGACGCGCCGCTCGACGCCGACCTTCTTCAGGAGCTCCGGAAAGCCGAAGCCGCCGGACACGACGCCGATCGAACCGACGATCGAACTCGGATCGGCGATGATCTCGTCGCCGGCGAGCGCGATCATGTAGCCGCCCGAGGCAGCGACGTCCTCGACGAAGATCAGCACGCGCTTCTTCTTCTCCTCCGCAAGATCGCGGATGCGCTGATAGATCAGCCGCGACTGGACGGGCGAGCCGCCGGGCGAATTGACGGAAATGGCAACGGCGGGCGCCTCCTTGACGGAGAAAGCCTTTTCCAGAAGGGGCGCCACGGTCCCGAGATTGAGGACCGGACGGAACTGCCCGCCCCCGGACATGATGGTACCGTGAAGCCGGATCGTCGGAATCGCAACCCCGTCCTTGCGAAAACGCCTTGGCATCAGTTTTCTGAAGAATCCGGCCATTTCAACTCCTGCCCGATACGAACCCGAACCTGCATGTATGCATTGGCGCCGCAAACGCAATGGCACGCTTGCCGTTAATCATCGGCGGTGATAGGCGGCGCGGCCATTGTTGAGATCATCGACCTCCGGCGCGAAACGGTGCGTCCCTTCGGCATGCATGATCAGCGGCGCCCGAAGCACCAAACGCTTGCGACTCTGCTTGATGGCCGTCACCAGGATCCTTACCGCATTCTCGCCGGCACGCGGCAGGAGCGGCGTGATTTCGATGCCGCCAAAACGGCGGCCGCAGGCGGCAAGGATCTCGGCGATCGATTCCGGACGGGCGATCAGCGAAAGCTGTCCGCCGGGTTTCATGATCGCCCCGGCCGTCTTGATCCAGGTCTCGAAGAGATCGTCGCTCATCGCATGCGCCTCCGCCTTGAGGCGATCGGGCGTCCTGCGGTCGGCCGCATCGTTGAACGGCGGGTTCATGATCACGTGATCGAAGGCATCGTCCGGAAGGCCGGCGGCGGCACGCGCCTTGCCGTTCAGCGAAACATCCGCCTCGAGGACCGCGACCCGCGCCGCGAAGCGCGCGTTCTCCGGCAGCGCAAGGCTGCGGCGGGCAAAGTCCGCCATGATCGGCGAGCGCTCGAAGAGCAGGACCTCTGCCTCTTCGAGCCGCGAGGCGACCGCCATGCCGGCCGCACCCGCGCCCGCACCAAGATCTGCGACGCGGCAAGGCCGCCCGCACGAGACGAGTGCCGCAAGCAGCATCGCGTCCATGCCGGAGCGATGGCCCTGGCCGAGCGGCTGGATCAGATGAAATTTCCCGCGGTGAAAGGCGTCCACGGTTTCCGCCGTCGTCGTCCTCGTCGTCATTGCAGCAACGACGCCTCGAACCGGCAGCCGCTGGCCGGCAGGCCGGGAGTCATTGCCGCAGTTCCTTTTCCAGGCCGGCATCGATGAGAATACGCCGGGCTCTGTCGGCGTCCTCATCGGCCACCAGAAAGCGGCGTGGCAAGAGGCCGAGCGAGCCTTCGAGGATGCTCATGTCCCGATCGGCAATCAGGCATGCAATGCCGGCATCCTTCATCAGGCTTTCCGAAAAGGAGAGCAGCACGGCGTCGTTGGTGCGGATCAATTCCTTCATTCGTCTCAATGATCCCGTCTTAAATTGCACCGGGCGAGGCAATTCGCCTCTTGCCGCCCGAAGTCCCGCTTTCTATTGTCAGACCCGACAACGAAGCAGGAGTCCGGGGCGTTGGGCGTAGTGATACCGCTGGAAGACAATAAAAACAAACAGGCTTCCGTGAAGCCGCTCGTCGACCTGACGGCGTCCGACATGGAGCGCGTCAATCAGCTCATCCTCTCCAAAGCCGGCTCCGACGTGCAGATGATTCCGGAGGTCGCCAACCACCTGATTTCCTCCGGCGGAAAGCGGTTGCGGCCGATGCTGACGCTCGCTGCAGCCTCGATGTTCGGCTACGAGGGCGACGCCCATGTCAAGCTCGCAACAAGCGTCGAGTTCATGCATACGGCGACGCTGCTGCACGACGATGTCGTCGATGAAAGCAATCTTAGGCGCGGCAAGTCGACGGCGCGGACGATCTGGGGCAATCAGGCGAGCGTGCTCGTAGGCGACTTCCTGCTCGGCCAGGCGTTCCGCATGATGGTCGACGTCGGCTCGCTCGACGCGCTCGACGTGCTGTCGACCGCCGCGTCGGTGATCGCCGAGGGCGAAGTGCTGCAGCTCTCGGTCGCCAAGAACATGGAGACAACCGAAGACGATTACCTGCAGGTCATCCGGGCCAAGACCGCGGCGCTTTTTGCCGCCGCCGCGGAGGTCGGACCGATCGTCGCGAGCGCCAGCCGGTCCGACCGCAATGCGCTGAAATCCTACGGCATGAATCTCGGCCTCGCCTTCCAGCTGGTCGACGACGTTCTCGACTATGGCGGCTCGTCGAGCGATCTCGGCAAGAATGTCGGCGACGACTTCCGCGAGGGAAAGATCACCCTTCCGGTCATCCTTTCCTACCGGCGCGGCACGCCGGAGGATCGAGCTTTCTGGCGCGAAGCGATCGAAGGCGGCGCCAGCGATGCGGCCAACCTCGACAAAGCCCTCGGCCTCATACGCCGCTACGGCGGATTGACCGACACGATCGCCCGCGCCCAGCACTATGGAACGATTGCGCGCGACGCTCTGGCGCCGTTGCCGGCCTCTTCCTGGAAGTCCGCCTTGATCGAGGTGATCGACTTCTGCATCGATCGGCTCAGCTGAGCGCCGGCCGAGGAGCAATATTCTCCGCGGGAGGAATTTCTTGCCGCGTTGCGCCAAAAAAGCCATTCTATTCTTCAAGACTTGCGTTCGGCAACTTGCGATCGACTCCGGAACAACCAGCAGAGACGCGGCGAGCCGAGACGATCGGCAACGAAAGGTTTGACATGCGGCATAATACATTCCTTCGCCTGCTCGGCGGAGCGGCAATGCTGGCTCTTCTGTGCGTGACCGGAAGCCACCAGGCATTCGCTGAAGACAAGGCGGCCGTAGAGGATGCCCGGCCTTTCGACGTCAGGAGCGTCAACACCTTCGCCGGCGCCTTCCTGGCTGCACGGACGGCCGACGTCGATCGCGACTTCGCAACGGCGACGGAGCTCTACCGCATCGCCCTGCGCTTCGAACCGGACAATCCCGAGGTCAAGCAGCGGCTGATGATCACGCTGCTGATGAGCGGCAAGTTCGATGAAGGGGTCAAGATCGCCGACGCGTTGAAAGCCGATCCGGCCGTCGAGCGCATCACGACGACCGTGCGGGCCATCGAGGCGATCCGCAAGCGCGAATATCGCAGCGCCCAGAAGCTCCTGAATTATCAGGGCCCGAACGATCTCGATCGGCTGATGAGCACTTTGCTCTCCTCCTGGGCGCGGGCCGGCCAGGGCAGGCCCAAGGAGGCCGTCGCGCAGATCAAGGCGCTCGAAGGGCCGGAGTGGTTCCGGGTGTTCAAGAACTATCACGCCGGCGCGATCGCCCTTGTGGCCGGCGACAAGGCAACCGCCCGTGCCAGGCTGAACGACGCCATTCTCGACCGGGAAGGCGGCAGTGCCGCACCGGATACGTTCATGCGCGCGGTCGAGGCGCTGGCCCGCTTCGAGGCCCGCGAGGGCAACAAGCAGAAGGCGCTGGATACGGTTGCCGTCGGCGAGAGCATGGTCAACAACTACACGCCACTCGAGGCGCTCAGGGAGAGCATCGAAAAGGGCGAGCACCAGGAACAACAGGTGCGCAACGCCGCGCAAGGGGCTGCCGCCGTCCTCTTCTCGATCGGCGGCGCCCTCAACCGCGAGGGAGCGGAAGACATCGTCACGCTTTATCTTCAGACCGCCCGCCACCTGGATCCGGAAAGCGCCGATATCCTGGTCATGCTCGGCGGCATCGCCGAAAATCTGAAGAAGCAGGAAGAGGCGATCGCGCTTTACAAGAGCGTGCCGGCAGATTCCCCGATGCGCCGCATCTCCGAGCTTCAGCTCGGCCTGGCGCTGGCCGACGTCGGCAAGGTCGACGAGGCGAAGAAGCACCTGCAGGCGCTGATCGAAGTCGATCCGAAGAACATCCGCAACTATCTCGCCTATGGCAGCGTGCTTTCCGACGCCAAGGCCTACAAGGAAATGGGCGAGCTTTACGACCGCGCCGTCGAGGCGATCGGCCCGGTGCCGAAGCGCAGCGATTGGACGGTGTTCTTCCAGAGGGGGATCGCCTATGAGCGGCAGAAGGTCTGGGCGAAGGCGGAGCCGAATTTCCTGAAGGCGCTTGAGCTCAATCCGAACCAGCCGCAGGTCCTGAACTATCTCGGCTATTCGTGGGTCGACATGAACATCAACCTCGACAAGGGCTTGGAGATGATCCGCAAGGCGGTCGAGCTGAAGCCCGACGACGGTTACATCGTCGACTCGCTCGGATGGGCCTATTTCCGCATGAACCGCTTCGACGAGGCGGTGACCGAATTGGAGCGCGCCGCCGAGCTGATGGCCGGCGACCCGACGATCAACGACCATCTCGGCGATGCTTATTGGCGGGTCGGTCGCAAGCTCGAGGCCGTCTTCCAGTGGAACCAGGCTCTCGAAATGAAGCCCGAGGAAGCGGAAGTTCCGAAGATCAAGGCCAAGATCGAGAAGGGCCTGCCGCCGCTCAAGCAGAACGTTCCAGCCGCGGCGGACGCCAAGGAGACGCTGCCGAAAAAGCCGGGCCCTGAGCTTGCCGCGCCGGACAAGAAATCCTGACGGCATGCAGGCGGACGGCATCGCCGGCTTCGCGCTGACCCGCGTGGCGCCGGCCAAGATCAATCTCGCACTGCATGTCGTCGGTCAGCGCGCCGACGGACATCATAGTCTGGAAAGCGTCGTCACTTTTGCGGAGTGCGGCGACCGGGTGGCATTCTCGCCGGCGGATGCCGACCGCTTCACTCTGTCTGGTCCCTTCGCGCGCGATCTGCCGGTTTCGGCGGAAGGCAGTACGGGCAATCTAGTGCTGCGGGCCCGCGACCTCTTGCGGCGGGAGCTGACCGGACGCGGCGATGCTGCGGGGCCCGTGCATCTGCACCTGGAGAAGAACCTGCCGATCGCGTCGGGCATCGGCGGAGGCTCGGCGGACGCGGCTGCGACGCTACGGGGGCTGCTTTCCCTATGGAGAGCAGAGATCGCCCCGGAAAGGCTCGTGGAGCTCGCGCTCGAACTTGGTGCCGATGTGCCCATGTGTCTCGACGGCGGGCCGCTGCTTGCGCGGGGGATCGGCGAAGAGCTTGCCCCGCTTGCCGATCTGCCGTCCTTTGCGATCGTCCTCGTCAATCCGCTCGTTGCCGTCTCGACCCCGGTCATCTTCCGGATGCTCGCCGAGAAGCGCAACCCTCCCCTCACCCTTCCGCAAGGCGCCCGCACGGCGGCGGACTGGCTGACGGCGCTTGCCGGTATGCGCAACGATCTGGAGCGACCGGCGCAAACCCTGGAGCCGACGATAGAGGGGGTGTCGGCTGCGTTGCGAGCCGCAGAAGCCAAATTGGTGCGTATGTCCGGTTCGGGCGCCACCTGCTTCGGCCTCTTCGACAGCGACGAAAGGGCGGCTGCGGCGGCACAGCGCATTTCCGCCGGTCATGCCGAGTGGTACGTTCACGCCACCCGAACCGCGGGGATGAGAGATTAGGTATGCCCGGCATCGACGAAACACGTTCCTTCATTCCGGTTCGGGTCGCGGTCCTCACGGTTTCCGATACCCGCACGCGCGCCGACGACAAGTCGGGCGACACGCTCGAGGCACGCATCCGCGACGCCGGACATCGGCTCGAAGCGCGCGCAATCGTGCCCGACGATCGCCAGAAGATCTACGATCAGGTAAAGGCCTGGACGCTGGATGCGGCGATCGACGTCGTCATCACCACCGGCGGGACCGGCTTCACCGGCCGAGACGTGACGCCCGAAGCGCTGGAGCCGCTATTCGAGAAACGTATGGATGGGTTCTCGGAAGTGTTTCACCGGATCTCCTACGACAAGATCGGCACGTCGACAATTCAATCGCGGGCAACGGCCGGCGTTGCTAATGCCACTTTTATCTTCGTGTTGCCCGGCTCGCCCGGCGCCTGCAAGGACGCCTGGGACGGAATCCTGAAACAGCAGCTCGACTACCGGCACATGCCCTGCAACTTCGTTGAGATCATGCCCCGGCTTGACGAACACCTGAAACGCGGCTGACCCTGTTCCGTTTGGAACAGCCACGCATGGTTGAACTCGCTAGATTGCTACTCGTCAGCTCACCGGAACAATGCACCTAGCGAGCATTCGTACAAGGCGAAGCGAAGACGCCTCTTTCCGTTTTCCCCGTGGAAAGAGCTAGAGAGTCATACGACATGATGCCCCACCACAAGGAGATGGAGCAGCATGGCAAGCCCTTTCCTAGGCAAGGTCATTTGAGAATCGTTTCAGGGGGTGCCGCAAGGCACTTCCCTCTTGTGTGGCTGCAGCACTTGGACTGTTTCAAATAGGCGCGGCCAAAGATCGATTGCCGAGAGCAACCCAGGCCGGAACGATTTCGGTCGCCAGCTTGCGGACTGCCCGGGCATTGGCGATGTCGCTGAGCTGCATATCGGCACGCGCGACAGCCACGGCATCCTGCTTGCGCAGCAGAAACCCGGTTTCCAGCGGCGCGGCCCGTTGCGACAAGCGCTTGAAGAACGGACGCCTGTGCATGCGCGATGGTGAAAACCGGGCCGGATCCTTGTTGAGCGCCAGATATTCGATGAGTTCGTCCACCCAGCGCCCTATCGGACGGGCCCCCGGCTCGAGCAGCATCAGCCAATCACCGCGCGCGGAACGGACCACATCGGCGAGGTCCCATTCGGCGCAGAAGCGGCAGCCGGCCGCATCGGCGACGTGTACCGAGCCATCTCTCGAGCCGTGATCCAAAATGATCACGTCGCTGACGAGCCCCTCGACGGCCCCGGCGACGAGCACGGACAAGGTCTGCGCGAGTTCCGCCTCGTTGTCGCGTGTCTCCATTATGATCGTCAGCATACCGTCTCCTAGCGCATAGCTGCATCAAATACCATAATTCTTAAGGGAGGTTAGCTGCTTCCCTCGGCCATTCCCGACCTACAGCGATATTTGTTCTTGCTTTGTTCGTTTCGATGCGCTAGGAAAATAATCAGAGCGGAACGAAGTCGCAAATCGGTTCCGAGGAGATTTCCATGACCGAGCTGCCTCAACTCAGGCAGGGTGCCTTTGCGCCCGGCAATAGCGCAGAGCTGGCTGAAGCGATCGTCACCGGTACGGGTGCCAGAATAGACGTCGATCGTCGGCGGGGACGCGGTGCCGCCCTCAACATGAGCGGACGTTTCGAACCGCGGACGCGCGAAGTGTTCGACGACGGCTGGCAGACGCTTGAGGAATTGCCGCCGTTCAGGACGGATGTTCAGATCGAAAAACCCCGCAACGTCATCACCCGCAACGAGTCGCCGGACATCTCCTTCGATCGTTCCATCAATCCTTACAGAGGCTGCGAGCACGGCTGCATCTACTGTTTCGCGCGGCCGACGCATGCCTATATGGGGCTCTCGGCAGGGCTTGATTTCGAATCGAAGCTCTTCGCCAAGCCGGACGCGCCCCGCTTGCTGGAACGGGAATTGGCGAGGCCGGATTATAAGGTGCGGCCGATCGCGATCGGCACCAACACGGATCCCTATCAGCCGATCGAGAAAGAGTGGCGCATCATGCGCCAGATCCTCGAGGTGCTGAAGGCCGCCAATCACCCGGTGATGATCGTTACCAAGTCGGCGCTGGTGACGCGCGACATCGATCTCCTCGCACCGATGGCGGAAAAAGGTCTGGCGCGCGTCGGCATTTCCGTGACCACCCTCGACCGCAAGCTGGCGCGTGCCATGGAGCCGCGGGCATCGACACCGCCAAAGCGGCTCGAAGCCATTCGCGCGATCTCTGAAGTAGGCATTCCCGCCGGCGTGATGGTGGCACCAATCATTCCCGCTCTCAACGATCATGAGATAGAGCGGGTGCTCGATGCCGCGAAAACGGCGGGCGCTACGGAAGCAAGCTACGTTCTCCTACGTCTGCCGCTGGAAGTTAGCCCGCTCTTCCGTGACTGGCTGCTCAGAAACTATCCGGACCGCTACAGACACGTGATGTCGCTCGTCCGCTCGATGCGCGGCGGCAAGGATTATGACGCCGAGTTCGGCAAGCGGATGAAGGGCGCCGGTCCCTATGCCTGGCAGATCGGCCGCCGCTTCGAACTTGCCGCCAAGCGCCTGGAGCTCAACCTCACCCGTCGCCAATTGCGGCACGATCTCTTCGTGCCGCCGCTGGGAATGGGAGTGCAGCTGTCGCTGCTTTAATGCATGTCGCCCAAAAGTGTGCAGCGGTTTTGGGATGACGACATGCACAAAAACAAAGACCTAAAGCGCGCCGCGTGAATGCGTTTGAACGCGACGCGCGTTAGGAGGGTGCGAGACGAGCCGCGAATGTGTGGGGGAGCGAAAAGACCCTCTCATCTCATATTCAGTTCCGGCGCCACCCTTGCCTCAGGATGGCGCTGGCTTTCCTCCCGGTTTACCGCCGCACACGTACCGGGGGGCTTGAAGGGAATCGGGCGAATATGCGAGGGTCCCCCGCATGTCACGTCGCAAGTCGCCCGATTCCCCGCTTTTTCAACTTGAGCCGGTGCCTCCGGACTTCAGCTTCGAAATCGCCGCCAAGCGGGATGGTTTTTGGCCGGTCGCCGGCGCCGACGAAGCCGGCCGCGGCCCGCTTGCCGGTCCGGTGGTGGCAGCAGCCGTCATCCTCGATTCCGAGGCCGTGCCGGCCGGTCTCAACGACAGCAAACTGCTGACGGCCGAGCAGCGCGAGGCCTTGTTCAACGAGATCATGGCGACGGCGACCGTGTCGATCGCCTCGTCCTCGGCGGCACATATCGACGCAACCGACATCCTCAAGGCAAGCCTCGACGCCATGCGCCGCGCGATCGACGGCCTGTCCGTGGCGGCGCGCTTCGCACTCATCGACGGCCGCGACGTTCCGCAGGGCCTCGCCTGCCACGCGAAGGCGATCATCAAGGGCGATTCCCGCTCCGTGTCGATCGCTGCCGCCTCCATCGTCGCGAAGGTCACCCGCGATCGCATGATGGCCCGCGCCGACGCGACCTTTCCCGCATACGGCTTTGCCATGCACGCAGGCTATGCCACGGTCCGGCACCGGAACGCCATCGACAGCCATGGACCGTGTTCGCTGCATCGGATGAGCTTCCGCCCGTTTCGGCAGGAGCAAGAGCAACCCATGGCAATGAGCGCCGAACCGCTCGAAGTCAGTTCCTGACGAAGAACCCCTTCCCTAGTGCCCGTGCCAAAGAAAAAGCCCCGCCGAAGCAGGGCTCTTAATGCGCGAAGTGTAAATGCGGAGCTTAGTTCAGGCGTCCCTTGACCTCGCCGAGCGCCTTCTGGAAGAGGGCGTCCTGTGCGCTCGCGTCGGTCTTGGTCGCAAGCACTTTCTCGGCTGCGCTGATCGCGAGATCGACGGCTGCCGCGCGAACCGCGTTGATTGCGTCGCTTTCGGCCTGCTTGATCTTCTGTTCGGAAAGGGCCGTACGGCGGGTGACGTAGTCCTCGGTCTTCTGCCTGGCTTCCGCCGCCAGCATCTCCGCCTCGCGCTGGGCGGCAGCGACGATGTTGGCGGCTTCCGCCTCGGCATCCTTGCGCTTGCGCTGGTATTCGGCAACCAGGGCCTGGGCTTCCTCGCGCAGGCGCTTGGCTTCCGCAAGTTCGTTGCCGATCTTGTCGGCACGCGCGTCGAGCGCTTCGGCGATCTTGCCCGGCACCTTCAGATAGGCGATGAGAGCGAAGAAGAGGATCAGGCCGACGAGGGCGTAGAAAGTCGCATCAAGTGCCATTGTTCCCTGCCCCTCAGTTGCCGGCTGACGCCTTGACCGCCGCAGCGATCTCGGTCTTCGTGACGTTGCCGCCAATCAATTGTTTGACGACGGCCGTGGCCGTCTCCTCGGCGATAGCGCCGACATCGGCAAGCGCCTTGGATTTGATCTCGGCGATGCGCGCTTCGGCAGCGGTAATCTTCTTTGTGAGCTCGGCCTCCACGGCCGCGCGGTCGGCATTCGCCTTGCTCTTGGCGTCTTCGCGGGCCGTGTCGGCAATCGAGTGGCCCTCGGCCTTGGCATTCGCCAGTTCCTGCTCGTAGGAAGCGATCGCGGCATCGGCCTGGCCCTTTAAGCGGGAGGCTTCATCGAGATCGTGGGCGATGCGGTCATGGCGCTTTGCGAGAATCCCGCCAATGCGCGGAATGATGACCTTCGACATCAGGAGATAGAAAAGCCCGAAGGTGATCGCCAGCCAGAGCAGCTGCGAAGCGAAATGAGTCGAATCGAAGGGCGGAAACACGCCGGAACCATGCTCGCCTTCGTGGGCCACACCCGTTTCGGTGTGCACCTCACCGGCCGCAGGGGCATCGTGTGCTTCGGCGCCTTCAGTGGTGGTTGACTGCTGGGCATAGGCCGCGGTCACAAACATGCTCACCTCCAAGGTGCACTTAAAGATATGCGCGGCCGCGAACCCGAGGGACCGCGGCCGAAGCTTCAGCCGTTATTAGACGGCGAAGAGGAGGAGCAGGGCTACGAGCAGCGAGAAGATGCCCAGAGCTTCCGTAACGGCGAAGCCGAATACGAGGCGGCCGAACTGGCCGTCAGCAGCCGACGGATTGCGCAGAGCGCCAGCGAGATAGTTGCCGAAGATGTTGCCGAGGCCGAGAGCCGTGCCGGCCATACCAAGGCATGCAAGACCTGCACCCAAGAACTTTGCTGCTTCCGCGTCCATGATTGACTCCTTCGAATGGTGTTGCGGCTTAGGATTTGCGCCCGGGCGGCTGAAGCCGACCGGAAGCGAGCGACTGTTATTCCTTAGTGGCTTCCCGGGTGGACAGCGTCGTTGAGGTACATGCAGGTCAGTACCGCAAAGACATAGGCCTGGAGGAAGGCGACGAGGAACTCAAGACCGGTGAGAGCGACGGTCATGATGAGCGGCAGGATCGCGCCACCGATGCCGAGCGCACCGAAAGCGCTGAGCGAGGCGACGAAGCCTGCGAAGACCTTCAGCGTGATATGGCCGGCCAGCATGTTTGCGAAGAGACGGACCGAGAGGCTGATGGGCCGGGATAGGAAAGAGATGACTTCGATCGACACCACGAGCGGCAGCAACGCGCCCGGCACGCCGTGCGGCACGAAGAGCTTGAGAAAGCCCAGACCATGCTTGTAGAAGCCGTAGAGCAGGACCGTGCCGATCACGAAGACGGCGAGAGCGAAAGTCACGATGATCTGGCTGGTGACGGTGAAGAAATACGGGAACATGCCGAGCAGGTTCGCCGTCAGGATGAACATGAACAGCGAGAAGACCATCGGGAAGAACTTCATCCCATGGCTGCCCGCCCCTTCGCGAAGCATCGAGGCGATGAACTCGTAGGACAGTTCAGAAACCGACTGCATGCGCGTTGGGATGACGCCGCGCTGAGAAGTCGTCAGGTAGAGAAAGCCCGCGGCAGCACCGACGGTCGCCACCATGAACAGCGACGCATTGGTGAAGGAAAAGTCAATTCCGCCAATCTCGATCGGGACAATCTTGTTGACCAGGAACTGGTGGGTCGGATCGTTTGACACCGCGCTTCTCTTTCGTTCTGCCCGCCCGCAAGCGGAAACCGTGTTTTCCGGTCGGCGCCTCAGGCGCCGTCACCGTCCTTCTTGCTATCATCAGTACCGCCTCCGCGCTGGTCGGGTGTCGCCACCAGACCGGCAGAACGCAGCACATTCAAAACACCGGCACAGAAACCGAGAAGCAGGAGGACGATCATGCCCCACGGCCCTGTACCCGCAAAATGGTCCAAAAGATAGCCCAGGAATGCCCCGACCACGATGCCGGCGATGAACTCGCTGGAGAGCTTCATCGCTGCTGCGTAGCCTTTGCGGCTCTCCGCGCTTCGAACCTCCGCCTCGTCCGAAACATCCACGCGCTTCGACGCGATGTCCTCACCAAGGCGCTTCAGCCGCGCTTCCAGACTTTCTTCCGGCTTCTCCGTCACATGGCTCCCCTTTTGCAGCCCCACGCGGTCGAACGCGATCTCGGTCATACAAACGGCCGGTGCTCAAGCCACGGTTCGGCCCCATTTGAAGTCGCGCGCAACATAGTTTTAGGCACCCGCATAGTCAAGGCATGCGGGGGCATAGAGGGTGGACAATGTTTGCAAGGTTTTTCAACGGCTTAATGGAAATTTGCGGCACCTGCGACAAAGCTGCACCGGGAATCGCCCTCATTCATCGGAGCCGCTCTTCGCCTCACAGGCGTGACTTGTGCGGAATCCTGTGGCCGATCAACTCCAGCCGCCGCCATAGGTCCGATAGAAGATGTGCAGACCGATCTGTCCCACGCGTTTCATGGTCTTCGCCCAGGCGGGCTTCACATAGGTGGCATGGTAGTGTGTCGCAGAACCGACTTCCGGAAGCCAGATCTTTCCGGCGGTGACCGCCATCGCGACCTCCTTTGCGGTCTTCCAATGCGAACGCGAATAGATGAGATCACGGATCATGTCGCAGGCGAAGGAGAACTGGCAGCGGTTGCGCCAGGCCTTGTTCTGATAGACGACGCCGCAGATGGTCTTCGGGTAGGTGGGATTGCGCACCCGGTTGAGAATCACTTGGGCGACTGCCGCCTGCCCCTTCACCGATTCGCTGCGCGCCTCGAAGTAGATGCCTTCGGCAAGACAGGTCTGCTCCTCCTTGCCGAACACCGTCGCCGGCAAGGCCGTCGCCGCCCAGGCATGATCGTCGGGGGAGATGTCCGGGATGAACCGTCCACCGTTCTTGTCTTGGCGAAGGATCGAATCGAAAGGCGATTCACGCGCATAGTCCGGCTCCGGCCGGACGTAGGCAGTGGCGAGGATGTCGGCATCGCGGTTGGTCACGAGCTTGGCAAGCATGGGCGAAACGCCCGGGTCCGGCCGCGGCGGCTTCCTGCGGTAGAAGGCCGTGGCGATCTCGATCTCCTTGCCAATGATCTTCGGCTTGGCGAAGGCCATCTTCTCCGCCCCGTCGAAATCAGGCTCCATCAGGAAGCTCGTGCGCTTCAGGATCGAGCCGGCGCTGAAATCCTTCGGCGGCGTTACCGGCGTGACGGCGACGATTCGGCCCTTCTTCAGCTTGCGGGTGACGCGGTCCTCGTCGGGAGTTCCGCCCTGATGCTTCGATTCGGCCGTCAGGGCCACGCGCCTGCCATCGGAGAGCGTCATGCCGGCGCCGCCGTCGAGCCCGCCGGTCGTGATCGGATCGGCAAACACCATGTCGACGTCGTGAAGCGATCCGGCCGGCGACCGGGTCAGATACATGCGCCAACGCTCGCCGCCCCGGTTGATGCCAGAAAGAAAGGTGGCGAGATCGGAATAGGCAGCGACCGACGGAAAGCCTAAGAAAATGGCAAGGCCGATGATGGCCGGGGCGCGCCAGGCGGAGAAGGACAGGCGAAACTTGCGACGCGACTGTTTACTCCTACGCATCATACCGCTCCACGCAAATCTTACTGGCGCACGCGTTCTCGCAAGCCGGCTCTAATTTTGAAACCGGCCTGACGACGACATGCAGGGACGCTAAGATCTTGAAGCGTCCGGACGGTTGCCCGGGGGCGCTTCGTTCGACCTCGAAAATGAAGCATTAACCTTGATGTTTGGTTAATGCGGCTGAGTGGCGAAGCTCGTCAAATGATCACGTGGGAGCCGAGTTCGACGACGCGGTTGGTCGGCAGGCGGAAATAGTCGGAAGGATCGATGGCGGCATTGGCGAGCGCGATGAAGAGGCGATCCTGCCAGTGCGGCATGCCCGACTGGGCGTCGGGCACGAGCTTGCGGCGGCCGAGATAGAAGGAGGTCGACATGATGTCGAACTTCAGGCCGGATTTGCGGAAAAGGCCGAGCGCCTGGGAAACGTTCTGCGTTTCCATATAGCCGAACCGCATCTCGAGTTGGGTGAAGCGCTCCGACAGCGGCAGGACGCTGACGCGCTCTTCCTTGGGCACTTTCGGGGTGTTGGCGGTGCGGACCGTCAGGATGAAGTTCTGCTGGTGCAGGACGTGGTTGTGCTTGATGTTGTGCAGGAGGGCGGCGGGCGTCGAATCCGGATCGCTGGTCAGGAAGATCGCCGTGCCCGGTACGGCGACCGGCCCGTGCTCGCTCTTGCGTTCGATCGACTTTATGAAGCTCGCGAGCGGAATGTCGATATGGCGGGTCTTGTTGTGGAGGATCTCCGTGCCGCGCTTCCAGGTCCACATGACGATGATGAAGGTCGCCGCGATCAGGATCGGCACATAGCCGCCGTCATGGATCTTCAGCATGTTCGCGCCTAGGAAGACGAGCTCCAGCGTGAGGAGCGGCAGCAAAGCGGCGGCGGCCCACCAGCCGGACCAGTTCCAGCGCGCGCGCAGAAACTCGAAGGCGAGCATCGTCGTCACGACCATGGCGCCTGTCACGGAGATGCCGTAGGCGGTCGCAAGCGATTCCGAGGAGCCGAAGACGAATACGAGTGCCATGACGCCGAACATCAGCAGCGTGTTGACATTGGGCAAATAGATCTGGCCGGTGTGGGTTTCGGACGTATGGAAAATCGCCATGCGCGGCAGGAAGCCGAGATGGATCGCCTGGCGCGTCAGCGAGAAGGCGCCGGTGATCACCGCCTGGCTTGCGATGATGGTCGCTGCGGTCGCAAGTATGACGACTGGGAGCAGCGCCCATTTTGGGAACATCAGGAAGAACGGATCGGACATGGCCTCCGGATGCTCGAGCACGAAGGCGCCCTGGCCGAGATAGTTCAGGGTCAAGGCCGGGAAGACGATGGTGAACCATGCCCATTGGATCGGCCGGCGGCCGAAATGGCCGAGATCGGCGTAGAGCGCTTCCGCTCCCGTCACCGTCAGGAACACGGCGCCCAGCACAATGATGCCGACATAGCCCTCAGTGAACAGGAATGTCACCGCATAAAAGGGGTTGAAGGCGGCGAAGATCGACAGATCGTCGGCGATATGCACGAGGCCGATCCCGCCCATGACGAGGAACCAGACGAGCGTGATCGGCCCGAAGAAATTCGAGACGGCCGCCGTGCCCTTCGACTGGACGGCGAAGAGAAGCAGCAGAATGACGACGGCAATGGGAACGACATAGTCCGAAAGCGCCGGCGTCACCAGTTTCAGGCCCTCGACAGCAGAGAGGACCGAGAGCGCCGGCGTGATCATCGCGTCGCCGATGAAGAGCGCCGCCCCCGCGACGCCCATGAAGAACAGAATCGGCGCGTGACCGTTGGCTGTCTTCATCAAAAGAGCGAGCAGCGAGAGCGTGCCGCCCTCACCCTGGTTGTCGGCCCGCAGCAGGAAGAGCACATATTTGATCGTCACGATG
Source organism: Sinorhizobium sp. FG01 (assembly GCF_002531875.1). Lineage (NCBI taxonomy): Bacteria > Pseudomonadati > Pseudomonadota > Alphaproteobacteria > Hyphomicrobiales > Rhizobiaceae > Sinorhizobium > Sinorhizobium sp. FG01. Next base: position 218,782 of record NZ_NWTB01000008.1, read on the forward strand.
ATCGTCAGCGACCAGATCATCATCGAGATCAGGCCGATGATCTCCGCATCCGTGACGCCGTCATGGGCGACCGGGCGCAGCGCTTCGCGGAAAGCGTAGAGCGGGCTCGTGCCGATGTCGCCATAGACAACGCCGATCGAGCCAAGCCCAAGCGCAAGCAGGCGGCGCAGGTTCTCGGATCCATGTGCGGCAGGGGCAGACGACTGAGACATGGTATCCAACAGGCTCCTTAGAGCCAGCCTTTCCAGCGGAAGAAGAAAAACGGGATCACGGCCGAGAGCACCATGGCCGCGAGCGCCCAGGGATAGCCGAACTGCCATTCGAGTTCCGGCATCACGCGAAAGTTCATGCCATAGACCGAAGCAACCAGCGTAGGGGGCAGGAGGACGACCGAAGCGATCGAGAAGATCTTGATGATGGCATTCTGCTCGACATTGATGAGACCGAGCGACGCATCGAGCAGAAAGGTAATGTTTCCCGAGATGAAGGCCGCATGTTCGGAAAGCGACTGGATATCCCTGGAGATCGAGCGGCAAAGCTCGCGGCTGTCCTTGTCCTCCTGCACTTCCGGCACGGTGTAGAGGAAGGTGAGCAGCCGCGACAGGGAAGCGAGGCTATCGCGCGTCTTCGCAACCAGCCTGTGGTGGCCCGCCACATCGCGCAGGCGGGCTTCGAGAAATTGCGGCGGCCGGCGCCGGCCCGCAGCCCTGTCGCCGAACACCTCGATCGACAGGTCATCGATCTTGACGACGGCCTGCTCAAGAATTTCCGACGTCCGGTCGGTGATCGTTTCCAGCAGCCGGGTCAGCAGCACCACGCCGTTGCGGCAGCCGTTGGGAATCCGATGCAAGCCCGCCTTGAACAGGCCGAAGGCGCGCGGCTCCGCGTAGCGGATCGTCACCAGTCTGCCTCCGGAAAGGATGAAGCCTACATCCGTCAAGCCGGGAATCTGGGTTTCGCTGCGATAAACCAGCGACGCGGTCATGAAGACGGCGCCCCCTTCGACATAAAGGCGGCTCGACGGCTCTATGCCCTTGAGATCGTCGCGGGTCGGAATGGAAATTCCGAGCAGCCCCTCCATCATGTGTTCTTCGGCCCTGGTCGGCTCGACGAGGTCGATCCAGACGATCTCCGGGCGCAGGGCGGCTGGCGGTTCGGCCGTCGTAAGGGCGACGGCTTCGCCATTGACGCAATAGCCTGAGATCATGCGGCCGCCTTTTGGGTGGGACCGACAGGAAAGAAGGATGAAGGATTGAAACGATCAGCCGCCACAGGATTTCCACAATGCCGATTCATCTGATGCAGACTTCCGCCCCACGACATCTCCCCTTGGCTGAAATCTCCGGTGAGGGACGGTGTGCGCCTGCCTCTGCGCGAGCGGCAAGCCATATGGCGCAACACTCGGGCAAAATCAATGCTTTTTGCAGATGCCGACCTCGGCGGCACATTACGCCTCGTTGCGAACGGTGCCGGACCCTACGTCATATTTTCCGCAAGCGGTACCTTCCCGCGAAAGAAAAAATAGCGCGGTCTGGTTCTGCCCCACCGATGGTCTATTCGAAGACGATGTTCGGCATCGCCCGGCCTTTGTTCGCCTTCCCGGCCGAGAGCTGTTTCCAGACCCGTTCGGCGATGCTGCGGTAGTTTCGCGCGACCTCACCATCAGGATCGGACACCACCAGGGGTGTGCCTGCATCCGAGGTTTCCCGGATTCCCATGGTGAGCGGGACTTCGCCGAGGAAGGGCACGCCGATGCGTTCGGCCTCCTTGCGGGCACCGCCATGGCCGAAAATATCGTAGCGCTTGCCGGTGTCGGGAGCGACGAAATAGCTCATGTTCTCGACGATTCCGAGCACCGGCACCTCGACCTTGCGGAACATGGTAATTCCCTTGCGCGCATCGGCGAGCGCCAGATCCTGCGGCGTCGACACAATAACCGCGCCCGCGAGCGGCACTTGCTGGGCCATCGTCAACTGCGCATCGCCAGTGCCAGGAGGCATATCGACGACGAGCACGTCGAGTTCGCCCCAGGCCACCTCGCGCAGCATCTGCAGGAGAGCGGACTGGATCATCGGTCCGCGCCAGATCATCGCGACCTCCTCGTCGACGAGGAATCCCATCGACATCACCGGCAGTCCGTAATTTTCCATCGGCCGGATAAGCCGCCCCTCGATCTGCTGCGGCCGGCCGGAAATCTTCAAGAGGCGCGGCATCGACGGGCCATAGATATCGGCATCGAGCAACCCGACCTTGAGACCGTTCGCCTGAAGCGCCAGGGCCAGATTCACCGAGGTCGTCGACTTGCCGACGCCGCCCTTCCCCGAGGCAACCGCGATGATCGCGCCAACGCCCGGGATACCTGCTTTGGCCGGCGCGCCGCCGGCCGGCCGCGGAGCATGCGCGTGAGCCTGCCCTGAAGGCGGCGCCGGCCGCTGTACCGGGGTCGCCTGAGCCGCCGCCTTGCGGTCCGCAGTCAGCGCGACCATGGCCGCCTTCACGCCCGGCATCTCCCGAACGACTCGTTCGGCAGCGGCGCGCATCGGTTCGAGCTCCTTCGCACGATCCGCCGGCACGGTGATCGAAAAATAGGCCTTGCCGTCGGAGATGAACACATCGGAGACCAGGCCCAGATCGACGATGTTGCCCTCCATGTCCGGGCCGCGCACGCTCCGCAGCCTTTCCAGCACCATTTCCCTGGTCACGTCCGGCATCTCGCCCTCTTCTCTCTGCCGCGCCGGCTATTCACCGCCTGTTGGGACGGGACGGTGCTGCCCACGCTTACAATGCGATCCCTTCGAACCGAGTCCGATCCGAGAGTCCTTGTGCAGTAGATAATCGAGGCGAGGCACTTCGCCAATGTTGGAATTGAGAAAATGAAGGGCCGCCAGCCTATCACCCGTGTCCGTACATCCGGGATCACGGGCGGTGGGCGGCGGCCCTTTTCGCGACCTTCTTGGGCGCTGTTCTTTTTAGTCCCCTCTGTGGACCAGCAATGAACAAGCAGAAACCGTGCCAGTTTCAAACGGCGGGGATAAAGCTGCGATTTCCACGGAAATAGGCGAAGCGACGCGAGACGCAGGCCGCGTGTCCGCCCAAATCCTGGGCATGCGTGCTTTTGGGCACAACACTTTGACCGCAATCGAGCAGCTGTCCGTAACGGCGGGCCGAAGGCTAGCTAATATAGCCCTTCTTCATCGCCTTCACGACCGCCTGCGTGCGGTTGACGGCGTCGAGCTTCTTCGTGACATGGTTGAGGTAGTGATTGACGGTGTGCTCGGACAGGCCCAGGATCCCGGCAATTTCAGCACTTGTCTTACCGGCTGCGGTCCAGCTCAAACACTGGATTTCCCGCTCAGACAGGGTCGTGTTGCTGTTCTTCCAAACCGAACCGATCTCGGCGAGCCGGTTATAGACGTGGATCGCGATCATCTGCAGTTCCATCGCCGCGGTCATCGGCAGATCGGCCGCCGGGCCCATGAGAATGACCGCGCCGCGGCCGCCCTCGGCATCATGGACAGGGAAATAGTTGGCCTGAAAGATGCCGTTTTCGCGCAGCATCGCGATGTAGTCCCCGGCAGACGCCGGCTTGCCGCCCTCGCTCTCCCAGTCTTCAAGGGTGATCTGGAACGGCGTCGTGGTCTCCCGCAACCGACGAACGCCCGTGCTGAAACGCAGCATCGACAGGCTGTCATATTTGTTGAGAAGCTCGGCCGGCATGTTGGAAATGACGGTGGCGGCGGAAAGCCGCTCCATGTCGATCGGCGGGATCGAGCAGATGAGGAACGTCTTGAAGCCGAAAATATGCGTAATCCGCCGCATATAACGGATGATATCGAACTGAGTCTCCAGCCTTGCGATCTCAGACGCGAAATCACCGCCCCGGGGTAGATCGATGTCAGTCATCCCGGTCGTCATCGTATCTTGCATTCGCGCGTTCCATGACATTCATCAAGTATCAAATAGCCTGAGCCGCGCATGATTGCCAACAGGTGATCGGCAATGGTCTCCCTTCGCCGCCAAAAGGCTGTGTATTACGTTTCGCGCGGCGGGACGCACGAGGGGCAGGAGCGAGGCTTGTTCTTTTAATTGATCAGGCCGGCCCGCATCGCCTTGGCGACCGTCTGCACACGATTGACCGAATCGAGCTTGCGGGTCGCGCGATTCAGATAGTGGTTCACCGTGTATTCGGAAAGCGCCATGATTCGCGCCATCTCGACGGTCGTCTTTCCGGCCGCAGCCCAGCGCAGACATTCGATCTCGCGTCGGGAAAGGCCGCCCGGGCGGCGCCGGTCGCGCGTTCTGATCTCGGAAAGCCGGCTATAGAGCAGCCCCGCCCAGAAATTGAGGGCCTGCATTTCGTCGCTCGAGACCACCTCCCGGTCTCCGCCAAAGGCAATGGCAGCGCGACCTCCCTTGGCGTCGTGGACGGGAAGGTACAGACCGCGCGGCATGCCAGCCTGCTCGAAAACACTGACGGCGGCCTCGCCCTTGCCGTCCATGCGCCTGCGCGCCAGCAAATGCGCATCATAGGTGAAGGGGATGGTGCTCCGGCGCAGCCGCTGGATAACGGGGCTTCCCTCGATCAGGCCGGCGCTATCATAGCGCCGCAGGAATTCGGCGGGCCAGGACGTGAGCAACGCCTGAGCAGCCAGGCTGTGACAACCGGAGTCGGGAATGGCCAAGACGATGAAGCCGCGGAATCCGAAAGCGTCCGAAATCTGGTCCAGAGCGCGCCTGACATCGTCTTCATTGCCGAGCGTCCCATCGATCGAGCGGCCATCGGGAAGGATCAGTGAATTGATGTCCGCGTTGAAATCCATCATCGTTCCGCTGGCCTCCCACAACCTGTTCACGCCGTTGGCGAGTCCGGTCGGTTCACCGTCCTAATCCGCTCTTGGCGCTTCCGCCAAGGAACACATCCCGCGCGAAACTGCAACCAGTCGTGGAGGCGGGAGTAGCCAGTTGAAGCTAGCGATCTATAGCCGCCTCGTCCAGTCGAAACTTCTAATTTACCGTAAAGCGATGCTTAGCGGCCGCCTCGGCCGGGTCCCAACCGGATTCGGGCCTCCTCCTCGACCTTAGCGGCGGCCTTGCGAACATCCGCCGCCCAGGCCGCCAATTGCGTCATCGTGACGCGATAGGAAGGGCCGGTTACCGAAATACCGGCTACCAATTCGTGCTCCGGAACGACGATCGGCGCTGCCACGCAACAGATCTCGGCTTCATGCTCCTCGCGGTCGAAGGCATGGCCTTCGCGGCGAATCTCTTCAATTTCCGCAAGCAGCGAAGCGGCCGAGCGATGCGTGCGCTCGGTGAACGGGACGAACTGCATCCTTGCCGTGACTCGTTCCAGCGCGCCATGTCCAAGCGACGACAGGGCCGCCTTGCCGATCCCTGTGCAATAGGCCGGCGAGGCCTTGCCGATCTGCGAGCTCATGCGGACCGTCTGGCGGCTTTCGACCTTGTCGACATAGATGATCTCGGTGTCGCGCAATATGCCGAGATGAACCGTTTCGCCAGTGAGTTCATGCAGACGCAAGAGGTGCGGCTCGGCAATGTCGCGAAACTGATTGCCGGACCAGGAGCGATAGGCAAGCTTCAAGAGGCGCAATCCCGGCTCGTAGGAAAGATCGCTTCGCTGCACCAGCAGGCCTTCATCGACGAGGTGCCCAAGCAGCCGATGCAACGTGCCGCGCGGCTGGCGGACGGATTGCAGGATGTCGGTGAACCGCTGGGGCCGGTCGGCCGCCGCGACGGCCTCAAGCACCGCCATCGCCTTCCCTAGCGTGCCGGTCCCCGGCCCTTCGCTTTCCTGCTCGCTCACGATCTTGGGTTCCATTTCATCTGCTTTCGCCCGCTTGCCACCTTGACAGGATAAGACCCGCAGCGCGATAATTCCAGAAAATAAAGAGCTATTCCACATACTGGAACAATTTTTCTGAGAAAGAGGGAGAGAACGATCGATGACGCTGCCGAGCAGTCAGTTCCCCGACTTGCGCGATCGCGGCGTCCTGGTCACCGGCGGGGCCTCCGGCATTGGAGCGGCGCTGGTGGAGGGCTTTCTGCGGCAGGGTGCGCGCGTCGCCTTCATCGATATTGCCGAGGACGCGGGCCGCGCGCTTGCGGACAGGCTTGCCGCCGAAATCGGACAGAGGCCGGAATTCGTTCGCGCCGATCTCCGGGACGTCGAGCAGGCAAGAAGCGCCGCGGATGCAGCCGTCGCGGCGCTCGGCCCCATTCGGGTGCTGATCAACAACGCCGCCCGGGACGACCGGCAGCCGCTCGAGGAGGTGACAAGGGAAAGCTGGGACGAAAGCCTCGCCGTCAATCTCAGGCACTTCTTCTTTCTCGCCCAAGCGATTGCGCCGCACATGCGGCAAGCGGGTGGCGGATCGATCATCAATTTCTCGTCGATCGCCTTCATGCTGAACATGCCTGAAATGCCGGCCTATGCGACGGCAAAGGCCGGCATTATCGGGCTCACCAAGTCGCTCGCCGGGAAACTCGGGCCGGACAATATCCGCGTCAATGCCATCCTGCCCGGCATGATCGTCACCGAACGGCAGAAGCGGCTCTGGCTCACGCAGGACTCGATCGCCCGGATGCAGGAAAGGCAGTGCCTGAAACGCGTTCTGGCTGCCGAGGATCTCGTCGGCCCTTGCCTCTTTCTGGCCTCGGATTGCTCCGCGGCGATGACGGCACAGAGCATGATTATCGATGGAGGCGTGTTTTGATGACGGCAGGCTACTATGCCGCGGTGGACTGGGGGACCTCGAGCTTCCGCTTGTGGGTCATCGGAGAGGACGGGTCGGTGCTCGCCGAACGCCGCAGTGCGGAGGGTATGACCACCGCAGCGGAAACCGGGTTCCACGCCGTCCTCGACAGCCATCTTACCGCCGTATCGGCATCTGCCCATCTGCCGATCATCATCTGCGGCATGGCCGGCGCCCGGCAGGGCTGGAAAGAAGCGGGCTATCTTGAAACGCCGGCAACGCTTGGCGCCATCGCGGGAAATGCAATCGCCGTTCCGGACGTGGATCGCGACATTCGCATCCTGCCAGGCCTGGCGCAGCGCAACGATCGGCATCCGGATGTCATGCGCGGCGAGGAGACGCAATTGCTCGGGGCAGCCGGTATGCTCGACAGCGGCCGGCACCTGGCGTGCATGCCGGGCACCCACAGCAAGTGGGTGCGGCTGTCGGGTCAGACGGTCGACGGTTTCTCCACCTACATGACCGGCGAATTGTTCGACGCCATCTCCAAGCATACGATCTTGAGCCATGCCGTGGCCGGGGTGGATGCCATTGCTGCCGACAGCGCTGCCTTTGCCGAAGCCGTCACCCAGGCACGGGAAAAACCGGCGCTGGCGACGAACCTCCTCTTTTCCGTCCGGGCGGGACAATTGCTTCATGGTCTGAGCGCGGCCGACGCCAAGGCTCGCCTGTCCGGCACGCTGATCGGTCTGGAGATCGCCGGTGCGCTCGCTACGGCGGGCCCGGTGGACGGCATCTGCCTGGTCGGCTCGGGAAAACTCGGCACGCTCTATCGCGCGGCGCTTGAAAGCCAGGGCCTCGCAGTCCGGCTCATCGACGCCGATGAGGCGGTGCGGGCCGGCCTTTCAACCGCTGCCCAGGCTATTTGGCCCCTTTGACGGAAGAAAAGAAGATGAACCGCATTCCCCTGCCCCCGATGAAATATCCGCTGATTGCGATCTTGCGCGGATTGAAGCCGGAGGAGACCGAGAGCGTCGTCGGCGCACTGATCGAAACGGGCTTTACGGCGATCGAGATCCCGCTGAATTCGCCCGACCCGTTCCGGTCCATCGAAACGGCGGTGAAAATGGCGCCGGTCGACTGCCTCATCGGCGCCGGCACGGTGCTGACGACTGGTGACGTCGAGCAGCTCGACGGCGTCGGCGGCCGCCTGATGGTCAGCCCCAATGTCGAGTCGTCGGTCATCCGGCTCGCCGCGGCCAAGGGCATGGTGACGATGCCGGGCGTCTTCACCCCGACGGAGGCACTCGCGGCAGCGGCTGCGGGCGCCAGCGGCCTGAAATTCTTCCCCGCCAGCGTTCTTGGGCCTGCCGGCATCGCGGCCATCCGCGCAGTGCTTCCGCACGACATCGAGATCGCCGCGGTCGGGGGCGTCTCGGAGGCCAATTTTGCCGACTATGCAAGGATCGGCGTGCGAAGCTTCGGACTCGGCTCGAGCCTTTACAAGCCGGGAATGAGCGCAGCGGATGTCAGGCAGCGGGCGGTGGCAACGCTGAAAGCCTATGATGCCGTCTATGGAGGCCAAGAATGACCGACCTCGTCGCCTTTTCTGGCCACATCCTCTGCGACTTCGCCTCCGAACTCGGCGAGGGCCCGACCTACGACCCCCGCGCCGACACCGCCTGGTGGTTCAACATCAAGGGCCAGGAGTTGCACGAGCTCCATCTCGGGAGCGGACACAAGACCATTCATCCCCTGCCCTTTCTCGGCAGCGTGCTGGCCACCATCGACCCCGGCCGGCAGTTGATCGCCTCGGACCAGGGGCTTTTTATCCGCGACACGGCAAGCTTCTCGCTCAGCCCGTTCGCCGCAATCGAGGACAAGCCGGGCAACCGCTCCAATGACGGGCGCGTTCATCCCTCCGGCGCTCTCTGGATCGGCACCATGGGACGGAAAGCCGAGACGCATGCGGGCGCGATCTATCACGTCGCCGGCAACCGCATCACAAGGCTCTACGGCAATATCACCATCCCGAACGGCATCTGCTTTTCGCCGGATGGCGCCACCGCCTATTTCACCGACACCGACGTCAATCACCTGATGCGCGTCGCCATCGATCCGGCGACGGCACTGCCGACCGGCGATCCCGTCACTCTTTCTGACGAGAGTGCGGCACCGGGCGGGATCGATGGCTCGGTCTGCGATGCCGACGGCTTGATCTGGAACTGCCGCTGGGGCGCCGGTGCCGTCGAAGTGTACAAGCCGGACGGACAGAAGGTCGCCCGCTATGCGGTGCCGGCGACGCAGCCGAGTTGCCCCGCTTTCATCGGTGCGCGGGCGGACAGGCTGCTGGTCACTTCCGCCTGGCAGGACCTCGACGACGCGGCACGCTCCGCCGATCCCAACGCCGGCAAAACCTTCGAGCTCGGCATCGACGTCAAGGGCCGCTTCGAGCCGGCGTTCCGACTTAGCTGAAGGATGCTTCATTCGGCGCCCGATCGCGAACAAAAGCTGGCGGCGCCGAGAAAAAGTCATACAATTAATCCATGCGGTGAATCGCGCATGGAAAGGGAGTGCTCGGATGAGCGATAAGAAAAAAGAACTGAGGAGCCGGCACTGGTACGGTGGCACGCACAAGGATGGTTTCATTCACCGGTCCTGGATGAAGAACCAGGGCTTTCCGGATCATGTCTTCGACGGCCGGCCGATCATCGGCATCTGCAACACCTGGTCCGAGCTGACGCCCTGCAACAGCCACCTGCGCATCCTTGCAGAGGGCGTCAAGCGCGGCGTTTGGGAGGCGGGCGGCTTTCCGGTCGAATTTCCGGTCTCGTCGCTCGGCGAAACCCAGATGCGGCCGACGGCCATGCTGTTCCGCAACCTCCTGGCGATGGATGTGGAAGAGGCGATCCGCGCCTACGGCATCGACGGCGTGGTGCTGCTCGGCGGCTGCGACAAGACGACGCCGGGCCAGTTGATGGGGGCGGCCTCCGTCGACCTGCCGACGATCGTCGTCTCCTCCGGTCCGATGCTCAACGGCAAATGGAAAGGCAAGGACATCGGCTCGGGCACCGATGTGTGGAAGTTCTCCGAAGCGGTGCGCGCCGGCGAAATGAGCCTGCAGGAATTCATGGCAGCCGAAAGCGGCATGTCGCGGTCGCCCGGCGTCTGCATGACCATGGGCACGGCGACGACCATGGCGTCCGTGGTGGAGGCGATGGGCCTCTCGCTCCCGACCAATGCGGCGCTGCCGGCCGTCGATGCGCGGCGCATGGCGCTGGCGCACATGACCGGCAAGCGGATCGTCGACATGGTGCACGAGGATCTCAGGCTGTCGAAGCTCCTGACGCGGCAGAACTTCGAAAACGGCATCATCGCCAATGCCGCCGTCGGTGGATCAACGAATGCCGTCGTTCACCTGCTGGCGATCGCCGGGCGCGCCGGTGTCGATCTCTGTCTGGAGGACTTCGACCGCGTCGGCGGCCAGGTCCCCTGCATCGTCAACTGCATGCCGTCCGGCAAATACCTGATCGAGGACCTCGCCTATGCGGGCGGCCTGCCGGCAGTGATGAACCGCATTCAGCACCTGCTGCACGCCGATGCGCCGACGGTGTTCGGCGTACCGATCAGCAAATATTGGGAAGGTGCCGAGGTCTATAACGACGACGTCATCCGGCCGCTCGACAATCCGCTCCGCGCCGCCGCGGGTATCCGGGTGCTGAAGGGCAACCTTGCGCCGAACGGCGCGGTGATCAAGCCATCGGCGGCAAGCGAACACCTGCTCGCGCATGAGGGGCCGGCCTATGTCTTCGAGACGATCGAAGACCTCAAGGCGAAGATCGACGATCCGGATCTGCCGGTCACCGAGGATACGGTTCTCGTGCTCAAGGGTTGTGGTCCGAAGGGCTATCCCGGCATGGCCGAGGTCGGCAATATGCCGATCCCGCGCCGGCTCGTCGAAAAGGGCGTTCGCGACATGGTGCGCATCTCCGATGCGCGCATGTCCGGCACCGCCTTCGGCACCGTTGTGCTGCATGTCAGCCCTGAAGCCAACGCCGGCGGGCCGCTGGCGATCGTCAGGACCGGCGACCGCATCCGGCTCGATACCATGAAGGGCGAATTGAACCTGCTGATCAGCGAAGAGGAATTCGCAAGCCGGGTGGCGGCCTGGCAGCCGCCGGAGCAAAAATGGCAGCGCGGTTACTACAAGCTCTACCACGACACCGTGCTGCAGGCCGACAAGGGCGCCGACCTCGATTTCCTCGTCGGCAACAGCGGCAGCGAGGTGCATCGCGAGAGCCACTGACCCTTCTATGGCCACCGATGATGAGCGCCGCGTGCCGACCTCGGCACGCGGCGCTCTCCGTTCCGCCCGCCATTGGTTTTGCTTGCCGCGGGCGGTTGGCGTTTACATAAAAAGAGATTTATACCGATGGATGAACAGGCTCGATGCTGAGACAACCAGCGGCTTTATATTTTCATTTTATCCGGAACAGTTTTCGCTGCCGGACGTTGCTTGAGTACCACCGGCGCAGCGCAAAACACCGGAAAATAGGGGCTGCGCTTAACCGACAACGTCAACGAAAGGCAGACTGATATGATCGACAAATTTATATCTTCCGTTGCCGCCGGCGCGCTTCTCGTGGGCGTTGCCGTCGCTCCGATGAGCTTCGCGCAGGAAACCACCACACCGCCGGCCCCGGCGCCCGAGACACAGGTGCAGCCTGCTCCTGCCACTCCGGCACCGGCTGACCAGGCACAGACACCGGCTCCTGCGGACAAGACGACCGACATGGCAGAAGCTGGGTCCTATCTGACCGAACAGGCGGACGACCAGATTTCCGCTAACACCTACATCGGTCAGTCGGTCTATAACGCCAGTGATGAAAGCATCGGCGAGATCAACGACCTTATCATCAAGAAAGAAGGCGGCGTCGCTGCGGCTATCGTCGGCGTCGGCGGCTTCCTCGGAATCGGCGAGAAGAACGTTGCGGTTCCGTTCGAAAGCATCGAAGTCACCGAACAGCCTGACTCGGATGCCCTCAAGCTGACGACGACCGAAACGGCCGAATCCCTGAAGGGTGCGCCGGAATTCAAGACGAAGTCGCAGTTGATGGCTGAGCGCAACGCGGCGCAGCCCGTCGACACGTCGACGACTTCGGCAACGGGCACGACCCCGGCTCCGGCACCGGCACCCGCCGAACCGGCACCGCAGCAGTAACCACGCTGCCGGTCGCAACCGACACAGAAGCGGCGCTCACGGCGCCGCTTTTGTTTTGAAACTCCACGCTTATGATTCAATACCAAGCGTCGGGCATACCGGCCTTGCGCCTCGCCACGTAATCGACGAGGGCTTCGTCGATCGCCGCATCCAAGGGCGGCGCTTCGTATTCGGCAAGCGTCTTCTTCCAGAAACGATTGGCGCGTAGCGCCATGTCGGTTTCGCCCTGCTCGACCCATTTCTCGAACGGCTCGTTATCTGAGAGCGCGCTGTCCCAGAAGGCGGTCTGATAGTTGCGCATCGTGTGCTCGCAGCCGAGGAAATGACTTCCCGGACCCACTTCCGTAAACGCATCCATGGCAAGCGAATTGTCGTCGACGACGACGCCTGCGAGATAGGAATGCAGCGCGCCGCAAAAGTCTGTATCCATCACGAATTTCTCGTAGGACATGGCCAGCAGGCCGTCGACAAAGCCGGCCGAATGCAGGATGAAATTGGCGCCGCAATGGACAGCCGACAGCATCGACATGACGCCTTCCTGCATCGCCTGGGCGTCCGGCCGCTTCGAATTGGAGAAATTGCCGGCGCAGCGCAGCGGCAGGCCCAGTCGGCGGGCGAGTTGGCCAACCACCATGCTGCCGATCGCCGGTTCCGGCGTGCCGAAGGTCGGCGAGCCGGAGCGAAGCGACATCGACGAAAGGAAGTTGCCGAAGATCACCGGCGCGCCCTTGCGTTCGAGCTGCGTCAGCGCGCAGCCGGCCAGCGTTTCGGCATAGGATTGGGCGATGGCGCCGGCATTGGTGACGGGCCCCATCGCACCACCGAGAATGAAGGGCACGATGACCGCCGCCTGGTTGGCGCGGGCATAGGCACGCATCGACCTGGTCATGGTCCCGTCCCAGACGAGCGGCGAGTTGACGTTGACGTTGCCGAGGATGACGCAGTTGTTGTCGACGAATTCGGCGCCGAAGAGAATCCGGGCCATCTCGATCGAATCCTCGGCACGATCCTCGGCGGTGATCGAACCCATGAAGGCGCGGTCGGAATATTTGATATGGCTGTAGACCATGTCGAGATGGCGCTTGTTGACCGGCACGTCAACCGGCTCGCAAATCGTACCGCCGGAATGGTGCAGCCAGGGACTCGATTGGGCGAGTTTGACGAGATTGCGGAAGTCCTCGATGGTGCCGTAGCGCCGGCCCTTGTCGATATCCGTGACGAACGGCGAGCCGTAAGCCGGCGAAAAGACGACGTTCCGGCCGCCAATCTCGACGCTGCGGGCGGGATTGCGGGCGTGCTGGGTGAATTGCGACGGCGCCGAGCGAACGATCTCCTTCAGCATTCCGGGTTCGAAGGTGACGCGGACGCCCTCGATCTTCGCACCTGCGCGCCGCCAGTGCTCGAGCGCCACCGGGTCGTCGCGAAATTCGATACCGACCTCGGCGAGAATGCGATCGGCGGTCGCCTCGACCCGCTCGAGGCTCTCCTCCCCGAGGATGTCATAGGTCGGTATATTGCGGACGATGTAGGGAACGCCAAGTTGCCTGCCGCTGCCTTCCCGCCGCTGCGGCCGTCCGCTTCGTGTTCGCCTCGGAGCATCGCCAGTCGCACTCGCCAATGCCATCGCCGTTCTCCCATGATTTGGGATGATGGTATTTGCGGCAAACACCGTTGTAACGCTGGAAAAATTCCACGCATGATATAAGTAGCGCTTATGGAAAACATGCGCCGCCTGCTGCCGTCCGCCGCCAGCCTCATCATCTTCGAGGCCGCCGGCCGTCATCAGAACTTCACCCGCGCCGCTGCCGAGCTTGGCATGTCGCAGGCGGCGGTCTCCTATGCCGTAAGGAGCCTTGAGGACCAGCTCGGCGTTTCGCTCTTCCATCGGGTGCACAGGGCCGTCGAGCTCACCGAGGCCGGCGAGAGGTTCCATGCCGACGTGTCGGTCGGCCTGGCGCGCATCCAGAAATCGGCCGAAGACATTCGCGCCAAGGGCCGCGAGACGAATGTGACGCTGGCTGCCTCGACGGCCTTCGCCTCCATGTGGATGTTGCCACGCCTCAATCGGCTGCGGGAGGATCTGCCGGAGATCGACCTTCGCATCCAGACGGGCGTTCGTGATCTGAACCTCGACGAGGAGCCGATACCGCTGGGCATTCGCGGCGGCGACCCGGCCCAATGGCCGCGCTATCACGCGGCATTGCTCGCCGACGAGGTGATCACTGCCGTAGCGACGCCGGCCTATGTCGAGGCGCATGGCATGCCGAAAAAGCCGGCGGACCTCCTGCGGCACAGCCTCATCCACCTCGAAGAGCCGGTCAGGCGCGCCTGCGACTGGACCGAGTGGTTCGCAAGCGCCGGCCTTGCCTATCCCGCACAGGGCAAGCGGCTGGCGATCAACGACTATGTTCTGGTGATCCAGGCCGTGCTCGCCGGCGAGGGCATCGCCCTTGGCTGGGACCATCTGATCGCCGGGCAGGTGCGCTCAGGCGCCCTCGTTCCGGTTGCCGGCCACGTGCTGCGGACCGGTCAGGCCTTTTACGTCGTGTGGCCGCGGTCGCGCGAACTCAACAGCCAGGCCGGACGCATTCGTGACTGGCTGCTGAAGGAAGGCGCACGCGACCGTGCTGACGATGTGGCGGGCCGCGACGACGGTCAGCGGGCTACAGCGTCGCGGTGACGGTCGGAGAGATAGCGCATGGTGGCGACCGCATCGGCCGGCTTGCCGTAGAAATAGCCCTGCCCCATGCCGCAGCCGAGCGCTTTCAGCTTCAGCACTTCGGAGATGTCCTCGATGCCCTCGGCGACGACCTCGAGTTCCAGCCCTTCGCACATCGAGACGATCGCCCTGACGATGTGTTCCGAAGCCCGATCGGCCGAAATCCGCGAGACGAAGGCGCGATCGATCTTCACCTTGTCGAAAGAGAAATCGCGCAAGCGGCAGAGGCTCGACTGACCGGTGCCGAAATCGTCGAGCGACACGCGCACCCCGGCGGACCGCAATTCGGAGACGATCTTCTGCGCCACATCGGCATCCGCCATCACGGCGGTTTCGGTGATCTCCAGTTCCAGGCGGCGCGGGTCGAGGCCGACCTTGTTGACGATCGCCAGGAGACGGCCGCTCGTCGCCGGGTCCATCAATTGCGCCGATGACAGGTTGAAGGAGAGAAACAATTCCTTCGGCCACGCCAGGGCTGTCTGTGCCGCCTTGCGCAGCAGCATTTCGGCGAGCGCCTCGATGAAGCCGCGCTCCTCCGCCAGCGGCACGAACACGGAAGGCGAGACATAGCCGAAATCCGGATCGCACCATCTGGCAAGCGCTTCGAAACCAACCACGCCGTCGTTGCGAAGGTCCACGATCGGCTGGAAATGGACATCGATCTCCTCGGCGATGATCGCGTTGCGCAGAGCCTGCTCAAGCTGCGTCGCCCGCTTCATCTCCTGGGCGATCTCATGCGAATAGACCGTGATCTGGCCGCGGCCACGCCGTTTCGAACGGTAAAGCGCCGTGTCGGCGCTTTTCAAGAGTTCCTCGAACACCGCACCGGCAAACGGATAGACGGCAAAACCGAAGGAGGCGGACAGCCGAACCGTGCGGTCGCCAAGATCAAATGGCGCAGAGAGGATTTCCTTCAGCATCTGGCCGAGTTTCTCGGCACCCTTGCGCTCGAAGACGAGCGGCAGCACCAGTGCGAACTCGTCGTCGGCCGTGCGGATCACCGTCGCCCCTTCCGGAACGCAGGCCGACAATCTCTGCGCGACCTGGCGCAGGATCCGATCGCCGGCCTCCGGCCCGAAAAGATCGTTGATCGGCTTGAAGCCGTCGAGATTGGCAAGGCCGATGGTGAACGGAGCCGGATCGCTGGCGCGTTCGGCGGCAAGCTCACAGACCTTGTGCCGCAACTGCTCTGCATTGCCCAGCCCGGTCAGCGGATCGACGAAGGGCAGCCTGTCGGGACCGCGACGGTCGATGGCCAGTTCGGCGACCATCATCGCGCTACGCCCCCGGCCGGAGCGCGCGCCCGTGCCGCACGGAGCACGTCCCGTCGATCGCAACCGAAGTCCGACCGGGGGAATGACTGTTTGGCCGACATGCTCATGTCTTCGATGCTCAACTCTTGCAGCCTTGGGCGACAGCTTCGCGCGGTGAACGCGCGAAAATTGGTGCTATGCCAGCGACTGGGCAGTTTCTCCCGGATGGTGGTGCCGATGAAGGCAACCGTGGAGCAAACGATGACAATCGGCGGTTAACAATCCTATATCGGCTGATCGTCAAATCTGGGGTCGAGCCCGTCGTGTGCCGATCAGGCCGTCAGCCGCGCATGGGCGGCACGCAGATATTTGCGCAGCAACGCTTCGATCATGTCCGGACTGATCGGCTTCATGATGTGATCGTCCATTCCCGACGCTTCGCATTGCTGAAGGTCGATGTCGAGGGCTTGCGCAGTAACGGCAACGATCGGCGTGCGGCGTCCGATCTGCCTTTCCGCGTCGCGGATGGCAACTGCGGCTTCGAAGCCGTTCATTACCGGCATGGATATGTCCATGAGGATGAGAGCCGGCTGCAGCTCGTGCCAGAGATCCACCGCTTCCCTGCCATTGGCGGCAATCCGATGCGAGACTCCGAGGCCGTCCAGGATCTGGGCGAAGACGAACTGGTTGATCTGGTTGTCCTCGGCAACGAGAACCTCCACTTCGGGTGCGCCTGTCCGGACCGTCGCATCACCTTCGAAAGAGACTTCCCAATCGGCTTGCGGAAACTGCGAGCGCGGCGGCTGCCGGTCGGTGCTGGCCCGGAAGATTTCGCCGAGCAGGGCAGTTGCATCAGCGTCCGCAGAAACGTCGAGCACCGGGCAGGTCTTCCATCCCGCATGGACCGCATCCCTTGCCGGAAATACCGCGTCCATCACCAAAATATCGAGCTTCAGGCCGTGATCCTCGGCGGCGGCCGCAAAGGCTTCGAGCTCGCCGCGGTTTCGTACGGCGCAGGCATCGAGGCCAGAGCCGCGTAAGCGTGCGACGATCCGCGCCTCCATTTCGCTGTCCGCCGTCGCCAAGAGCACCCGCAGGCCGCGGGCCGGCAGCGTCTCGATCATCGAGCCGGTTTCAACGAGCTGCTGGACGTTCAGCGCCCGGAACGGATCGTAGAAATTCTGCGCCGGCGTGAAGATGCTGTAGTCGCGGATCTGCAGCCCCGAATTGCTGCCGCCATCGTCCGCGCCATGATACCAGGCGGCTATGTCGGTCACGTCGTTCATGCAGGTGACGACGAAGTGGCGCCCGGGCACGCCGACGCGATACTTGCGCGTCACCACCCACAAGTCGCTGCCATCGGCGCGAACGATGTGCTCCGCCTCGGAATGCGGCCGGCCGGTCGCCAGCACCTGCCGATCCGACTGCTCGAAGCGTTCGGCAAGCTCCGCGTCCACGACGTCCCAGGCCGACCGACCGAGGATCGCCTCCGGCGCCACGTCGTGAATGGCGCAGAAGGCACGGTTCGCGGCGATATAGTTCAGATTGCGATCCTTGACGCAGATGGGATTGGGTTGCGCATCGAGGATTTGCTCGGTGAGTTCGACCCGTTCCAGGTCGGTTTGCAGCTGTTCCTCGCGCTTCTTCTGATCGGAGACATCGCTGATCGACAAGATGCCGATGCCGCTCGACAGGCGGCGCTTGCGCAGGCAGACCCAGCGCGTACGGCCCGCCCGTTCGACGCTTTCGTAGCGCTCACGCCAATGGAGGCCCATCTGTTCGGCGATCCAGTCCTCCCGGTTCGCACGCCGCCGGCTGTTTTCGGGCAGCGTTCCCGGGCGCAGGCCCGTATCGTAGACCGCTGCGAGAAAGTCGCGAAGCCGCGTCCCGTGCTTCAACAGGTGAGGCTGGACGGGGAAAAACTGCAACATCGAGGCGCTGGCATAGAGGATCGTGTCGTCCCGTCCGCAGACGAGCAAGGCCAGGCCAAGCGCATCGCAACTCGACTCAAGAACGATCCTGCTGATGTCCGCGCCGCCCGACGCCACATCGTTCATTACTCTGCCCTCGTCTCGCCGACTGCATGGGTATTGCAGCACCCGCGTCCTTAAGTGGCGCTGCAGCGGCGGTTTCGTTTCGGGACATGCTGGCTGGCCGTTCGTGGCACTCTTCGAGCGGGAATCGAGCGGCGTCCAGCAACGCCGCGGTGCTCCAAAGAACAAAACCCGTGATCATTCAGGTTGTTGTGGAAAATCGCAGCAGAACGTTAAGGCGGAATTAAATCGGCATCCGATTTCTGCCGATCTGCCTGGGGACGAGCACCGCTTTCCTCCAGCTGAAGACGCGTGAGGGGCCCTTTCCCTCTGCCGTCGAATCCTGGAAAATGGGGCCATGGCCATCAAGGAACTCTCGGAAACGCTCATCAACCAAATCGCCGCCGGTGAAGTCATCGAGCGGCCGGCCAGTGCCGCCAAGGAGCTGATCGAAAATGCCCTCGACGCCGGCGCAACCAGGGTCGAGATCGCCACGGCCGGGGGCGGCAAGACGCTGCTCCGGGTGACCGACAATGGCAGCGGCATGTCGCCCGCCGATCTCGAACTGGCGATCCGCCGGCATTGCACCTCCAAGATCGCCGATACGCTCACGGAGATCCGCACGCTCGGTTTTCGCGGCGAGGCGCTCCCCTCGATCGGATCCGTGGCGCGGCTGTCGATCACCACGCGAACGGCGGGCGCGAGCGAGGGGGCGGCGATTTCGGTGACGGGCGGCAGGACCGAGCCGGTCCGCCCCTCGCCTGCCAATGTCGGGACCGTCGTCGAAGTGCGCGACCTCTTCTTCGCTACGCCGGCGCGGCTCAAGTTCATGAAATCGGAAAAGGCCGAAGCCGCGGCGATTTCCGAAGTGGTCCGCCGCATGGCGATCGCCTTTCCGAAGGTGCGGTTCGTGCTGTCCGGTGCGGACCGGTCGACCCTGGAATTCCCGGCGACCGGCGACGACCGGCTGGCGCGCATGGCGCAGGTGCTCGGCAAGGACTT
Source organism: Sinorhizobium sp. FG01 (assembly GCF_002531875.1). Taxonomy (NCBI): domain Bacteria; kingdom Pseudomonadati; phylum Pseudomonadota; class Alphaproteobacteria; order Hyphomicrobiales; family Rhizobiaceae; genus Sinorhizobium; species Sinorhizobium sp. FG01. The sequence continues at coordinate 237,723 of NZ_NWTB01000008.1, forward strand.
CCGCGACAACGCCATCGAGATCGATGCGGAGCGCGAAGAGGCGAGGCTGACGGGATTTGCCGGGGTGCCCACCTTCAACCGCGGCAACTCGCTGCAGCAATATGCCTTCGTCAACGGCCGGCCTGTGCAGGACAAGCTGATCCTCTCGGCCATCCGCGCCGCCTATGCCGAAACCATTCCGCAGGGGCGCTATCCGGTCGCCGTGCTTTCGATCCTGCTCGACCCGGCCTTGGTCGACGTCAATGTCCATCCGGCCAAATCGGACGTGCGCTTCCGCGACCCCGGGCTAATCCGCGGGCTTATCATCGGCGCGATCCGCGAGGCTTTGGCGCGCGGCGGCGACCGCGCAGCGACAACCGGCGTCCAGGGAATGATGCGCGCCTTCCGGCCTGGAGCGTACCGAGCCGAACCGCAGCGAGCGCAGGCGCCCTGGACGGCCGCCGCCTCGCCCTACCGGCCGACTGGGTTCGGCGAACCCGCCCGCGGCTTTGCCGAGGCCCCGCAAGCGGCGTTTGCGGATTTTTCGCAGCCATCGGCGCGCGCCGCCGCGCCGGCCGCCGAGGCGAAGGGCCCGAACGGCACGGGCGAAGCCGCCTTTCCGCTCGGTGCGGCACGCGCGCAGCTCCACGCGAATTATATCGTCGCCCAGACCGAAGACGGTCTCGTCATCGTCGACCAGCATGCCGCGCATGAACGGCTCGTCTTCGAGGCGATGCGGACGGCGCTGCACTCGCGGCCGGTGCCGGCGCAAGCGCTGCTCATTCCGGAGATCGTCGATCTTGCCGAGGACGATTGCGACCGGCTGATGGCGCATGCGGAGGAATTCCTACGGCTCGGCCTTGCGATCGAGCGCTTCGGATCGGGCGCGATCGCGGTGCGCGAAACGCCGGCGATGCTCGGCGAGATGGACGCCTCAGGACTGGTGCGGCAGCTTGCCGACGAACTGGCCGAATGGGACACGGCCAACGGGCTTGCCGGCCGCCTCGAATATCTCGCTGCGACGATGGCCTGCCACGGCTCCGTCCGCTCCGGCCGGCGCATGCGGACGGAGGAGATGAACGCGCTGCTGCGCCAGATGGAGGCGACGCCCGGATCGGGGCAGTGCAACCACGGGCGGCCGACCTATATCGAGCTCAAGCTCGCCGATATCGAAAGGCTTTTTGGACGGAGTTGACATTGCGGCGTCGCGGCCATGTTAGCGGCGGATTTCGAATTCGACTGGTCTTTTGGCGACCGGCGGGATAGATCAGGGAACGGGCATTGACGAGGCAAGCACGCAAATGATGAACCGCTTTGACGGAAATTCCTCTCGCGAAGCGAAAATTCGTTATCTCGATGGCGACTTTCAGATCGTGCTGGCCGGCTCGCATGTCATCTGTGCCACGACCGGCAAGGCTATCCCGGTGGACGAGCTTCGCTATTGGAGCGTGGTGCGGCAGGAGCCTTACATCGACGCCGCCGCCTCCCTTGAAGCCGAACGGCGTGCCGGGGCGCTGCCCGCACGACAGCCCTGAGGCATCTATTTCAAAGCCTTCCCGGTCGCATGCAGTTTGCGTGCCCGCGCCGCGACAAGCGTAGCCTCGATGATCTTGGCGGGCGCTGACGGATCGTCGAAACGCACCTCGATCTCGATGACCCGGCTGTTGGCGGCGAGTTCCGCCGCTCGCCCTTGGCCGGGCTCGAGGCGGACCATGTCCTTGGCCGTGGTCACCAGCGTGTAGCCCCGGCTTGCGGCATGATCGATGAGATCGGCGATCTCGTCCTCTGAAAAATGGTGATGATCCGGGAAACTCCGCGTCTCCTCGACGATTGCACCCGTCTCCCGGACCGTGCGATAAAACTTCTCCGGGTCGGCAATGCCCGCCCAGGCCAGGACCGTGACGCCGGACAGCGATTGATCGTCAAGCCGCACCGTGTCCCCGACATAGACGGCCTTGCCGGCGCGCGCCGCACGGCGGATCAGGCGATCGGCGGCCGGACCGTGGCCAATCTTCAGAAGCGCAGTGGCGTGGCGAAGCTGGTCGGCGATCGGCGCCCTGACCGGCCCGGAGGGCACCAGATGGCCATTGCCGATGCCGCGGACGGAATCGATCACCAGCAGGGCGAAATCGAAGGTGAGGCGAGCGCTCTGGAAGCCATCGTCCATGATGATGATGTCGGCGCCTTCGGCGGCGAGCCTGCGAGCGCCGTCGACGCGGCGGCGGCACACGACGGTCAGGGCCTCTCGCGCAAGCAGCAGTGGCTCGTCGCCGACGTCCCGGGCCCGGTGATGGGCGGGATCGACGACTGTCGTCACGTCCAGGGAGCCGCCATAGCCGCGGCTGAGGAAACCCGGCTTCAGCCCCCGCGCCTTGGCCGCCTGCGCCAACGCAATTGCGGTCGGCGTCTTGCCGGCGCCGCCGACGGTGAAATTGCCGACGCAGATCAGCGGTACGGGCGGCATGGCGCGGCGCGCCCGGTCCATGCGGATGGCGGCGACGCGGCCGTAGACCCAGGAGAAAGGCCACAGCGCGTAGGCCCGCCAATCGGCCTTTGTCCACCAGAACGGAGGCGCTTCGGAAACCATTTGAATATGCTGCCTCCGCGGCTCTTGCTGCTCCATGCGCCGCGAGGCGCTCCTGACCCGTCTCTCGCCGGCCATGGGCCGACGACGCCACAAGAGACTTCAGAATGCGAAAAAAGGCAAGCCGGTCAACGGAGTCAGAGCACTGCTTCAAGCTCGGTGATATCGGCCAGGCAATGGTCGGAAGCCCCGGCCAGCGACTGACGCGAGCCGGTGCCGGTCAGAACCGCAATGGTCAGGCCGGCGCCGGCAGCGCGGCCCATATGCATATCGTGATTGTTGTCTCCGACCACGGCCACCTGCTGAGGCGTCAGCCCGGTCGCGGCGCAGAAGCCGAGGACCATGCCCGGCTGCGGCTTGACGCCGTAACCGCTGTCGTAACCGGCAATGTAGTGCAGATAGGTCTCGAAGCCGAAGCGCTTCGCCGTCTCGCGGATGGACCGCTCGTTGTCGCTCGAGGCGACGCCGAGACGGTAGCCCTTCGCATGGAGGGCAGCGAAAAAGGCGCCGAGGTCGGTCACCGGCACCGCATAGTCGGCGGAGCTCGCAAAAAGGCCGTCGAACAGCGCCGTCAGTTCTTCCACGGTGAACGGCGCGCCGGCCTCGACCATGCCGGTCGCAATCTCGACCGTGTTGCCGGCCGCGAGCAGGCTGTCGGGTGCGACGTGGCCCGTATCCGGGTCCATGCCGCCGGCCCGAAGCAGAATTCTTGCGAGCGCATCGTCACCCCTGGCGGCAATTCGCGCCAGTTCGTAGTTCACGGGAACCCAGCTCTTCGCGTAGTCGAGAAGCGTGCCGTCCTTGTCGAACAATATTCCGGCGATGCCGTTGCCCGCAGCCATGGTCCCATCCGTTTTCAGCTCTCGACGCGCGGCTCCAGCCGCGCCTTCACCACCAGCGGGTTAATATAGGGCTCGAGCCCCCTCATCGTCGCCGTCAATGCGCCCCGCATCTGTTGCACGGTCTCAAGCCCCGCGTCGATCATCGAGCGACGCATGTCGTCGTTGCCGAGCAGGTAGTTGACTCCCTTCGCCAGCATTTCGACGTCGCGTACGATCTTGGCGCTGCCGTTCATGGCAAGCATCTGGTAGGTCTCGCGGAAGTTCTGGACGTTGCCGCCCGAAAGTACCGCGCAACCGAGCATGGCCGGCTCCAGCGGATTCTGCCCGCCCTCGGCAAAGAGCGAACGGCCGACGAAGGCGACCTCGGTCAGCCGCAGATAGAGCCCCATCTCGCCGATCGTGTCGCCGAGAAAAATATCGACGTCCGGCGTCAGGCGATCGCCCCGCGTCCGGCGGGCAACCTTGAGCCCCTTGGCGGCCAACGCCGCTTCGACGGCATCGCCGCGCTCGGGATGGCGCGGTACGACGATGGTCAAGAGGCCGTTGCGCGGCTTGAGCGCGTGATGGACAACCCCGGCCGCCTCTTCCTCGCCCTCGAAAGTGGAGATTGCCGCCCACGTCTTGCGCGAACCGATCTGCTGCGCATAGTCGCGAAGCGCCTGCGGGTCGTGCGGCGGCGCGTCGGTATCGACCTTGAGATTGCCCGAGACCATCACCGGCAGCGCGCCAAGCGTGCGGAAGCGCTCCGCATCGATATCGGACTGGGCGATCACGAGCGCCAGGTTCTCGAACAGCGCATCGGCAAGCGACGGCCGCTTCTTCCAGCGGGCGAAGGTCCGGTCCGACAGCCGCGCATTGACCAGAACCTGGGGAATGTGGCGCCGACCCAGTTCGACGATCGTCATCGGCCAGATTTCGGATTCGGCGATGATCGCCAGGTCCGGCTGCCAATATTCGAGGAAACGGCTGACGGCCGGCTTGAGATCGAGCGGCACATATTGATGGATGACAGCCTTGCCGAGGCGCTCGGCTACCACCCGCGCCGAGGTGGTCGTCCCGGTGGTCAGGACCACGGCAATGCCGCGGCGGCGGATTTCCTTTATCAGCGGGGTTACCGCGACCGTTTCGCCGACGCTCGCGGCATGAAACCAGACGAGCGGCCCGGGCGGGCGCGGCGCGCTTGCATGGCCGTAGCGCTCGCGGCGACGGGCCGGATCCTCCTTGCCCTTTGCCGCGCGCAGGGCCAGGTAGGGTCCGACGAACGGGTAGATCGCCGTGCCGAGCCAGCGATAGGTGGAAAGCGCAAGCCGTGCGCGCAGGCTGCTCATCAATGCTCGCCCCTACCCGCGCTCACCAAGACATCAATCATTTTCCGGGTCGAGCAGCCGGTGCATGTGGACGATGAAATAACGCATATGGGCGTTGTCGACGGTCATCTGCGCCTTGGCCTTCCAGGCTACATGGGCGCTCTCGTAGTCGGGGAAGATACCGACGATATCGAGGTTGTTGAGATCGCGGAACTGCACGTCGGTGAGCGTCGTCAATTCGCCGCCGAAGACGAGGTGCAAGAGCTGCTTCTTCTCGGTATTCTGAGCCATTGTTTCCCCATTGTTCTTTGAGACGTCGGCGTTGGTTTGCGGCATTAGCACCCAAAGGTCAATGGGCGTCGAACGGCTTGGAGGCGGCGAGCAATGCAGGCAGCGCCGACCCGGATCCGGCCCCGAGAACTCCATGACTGACAATGGGGCGATTGTAGGACAGAGGCATACCGTCGAGGCCCCGGAGCGCCCCGCCGGCGCGTGCCAGAACGAGATCGGCGGCGGCCAGATCCCAATCATGCGCGTTCTTCTTGACGATCGTGCCGTCGATGCGGCCGTCGGCGATCATCGCCAGGCGGTAGGCGAGCGACGGGACGTGCGGCACGCGCGCCAGCCGATCGCGATAGGGGGCGGCAAGCCTCCCGGCGATGTCCTCGGCCATCGCCACCTGCAGCCGCTCGTTCGGCAAGGGGTCACGGACGCTGATCGCCGCATCGTTCTTGCGCGCCTCCCCGTCAAGGGTCGCCTGGTAGATTTCTCCGAGTGCCGGCGCATAGAGCACGCCCGCCGTCGGCTGGCCCCGGTGAACGACCGCAACACTGACGCACCAGAGGTCCTTGCCGGAGATGAAGGCACGGGTGCCGTCGATCGGATCGACGACGAAGACGGTGTCGCGGGAAAGGCGCGTCGCGTCGTCGTCGGTTTCCTCGGAAAGCCAGCCATAGTCCGGCCGGGCGGCGAGCAGCCTTGTCTTCAGAATATCGTTTGCGGCGAGGTCGGCCTCGCTCACGGGGGAGCGGCCCTCATTCTTCCAGCGGACGTCCACGGTCTTTCGGAAATAGCCGAGCGCCGTATCGCCTGCTGCCACCGCTGCGGCAAGGATGAGCTTGAGATCCTCGTCCCAGCTGGGTCGGGTCTGGAGGGCTGCTTCTGACATTCGACTCCTTCAGCGCCGGGACGATTCCCCGCGCCTCTAACTGGCGGAACCTACGGTCCCGCACTCAACTTCCGGCAAGCGTCATGCCCTCGATCGCGAGGGTCGGTGCGGCCGTACCGAACTTCCTGTCGATGTCGTCGGCAGGCGTCAAGGCCATGAACATGTGCTTGAGATTGGAAGCGATCGTCACCTCCGAGACGGGGAAGGTGATCTCGCCGTTCTCGATCCAGAAGCCGGAGGCGCCGCGGCTGTACTCGCCGGTCACCATGTTAACGCCCTGGCCGATGAGCTCGGTGACGTAGATTCCCGTGCCGACGCCGCGGATCAGGTCGTCGCGGGAAATCGTGCCCGGTTCGAGGGCGAGGTTGGTGGAGGCCGGATTGACCGCCGGGCCGCCACGGACGCCGCGCCCGTTGGTTTCCAGCCCCAGTTCACGCGCCGCGGACGTCGAGAGGAACCAGTGCTTCAGCACGCCATCCTCGACCATGGACAGCTTCGAGCCGGAGACCCCCTCGCCGTCGAAGGGGCGCGACGACGAACCGCGCACGATCTGCGGATCGTCCGTGACGGCAATGCCGGCCTTCATGATCTGCTTGCCCATCATGTCCCTGAGAAAGCTCGTCTTGCGGGCGACCGAGGCGCCATTGATGGCGCCTGCCAGATGGCCGACGAAGCCGCGAGCCATGCGCGGATCGAAGACGACGGTCACGTTCTTGGCGGTAGCGACCTGCCGCGGGTTGAGGCGCGCCACTGCCCGCTCGCCGGCCACCCGTCCGATATCGTCGGCGCCGCGGAGTTCGTCGAAATAGAGCCGGCTGTCATAGTCGTAGTCGCGCTCCATCCTGGTGCCTTCGCCGGCGATGGCGCTGACGGAGCGGCCGAACCGCGTCGCCATATAGGAGCCTGAGAACCCGTGCGACGTCACCAGCACGAGCCCGCCCATGCCGGCGGAAGCGCTGGCGCCGCTCGAATTGGTGACGCCGGACACGGAAAGCGCTGCCGCCTCGGCTGCAAGCGCCGCTTCGGTGAGCGCCTCGCTCGAAACCTCGCGCGTGTCGAAAAGATCCAGGTCCGGATAGGATCTCGCCAGGCGATCGGGATCGGCGAGCGAGGCGTAAGGATCCTCCGGCGAGGCCTTGGCCATCGCCACCGCGCGCTCGGCCAGGACTTTCAGATCGAAACCCGGATTGGCCGAGACGCTGGCGACACGCCGCCCTACGAAGACCCGGAGCGAAAAATCGTCGCTTTCGGAGGCCTCCGTCGCCTCGACCTTGCCGAGCCGCACCGAAACCGAGCGGGAGCGGCCGCGTACGACGACCGCGTCGGCGGCCTCCGCACCGGCCTGCCGCGCACGGTCCACCAGTTCGGCGGCGCGTTTCTCGAGGATGGCGGAATCGATCGTCTCGGACATGATTAGGCCTTTCATTCCTGCCCCATTTATTGTGCACTGGAGCATGCATCAAGGGCATCACGATGATTCCCCTCTCCGCATAGTATGACATTCCGCCTCGCCGCGCCCGCCAAGGGCAGGTTCGAGAGCCTCCATGATGAAAGCCGCGCGCAATGCAGACACCGATCCTCTACACTCAGGCGCTGATGTTGCTCGCCGGCGCCGTCGTTGCTGCGCCGCTGTTCAAGCGTCTCGGGCTCGGCACGATTCTCGGCTATCTCGCGGCAGGCATCGTGATCGGCCCGGTCGCCCAGTCGATTACCGAGGGCGAAGAGATTCTTCACGTATCGGAACTCGGCGTCGTCTTCCTCTTGTTCATCATCGGCCTTGAGTTGAAGCCGTCGCGACTGTGGCAGATGCGGCGCGACATTTTTGGCCTGGGCACGGCACAAGTGGTGGCGACAGGCCTCGTTCTGTCTTTCCTCATCGAGTTCTTCGGCCTGCTCCCTTGGGCCGGCAGCGTCATTGCCGGCTTCGGCCTGGCGCTTTCGTCGACGGCCTTTGCCATGCAGATCCTCGAAGAGAACAACGATACAAACACCCGCTACGGTCAGCGCGCCTTTTCCATCCTCCTGCTCCAGGACCTGGCGATCGTTCCGCTACTCGCCTTGATCCCGTTGATGGCGACGCGCGCGCCGGAGGCGACAACAACGCCGTTCGAAGACTTCGCAATTGCGATCGCCGCGATTGCCGCTCTCTATGCGGCTGGCCGCTATCTGCTCAATCCGCTGTTCCAGGTGATCGCCCGCACAGGGGCCCGCGACGTGATGATCGCCGCCGCGCTGCTCGTCGTCATGGGAGCGGCGACGATGATGCAATTGGCCGGCCTTTCGATGGCGATGGGCGCGTTCCTTGCAGGTGTGCTGCTGGCGGAATCCTCCTACCGCCATGAACTCGAGGCCGACATCGAGCCGTTTCGCGGTATCCTTCAGGCGCTGTTCTTCATGGCGGTCGGACTGTCGCTGCAACTCGGCGTCGTCGCCGAGAACTATCTCTTGATCCTTGTCGCCGTGCCGCTGCTGATGGTGGTGAAAAGCCTGGTCCTCTACGGCCTTTGCCGCGCGACCGGTTCTCACCACAATGATGCGGTGCGCATCGGCCTGCTGCTGCCGCAGGGCGGCGAATTCGGCTTCGTGCTCTTCACGGCCGCCGCTGTTGCCGGCGTCTTCACCCAAGGCCTCGCCTCCCTGCTCGTCGCAATCGTCACGCTTTCTATGGCCTTGACGCCGGTTGCGGCGCTCATTTCGAGGCGGCTGCTGCGCGAACAGGATGATCTGGAAGACGAGATGGAGGAGAATTTCGAAGGCGCCGGCGCCGACGTCCTGATGATCGGCTTTTCGCGCTTCGGGCAGATCGCCGCGCAGATCCTTCTGGCCGGCGGCCGCGACGTGACGATTATCGACCATTCCGCCGCACGCGTCCGCCAGGCTGCGACCTTCGGCTTCCGCATCTACTTCGGCGACGGTACGCGCCTCGACGTTCTGCGGGCGGCCGGCATCGAGAAGGCGAAGATCGTCGCGGTCTGTACCCAGAAGAAGGAGATCACCGACAGGATCATCAGCCTCGTGCAGGCGGAATACCCGAACGCCCGGATCTTCGCGCGTTCCTACGATCGCCTGCATACGCTGGAACTGCGCGCCCAGGGCGTCGAATACGAGTTGCGCGAGACTTTCGAGTCCGGGCTGCTGTTCGGCCGCAAGACGATCGAGGCGCTCGGCGTCAACGGCGAGGAGGCGATCGCCATCATGGACGACATCCGCCGCCGCGACGAGGCGCGGTTGGTGCTGCAGGAGGCCGAGGGCATCACGGCAGGCCGCCACATGCTGCATTCAGAGCCGGTGCGTCCGGAACCGCTGGTCAAGCCGAAGCGGGACGTCAACCACACGGCGGAGACCGAGGAGCGGATCCTGCCCCAGCTTCCGGCGGCAGAGAATGGACGAGCCGGCGAAACGCTGGCCGGTGCCGACTGAACCGGAACGCGGTGGGGCGGGCGGAAATCAGCGATTCGCTTGCCATTGCTCGATCCGCTCGGAGAGCGCCCGCTTCAAATGCTCCTTCGTGGCAGCCGTCGCCGCGAGCACCTCGCGGGCACGCAGGAAATCCAGGGCACGGAAGCGGCCGACATCCGGGCGGAGCAGAATGTCGGGGGCGCCGGCCTTCATCTTCATGGCGATGATCGACTGCATCATCAACTGGCTCGCGCCGAACAGGGTGTCGATGCGGCTCGGAATCGTCTTGCCGTCCCCATCGGGACCGCCGACGACATCGACGGCGATGACGATGTCGGCGAGGTCACGCAAGTGGTCGAAGGGAACCGGATTGTACATGCCGCCATCGATCATCACGCGGCCCTCAATCTTCACCGGCGTGAAGATCGCCGGCAGGGCGCAGGAGGCGGCGATCGCTTTGTGCAGGTCTCCCTGTTCACAGACGCGCTCGGTTTGCCCGTAGTAATCGGTCGCGGTGACTTTCAGCGGTATCAGCAGGTCGGAAAAGTGTGGCGGGATCGCCTCCGGCAGAAAGGCTTTCAGCACCCGTTCAATGTTGAATTGTCCGAGGCGGAAGCCGCTCGACACGGCTTCCGACAGGCTGCTCGGCCGAAGCTGCCACAGCCGGTTCAGAATTTCGCCGCGATTGCCGACGGTCGCAAACGTGTAGTCCCGGATCTCCTTGCCGGTCATGCCGGCCGCCATGCCCGCGCCCATGATCGCGCCGATCGACGAGCCGGCGATCGCCGTAGGCCGGATCCTCATCTCGTCCAGCGCCGCGATGACATGGATATGAGCAAAGCCGCGGGCACCGCCCCCGCCAAGCGCAAGCGCGATCGTCGGCTCGTCCCTGCCGTCGGGCCTGTTGCGCTGCGCAGATACGTGCTGCTCCATCGATGCTCTCCGTTCCGTCTGCGCCGCTACAGCGGTGCCAAAGGGCGGGATCAGGCGGGTCTCACCGCCCGCCCAACTTAGATCAGGCGCCTAGAAATCGGTAGAAATGCATTCGCGTATCGCCGAAGGCGCGATCGTCGAGCTGCTCGAAGGCTGCGGACAAACGCGGCCGCACGTCGCTCCGCTCTTCCAGCACCACGAGCGCGCCGGGGACGAGCCATCCGCCGGCCACGGCCGACTCCAGCGCACGTTCTCCGAGACCTTTTCCATAGGGCGGATCGGCGAAGACGAGATGAAAGGGCTCCATCGTGCCGACCGAGCCGAGATCGACCGCATCGCGGCGAAAGATCTTGGCGCGGCCTTGCAAGCCGAGCGTTTCGATATTGACGCGGATGAGCCCGCGGCCCTCGACCCCCTGTTCGACGAAGAGCGCCTGGCGGCAGCCTCGCGACAGGGCCTCGAGTCCGACTGCACCCGTGCCGGCAAAAAGATCGAGGACCCGGGTGCCGTCAAGCGCCTCGGGATAGCTGTGGCCGAGAATGTTGAACAGGCTCTCGCGCGTCCGGTCGGTGGTCGGCCGGATGTCGTTGGACTTGGGGCTCGCGAGCGTGCGGCCCCGAAACTCTCCGCCGACGACGCGCACGGCCGGTTACTTCCCCTTGCCGCGCGGCCTGCCGCCGCCCGTACGACCGCCGGGCTTGCTGCCGGCAGGCTTGCCTCCACCCGGTCTGCCGCCACCGGGCTTGCCGCCGCCAGGCTTGCCGCCACGCGGACCACCGGAACGCTGACCGAAGGACTTCCCTCCCACCGGCTTGCCGCTGGCAGGCTTTCCACGAGGATTGTCGCCGAAGGGGCGATCTCCGCCTTCGCGGCCCTCGCGGACATCGTCCTTGCGGCGGCTTGTCCGCGGCTTCTCCGAAAATGCGCGTTTGTCGCCGGCGGTCCGTGCCGGACGCTCGCCACGAGGGCGCTCGCTGCTCTCGCGACGCGGCGGGCGATCGCCGTGATCCCGCGATTTCCGCTCGTTGGGATCGAAGGGCCGGCGCCGCTCGAAACCGCCGTCGCGGGCATCGTCTTTGCGGCGGACCGGTTCGCTGGCGCTGATCCAGTCGCCATCCTCATCGGCGCGTTTGACCGGCGGACGCGGGGCGCGGTCCGGCCGAGCAGCACCCTTGCCGGCACTTGCCTTGCGGTCGGGATCGAACTTTGCCGAAGTCTTCGTGGCCGCGCCATCCTTCGTGCGGCCGTAACGCTTGGTCTTCGGCGCACCCTCCGGGCGCTCGCGACGGGCGGGTTTCGGCGAAGCATCGTCCTCGGCCGCCTTCGGCTTCTTTTCGGCGACTGGGCGGGCACCCGGGGCCATCCAGACATTCGCCGTGCGGCTGCGTTTCGCCGGCGCCCGGGCCGGGCGATCCTCGAATTTTTCGCGGGGACGATCGCGGCGATCGCGGGAGCGGCCGTCGTCACGCTGGGTATCAAGGCGAGCAAGCGCCCGTTCGCGCTTGTCCTCGGGCTTTTCACGCCAGGCGCCGCGTTGCGGCTTGCCCTTTTCAGGAATGTCCTCGCTGTGGACCTCCCTCTCCTCTGCGGCGGGCTGATCATTGTAGAGCGGCGCGTCGAAATTCGCCTTCGATTCCGCGATCAGGCGCGGACCGAGCTGATCCCTGAGCGTGCGGCCGCGGATTTCCTGGACGTGCCCCTCGGGCAGTTCGCCGAGTTGGAACGGGCCATAGGAAATGCGGATCAGGCGGTTCACGTCGAGGCCGAGCGCCCCAAGCACGTTCTTGATCTCGCGATTCTTGCCTTCGCGCAGGCCCATGGTGATCCAGACGTTGGAACCCTGGACCCTGTCGAGCGTCGCCTCGATCGCACCATAGAGGACGCCGTCGACGGCGATGCCATCCTTCAGACGATCGAGTTCCTGCTGATCGATGTCGCCATGGGCGCGGACGCGGTACCGCCGCAGCCAGCCGGTGGCCGGCAATTCGAGCGCGCGCGCCAGCCCGCCGTCGTTGGTGAGGAGCAGCAGGCCCTCTGTATTGATGTCGAGGCGGCCGATCGACAGCACCCGCGGCAACTCGTCCGGCAAGTTGTCGAAGACGGTGGGACGGCCTTCAGGGTCGGCGTTGGTCGTTACCAGGCCGGCCGGCTTGTGATAGAGCCACAGGCGCGTCCGCTCGATGCCGCGGATCGGATGGCCGTCGACCTCGATCCTGTCGGCAAGCGTCGCATTGACAACCGGGGTTTCGAGCACGACACCGTTAAGCTTGACGCGCCCTTCCATGATCATCCGCTCGACGTCGCGGCGCGAGGCGACGCCGGCGCGCGACAGGATCTTCGAGATGCGTTGCGGCTCGTCGGCGCCGACGTCGGCTCCCGGCGCCGCGCTCTTGCCGGGCCGTGCCGCGTTGGCCTTCTTCTCGCCTGAAGGAAAATTGCCTTTCCGACCTTTTCCCTTGCCGGGCCCGGTGGACTTGTCTTTGGATGTCATTTCTGTTGCCTGCCTTTTGCGGCTGTCCTATCAGGTCGAAGGCCACGGGTTAAGAGAAATTATGAGCAAGTGATGGCGGAAACGACGCGCTACATGGATGCGGCGCTAGACGAAGCCCGGAAGGCGGCGGCGCGCGGCGAAGTGCCGATCGGCGCCGTCGTCGTGCTCGACGGCGAAGTCGTCGCTGCGGCCGGGAACCGCACGCGCGAATTGCGGGACATTACGGCCCATGCCGAGATCGAGGCGATCCGCCAGGCGGCGGCCGCCGTCGGCGACGAGCGGCTCTCCGGCGCCGATCTCTATGTGACGCTCGAACCCTGCACCATGTGCGCGGCGGCAATCTCGTTTGCCCGCATACGCCGCCTCTACTACGGCGCCGAGGACCCGAAGGGCGGCGCCGTCGAAAGTGGCGTCAGGTTCTATGGCTCGCCGACCTGCCATCATGTGCCGGACGTCTATTCCGGCCTCGGCGAACGCGAGGCGGCCGAGCTGCTTCGCGGTTTTTTCGCCGCCCGGCGATGATAGCAACAGTCAGCTGGAGGCGAGCGCCTCAAGCTCCTTGCCCGTCAGCCGGTAGCGCGTCCACTCCGAGAGCGGCTCGGCGCCGATCGCCTCGTAGACACGGATCGCCGGCTCGTTCCAATCGAGAACGCTCCACTCGAAGCGGCCGCAGCCCTCGGCAAGCGCGATACGGGCCAGGTGCTTGAGCAGCATCTTGCCCGCTCCCGAGCCGCGGTGCTCGGGCGTAACATACAGATCTTCAAGATAGAGACCCTTGCGCGCCTGCCAGGTCGAATAGTTGTAGAACCAAATGGCGAAGCCGGCCGGCGCGCCATCGACCTCGCAGATGATCGCCCGGCTGACCGAGCCGGTCCCGAAGAGCGAATCCGTCAGAAGTTCGACAGTCGCCTCGACCTCGTCCTCGGCCTTCTCATAGATGGCGAGGTCGGTGATGAAGCGCAGGATCGTTGCCGCATCGGCCGGGACCGCATCGCGAATGCTGATGGCCATGGCTTAGAACGGCCAGTACCACTTGCTGCCACTGTTGGCGACTTGCGCCGCCTTCTTGCGCCGGCGCTCCTTGTCCTTCTCCGGCTCGCCGAGATCCGTTTCCGAGGCCTCGGGCAGCCGGCGATACTCGAGCGGCGGGTCGCTCAGGAAACGGCGCTTGTCGGAATAGGCGCCCATCTCGATCTTGCGGGCCTCGCGATAGGCCGCCTGCTGCTCCTTGGCAGAAAGACGGCGGCCGTTGGCGCTTGCCTTGGCAAGCGGCGAGACGTAGTTCGGATTGTTCTTGTTGGCGTCGGCCTCTTCGCGCAGGCGCTCGCGCACCTCCTCGGGGGACTCGACCCACTCGGGATTGGTTTCGCGACTTGCGAGCGACTGCTGCGGCTGGATGAGCGAAGCCTGCTCTCCCTGCGGCGGCAACACAAGGCCGGCGCGCGGCTGGTACTTGACCGGATCCTTTTTCGGCGGCGCCAGGCTGATGGCGCTGCCGAGATCGTCGACGAGCTGTTCGCCGGCCGTCTTGTCCGTGCCGTAGGTCGGGCCGCCGATGCAGCCGGAAAGCGCCAGGCTCCCCGCCACGACAGCAGCAATGCTCGCAGACACCCGCAACGCTCGCGTCATTTCCATAAAGTTCCCTTAAGCCCCGCCGCACCGCGCCCGCCGCGGCCATTAAACGCCCCCATGGCGGAAAAATCCGCCAAATTTCGGGCAGGTTGTACCGGATGAATGCGCCAAGCGCAATTCACCCGGGACGTTCCATCACGCTTTGAAGCCAAGTTCCCTCAGTGCGGCGGCGTCGCGGGCCGACACTTCCGGATAGAGCGGATCGGAGCCGACATCCGTGGTGATCCGCCAGGAGCGAGCGCATTTGCGGCCTTCGGCCAGCCTCGGCACGACGCTGACCTTCGCCACTTCCGGCAAGGTAAACGCGCCTTCCGGCCCCTCGGCGTCGTCGATCCCGATCGCCGAGGTGATGCAGATCTCGGCAAAATCCTGGCCTTCGAGGGCGGCCTTCAGATCCGGATCGGCGACGTGGACGAGCGGAGCGGCTTCCAGGGAGGAGCCGATGCGCTTGTCCTTGCGCTCGATCTCGAGCGCGCCGGTGACGACCTTGCGCACTTCGCGGATCTTCCGCCATTTCTCGGCCAGCGCATCGTTGCGCCATTCCGCCGGCACAGGCGGGAATTGCTCGAGATGCACCGAGAGGGCTTCCGGGTTACGGGAAAGCCAGGCTTCCTCGGCGGTGAAGGGCAGCATCGGCGCGAGCCAGGTCACCAGGCAATCGAACAGCGTGCGGATGACGTGCAGCGCGGCGCGGCGGCGGAGCGACGAAGGCGCATCGCAGTAGAGCGCGTCCTTGCGGATATCGAAATAGAAGGCCGAAAGTTCGACATTCGAGAAATCGATCAGCGCGCGGGCGATCCGCTTGAAGTCGAAGGCGTCGTAGCCTTCGCGCACCAGCCGGTCGAGTTCGGCAAGGCGATGCAGCATCAGCTGCTCGAGCTCCGGCATCTCGGCAAGCGCGATCACTTCGCCCTTGTCGTGGGCGAGCGTGCCGAGCATCCAGCGGACGGTGTTCCTGAGCTTGCGGTAGGCATCGATGTTCGTCTGGATGATCGTCTTGCCGAGGCGCTGGTCTTCCCAGTAGTCGGTGGTCATCACCCACAGGCGCAGGATGTCGGCGCCGGCATCCTTCATCACTTCCTGCGGCGTGACCGTGTTGCCCTTCGACTTCGACATCTTCTCGCCCTTCTCGTCCATGGTGAAGCCATGGGTGACAACGGCGTTGTAGGGCGCGCGGCCGCGGGTCGCGCAGCTTTCCAGCAGCGAGGAGTGGAACCAGCCGCGGTGCTGGTCGGAACCCTCGAGATAGACATCGGCCGGCCATTTCAGATCTGTACGGTCTTCGAGCGTGAAGGTGTGGGTCGAGCCGGAATCGAACCACACGTCGAGGATGTCCATAACCTGGTTCCAGCGGGCATGGTCGTGGTCGTTTCCGAGGAAGCGTTCCTTCGCTCCCTCAGCGAACCAGGCATCGGCCCCTTCCTTCTCAAAAGCCTCGAGGATCCGCGCATTGACGGCGTCGTCGACGAGGATTTCACCCTGCTCATCGGCGAAGACCGCGATCGGCACGCCCCAGGCGCGCTGGCGCGACAGAACCCAGTCCGGGCGCTGCTCGATCATGGCGCGCAGGCGGTTCTGGCCGGCGCCCGGGACGAAACGGGTTTCGTCGATGGCGTTGAGCGCCCGCGAGCGCAGCGTCGTGCCGTCGCCGAAGTCCTTGTCCATATAGACGAACCATTGCGGCGTGTTGCGGAAGATGACCGGCTTCTTCGACCGCCAGGAATGCGGATAGGAATGCTTCAGGCGTCCGCGGGCAAAGAGCGCATGGCGGGCGATGAGCGCCTTGATGACGCGATCGTTGGCGTCGCCCTTCTTGCCCTTGTCGTCGATGACGCGACCGGCGCCGCCTTCGGCGTCCGGACCGAAGCCAGGCGCATCGGCGGTGAAATAACCGGCATCGTCGACGGTGAAGGGGATCGCAGAGGAGATGCCGCGCGCTTCGAGTGACCGGGCGCCGTCCATCCAGGCATCAAAGTCCTCGCGGCCGTGCCCGGGCGCGGTGTGGACGAAGCCGGTGCCGGCATCGTCGGTGACGTGTTCGCCGTCGAGCAGCGGCACCTTGAAGGCGTATCCACCGCCGAGGCCGTGCAGCGGGTGCAAGCAGGTGACTGCCGCAAGCTCCTCGGCTTCGATGTCGCGGATGAAGCGGAAGGTGACCTTCGCCTTGGCGGCCGATTCCTCCGCGAGGCGCTTGGCGAAGATCAGCTTTTCGCCCGGCTGCGGACCGTAGTCGTTTTCGGCCGTCGCGACTTCATAGAGGCCATAGGCATAGCGCGACGAATAGGCGACCGCCCGGTTGCCGGGAATCGTCCAGGGCGTCGTCGTCCAGATGACGACAAAGGCGCCGGCAAGCGCATCCGGGCCCTCTGTCACCGGGAACTTCACCCAGATCATGTCGCTTTCGACGTCGGCATATTCGACTTCGGCCTCGGCGAGCGCGGTGCGTTCGACAACCGACCACATCACCGGCTTCGAGCCGCGATAGAGCTGGCCGGCCCGTGCGATTTTCATCAATTCGCCGGCGATACGCGCTTCTGCATGGAAGTTCATCGTCGTGTAGGGATTGTCGAAGTCGCCTTCAATGCCGAGGCGCTTGAATTCCTCGGTCTGCACCTGGATCCAGCCGCTGGCGAAGTCACGGCATTCCTTGCGGAACTCGTTGACCGGGACGTCGTCCTTGTTGCGGCCCTTCTCGCGATATTTCTCCTCGATTTTCCATTCGATCGGCAGGCCGTGGCAGTCCCAGCCCGGGACGTAATTGGCGTCGAAGCCGCGCATCTGGAACGAGCGGTTGATGACATCCTTGAGGATCTTGTTGAGCGCATGGCCGATATGGATGTTGCCGTTCGCATAGGGCGGGCCGTCATGCAGCACGAACTTGTCGCGGCCGGCAGCGGAGGCGCGAAGCTTCTTGTAGAGCTCCATCTTCTGCCAGCGGGCAACGAATTCCGGCTCCTTCTGCGGGAGGCCGGCGCGCATCGGAAATTCGGTCTGCGGCAGGTAGAGCGTCGAGGAGTAGTCGATCTTTTCAGCGGTCTCTGTCATGGTCTTTTGCATTCGTCTTTTCCGCGCGGATTGTCACGCAGGCGGAAGGGTTCGGTCTCTCGAAGATGACTGGAAGGGCG
Source organism: Sinorhizobium sp. FG01 (assembly GCF_002531875.1). NCBI lineage: Bacteria > Pseudomonadati > Pseudomonadota > Alphaproteobacteria > Hyphomicrobiales > Rhizobiaceae > Sinorhizobium > Sinorhizobium sp. FG01. The sequence goes on from NZ_NWTB01000008.1 coordinate 255,183, forward strand.
TGAAACGCCGAAATCCCGGACCTCCCGGCACGCTCTAGCGCGCGCGGAAAGCCGGGCCAATAATTCGCTGATCGATGGTCAATCGACGATGCCTAATCATAATGGCCGGTTGTTTAAGGCGTTTTCGCCCTTTTGAAAAGGTCCGCGAGCGCAGCAGGGCGCGATTCTTTAGGCCCGGTGCACCCGCCGCTTCAGACGAAATTGATATGGCGGTCGATGTCGCTCAAGGGCCGCACGCCGGAAAGAAGGGCGCGCGCCTCCTTCTCGTCCTCCCTCATCCGCACCATCAGGGGCTCGAGCCCGTCGAACTTCACTTCGTCGCGAAGGTGGCCGAAAAAGGAGACGGCGCAGACCTCGCCGTAAAGGTCGCCGGAGAAGTCGAACACGAAGGTCTCCAGCAGCGCTTCACCGTCGCTGTCGACGGTCGGGCGGCGGCCGAAGCTTGCAACCCCGTCGTAAAGCGAACCATCCCAGCGGCGGAACCGCACCGCATAAATGCCGCTCCTGAGTTCGACTTCGGCCGGCAGGCGCATGTTGGCGGTCGGATAGCCGAGCGTGCGCCCGAGCTTCTTGCCGCCGATCACCTCCGCTTCGACCGTGTAGCGGTAGCCGAGCAGGCCGGCGGCATGCGCGACGTCGCCTTCGGCAAGCAAGGAACGGATGAAGCTCGAGGAAATGACCGCGGCGTTCTCGTCGCGGAAGGCATCGACCAGCGTCACGCCGAAGCCTTCCTGGGCGCCCGCCGCCATCAGGAAGGCCGGGCCGCCCTCGCGTCCCTTGCCGAAATGAAAATCGAAACCGGTGACGACGTGCGATGCGTGCAGCCATTCGCGGAGAATGCGATGGATAAAATCGGACGCCGAAAGCTCGGAGAAGGTCCGGTCGAAGGGATATTCGATCACCGCGCCGAAACCCATCCCCTCGAGGATGCGAGCCTTCAGCGGCGCAGGCGTCAGGCGGAAGACGGGCTGGTCGGGCCGGAAGACGGTGCGCGGATGCGGTTCGAAGGTCAGCACAAGGCCGGGAACGCCCCTGCCCTTTGCCTCGTCGAGCGCGCGGTTCAGCACCGACTGATGACCCCGGTGGACGCCGTCGAAATTGCCGATCGCGATCACGCCGCCGTGGAGGCGCTCGGGAAGCGGATCACGGGTCTCGTTGCGATGAAAAACCGTCATTGCCGTCTCCCTGTCAGGCGAGCCGGGGCATCCAGCACTTCGGCGTCGCCCCTTCCTTTTTCAGGAAGGCGGCAAGCTTCGCCTCGTCGGTGCGGCTTTCGTGCATGTATTCCAACGCGTGGATGCCGGCGCTGATATAGAGCAAATCGAAACCGGCGTCCTGCGCCCCCTTCACGTCGGTCGGCATGCCGTCGCCCACGGCGATGACCCGCGCGAGATCGAAGGCACCTCTCACCACCTTCGCTTCGGACAGCGCGGCACGGTAGATCGCCTTGTAGGGCTTGCCGGCAATGCGCGCCTCGCCGCCGAGTTCCTCGTAGAGCTTGGCGATTGCGCCCGCACAGGGGATCAGCCGATGGCCGCGTTCCACGACGAGATCGGGATTGGCACAGATGAACGGGATTTTCCGTTTGGCAAGCCCGCTCAGCGTGGCGCGGTAGTGTTCGGGGGTTTCGGTCTCGTCGTCGTAGAAGCCAGCGCAGACGATCGTCTCGGCCTCTTCCGCCGAAACGATCTCGGTGCCCAATCCTTCGAGCAAGGGCAGATCGCGATCGGCGCCGATGAAGAAAATCCGCTTCTCGGCCGAGGCGATCAATGCCCGCGTGACGTCGCCAGAGGTGACGATCCGGTCATAGGCTTCATCGGGAACGCCGAGGCCGCGGATCTGCACCTTGACACTCGGATGCGGCCGCGGCGAATTGGTGATGAGGACGACCGTCACCCCTTGAGCGCGTGCCTCGGCAAGCGCCTCGCAGGCGGAGGCGAAGGCCTGAACGCCGTTGTGAAGCACGCCCCAGACATCGCAAAGCACCACGTCGTATCGGCTGGCGATTTCCCGAAAACTGTTGATCCTGACGGCCATCCTGGCTTCCTGCAAACTCGGCTTCCCGGCTGACATCGCAAGGAAGGACCAAGAATACAAGCCTCGCCTACAGAAAAACGCCGCAGTTCCCAAGATAGGCGGCGACAAATGCCGCCAATCAGACAAGCATCAGCAACCAGCCGGCCACCGCACAGATCGCGAGCGTCTGGAAAATGCCGCGCTTCCACCAGAAAAGCGAAACGGCCGCAATGACGGTCAAGAAAAGAGCAGCAGGGTGAAGCGTCGCCGGATCCGGATAGGGAAGCGAGAGCGGGCCGCTCTCCAATCGCTCGACGCGACCAAAGAGGACATGAAGGCCGAACCAGACGGCGAGGTTGAGGATAACGCCGGCGACCGCCGCCGAGATCGCCGACAGGGCACCGGAGAGCGCCGCATTGGCGCGCAGCCGCTCGACATAGGGCGCGCCGAGAAAGATCCAGAGAAAGCACGGAACGAAGGTCACCCAAGTCGCAAGCGTCGCGCCAAGCACGCCCGACGTCAGCGCATCGACACCGATCGGCGCACGGTACGCCCCCATGAAGCCGACGAAGGCGAGCACAAGCACCAGCGGCCCCGGCGTCGTCTCCGCCAGCGCCAGGCCATCGACCATCTCCCCGGGGCGCAGCCAGTGATAGGTCTCGACCGCCTGCTGTGCGACATAGGCAAGAACGGCATAGGCGCCGCCGAAAGTGACGACCGCCATCTGCGAAAAGAAGAGGCCGATGTCTGTGTAGACATTCGGTCCGCCGACGATGGCCGCGATCAGGAGGAAGGGCGCCAGCCAGAGGGCGCCCCATACGGCAATGACTGCCGCCGCCCTCCCCCAGCTTGGCTTTCCGTGGGGGTAATCGGCGCCGATAACGGAGGGAAGATCGGGAGCCTTCGCTTGATGCGCGGCCGCTCGCCGCGCCGGCGCATGGCGGGCAGCGACATAGCCCGCGATGCCGGCCGCGAGGACCACCAGCGGAAAGGGCACGGCGAAAACGAAGAGCGCCAGGAACGCCAGGATGGCGAGCCATCGATCGAAGCCGGTTTTCAGCGCCCGGCGGGAAAGCCGGATCAGCGCCTCGATGACGATCGCCAGCACCGCGGCCTTAAGGCCGAAGAAGAGGCTCGCAAGCCAATTGGTCTCCTGGAACAGGGCATAGGCGGACGAGAGGCCCAGGATGACAAAAAAGCCCGGCATCACGAAGAGCGTGCCCGCCACCACCCCGCCGCGCGTGCCGTGTAGGAGCCAGCCGATATAGGTGGCGAGTTGTTGCGCCTCTGGGCCGGGCAGCAGCATGCAATAGTTAAGCGCGTGCAGGAAGCGGCTTTCCGAGATCCAGCGGCGCTCCTCGACGAGTTCCCGGTGCATGAGCGCAATCTGTCCGGCCGGCCCGCCGAAGCTCAACAGGCCGATCCTTGCCCAGACCTTCGCGGCTTCGGCAAAGGTCGGATGGGCGGGCGGAAGGCCCGCCGATACCTGGTCGTTCACGTCCGCTTCCCCTTGCCGCCGTGCGATACCCAATCGTGCTTCTCCTCTCTCGCATCGCGCGCCCAGCGGTAGAGCGCGTCATAGAGAGTCATCCCCGCCTCGAGCTGTTCGAGGTCGCCGGCATACATTCGGGATAGGCCAAGCGATACGGCGAGAAGACCGGCCGCTTGCGGTTCCAGCTCGTGCCTGTCCGTGTCGGCACCGCGGACGATCCGGGCGACGTGCTCGAGCGCGGGAAAGGAAAGGCGGAATTCCTTGACCATCGTGTCGAAGGTGCAATCGTCGCCGCGGTGGCTCCAGAACACGCCTTCGATGTCGAACGGCGTTGCGTCGAAGCGTTCGCCGACCGCCTCGACCTCGGCCGGCGAGACGTAGAGGAACCTGGCACGCGGATCGACGAAGCGGCGGATCAGCCACGGGCAGGCGATGCGGTCGATCTTCGGCCGGGATCGCGTCACCCACACCGAGCCGCCCGAAGGGTCGGCATTCGGCAGGCTCGCCACCGGGACGAGAGGCAGACCCGCCTCGCGCCACGCTTCGAGACCGCCTTCCAATATTTCCGCAGACGCGCCGGCGTGCCGAAGCCATGCGGCAACGCCTTCGCTGAGCTTGCCGCCGTGCTTGCAGAGCGCGACGACCCACTGTCCTTTGTATTCGTCCGCCCATTTGGGCGCATCGGCGTGCGTCCGGTGGAACGAGGACGGTACGAGATGGGGATCGGCGGTGAAATCGTCCTCATCGCGAACATCGATGAGGACGGGAGCTTTCGGCGTGCCGACCAGCCGGGCAAGTTTTTCAGGAGAGATGGAGTTGAACGAGGCCATGATACGACGTCCTTGATAGCTGTTGGACGCGAAATTCCAGCATGACGCCTCGTGGGGCATTCGCTTACCCCATAGATCCATCAAACAAAAAACGGCATTTCATGTCAACGCTCGCGGCCGGCAAAAAAATCTCGAAGCCGATCCTTGACTCGTTCGGTAGCCAGCCTTATCTCGGCGGCGCTAGCACTCTTTAAGCAGGAGTGCTAACACCCATCCACCGGATCGATGAACGATCCGCAATGTCATTTGATCGAGGGATTAGACAATGGCAAGCACCAACTTCCGTCCGCTGCACGACCGCGTTGTCGTCCGCCGCGTCGAGTCTGAGGAAAAGACCAAGGGCGGCATCATCATTCCGGACACCGCGAAGGAAAAGCCGCAAGAAGGCGAAATCGTGGCTGTCGGTTCGGGTGCCCGTGACGAAAGCGGCAAGGTTGTTCCGCTCGACGTCAAGGCTGGTGACCGCGTCCTGTTCGGCAAGTGGTCCGGCACCGAAGTCAAGATCAACGGCGAAGACCTTCTGATCATGAAGGAAGCCGACATCATGGGCATCATCGGCTGATCGGCCCGCAACCCCAACTTCCGTAATTTGAAACCGGGTGCGTCCCGGAACTTCGAAACCAGGAGCTTTCAAAAATGGCAGCTAAAGAAGTCAAGTTCGGCCGTACCGCGCGCGAAAAGATGCTGCGCGGCGTCGACATCCTCGCCGATGCGGTCAAGGTGACGCTCGGCCCGAAGGGCCGCAACGTCGTTATCGACAAGTCCTTCGGCGCTCCGCGCATCACCAAGGATGGCGTTTCGGTCGCCAAGGAAATCGAACTCGAAGACAAGTTCGAGAACATGGGCGCCCAGATGGTCCGCGAAGTCGCTTCGAAGACCAACGACATCGCCGGTGACGGCACCACGACCGCAACCGTTCTCGCCCAGGCGATCGTTCGCGAAGGCGCCAAGGCCGTTGCTGCCGGCATGAACCCGATGGACCTGAAGCGCGGCATCGACCTCGCCGTCACCGAAGTCGTCAAGGACCTGCTCGCCAAAGCCAAGAAGATCAACACCTCGGCAGAAGTCGCCCAGGTCGGCACGATCTCGGCAAACGGCGAAAAGCAGATCGGCCTCGACATCGCTGAAGCGATGCAGAAGGTCGGCAACGAAGGCGTCATCACGGTTGAAGAGGCCAAGACCGCCGAGACCGAACTCGAGGTCGTCGAAGGCATGCAGTTCGACCGCGGCTACCTGTCGCCCTACTTCGTCACCAACCCGGAAAAGATGGTCGCAGACCTCGAAGACGCTTTCATTCTCCTGCACGAGAAGAAGCTCTCCAATCTTCAGGCGATGCTCCCGGTTCTCGAAGCCGTCGTTCAGACCGGCAAGCCGCTCCTCATCATCGCTGAAGACGTCGAAGGCGAAGCTCTTGCAACGCTCGTCGTCAACAAGCTGCGTGGCGGCCTGAAGATCGCTGCCGTCAAGGCTCCGGGCTTCGGCGACCGCCGCAAGGCCATGCTCGAAGACATCGCCATCCTGACGGGCGGCACGGTGATCTCCGAAGACCTTGGCATCAAGCTCGAAAACGTCACGCTCGACATGCTCGGCCGTGCGAAGAAGGTCTCGATCTCCAAGGAAAACACGACGATCGTCGACGGCGCCGGCCAGAAGGTCGACATCGAAGGCCGCGTTGCCCAGATCAAGGCCCAGATCGAAGAAACCACTTCCGACTACGACCGTGAGAAGCTGCAGGAGCGCCTTGCCAAGCTCGCTGGCGGCGTTGCCGTTATTCGCGTCGGCGGTGCGACGGAAGTCGAAGTGAAGGAAAAGAAGGACCGCATCGACGACGCCCTCAACGCGACGCGCGCTGCCGTTCAGGAAGGCATCGTACCGGGTGGCGGTGTTGCCCTGCTGCGCTCTTCCGTCAAGATCACCGTCAAGGGTGAAAACGACGATCAGGACGCCGGTATCAACATCGTTCGTCGCGCTCTGCAGGCTCCGGCCCGCCAGATCGCGGAGAACGCTGGCGATGAAGCCTCGATCGTTGTCGGCAAGATCCTCGAGAAGAACACCGACGACTTCGGCTACAACGCTCAGACCGGCGAGTATGGCGACATGATCGCCATGGGCATCATCGACCCGGTCAAGGTCGTCCGCACCGCTCTCCAGGACGCAGCCTCGGTTGCGGGCCTGCTCGTCACCACCGAAGCCATGATCGCCGAGCTGCCGAAGAAGGACGCTCCGGCCATGCCGGGCGGCATGGGCGGAATGGGCGGCATGGACATGATGTGATAAGGCGAAAGCCTTAGCGCAGGTGATCCATCCGGATCGGAAGGGCGGCTCTCGAGCCGCCCTTTTTGCTTTTCAGGATTTCGTCGGCGAGGATTCCTTCATGCCATTCGCCTCGCTGGGCAAGCGCCGCCGGGCACCACCGGGCGTTCACACTCGGCGGCAAGCCGACGACTTCATGCCAGCGCCGCGCCTCTTGTGGAATCGTTGCTACGGTCGGAGGCACCCCCTCTGCCCTGCCGGGCATCTCCCCCACAAGGGTGGAGATCGGCAAGTGGCAATGTCCCGCCATCAAATATCCTTACATGGACTTTGCAGGTCCCTTTATTTCGGCATAGGCACGCTGGGCGTGGGGCAGAACGGCGTTTTCCAGCCAATCTCCCTCCTTGTGGGGGAGATGCCCGGCAGGGCAGAAGGGGTATCAATCCCACTCTCCCGCTTTCGCCGTTTGCCGAACGCGTCAGGCGGCCTCGGTCCTGACCCCAACGACGGAACCGATCGGCGCCGGCCGCCCGAGGAGATAGCCCTGCGCCTCGTCGCAGCCTTCGGCAATGAGAATGTCGAGCTGCTTCTGGGTTTCCACCCCTTCGGCGAGCACCGGTACCTGGAGGCTGTGGCCGAGGGCGAGGATGGCGCGAATAATCGCCTTTGCCTGGGGGCTGCCTTCGACCTCGGACATGAAGCTCTTGTCGAGCTTGATCTTGTCGAAGGGGAACGACCGCAATGTCTCTAGCGAGGAGTAACCCGTGCCGAAATCGTCGATGGCGATCGTCACGCCAAGCGCCTTGATCTCGCGCAGCGTCAACAGCGCGCGCTGCTTGTCGTCGATAATCGTCGATTCGGTAATCTCGAGCTCGAGCCGTTTCGGGTCGAGCCCGGTTTCGACGAGGATCGCATGGACGAGGCTGACGACGTCGCCATTTGCCAGCTGCACCGGCGAGAGGTTCACGGCGATCTTGTGCTGGCTGTCCCAGGTCGCCGCTTCACGGCAGGCCTCGCGCAACACCCATTCGCCGATCGGCAGAATGGCGCCGCATTCCTCGGCGAGCGGGATGAATTCGCCTGGCGATACCATGCCGCGTTCCGGATGGTTCCAGCGCAGCAGCACTTCGTAGCCGATCACCTCTCCGCTCGTCACTGATTTCTGCACCTGGTAGTGCAGTGCCAGCTGGTTCTTCTCAACCGCTTCCCAGAGATCGTTCGCCAGCGCCCGGCGGCCGCGTGCAGCCTCGTCCATCGAGACCTCGTAGAAGCAGATCGTCTGATTGAGCGCCGCCTTCGCCCGATACATCGCGAGGTCGGCGTTGTTGATCAGCGTGTCGGCGGTTTCCGCATCCTGCGGGTAGATGGCCACACCCATGCTGCCGCCGGATTTCAGCTCGAAATCGCCGAAGCGCATCTCCTCATGCAGGCACCGCTCGATCCGCCGCAGGAAGTCATTGAGTTCAGACAGGTCTTCGAAGCGCTTGACCGCAGCGAACTCGTCTCCGCCGAAGCGGGCGACGAATTCGCCCTCTTGCAGGTGTTCCTTCATCCGCTGCGCGATCGTCACCAGTACGAAGTCGCCAGCCGCATGTCCGTGCAGGTCGTTGACTTCCTTGAACTTGTCGAGATCGATGCCGACGACCGCCACCTTGCGCGAAAACCAGACGGCCGCGTCGAGTTCCTCGTCGAGATGGCTGTTGAACTGCAATCGGTTGGGCAGCCCGGTCAGGCTGTCGTGACGCGCGAGGAAGGAAATCTGCTCCTCGGAGTCGAGCCGCTCGGTGATGTCCTCATAGGTGGAGACCCAACCGCCATCGGGAAGCGTGCGGTGCTTGGACAGGATCGAGCGTCCGTTCGACAATTTTTCGACCAGGTCGCCGCCGCCCTTCGCCACGATGTCCAGCCTATGCCTCTGATAGGCCTCGTTCGCCTTCGCCTCCGCGACCACCGGATCCGCATAGGTGCGGTCAAATGCACGATTGAGGACTTCCCGGAAGGTCATGCCCTTGCCGGCCATCGATTCAGGCAGATCGAAGATCTCGAGGCAGCGCCGATTCGAAAGCAGCAGGCGGTCGGCACGATCGAAGAGACAAATGCCTTGGCTCATGTTTTCGAGCGCGATGTCGAGATTCTTGCTCACCTCGGCGATCCGATCGGCATCCTCCTTCTGCTTGGTGATGTCCTTGGCGATCTTGATGAAGCCGGCGTGCTCGCCGTCCTCGCCGATGATCGGGTCGATCACCACATGCGCCCAGAAGCGGGTGCCATCCTTCCGGTAGCGCCAGCCCTCGGTTTCATATTTCCCGGCGTCAAGGGCGATGCGCAAGGCGCGCCCCGGCAGGTTCGCCGCACGATCCTCGGGCGAGTAGAAGCAGGAGAAGTTTTTGCCGATGATCTCCTCGGCGGAATATCCCTTGTTGGCCTCGGCGCCGGCATTCCAGCTTGCCACGCGTCCGTCGACATCGAGCATGTAGATGGCATAGTCCCTGACGCTGCGCACGAAGCGGGAAAACTCCTTCTCCGATGTGGTGGCGAGGATCTCCGCCTGGCGTGCGAAGCCGGCGGCGATCAGCACGGCGGATAGAAGAAAGAAGGCGGTTCCGGCAAGGACGAAGGCCAAGAGATGCGGCTGGATCATGCCTTCCGGGGTTTGGGTCGTCGCGAACTCGACTTCGATCGTAACCGCGCCCATCGCGGTGAAGTGCAGCACGACGATGCCGAGCGTCATCGCCAACGTCGCGGCCATCTGTGCCCTCAGCGACTGGTCGGCCCGGTTGATCGCAAGAAGGGCACCCATGTCGAAGAGCACGCCGGCCAAAATCGATGCGACGACGAGCATCGAATCCCAACGAATGAACCCGGGCACTTCAAGGGCGGCCATGCCGAGGAAATGCATTGAGCCCACACCGGCGCCGAGCACCAGGCCACCCAGCAGCCATGCGGGACGGCCCTTCCAATAGGAGGCGATCGCCAGAGCCGACGTCGTCAGCAAGATCGCGGCCACCAGCGACAATGCCGTCAGGCTGGCCTGGTAGCCGAGGACGACTCCCGGGTCATAGGCGAGCATGGCAATGAAATGGGTCGCCCAAATGCCGAAGCCGCTGGCAATGCCTGCGGCCGCCACCCAGATCGCCTGCGGCCTGCCCTCGGAGATTCGGGCCCGCTGAAGCAGCGTCACGGCGCCAAAGCTGGAAAGGAAGCAAACCACCGCCGCCAGTGCAACCAACCGCAAGTCATGTTCCACGACGAGGCACGAAAGAATCCTAAACATTGCAGGTCGCCCAAATACACGCATTCGCCCGCTCGGCGCCTGTGTTCCACGCCGGGTCGCTATGTGTTCGCTTTAATCCCTTTAAGGAAGGATGAAATTTACCGGGACCACCGCCGCTTTCGAAGCGAACATTGCTGAGTTGCGTTAATGAATCGCCAAGCTACCGCAAGCTTATCGTAGGAGGTGCGCGCCATTCGAGGAGCGGCAAAGACACGTGGAGTCGTTCCGCGAACGGTACGTTCATGGCAAGGAGATCGCCCTTGCGCCGCTATGCGAGCAAGGATTTGAGATCGACCTGCGGATCGGCCAGTAGGGCCCGATTGGGCGTTACGCCCGCTTCGAGCAGCTTCTTGCCCGTCACGTAGGCCTTCGCGTCGTTGATGGCATCGACGGCGATCAACTTGCCCTGGCGGAAATACCAGACGGAGACGCTGCCCTCGCGCTGGCCCGGGCGAACCAGGGTTTCGTCGTGGCCAAGCCCGAAGCCGGCGATCTGCAGCTTGACGTCGTACTGGTCCGACCAGAACCAAGGCTTCGGATCATAGGGCTCGGAACCGCCGGCGAGAACGGCTGCGATCGCTTCCGCCTGGTCGACGGCGTTCTGGACCGATTCGAGACGAATGCGCATGTCCTGCCAGGGCAAGACGGCGCAGTCACCGATCGCGAAGATCGCCGGGTCGGATGTCCGGCCGTGGCTGTCGACGAGGATGCCGTTCGCGGTTTCGAGGCCGGCATCATGGGCCAGGGCGTCATTCGCCGCCACGCCGATGCCGACGATCACCAGGTCGGCCGGAATGACCGAGCCGTCGGAGAGCTCCGCCGCGGACACGCGCCCGTCTTCGCCGATCAGCCGGTGAAGGCCCATGCGCTCGCGGACTTCGACCCCATGCGAGCGATGGATCTCGCGGACGACCGCAGAGGTCGCGGCCGAAGCGACGCGCTGCAGGATGCGGTCCGCCATTTCTATGACTGTGACCTCCAGCCCGCATGTACGGGCGACCGCCGCCGCCTCCAGGCCGATATAGCCCCCGCCGATCACCAATACCCGCCGCCCCGGCTGCATCTCCCCGGCGAGCCGGTCGGCGTCCTGGAAATCGCGCACCACGTGCACGCCTTCGAGATCGCCGCCAATCGAAGCGGGCAAGCGGCGCGGCGTGGCACCGGTTGCAAAGGCCAGCGTTTCATAGGGGAGCCTCGAGCCGTCGCTGAGCGTGACTTCCTTCGTCTTGCGGTCGACCCGCGTCACCAGCGTCGACAGGCGAATGTCGATTTCGTGCTCCGCATACCAGGCCTCCGGCCGATAGAGCAGCCGGTCGAGAGTCATTTCGCGCAGCAGGTATTTCTTGGAAAGCGGCGGCCGCTGATAGGGCAGGCTCGACTCGGCGGCGACGACAGTAATCGAACGCATGTCCTGCAGGGCGCGAAGCTTGGCAATCAAGGCGAAAGCGGCCTGACCGCCACCCACAACAACAAGTCTTCCCGACACCATCTCCACCCGTCTCAACGATCAATTCTTCGAGCCGCGGAAGCCGCACAGGCTTCCGCATTGGCTCGCTAACCCGTAACCCTCCGGCCCGAGTCCAGTCAACTCGAGCCGAAAAGGCGACGCTATTCCTTGCGCGGAATTTCCATGCCCTTCTGCGCAGCCGGACGCGCCAGGCCGCGGTCGACCCAGGCCATGACATTCGGGAAGCTCTTGTACTCAAGCACTTCGGCGCCGCCATAGAACTTGCGCGCGCCTTCGACCCAGGGATAGGTGGCGATGTCCGCAATGGTGTATTCGTCGCCCATCAGCCACTCACGGCCCTCGAGCCGCGTTTCGAGAACGCCGAGCAGGCGCTTTGCCTCGTCGCGATAGCGCTCGACCGGATAGGAATTGTCGGCGACCTTCTCGGCGGCGAACTTAAAGAAGTGGCCGAACTGGCCGAGCATCGGCCCGATGCCGCCCATCTGGAACATCACCCAGCAGAGCGTCTCGTAGCGCCCGGCCGCATCGGCCGGAATGAGCTTGCCGGCCTTTTCCGCGAGATAGATGAGGATCGCGCCGGATTCGAAGAGACCGATCGGTTTGCCGTCCGGTCCGTTCGGATCGATGATCGCCGGGATGCGTCCGTTCGGGTTGAGTGACAGGAATTCGGGCGACTTCTGCTCGTTCGCGTCGAAAGCAATACGATGCGCCTCATAGGGCAGCCCGAGTTCTTCCAGAGCAATCGAGATCTTCACGCCGTTCGGCGTCGGCAGCGAATAGAGCTGGATGATGTCGGGATTCTTCGCCGGCCAGCGGCTTGTGATCGGGAAGGAGGAAAGATCAGCCATGAGGTGCCTTGAGGTGGGATGGAAAGTTAAGGTGGTCTGCCGCCCCTAGATAGGTCGCGCTGGTTGCATTTGTCAGACCCCGGTCGAAAATTCCGACCGTGCGGTGGCTTCAGAGGACCGAACGCACGGATGAAATGATCCGATCGATGACGGGATTGCCTTCATGGGAAGCCTTGCGAGCCCGCACGAGGCAGGCTTCGGAACGCAGGATCACCCCGTCCGAGAGGATCTTCAGGTGGTTGGCCTTCAAGGTGGATCCGGTCGAGGTGATGTCGACGATGATGTCGGCCGAGCCGGAAGCGGGCGCACCTTCGGTGGCGCCCAGGCTTTCGACGATGCGATAGAGCTGGATGCCGTGGCTGCCAGAGAAGAACTGCTGGGTGAGCCGCCAGTATTTGGTGGCGATCGCGAGCCGGCGGCCGTGGCGGGCACGAAAGTCGGCGGCCACATCGCCGAGGTCGGCCATGGTATCGACGTCGTACCAGACTTCCGGCACCGCGACGACGACATCGGCCTGGCCGAATCCGAGCCGGGCGACGAATTCGACGCGTGCATCGGCGTCGGCGATGCCTTCGCGCACCAGGTCCTCGCCGGTAACGCCGAAGTCGACCGCGCCGCTGCCGACCTCGCGGGAGATCTCGGAGGCCGACAGGAAGGCGACCTCGACGTCATCCGAACCCTCGACGCGGCCGCGATAGGAGCGGTCGTTGCCGACGGCGACGATCCTCATCCCGGCGCGCTCGAAGATGGCCGAGGCGTCGTCCTTCATCCGGCCCTTGGACGGCAGCGCAATGGTTATCGTCATTTCGCGCCCCCTGCGGCAGCGATGGCCCGTTCGATCCGGTCGAGCCAGAGAGAAAAGCCAACGGCCGGAATGTGCTCGCGGGCGCCAAGCAGCGTCAGCAAGCGATCGAAGCGCCCGCCGCCGGCGAGAACCGCCGGTGCTCCCTCGGCCTCGATCTCGAAGACAAGGCCGGTATAGTAGTCGAGCGGGCGGCCGAAGGCGGCACGATAGCGGATCAGACCGAGATCGGCGCCCGCCTTTGCGACGGCGGCGACGCGGGCGTCGAACAGCGACAGCGCGCCGTCGATCTTCAATCTCGATTTCTTCGCGAAAGCGTGCAGCGCCGCCGGAGCTTCGGCAAGCGGCAGGTCGAAGGCGAGGAACTCGCGCATGACGGCGAGTGCTGCCTTGTCGAGCCGCGTGGCCGCAAGCTCCGTCTTCTCCTTCAGGCGGCGGGCGATGTCGCGCGGCGAACGGCTGGCATTGGTGGAATAGCCGGTCGCCTCCATCGTCTCGGCGAGATGGGCGACGAGCCTTTCCTGGTCGTCGAGGATTCCCATGATGGCGAGCCGCTCGACTTCGGGGCCGAAGACGCCCGCGGATTTGGGATCGGCAAGCTCACCCAGGAGCTTCTGCAATAGTTTCTGATCGCCGAAGGCGTGGATCAGCCGCTTCTGCCAGCCCCCCGGCAGTCCGCAGGCGGCAATCACCGCCTCGAAGACCGATTGGTCGCCGAGCGTCACCTTCAGCCGCCGATCCGGCAGCCGGTAGGCAAGCACCAGCATAGCGTCGCCGATCGCCCGCGCATCGGCGCCGGCCGTGTCGGCATCGCCGAGATCCTCGATGCCCGCCTGGTAGAACTCGCTCGAGCCTTCGCGGCGCTGCCGGAACACCTCGCCGAGATAGGCGTAGCGCTGCGGCGTGCCGGTCGCCGTCTCGATATGGCGGAGGCAGACGGGAATGGTGAATTCGGGGCGCAGGCAGAGGCTCTCGCCGGTCTCGCTTTCGGTCATGAAGATGCGCCGGCGCAGATCCTCACCAGCCATGTCGAGAAAGGGCTCGGCCGGCTGGATCACCGGCGTGTCGACGCGCAACGTCTTCAGCCGCTCGAAATCGGCAAGCAACTCGCCGGCAAAGGCGGGAAGGTTGATCAGCGGCATCAGCCTGCCCTTTTCCGGTCCTCGGCCTGCTCTGCGAGAATTTCGCGAACCTTTGCGACGAGCTCACTCTCCGGGACGGAGACCTGGGCGACACGCGCCTCGCGCCAGGCGGCATTGTCCTCGATCTCGCCGGAGAGCCGCTTGCCCTCGATCAGGTCCTTGATCTGAACGACGCCCGAAGCGCGCTCGTCGCCGCCCTGGATGATGGCGATCGGCGAACCGCGCCGGTCGGCATATTTGAGCTGGTCGCCGAAGTTCTTCTTGTTGCCCTGGTACATCTCGGCGCGGATGCCGGCATGGCGCAATTGCTGCACGAAGCGCTGGTAGCTGCCCATGCTGTCGAGGTCGCGGTCCATGACGCAGACGACGACCGGCGCGACCACCTCCTCGACCCCGAGCTTGCCGAGATTCTTCAGCGCCGTCATCAGCCGCGACACGCCGATCGAGAAGCCCGTTGCCGGCACCGGCTGGCCCATGAAGCGCGAGACGAGACCGTCATAGCGGCCGCCGCCGCCGACCGAGCCGAAGACGACCTTCTCGCCCTTCTCGTTAGTGACGGCAAACTGCAGTTCGGCCTCGAAGACCGGGCCGGTATAATATTCGAGGCCGCGCACGACCGAGGGGTCGATCTTGATGCGATCCGCGTCATAGCCGGCGCTGAGCACGAGGCTGCGGATCGTGTTCAGCTCCTGGACGCCCTCCGCACCGCGCGCGGTGCCGGCGACGAGCTCGGCGAGTTCATCGGCGCTCTTCGCATAGTCGCTGATACCGACGAAGAAGAGGATCTTGCGGATCTGCTCTTCGTCGAGCCCGGCACCCTTGGTGAAGTCGCCGCTCTCGTCCTTGCGCCCCGCGCCCAGAAGCAGGCGCACGCCGTCCGGACCGAACTTGTCGAGCTTATCGATGGCACGCAAAACCGTCAGCCGCGCATTCGCCTTGTCATCGCCGCCGAGCCCTATCGCCTCGAGCACGCCGTCCAGAACCTTGCGGTTGTTGACGCGGATCACGTAATCGCCGCGCGCAATTCCGAGCGCCTCCATCGTGTCGGCCATCATCATGCACATCTCGGCATCGGCCTGGACGCCGGCGGCGCCGACAGTATCGGCATCGAACTGCATGAACTGGCGGAAACGGCCCGGGCCCGGCTTCTCGTTGCGGAACACGTAGCCGGCGCGATAGGTGCGGTAGGGAAGCTGTATCTCGTTGAAGTTCTCCGCCACGTGCCGGGCAAGCGGCGCCGTCAGGTCATAGCGCAGGCTCATCCATTGCTCGTCGTCGTCCGTCAGCGAGAACACGCCTTCGTTCGGGCGGTCGCTGTCGGGAAGAAACTTGCCGAGCGCATCGGTATATTCGAACAGCGGCGTTTCGACCGGATCGAAACCATAGCGCTCGTAGACTTCGCGGATCTTCGCGATCATCTCGTCGACGGCGCGGATATCCGCCGCCGAACGGTCGACGAAGCCGCGCGGCAGGCGCGCCTTGAGCTTCTGCGGTTTCTTCGGTTTGTCGTTCATGGAAGGCATTCCGGGCTGTAAAGCTTGGTCGGTGCCTTCCCTACCGGATCACGTCAAGGGCGGCAAGGGTAGCGACCGACAAAGGGGCGACGGGCCGGCAGCCGGGAGGGCGGCGGAACAAGGCCGCGCGCAAAAGCGTTCCGGTTCGAATTACGATCACTGCGTCGTGATTGTAAAATTCTCTCTGCACCCTTATAAGTTAAGCCGATCGAAACAAGGGCTTCAAACGGAGACTTTCGCAAAATGCTGACTGTCATGACGCCCGGCGCGGCAGCGATAAAGCCGCTCAATCCGGAAACCCACGGAGCCTGGACCCGCGTGCTCGCGAAGGCAGGCTATATGATCGAGCCGTGGCGTTGTGACGTGGACAGCGGCGCCTTTGTGGTCGGCCTGCAGACCCTTTCGCTTCTTGGCCTGAGGCAGAACCCCTGCGGCATCATCGATCTGGTGCGGGCCTACGACCCGAAAGACCGGGCAACGATCCTCAGCATTCTGGAAAAGGCGACCGCGACGTCCTCGTCCTTCTGCTTTTCTGCGATGGTCCGCCGTCCGGGCGGAAGCTCACGCCAGCTTTGCTGCATCGGAAACTCGACGATTGGCGAGGCTGCGGGAGGTTCCCTGCAAGGCGTCTTCGCGGTTCCCCGCAACGGAGCGGCGTTGCCGGCCTGACGCGAGGCGGTCGCGGCTCGGCGATTTCCTCTTGCCCCCTTCATATTCGACGCCCAGTAACCTATCTTGCCGGCATGCTGCGTTGGCTCGCCCTCATTCTCCTGCTTCTATCCGCTCCGCTCGGCGGAGCCCTTCCCGCGATCGCCCAGGCGCGCGACCTGGGCGCGATGGCGGACAGCGCACATCATCACCCGACCTCCAATATGGTGAACCACGCCTCCACTGGTCGTGACGGTCATTGCGTCCAACGGAGCCATTGTCCGAGCCCGGCGAAAGCAGACCACCCGGCGCTCTGCTCCGCCTGCGTCGCGATCCATGCGGCGCCGCCCGGGTTCATGCGATCCGCGACGTCTTCGACGCGGCTTTCGCCGCAGCGACAAGCGCCGCTGCTCGACCAGGCCGTCAAGCCCCTGTCCCCACCGCCCAAATGCAGCCTTTCCATTTAGCGCCGGCGCCTCCGAGGGACGCGACGACGTTCCCTCGCGCGGCCCGCAAGATCTCCTGAATTCCCATTAGGATGGAAAGGTACACACCATGTCCCTGAAAAGGACCCTCGCCGCGTTGACGGTCGCCGTATTGGTCGGCATGCCGGTATACGCCCAGGAAAACCATCAAGGCATGCACCAGGACGCGACGGCTGCCGACATAGCACCGTCGAGCAAGGCCTTCGCTGAAGCGAACGCCAGAATGCACAAGGATATGGACATCGCCTTCACCGGCAATGCCGACGTCGATTTCGTGCGCAGCATGATCGTTCACCACCAGGGCGCGATCGACATGGCAAGAGTCGAGCTCGAGCACGGCAAGGACGAGGCGATCCGCAAGCTGGCGGAAGACATCATCAAGGCCCAGGAGGCCGAGATCACAATGATGAAGGAATGGCTCGCCGGGCACGGCGGCTAGCGAAGCCGGCCCTCCCCGCCTCCAAAACCGGGGAGGGTCACTCCGGTCGGCTATGCAGCGGCCTGGCGAATTGCCGCCGCATCTCGTCCACTTGCGCGCGGCAGAAGCAGCCTTCGAGGTGGTCGTTGACGAGGCCCATGGCCTGCATGAAGGCATAGACGGTCGTCGGGCCGACGAAGGTCCAGCCGCGCTTCTTCAGATCCTTCGATATCCGGACGGAGGTCGGTGTGGTCGGATTGGCGATCAGCGTCGCGTAGTCGACAACCTTCGGGCGCTCGCTTCCATCCGGCTCGTGCGCCCAGAAATAGGCGGCAAGCGAGCCGAATTCCGCCCGCAATTCCTTTGCGCGGCGCGCATTGTTGATAGTCGAGACGATCTTGCCCCGGTGTCGCACGATGCCGGGGTCGCCGAGGCAGCGCGCGATGTCCGCCTCGCCGAATTCGGCAACCATGTCAAAGTCGAAGCATGCGAATGCCGAGCGGAAGGCATCGCGCTTCCTGAGGATCGTCAGCCAGGAAAGGCCCGACTGGAAGCCCTCCAGGCAAATCTTCTCGAATAGCCGGCGATCGTCGGTCACCGGGCGGCCCCATTCCTCGTCGTGGTAGCGGCGGTAGTCGTCGAGATTGCCGTGCCAGGCGCAACGCTGCAACCCGTCATCGCCGATAATCAAACCCTTCGCCGACATCACCGCGCTCCCGCCTTGTTTCTCTTTTGTTCCATTTACCATTTGCAAACCAGATTCATAAAGCCGGGAATAACCCTACCCAAAGCTTTATCCACATCGCAGCATTTTATCGAAGCCATGTTTACCCTTCGGTGGCGGAGGAGTGCGAGCATCGCGCCATTGCAAGTGCAGCCGCTGCGCTGCCCATGATTTTTTCGGCGTTAGGTAGCGAGTCCGTCCGATGATGAAGAAGTTCCTTTTGCTTGCCACGTGCCTTGTCTGCACCCTCCCCGCCGGCGCCGGCGCTTGGGACCGATATCAGAACCGGCCGCCGGTCGTCGTCAGCCCGGATCTCACTGCCCCCTGGGTGATGCAACTGACCGGCGAAGGGGTGCGCCCGGCCGTCTATCGGCCGCAGGCCCCGGCCGCCACCCGAAAACTGGTGGAGCGTCGCCAGATGAAGCGCCGGCTGGAAACGGCGGCCGTGCAGCCTGCCGCAATACGCCCGCAAAGGCCTGCCAGGTCGCAGTTTGACCCGCAATTCCTGCCGCAGATGGTGGCCTATGAGACAGGCGAGAGGCCGGGCACGATCGTCATCGACACGAACAACCGTTTCCTCTATCTCGTTACCGGCGACGGACAGGCGCGGCGCTACGGCGTCGGCGTCGGCAAGCCCGGCTTTGAATGGGCCGGCGAACACAGGATCACGCGGAAGGCCGAATGGCCGAACTGGACGCCGCCTCAAGAGATGATCGCGCGCGAAGCGGCCAAGGGTCATTATCTTCCGGACCGCATGGACGGCGGACCCCAGAACCCGCTCGGCGCCCGCGCCATGTATCTCGGCTCGACGCTCTATCGCATCCATGGCACCAATGCCCCCTGGACGATCGGCTACGGCGTCTCCTCCGGCTGCATCCGCATGCGCAACGAAGATGTCGTTGACCTTTACGAGCGCGCCAAAGTCGGCACCAAGGTTATCGTCATCTAGCGGCACTCCGCCAAGTAGAATACATTCCCTTTAAAACTGGCTTTTTTCTTGCCGGATCGTGTTCAAAGAGCAACAGCCGTTCCCTACGATACAAGTTCCGGCCCGCGCCTTGTTCTACAGGATGTATCACGGGCTTGCACTTGGGGTTATTTTGCATAGCTTGCCCGCAACGAGGGTTCAGAGGGAATCATAAATGAGACTTCATGCCACCCGGCTGGCCGCGCTCACCGTCGCGGCCGCTGCTTTTCTCATTGCCACAAATACCTCCGCGTTCACTCCGGCCGACATTGCCGGTGCAAAGGTGAAGCGCTCCGATGTCGTGCTGGCAGCCCAGCCGAAGAAGCCGCCGCAGAGATATTGGCGCACCAAGGTACGGTTCCGCACCAACGAGGCGCCCGGCACGGTGATCGTCGACACCAACAACAAGTATCTCTACTACATCGACGGCCCGAACCGCGCGACGCGCTACGGCATCGGCGTCGGCCGTGAGGGCTTCGGCTGGTCCGGCATCGTCAAGGTGGGCCGCAAGGCCGAGTGGCCGGCCTGGACGCCGCCGGCGGAAATGCGCGTGCGCGAAGCGGCCAAGGGGCGCATCCTGCCGATGACGCAGGAAGGCGGCATCGACAATCCGCTCGGCGCCCGCGCGCTCTACCTCTACAAGGGCGGCCGCGACACGATCTTCCGCATCCACGGCACGAACCAGCCCTGGACCATCGGCCAGAACATGTCGTCCGGCTGCATCCGGATGATGAACGAGGACGTCGAGCACCTCTACGATCGCGCCCCGATCGGCACCAAGGTCATCGTCATCGGCCCGGGCAACAAGGCAGGCGATGTCAGCTTCGACGACCGCGGCGTCGACATTTTCCGCCAGATTTTTGGCGGTTGATACGTCGGGAAATTTGCACCTCTCTTCGCGTTTAACCCGAGGAGAGGGGCAACCGCCACCGCTCACAGCCCCGACGGCTTCGAACCCCCATAGGCCCAGTCGAGCAGCTCGACCGTATGCACGATCGGGATATTCGTGCCGCTGGCGATCTGGGTGATGCAGCCGATATTGCCGGTGGCGATGACGTTCGGCTTGGTCGCCTCGATGTTTCTCACCTTGCGAGCCTTGAGCCTTGCCGATATTTCCGGCTGCAGGATGTTGTAGGTGCCGGCCGAGCCGCAACAGAGGTGGCCTTCCGCCGGGTCGCGAACCGCATAGCCCGCCCGCTTCAGGAGCCGCTTCGGTGCCGCGGTGATTTTCTGGCCATGCTGCATCGAGCAGGCGGAGTGATAGGCGACAGTCAGGCCACGCGTGCCCTGTTCCGGCAGGTCCAGCTCCGCCAGATATTCGGTTATGTCCTTTGCAAGGGCAGACACCTTGGCCGCCTTGTCGGCATAGGCAGCGTCCAGCCGCAGCATGTGGCCGTAGTCCTTGATCGTCGTGCCGCAGCCGGATGCGGTTATGACGATGGCGTCGAGACCGTCCTCCTCGGCAGCCTTCAGCCAGACATCGACGTTGCGCCGGGCGGCGGCGAGCGCCTGCTCCTCCCGCCCCATGTGGTGCACGAGCGCGCCGCAACAGCCCTCACCCGCGGCAACGACGACCTCCACCCCCTGGCTCGTGAGCAGACGGATCGTTGCTTCGTTGATCCCGGGCCTCAGCACGGGCTGGGCACAGCCGGCGAGCAGGGCAACGCGGCCGCGCGGCGTGCCCTTGGCCGCGTAAACGGCAGGCCTCACCCCGTCTGCGGCCGGCACCGCACGCGGTGCGAGATCGAGCATGACGCCGAAGGTCTTGAGCCAGGGAACCCGCTTCAGCAGCCCCGCAAAGGGGCGTGCGAGCCCCGCCGCCCTGAGCGCCAGCCGGAAGCGCGAAGAATAGGGCAAGGTCGCAGCAATGACGGCACGAGCGAAGCGATCCTTGAACGGTCGTCTGTAGGTCTTCTCGATGTGGATCCGGGCATGATCGACGAGATGCATGTAGTCGACGCCCGACGGACAGGTGGTCATGCAGGAAAGGCAGGAGAGACAACGGTCGATATGGGTGACGGTTTCGGTATCGGCCGCTCGCCCGTTTTCCATCATGTCCTTGATGAGATAGATCCGTCCGCGCGGACTGTCGAGTTCGTCGCCGAGCAGCACATAGGTCGGACAGGTGGCGGTGCAGAAGCCGCAATGGACGCATTTGCGCAGGATCTTTTCCGATTCGGCGACATGCGGGTCGGCGAGTTGCTCTGGCGAAAAATTTGTCTGCAACCGGATACTCCACTCTCAATTCTCAAACGGCAGTTCCTGAACGGAGCCGCCACGCCTTAGATGAGCCAGCTTTCGGGATCGGTGATCGGCTCCTCGCGGGCGGCTTTCTGAAGCCCTATGACACAGCGCACGACGATCCAGACCGCCGTCGCGACGAAGCCGAGCACGCCGATGAGCAATACGGACAGAAGTGCCGAAACGACGGCGAACAGCAGGGCGATCCAGAAGGTGCGGATCGCCCAGATGTAGTGCGTTCTCGCCCAGTCTTCGGCCTTGTCCCGATTAAGGTAGGCGAGCACGATGCCGACGAGCGGAGTGATGCCGATGGCGAAGCCGACCAGATAAAGCAGGTAGATGATCTGGATGTTGACCTTGCCCGGCTCCAACCAGCGGTCGGTGTCGCGGGAAAGCGGCGTCTGCGGACCCGGATCACTCATCGAATTCTCCTCTCGCCTGCAGCGAATTGCAACAGCCCGCCTGCGATCAGGCGACAGCCGCCAGCCGTCCCGGATTGAAGATCCGCGCCGGATCGAACGATGCGCGCACGCGTTCTGCAAGTTGGGCCACCGCGGGAGCCTGCGGCTCGAAGGCGGGTATCCGGGCGCGAGCTTCGCCGTCGGCTCGGACGAGCGTCGCATGGCCCCCGCCTAGCGCGTGCACGTAGCGGCGCACGAGTTCGGCCTCGGCTTCCGCCTCCATGCGCAGCCAGACTAGGCCGCCCTGCCAATCGTAGAATGCATCGACGCCTGTTTGGAGACGCAGCGCGGCAACGAGCTGGTGCCCCACCGATGGGGCGACCGAGACACGCCACAGCGGTCTGGCCGTGCCGCCGGCATAGGGCTTCACGTCGCGGATCTCTGCCCAAAGTGCCTTCGTCTGCCCGGCGTCGAGCTTCGAGGCCGAGCCGAAGCGCGACAGCGCCGCGACGAGCTTCTCGGCACGCATCTCCACAGACGCCGCCAGACCTTCGAGCCTTAGGACGGTAGCCGCTCCCTCCGGCAGTGCACCATCGATAAAGCGGCCCCGCACGCTTTCGGGCAGATGCGCCGCGCCCGACACCTCCACCGGCTGTGCCATCGCCTCGGCCATGACGGCGGCTGCCTCCGCATCGTTGAGACCCTCGACGACGACGGTTGCGGCCGCCGGCGGCACCGGCAGTACCTTGAAGGTGACCTCCGTCAGAATTCCGAGCGTTCCGTAGGAGCCCGTCATCAGCTTGACGAGATCGAGCCCGGTGACGTTCTTCATCACGCGGCCGCCGGCCTTGATTAGTTCGCCGCGGCCGTTGACGAAACGCACGCCCAGCAGGCTGTCGCGGGCAGCCCCGGCGACATAGCGGCGGGGACCGGAGACGTTGGCGGCGAAGGTGCCGCCGATCGTCGGCTCGCCCGTCGTTCCGAGAATGCCGCGATGGTCCATTGGTTCGAAAGACAGCATCTGGCCCTTGGCTGCGAGCGCCGCCTCCACTTCGGCAAGCGGCGTCCCGGCGAGCGCGCTCATGGTCATCTCCGCCGGATTGTAAGTGACGATACCGGAGAGACGCCGCGTCGAAAGCGTCCGGTCGGCACGGACAGGATTGCCGAGCCCGGATCGCGTGCCGCCGCCGACAATGGCAAGCGTGACGCGCTCGGCCGCTGCGGAGCGCACCACGGAGGCGATCCCCTCTTCGCTTGCCGGTTCGAAATGGACGATCATGCCTGAGGCCGTCCTTCGAGCGGAAATACCTTCGAGGGATTGAGGAGCCATTGCGGATCGAAGGCGGCGCGCACCGCCATCTGCTGATCGAGATCGGCCTTGTTGTACTGATGGCGCATCAGGTCGCGCTTTTCGATCCCCACCCCATGCTCGCCCGTCAGGCAGCCACCCGCGTCGACGCAGAGCTTCAGGATGTCGTTGCCGGCCGCCTCGGCGCGGGCCGCATCCGCCGGATCGTTGATGTTGTAGAGGATCAGCGGATGCATGTTGCCGTCGCCGGCATGGAAGACATTGGCGACACGCAGCCCGTAGCTGGCGACGATCTCGCCGGTCCTGCGCAACACATGCGACAGCTGGCTCAGCGGAACCGTGCCGTCCATACAGATATAGTCGGCGACCCGGCCGGTGGCACCGAAGGCGGATTTTCGGCCCTTCCAGATCAGCGCCGCCTCGAGCGCCGACTGCGATTCCTTGATCGTCACGACACCGTGACGCCGGGCGATCTCGATGATGCCCTGGAGCATCGCCTCCATCTCCGCCTCGGACCCCTCGACCTCGACGATCAGCAGCGCCTCGACGTCGAGCGGATAGCCGGCATGGGCGAAAGCCTCGCAGATCTCGATCGCCGGCTTGTCCATGAACTCGATCGCGACCGGAATGATACCCGACCCGATGATGTCGGCGACGCAGGAGCCGGCCGCCTCCGACGCGGAGAAGCCGAAGAGCACGGGCCGCGCACCCTCGGGCTTGGCGATCAACCGGACCGTCGCCTCGGTGACGATGCCGAGCTGGCCCTCGGAGCCGCAGACAAGGCCGAGCAGATCATAACCTGGCGCGTCGAGCGCCTTGCCGCCGAGGTCGATCACCGTGCCGTCGAAGAGCACCATCTTGACGCCGAGCAGGTTATTGGTGGTCACGCCATATTTCAGGCAATGGGCGCCGCCGGAATTCATGCCGATATTGCCGCCGATGGTGCAGGCGAGCTGCGAGCTCGGATCGGGCGCATAGAAGAAGCCGTCGGCACCCACCGCCTCGGAAATGTTGAGGTTGGTGACGCCCGCCTGCACCGTCGCCGTGCGGTTGAACAGGTCGACATCGAGAATGCGCGACATCTTCGACAGACCGACGACGATGGCGTCCTCCTGCGGGATGGCGCCGCCGGAAAGCGAGGTGCCGGCACCGCGCGGCACGACCGGAATGCCATAGCGGCTGCAATATTTGAGGACGGCGGCGACCTGCTCCGTCGTCTCCGGCAGGACGACGGCCAGCGGCAGGCGGCGATAGGCAAGAAACGCATCCGTCTCGAAGGGTTTCAGGCCACGCTCGTCGCTGATCAGGCAGCCGTCGGGCAACAGGTCGGCGAGGTCGGCGATGATCTCGCCGCGGCGATCGAGGACGGCCTGCCTGGGCTTCAGGAACCCGATCGTTTCCGGCATGAACTCCTCCAGCCAACGCGCAACAAAGTGGTAAATTTTCTTTACCACCAAAGTGGAGGCTGGGAAAGCACGGTCGCTTCTCGTCGCTCCCGTGTCCCAACCTCTTAGAATCGATCACGTTTGTGCTCTGAATCTTAGAGCATCTTGTCCAGTTTGTGAAAGCGGAATGCACTATGACCGGCATTTGGCAACTGCTAATCATCTTTTCGTTCTTGGAGAAAACGGCCGGAATTCATGACGAATCTTGGGGATCTCGAAGTCTTCGCGCGGGTGGTTTCAACCGGCAGCATGTCGGCGGCCGCCCGCGCGCTCGGCCTCTGCGCGGCGGTGATCTCCAAGCGCGTCAAGCGGCTCGAGGAGAGGCTCGGCACGCGCCTCTTGCAGCGCACGACGCGACAGGTCTCACTGACCGAAGCAGGACAGGGCTTCTATGACCGCGTCCTCGGTGTCCTCGCCGGGATCGAGGAGGCGGAAGCCTTTGCTTCGGGGCGCTCGTCGCAGGCTCAGGGAACTTTGCGCATCACGGCGCCCACTTCGTTCGGACGCATGCATATCGCGCCGCACCTGACCGGGTTCATGAAGGACCATCCCGACCTCAAGCTCCATATCGTGCTCAGCGACGAGTTCAGCGACATCGTCGCCGACGGCTTCGACCTCGCCATCCGGATCGGTGAACTCACCGATTCGAGCCTCGTCGCCCGCAAGCTCGCACCGGTCCGGCGGCTGCTCTGCGCGGCCCCGGACTACATCGCTCGGCACGGCGCACCCAAGGAGATCGGCGATCTCGCCGAGCACATCTGCCTGCCGGCCCATAACAATGAGAGCTGGAAGCTGGAGGGCCCGGGCGGTTCCCTCGCCTACCGTCCGGAAGGGCCGCTTGTCACCAATTCGTCGGAGATCATCCGTGCCGCAGTGATCGCCGGAGCGGGGATTGCGCTCCGCTCCACCTGGGACGTCAGCGCGGAGTTGCGCGACGGGCGCCTGGTGCAGGTGCTGCCGGAATGGGAAGGGTCGCAAAGGCTGACGCTGTCGGCCGTCTATCCGAGCCGCCAGTTTCTGCCCGCCAAGGTTCGGCTCTTCGTCGACTTCCTCGCCGCCCTCTATGGCCCCGTTCCCTACTGGGAGCAGTAAATCCAACAGGGCGCCGTCACTTGTGCGCACTCTCCTCGTGATGGCGGCGGATCCGGCGGACGATCAACCAGACGCCGAGAACCGCGAAGGGCACCGCAAGGCCCGTCAGCACGCCCGGATCGACCGGGATCGCGTGGCTAACGGCCTTGGCGAGGTAGCCGAACAGCCCGACGACGTAATAGGAGATCGCAGCGACGGAGAGGCCTTCGACGGTCTGCTGGAGGCGCAGCTGCAATTTCGCCCGCCGGTCCATCGAATTGAGCAGCGCGCTGTTCTGCCGTTCGAGTTCGACATCTATCCAGCTTCTGAGCAACGCCGTCGCACGGGCGAGCTTGCGCGACAGGTTCGCCTGACGCTCCTCGACCGACTGGCAGGTGCGCATCGCTGGCGCCAGCCGGCGCTCGAGGAAGGTGCCTATCGTCTCGTAGCCGGGCACCGGCATTTCGGAGAGCGTCCGGATGCGTTCCTGAACAATGCCGTAATAGGCGCGGCTCGCGCCAAAGCGATAGAGGCTGAGCGCTGCGCCGGCTTCGAGGTCGGCGGCAAGCCGGGTGATTTCCGCCAGCATTTCGTCCGCTTCCTCACGGACATTCTCCTTCATCCGTTGGGTGACGGCGGTCAGGCCATCCTCGGTCCGGCGGATTTCCGGCGACAGCGATTGCGCCAGCGGCAGCCCGAGCATGGCCAGCGTGCGGTAGGTCTCGATGTCGAGCAGGCGCTGGATGAGGGCCCCCGTGCCCGCCTCCGTCAAACCCCGGTCGAGGATGAGGATCTGGGTGAGCCCGTCGCCGTTCTGCCGGAAGTCGGTGAGCAGCACCGCCTGACCGTTCTTTGTCTCGCTGTAACAGAGGCTCGTCGGGTCGAAGGCCTGGATCGCCTCGCGGGCTTCCGGCGTATCCGGTCGGATCTCCAGCCGGATGCCGGAAATCAGCAGGCCCGGCGGAGAGAAGCCGTCGCCGAAAGGATGGATCGCCACCTCGCCGCCGAAGCGCTCCGGCGCCGGCGCGTCCCAGAAATAAGTCGAGAACTCGGTGTGGCGCTCCCAGCGCAATGTCCCCTGCCCCCAGGGCATGGCGTGGTGGTTTGCATCGCGGCCGGGCGGCGCGATGCCGCGAGAGCGCGACAGTTCCGAGAGCACGGCGTGATCGACGACGGAGCCGCCTTCGGTGATGAAGGCCAGCTGAAAGATGACGCGTGGCGTCGTCACCAGCGCATAGGGTCGAGAATGAACTTCGCCGAGCACCTGGGCGCGCAAGGCCGCCGCTGGAAATCCAAAACTTGCCTTCGCCATGAAGCGCTTCATCCCCCTCACGCGTTCATCACCTTTTACTTATCAACCGGGGGAGCAAAAAGAACAGGACGCATTGACGCAGTTTGACTTTTATCAGCCGCGGCCGAGCGAGTTGACAATCGATTTGACCACTCGATGGGTCCTGCTAGATTGCCGCGCCAGGCGGGAGAGCATTCCGTCTCCGGGAGATTTGCGGTGACCGAAGACCAGAGCGAGCTTTATGCGCGTATCAGCCACAGCCGAACCGCGGACGAGGTCGTCCAGCAGATCGAGCTTCTGATCCTGGAAGGCGTGCTGCGCGACGGGGACCGGCTGCCGGGCGAGCGGGAACTCTCGAAACGGTTCGACGTGTCGCGGCCGATCCTGCGCGAGGCGCTCAAGGAGCTGGAAGGCCGCGGATTGCTCGAGAGCCGCCACGGAGGCGGAACCTTCGTCGCCGATGTCGTCGGCCAGATCTTCTCGAAACCGCTGATCGAGCTCATCGGCCGTCACCACAAGGCGACGCAGGATTACCTCGAATACCGGCGCGAGCTCGAGGGCCTGACGGCGGAACTCGCCGCGACGCGCGCCACGGATTTCGACCGGGACCTTCTCACCCGCATCATCGAGCGGATGCGCGCGGCGCATGCGAGCGGCAATTTCGACGACGAGCTCGAAGCCGATGTCGAGCTGCACAACGCCATCGGCGAAAGCGCCCACAACATCATCCTGCTACACACGCTGAGGGCCTGCTACCGGCTCCTGACCCAGGGCATCTTCTTCCATCGCAGCTCGGTCTTTAACGCACCGGGCGCGCGCGACCGGCTGCTTGCCCAGCACGAGGCGATCTATGCCGCTATCATGGCGCACGACCCCGAGGCGGCCAAGGTGGCCGCGCAAAGCCATATCGACTTCGTCGCCGCCGCCGCCCGCGATGCGGAGCGCAGCGGCGAGTGGGCCCGCATCGCGCGACTGCGCCTCAAGCAGCGCGACCGCGCCGGTTCCTAAAGGAAACGTCACTTGGCGGGTATTGCTTGTCGCCAGGTCCACGCCCCGAAGTTCTTGAACCGAGTTAATTGAATACGACCGGGAATGTCGCTTTCTGGCAGGCGATGCGCGCAATCATTATATGTATCCACGACGCTGCCCCGCTCACGGAACCGCAACGCTTCTTATCCGTTATTGATCCGCTGACGTCATTTACACGCAATGCAGGGGCGCCATAATTTGAATGGTTATTTCAACCTGATTCGACAGGAGTATCGAGCCCCTTGAACCTCTTGCACCGGCTGGCATCTGATGTGCACTTGATGCTGCGCCGACCGGCGCGCATGCAATATGCCGCGCTGTGCTACCGCATTCGCAAGAAGACGAAGAGCCCGGAAATTCTCCTGCTCACCAGCCGCGACACGGGCCGTTGGGTCATTCCCAAGGGATGGCCGATGCAGGGAAAGTGGGCGCACGAAGTCGCTGAGCGCGAGGCCTATGAAGAGGCGGGCGTGAAGGGGAAGGTGCAGAAGGCCGCCATCGGCTCCTACGTCTATCAGAAACGCATGGACCACGGCCTGAAGATTCCCTGCAAGGTCCAGGTGCACGCCCTCGAAGTCGACAATCTCTGCAAGAATTTTCCCGAGAAAGGCGAGCGGAAGCTCGAGTGGGTCGATTGCGAAGAGGCGGCCAGGCGCGTCGCCGAAGCCTCGTTGAAGGAACTCATCCTCGGCTTCGGCAGGCGAATGGCCGCCGCCCAGCCGCCGGAGCCCGCAGCGCCCGAAGGCTAAAGCGCATCGCCTTCAAACGCATGAATGCGCCGCGCTTTGGCTCGCTGATCTTGTGCGCGCCGTTATCCCAAAATCGCTGCACTCTTTTGGGCGACAGCCCAAAGCCGCTTGGTGCGCCCTAGCTTCGCCGCCCCTTTCAAACACCGCTTGAATATGCCGCCGCGCACCGCTACTGGCGAATGTGACAAGGGAGAAACATTTGTGGCCAAGCCGCGCCTGCACCTCGAGAAGCTGACGATCGATAAGGATCTCGACAAGGTCAGCCGTGCCGAGGAGGCATCGCAGCATGTGATGCGCAGGCTTGCCGCCCCCGGTCTCGGCCTGCTCTTCCTGATCCTCAGCATGGTATTCGCAGCCAGCTATTTCACCGGTGCGTCAGGGCTGGCCATCGTCGTGGCGGGCGCCGCCATCGCCGCATACATGGCCATGAACATCGGCGCCAACGACGTCACCAACAATGTCGGAGCCGCGGTCGGCGCAAAGGCGATGACGATGGCGACGGCACTTGCCATCGCCGCCGTATTCGAAATTGCCGGAGCCGTGATCGCCGGGCGGAAAGTGACGCTGACCATTGAAGCCGGCATTATCGACGGCGCCAGGCTGGTCAGCCCTGACACGCTCGTCTGGGTGATGATGGCGGCGCTGCTGTCTTCGGCCGTCTGGATCAACATCGCCACCTATGCGCGCGCCCCGGTCTCGACCACTCACTCGATCGCCGGCGGCATCATCGGCGCGGGCCTCGCGGCAGAGGGCCTGGCGAGCGTCAACTGGTGGGCGATCGCCGGGATCACCGCGAGCTGGTCGATCTCTCCCCTGCTGGGCGGCGCCATCGCCGCCCTCTTCCTGGCGTTCCTCAAGGAATTCGTCATCTACCGCGACGACAAGATCGAGGCGGCGCGGTACTGGATGCCGATCGTGCTCGGCGTCACGGCAGGTTCTTTCACGGCCTATGTGGCGATCTTCGGGTTCGTCCATCTGCAGGTGATTTCTCTCTGGACCGCCCTCCTCATCGGCACCCTCGCCGGCATGACCTGTTTCGGGCTGTGCAGGCCGTGGATTCATCGCCAGTCCGTGGGGCTCGACAACCGCAACCAATCGCTTCGCAAGCTGTTCCGCCTGCCGCTCGTTTTCTCCGCCGCGCTGCTCTCCTTCGCCCACGGCGCCAATGACGTGTCGAACGCCATCGGACCGCTGTCGGCGATCGTCTCGGCCGTCAACGGCACGATATCGGCCGCCCGGTCGGAGGCGCCCTTTTGGGTGCTGCTGATAGGCGCCTTCGGCATCGCTCTGGGCCTGCTGCTCTACGGCCCGATCCTGATCCGCGTCGTCGGCGAGGAAATCACCCGCCTCAATCCGATGCGCGCCTTCTGCGTGGCGCTGGCGACGGCGGTCACCGTCCTCCTGGCATCGGCGCTGGGTCTGCCGATCAGTTCCACGCACACGGCGGTCGGCGCCGTTTTCGGCGTCGGCTTCTTCCGCGAATGGTACATACGCCATTCGCAGCGCCGGCTGGAATATATCCGGCGGAGGACCGGCCAATCCGACTTCATGGGCGAGGCGATCGAAACGAATTTCGCCGAGGTGCGCCGCCGCCGGCTGGTGCGCCGTTCCTACTTCCTGACGATTGTGGCCGCCTGGGTAATCACCCTTCCGGCCTCGGCGCTCCTTTCGGCACTCGTCTACCGCCTCCTCGCCGGCCTGTTTTTGTAAGGGCAACAGAATGCGCGCCAATTTCCGCATGCAGCGACTGTTCGTCGAAAGCCCGCTCCACACGGGGGCCAGACACGAGGCCACGAAGGAGCAGTTCAACTATCTCGTCAACGTGCTGCGGTTCGGCGAGGGCTCGTCGGTCCTGGTGTTCAACGGACGGGACGGCGAATGGCGTGCGGAATTGTCCCTGCCGTCCCGCAAACACCTCGTTCTGACGGCAAGCGAGCAGACACGTCCGCAGCCTGCGCCCGCAGACCTCGTCTATCTGTTTGCCCCGCTCAAAGTGGGGCGGCTCGACTATCTGGTCCAGAAGGCCGTCGAGATGGGCGCCGGCGTGCTGCAGCCGGTGATGACCCAGCATGTGCAAGGCAAGCTCGGCAATCTCGACCGCCTGCGCGCCAATGTAATCGAAGCCGCGGAGCAATGCGGCGTTCTCGGCATTCCTTCGGTGGAGCCGCCGCGAAGGCTCGAAGAGCTTTTGGCGGACTGGCCGCGCGAGCGGCGCATCATCTTTTGCGACGAGAGCAATGAGAGCCAGAACCCGCTGCCGGTCCTCGATAAGATCAGCGAGCGCCGCCTCGCCCTGCTGATCGGTCCGGAAGGCGGCTTCTCGGAAGCCGAGCGGGTGCTGCTGCGCAGCCTCGACTACGTCACCGCCATCCCGCTTGGCCCGCGCATCCTGCGAGCCGATACGGCAGCCGTGGCCGCGCTCGCGATCATTCAGGCAACGCTCGGCGACTGGCGATGAAGCCCTCGATCGGCACCGGCACCGGCACGGAGTTTTTTTGACGGCATCTTGAAAGAAATTGACTTGCACCGCACTTGATTACGGTTCAAGCACCCTCCATCCAGTCCTGCTGCCGGCGGGATCCCGCACATACGAAGAAGACGAATATGGCCCGAGACACCACCGACCAGACGCCGGTCACCTCCGTCGCCGACCTGACCGCCTACCTCGCGTCCGGATCGAAGCCGAAGGAGAAGTTCCGGATCGGAACGGAGCACGAGAAATTCGCCTTCTTCAAGGCAGACAACAGCCCCGTGCCCTATTTCGGCGAGGCGAGCATCGAGGCGCTTCTGAAGGGCATGGCTCAAAGGAACGGCTGGGAGCCGATCCTCGACGAAGGCAACATCATCGGACTTGCCGACCACGGCGGCAACGGCGCAATCTCGCTGGAGCCGGGCGGCCAGTTCGAGCTTTCCGGTGCGCCGCTCGAGAACCTGCATCAGACCTGCAAGGAATCGAACCAGCACCTCGCCGTGCTTCGCGAAATCGCCGAACCGCTCGGCATCCGCTTCCTCGGCATCGGCGGCAGCCCGAAATGGACCTTCGAAGAGACGCCGCGAATGCCGAAATCGCGCTACGCGATCATGACGCGCTACATGCCGAAGGTCGGCACCAAGGGCCTCGACATGATGTACCGCACCTGCACGATCCAGGTGAATCTCGACTTCTCCTCCGAGGAGGACATGCGGCGCAAGATGCACGTATCGATGAAGCTGCAATCGCTCGCCACGGCGCTCTTTGCCAGCTCGCCTTTCACCGACGGCAAGCCGAACGGGCTGCTTTCGTGGCGCGGCGACATCTGGCGCGACACCGACAACCGGCGGGCCGGCCTGCTGCCATCCGCCTTCAAGGCGGACTTCGGCTTTGTCGATTACGTCGATTGGGCGCTCGACGTGCCGATGTATTTCGTCGTGCGCGACGGCCATTATCATGACTGTACGCATGTCACCTTCCGCCAGTTCATGAACGGGGCGCTGAAGGATGAGATCGCCGAGTGGCAGCCGAATATGGGCGACTGGACCAACCATCTTTCGACCCTTTTCCCCGACGTCCGGCTGAAGCGATTCCTCGAGATGCGCGGCGCCGACGGCGGACCTTGGCGACGGATTTGCGCGCTCCCCGCCTTCTGGGTCGGCCTGCTCTATGACGACCAGGCATTGGCGGACGCCGAGGCACTTACGAGCGACTGGACTTACGACGAGGTTCAGGCGCTGAGGGATGCGGTTCCCGCCGAGGGGCTGGCCGCGAGGTTCAGAACGGCGTCGCTCTTCGACATCGCCCGCGAGGTGCTGACGATTTCGCGCGCGGGGCTGAAGCGGCGCAACCGTCTGAACGGCGACGGCATCGACGAGAGCCATTTCCTGGAGCCGCTCGACGAGGTCCTGGCGAAGAAGGCGACGCTCGCCGAGGACCTGCTGGCCCTCTATAACGGCCGCTGGAACCGTTCCGTGGATCCCGTCTTCACGGAATACCAGTACTGAGGGGCGAAGCGCGTCCCCGTCCCTAGACAAAAAGCGGTTTCCAGACCCTGGATTCCCGTTATAGTGCAATGACATGCGTCGCTCGCCCGGGAAGGAACCGCCATGGCACCGCTTTTTGACATGTTCGCACAGGCGCAGAACGGCCAGGCGATCGAGCTGATGGCAAAGCAGTTTGGTCTGGCCCAGGAGCAGATGACCAAGGCGACGGCGGCACTGTTGCCGGCCTTCTCCACGGGCTTCAAGCGCAACACCGCCAATCCCTATGATTTCGGAGCGCTGCTGACGGCCCTTTCGACCGGCAATTATGTCAAGTATTTCGAGGACATGCGGCAGGCCTTCACGCCGGAAGGAGTGGCGGCCGGCAACGACATCCTCGGCCAGCTGTTCGGCTCGAAGGAGATGTCGAGGGCGATCGCCGCTCAGGCGGCGCAAATCACCGGCATCGGCCAGGAAGTCTACAAGCAGATGCTGCCGGTGATGGCGAGCACACTGATGGGCGGCCTTTTCAAGGAGACCACTAGCCAGGTGAACGAAGCGCTCACCAACAATCCGATGATGACGCTGATGCGGCAATGGATGGAGGCGACCGGCCTCGCCAGGAAGCCCGAGCCTCAGCCAAACCCGTTCGACAATCCCTTCACTCAGGCGATGCAAGGGTTCTTTGGCGTCGGCAAGACGCAAGAGAAGCCAAAAACACCCGATTTTTTCGCCGACAATCCCTTCTTCAAGGCCTATCAGGACATGTTGCGCGGCAGCAGCGCGGCGGCCGAAAAGCCACCCCAGGAAAACCCTGCTTTTGCTCAGTTCTCGCAGATGATGAACAGCATGTTCGACAGCGGACTTGAGATGCAGAAGGAATATCAAAAGAATATCGACGCGCTGTTCGAGAGCTATCAGAAGCGCTCAGGCGGCGAGGCATGATTTTGCCCCTCACCCTCCCCCCGTTCTGACGGGGAGAGGGGACTCTGGCGTCGCCGCGAGGCTCCTTCGCCCCGCTCGCGGGGAGAAGGTGGCCGGCAGGCCGGATGAGGGGCAAACGCCTTCCCGAACTTGCTTTTTCCCCAGAAAAAAAGCCCGGTACATGTCTTGGCATGTACCGGGCAAGCGGCAGGGTCTATTGGCTCATACCCTGCGGGGAACGCATCGATGATCAGCATCACCGTAGCTGGAATTTCGCGGCATGATACGCGCGATGGCGGCAGGCTTTCGCCGCATCATGCCGCAAATGACGCATCCTGCAGAGTTGCGCGCCTGTGCAGACGCGCGACGCGGGGCGGACGCGCCACGGGGAATGTCAATCGTGGCGGACACCCCGGTAGAAGAGGTTCGCCCGATTTCTCGACGCGCGCGTCAGGAAGCAGCCAGGACTGTCGAAGAAGGACGAGGTCATGGCCTCGTGCAGATCTTCGCGTTTCAGCCCCATGTCGAGCAGTTGCCGATCGTCGAGATCATGCAGACGCGCAATCTGGCGGCGGTCTTGGTACAGGCGCCAGACACCCGTCAGCACGCCGATGACCGTTGCCGAACGGGACGCAAGCGACGGCTTGCCAGCAGCGAGGTCGAGATCGAGGGCGTGTTGGGTCGTGCGCATGACAAAACTCCTTTTTCGGGCACGAAGAGGCCTATGCCACTGCGCGGAGGTCACGCGCTGGGGCAGGCGGGAACGATGTGGTTGATCGGCGGTGAAGTCGCCGGGAGGATCGACGTGATTTGCACGCTATGAATCGCAAATCCTTATTGATCAGTCCAACGAATGTTTCTAATGATATTCATCAAACAATTTTATGGGTAACCGGCCATGTCCGCACCGCTCGACATCGATCAGTTGCAAACCTTCGTCGCCATCGCCGACACGGGCAGCTTCACCAAGGCGGCCGATCGCGTCTTCAAGACCCAATCGGCGGTGTCGATGCAGATGCGCCGGCTAGAGGAACGCATCGGCAAGCCGCTGTTCATGAAGGACGGGCGCGGCAACCGCTTGACCGTCGAAGGCGACAGGCTCTTGAATTTTGCCCGGCGGATGATCCGCCTCAACAACGAGGCGATCGCCTCCTTCGACGACAACAGGCTTGAAGGCACGCTGAGGATCGGCACGCCCGACGACTATGCCGACCGCTACATGCCCGAAATCATCGGCCGCTTTGCGAAGACCCACCCGAATGTCGAACTCTACATAGTCTGCGAGCCCTCGGCCGATCTCGCCGAGAAGATGGCAAAGGGCGACCTCGACATCGCGCTCGTCACCCACAATCCGCGGGTTCGGCCCTCCGACGTGGTGAGAACCGAGCCGCTCTGCTGGGTGAGTTCAATCAACCATCCGCTTCCGGAAAATGCGCCGATCCCGCTTGCTGTCGGACGGCGCGACTGCGTTTGGCGCCAGGCCGCCTGTGCCGCGCTCGATGCGACCGGCCGCGAGTATCAGATCCTGTTCACAAGCTGGTCGTCGACGGTCGTCGCTGCCGCGGTGCTTGCCGGGATGGCGGTCTCGGTGCTGCCGGAGTCGGCGCTTCGTCCCGGCATGAAGGTCTTGACGCTCGCCGACGGATTCCCGGCTCTCGCGCCGGTGCAGATCGGCATCATGAAGCGGCCCGGACTTTCGCCCTCGCTGTCGAACGCCATCACCAATCACATCACCGCCTGCCTCGACAACATCACGCCGATCGCGGTCAATGACGACCTCGACAACGACATCAAGGGCTATCCGCGCTATCCGCGCCTGAGGCAGAGCCATATGCTGCCCGGCTGGTAAGCGGGCTCACGAACTGCATAATCTGCAATTGTGCTGCTAGCTGCTTTTCAATAAGCATGTCCTATCATGCTGACGCTTCGCCAGATGCGCTATTTCGATGCGCTCGCCACGGCCCGCCATTTCGGCCGCGCGGCCGAGCTCGCCCATGTCAGCCAGCCGGCCCTTTCGGCGCAGATCATGGAGATGGAAGAGCATCTCGGGGTCAAGCTCGTGGAGAGAAGCCGCGGCGGCGTGTTTCTGACCGTCAAGGGCGAGGACGTGCTGGTGCGGGTCCGGGCGATTCTGGCCGAAGTCGACCGGCTGGAGGAGAGCGCCCGGGCGAATTCGGGAACGCTCGAAGGGCGCATCCGCCTTGGCGTCATCCCGACGCTGGCGCCCTATCTGGTGCCGCAGCTCATTCCCTATCTGCGGGCGCGATATGCGGATATCGAAATCGAGCTCAAGGAGTCGCTGACCGACAGGCTGGTCGCCGACCTTGGTGACGGCCGCCTCGACGCTGTCGTCGCCGCGCTGCCGATCGATGCCGACGGCATCGCCACGCGCCCGCTGTTTTCGGACCGGTTTTTCATGGCCGTGGCGGACAACGACCGCAACGTGCTGATGTCGCCGATGACGGAGGAGCAGGTCGATATCTCGCAACTGCTGCTGCTCGAGGAAGGCCATTGCCTGCGCGACCAGGCATTGGCCGTCTGCAACACCGCCGGAAAACGGCAGTTGATGAGCTTCGGCGCCACCTCCATGGCGACGCTTCTGCAGATGGTGGCGAACGGCATGGGCATGACGCTCATTCCGGAGATTGCTATACCGAGCGAGGCGGCACGCAACGCGATCCGCATCGTACCCTTCGCCGATCCCGGCCCGGCGCGCGAGATCGGCCTTATCTGGCGCCGCAGCAATCCGCGCCGGCGCGACATGGACGCGCTGGCAGAAGCGATCGTCGACTGTGCCCGCTCGATATCCAGCGGGACCGAGGGGTAGGGAGAACGGCCAGCGATCAGCCCACCCCGGAACTCGGCGCGATCAAGCGAGCTTCGTCTTCAGGAACTCGATCGTCCGCCCCCAGGCGAGATCGGCCGCCGCCTTGTCGTAGCGGGCGGCCGAGGTGTCGTTGTTGAAGGCATGGTTGACGCCCTCATAGACATGGATCGTGGCGTCCTTGCCGTTTTCGGTCAGGGCCTTGCGGTAAGCCTCGATGCCGGCATTGATGCGCTCGTCGAGCCCCGCATAGTGGAGAAGCATGGCGGCCTTGATCTTCGCCACATCCTCGGCCTTCGGCTGGGAGCCGTAATAGGCGACGCCGGCCTTGAGGTCAGGCGAGTTCAC
The DNA here is from genome assembly GCF_002531875.1 of Sinorhizobium sp. FG01. Taxonomy (NCBI): domain Bacteria; kingdom Pseudomonadati; phylum Pseudomonadota; class Alphaproteobacteria; order Hyphomicrobiales; family Rhizobiaceae; genus Sinorhizobium; species Sinorhizobium sp. FG01. The sequence continues at coordinate 291,650 of NZ_NWTB01000008.1, forward strand.
CGCCAGGCGATTGACCATGCCGCCGCCCCAGCAGAAGCCGATCGCGCCGACATTGCCGGTGCTTTCCGCATGTCCCTTGAGGAAGGCGACGGTCGCCACCGCGTTGGAGTTGGTCTCACCGGCGTCGAGCGCGCTGATCATTTCGCGCGCCTCGTCCTCGTCGCTCGGCGTGCCGCCGTCGGGCGACAGGAAATCCGGAGCGAGCGCGACGAAGCCTTCGAGGGCGACGCGACGGGCGACATCCTTGATATGTGGGTTGAGGCCGCGATTCTCATGGATGACGATGACCGCCGGGAGTTTTCCGGATGCGCTGGCCGGCTTGACCAGATAGCCCTTCATCTCGCCATCGGCACCGGGATAGGTGATGTCCTCGCCTTTGATCCGCTCGTCCGTCGCGGCGACCACCTCGGCCTTGGCGCTGTTGGCGGCCAGCATCGGGGCGATTGCCGCGGCGGCCGCCGCCGAACCGGCAAGCGCCGTCAGCCTCTCCATGAAGCGACGGCGATCCAGGGTCAGATGGGTGTATTCGTCATAGGCATCGATCATTGCCTGGGTGATCTCAGGCTTGTTCATGACGCTCTCCTCCGGCGTTTTTCCGAAGGCTGCGCAGCGATAGCCGCGCCGCCCGCCGACAGGATAGGTCAGCGGGCGGCAGGTACACGTCAAAACTGCGTTACTTGCTGTGATCGATGCCTCAACTCAGGTCGAGAACGATGCGGCCGTCGATCTTGCCTTCTTCCATGCGCTCGAAGATGGCGTTGATGTTTTCGATCTTGTCCCAGGAGAAGAGGGCCCCGACCTTGCCCTCGCCGGCAAATTCCAAGGCTTCTCAAGATCCTGGCGGGTGCCGACGATCGAGTTGCGCACCATGATGCGCTTCAGCACCGTGTCGAAGACCGGCAGGCAGATCTGGCTCGGTGGCAGACCGACGAGGGCCATGGTGCCCTTTGAACGCAGCATCCGGTAGGCCTGCTCCATCGCCTTTGGCGAGACCGCCGTGACCAGCGCCCCGGGGACACCGCCGGTCCGCTTCTGCACCTCCTCGACAGCATCACCCGCCCGTGCATCGACGACGAGGTCGGCGCCGAGCTTTTCGGCAAGCGCGATCTTGTCCGGGAAGATGTCGGCCGCAGCGACATGCATGCCAATGGCCTTTGCATATTGCACGGCCATGTGGCCGAGGCCGCCGATGCCCGAGACGAGAACCCATTCGCCGGGTTTCACCTCCGTCTCCTTCAGGCCCTTGTAGACCGTCACACCGGCGCAAAGCACCGGTGCGGCCGGACCGAACTCCAGTTTGCCGGGCAGCCTGCCGACGAAATCCGGATCCGCCAGGCCGTACTGGGCAAAAGTACCGTCGACCGTATAGCCGCTGTTCTGCTGGCTGCCGCACAGCGTTTCCCAGCCGGTTCGGCATGGCGTGCAGCAGCCGCAGGCCGTGTGCAGCCATGGGACGCCGACGCGGTCGCCCTCCTTCAGCCGCGTGACGCCGGCGCCGACTTGGCGACGTAGCCGACACCCTCATGGCCGGGGATAAAGGGCGGATTGGGGCGAACCGGCCAATCGCCCTTGGCGGCGTGCAGGTCGGTGTGGCACACGCCCGTGGCCTCGTATTTGATCAGGGCCTGCCCCGGTCCAGGCTGCGGTATGGGCAATTCCTCGATCACAAGCGGATTGCCGAATTCGCACACCACGGCGGCTTTCATCATTCCGGCCATATCGATCTCCTCCGATGTTCAATGTTGGCATGGAAATTGTGCCAGCGCCGCATTACCCTCCGCCAAAGCAGCGCGTTGACGGATGCAAGCTTAGCGGCAGGGCCGGCCGGGGTCCCTTGACGCTCATCAAGCGCCGGACGTTTCGAGCAGGAGATTGTCTCCGAGCTGAGACAGTCGGACCGACTGACGGCGATTGTCAGTTCATCGCCATCCAGAGGGCGAGCCAGGCCCACATGGCTGCAAGCATGACAAAGCCGGCCAGGAAGAGAGGGCCGCGATGGCGGAGCCGGTTGCTGGTCACATGAACGAACGCGTGCGCGTAGCGGGATCCGACGAACACCCAGGCAAGGCCCACCGCCAGAAGATTGTCAGCTGCGGTGATGTAGAGAAGCACGCAGCAGGCATGGAAGAGCACCGGCAGTTCGAACTGGTTGGCGATGCTGTTACGCACGACCAGGCTCTCGCTCGGCTCTCCCCGGTTCTCGCGAAACTCAGATGGCTCCGCCTTGCCGGCGCGCAAAACCGCAGATCGGCGCGTCGAGAGGAGCGCATAGAGCGCGAAGACCAGCGCGACATGGGCGACCACGGGCCAGAATATCTCGAACCCCGTCATCGGTGCTCCGCTTCAAAGTCTCGAATGGAACGCTTGAGGAAAGAAAGTGGGACGCCGGACGGCGTCCCAGGGAAGATATCAAGCGGCGCCCGGATAGTTCGGGCTCTCGCGGGTGATCGTCACATCATGGGCGTGGCTCTCGCGAAGGCCGGCGCCGGAGATGCGCACGAAGGTGGCGCGCTCCTGGTAGTCCTTGATCGTCGCGCCGCCGACATAGCCCATCGACGCCTTGAGACCGCCGGCGAGCTGGTGCAGCACGCCGCCGACCGGCCCCTTGTAGGGCACCTGGCCCTCGATGCCTTCCGGCACGAGCTTCAGCGTGTCGCGGACTTCCGCCTGGAAATAGCGGTCGGCCGAACCGCGCGCCATGGCGCCGACCGAACCCATGCCGCGGTAGGCCTTGAAGGAACGGCCCTGGTAGAGGAAGACCTCGCCGGGGCTTTCCTCGGTGCCGGCGAGCAGCGAGCCGACCATGACGGCAGACGCGCCGGCGGCGATCGCCTTGGCGAGGTCGCCGGAATATTTGATGCCGCCGTCGGCGATCACCGGGATGCCCGAGGCCTGCGCCGCCTCGACGGCCGCCATGATCGCGGCGAGCTGCGGCACGCCGACGCCGGCAACGATACGGGTGGTGCAGATGGAGCCCGGACCGATGCCGACCTTGACGGCATCGGCGCCGGCGTCAATCAGAGCCTTGGTGCCGTCCGCCGTTGCAACATTACCGGCCATGATGCGGACCGAGTTCGACAGGTTCTTCACCCGGCTGACCGCGTCGAGGACGCGCTGCGAATGGCCGTGCGCGGTGTCGACGACGATCAGGTCGACACCGGCGTCAATCAGTCGCTCGGCGCGCTCGAAGCCGTCGTCGCCGACGCTGACCGCAGCGGCGGCGCGAAGCCGTCCCTGGGAGTCCTTGGAGGCGTTCGGGTTCAACTGCGACTTCTCGATGTCCTTGACCGTGATCAGGCCGACGCAGCGGCCTTCCGGATCGACGACCAGCAGCTTCTCGATCCGGTGCTTGTGCAAGAGGCGCTTGGCCTCCTGCTGATCGACGCTTTCCTTGACGGTGACGAGGTTTTCCCGCGTCATCAGTTCATAGATCTTCTGCGCCGGATCGGACGCGAAGCGGACGTCGCGGTTGGTCAGGATGCCGACGAGGCGGCCCTGCTTCTGGCCGCCGCTGCCGCCGTTCTCTACGACCGGAATGCCGGAAATGCCGTGCGCCTTCATCAGGCCCAGCGCGTCCGCCAGCGTCGCGTCCGGTCCGATCGTCACCGGATTGACGACCATGCCGCTTTCGAACTTCTTGACCTGGCGGACCTCTTCGGCCTGTTCGGCGGGCGTCAGATTGCGGTGGATGACGCCGATGCCGCCGGCCTGGGCCATGGCGATCGCGAGTCGCGCCTCGGTGACCGTGTCCATGGCGGCCGAAAGAATCGGCAGATTGAGATCGATATCCTGGGCTATGCGGGTCGCGATATTCGTCTGGCCGGGCATCACCTCGGAATGTCCCGGCTGCAGCAGGACGTCGTCGAAGGTCAAAGCCTCCAGACCGGTTGCCGTTTCGATGATGCGCGCCATGGCCAGTTCCTCTTCGAATATACGAAAATCCCCGGGGACCATCAGCGACTTGTCCACCGGGTGACTTCAAAGCTTGTCTTGGAAGTTGGCGAGGGCTCGTAACACGGATATGTCAGAATGGAAATAGTCGGGGCCCGGAAATTTCCCGGGCCCCGCATATTTGTTGTTGCAGAGCAACAAAGCGCCGGATTCAGATGTCGAACTGATAGGTTACCGGCACGAAGCGGTAGCCCTGGTCCCGCCGCTCGACGAAGCCGACCGCGGGAAAAGGCATGTGATAGCCGATGAAGGGCAGCCGATCGGTCGCGATCATATCGAACACCTTGCGCCGGGTGGCGCCGGCGGCCGTCTTGTCCATGTCGAAGCGGACTTCCCAATCGGGCCGCTGCAGCGACAGGACATAGTGGTTGGCGGTGTCCGCGGTCAGGATCAGCGCCTTGCCCTCCGATTCGAGCCTGTAGATCATGTGCCCCGGAGAGTGGCCGAAAGCGGCGATGGCGCTGATCCCCGGCACGACCTCGGCGCCGTCGGCGACGAAGGTGGTCCTTTCCGCCAGCGGCACGACCTTGGCAAGCACCGCCTTATGACCGTTTTCGGCGGGCGTGCCGACACGGGCCTGATCCTTCCAGAAGTCGAACTCCACCTGTCCGGTCACATAGCGGGCATTCGCAAAGGCCGGTTTGCCGCCTTCCACAAGACCGCCGATGTGATCGCCGTGCATATGGGTGATGACGACGACCGAGACCTGCTCCGGCGTATAGCCTGCGGCCCGGATGCCGTCGGCGAGCCTTCCGGTCCCTGCCTCCCGGCCGCCTTCGCCGAGCCCCGTATCGAACAGCACGATCTCCGATCCGGTATCGACCAGCACCGGCGAGAAGCCGTTGATGAAGCCGGAGGTCTGCAGGAAATTCTGCTCGAGTAGCGCGGATACCGCCTCCGCCGGCTGATTGATACCATAGGTTTCGTGCGGATTTTGCGAGGCGCGCGTGCCGTCGCTGATCACCGTCACCTTGAAGGTGCCGAGCTTGAAGGCCTTGAAAGCCGCGTCATCCGTCATGGCACCCTTTGCACTTTCCTGAGCATTGGCAATTCCACTCAACAGGCCCGGCGCCGCCAAGGCAGCCGCTCCCGCTCCGACAGGGTTCGGCGCTTCAAACTCTGTGTGATCATGATCGCTCCTGTGGATTGGCGCTGCCTTGCATGCCAGCAGGCAAGAAGTAGCGGCCTTGACGGAAAAGGTCAGCCGGATCACAGGCATTTGATCTGCAATCGCCGGTTTGCCTCGACAAAGCCATCGGGACCGTCTACCGGACGCCGACCCGCATCCAAGGTCTCTCATGAACCGCATCGTCCCGATGATCCTCGCCGTCGCTCTTTTCATGGAGCAGATGGATTCCACCGTCATTTCGACGTCGCTCCCGGCGATCGCGCATGACATCGGCGTCGGGCCGATCACGCTCAAGCTGGCGCTCACCTCCTATATGGTTGCGCTCGCAATCTTCATTCCCTTGAGCGGCTGGATGGCGGACCGCTTCGGCGCCAAGCGCATCTTCCGCACGGCGATGCTCGTGTTCGTCGCCGGATCGGTGTTCTGCGCCGTCGCAGACAGCTTGGTCGCCTTCGTGCTGGCGCGCTTCCTGCAGGGCATGGGTGGCGCGATGATGACGCCGGTCGCGCGGCTCGTGCTGGTGCGCGGCACGCCGCGCAGCGAGCTCGTCTCCGCCATGGCGCTGCTCACCATTCCGGCTCTCGTCGGACCCTTGGCGGGCCCACCGCTCGGCGGCTTCATCACCACCTATTTCTCCTGGCACTGGATCTTCCTGATCAATGTGCCGGTCGGCATTGCGGGCTATGTGCTTTCCGGCATCTACCTGCCGGAGATGGAGCGGCAGAACCCGCCGCCGGTCGACATTCTCGGCTTTCTGCTCGGCGGCATCGCCGCCTCGGGCATCGTCTTCGGACTTTCGGTCATCAGCCTGCCGGCCCTGCCGCCGGCGGTCGGCATCGCTTCCGTCGCGGCCGGCATTGCCGCGACCTTCCTTTACATCTTCCACGCGCGCCGCCATCCGGCACCGGTGCTCGACCTCGGGCTGTTTCGCGACAGCGCCTTCCGCGCCGCCTCGATCGGCGGCACGGTCTTCCGCATCTCCGTCGGCGCCGTTCCGTTCCTAATGCCGCTGATGCTGCAGATCGGCTTCGGCCTCAATCCGTTCCAGTCGGGGCTGATCACCTTCATCGGCGCCGTCGGCGCGATCACCACGAAATTCTTCGCCCGCCGCGTTCTCGCCTTTGCCGGCTTCCGCACAACGCTGATCATTGCCGCCATCATCGCCGCCGGCACCACCTTCGTGAACGGCTTCTTCACGCCGGCGACGCCTTACCTCGTCATGCTCACGATCCTGCTCATCGCCGGCTTTGCCCGCTCCTTCTTCTTCACCAGCGTCAACGCACTTTCCTTCGCCGACATCGACGACGCCGACGCCAGCAAGGCAACGTCGATGAGCGCCGTGCTGCAGCAGATCAGCCTTGCGCTCGGCGTGGCGGTGGCGGGCGCGATCCTGGAAATCCGAACCGCGATCGGCGGCGGACCGCTGGCGCTCGACGACTTTCACATCGCCTTCATGATCATCGCGGTCGCCAATCTGCTGGCGGCGATCCCGTTTTTGACGATGGCGAAGAATGCCGGCGCTTCCGTCTCCGGCCATCGAAAGGCGCTGCGGGAAGCCGAGGCGACGGCCGGTAAGTAGCTCTCTAATCAGACTGCTCTATGGGAACATCGCAGAGGGGGGCGGGTCCACCTCGATTGTCTTCTCAGACGGGCCGTACGTATCCTGCCCTATTCCGGCCGCTCGCAGACGGCGGCAATCTTGTTGCCATCGAGATCGCGGACCCAGGCGCCATAAAAATGCGCGTGGAACGGCCGCAGCCCCGGCGCGCCCTCGTCGGTGCCGCCGTTTGCAAGCGCCGCGGCATAAAAGGCATCGACGGCGCCTCGTGTCTCGGCCACGAGCGCGATGCTCACGCCGTTGCCATAGGTGGCAGGCTCGCGATTAAACGGGGTGACCACCCAGAAGCGGACGCGCATATCACCATCGGCGCCGTAGCCGATCTCGGTTTCGTCCCACCGCTGGCGGCGGTAGCCGAGGGTTGGGAGCACGCCGTCATAGAACGCGCCGGCGCGTTCGAGGTCGTTGGTGCCGACCGTCACGTAGAGCAACATGCCTATTCCGCCGCCTCTTCTTCGGCTTCCGTCTCCGTGCCGGCCTTCTGCCGACCCTTGAAATCCTTGGCGAGCAGGAACATCTCGACCGATTCAGCGCGCGACGAGGCCGGCTTCACATGGATGACCTGGCGGAAATTCTGCTTCAGCATGTTGAGAAGGTCGCGCTCCGTACCGCCCTGGAAGGTTTTTGCCAGGAAGTGCCCTCCCTTGGCGAGCACGTCGACCGCAAAATGCGCCGCCACTTCACAGAGATGCATGGTGCGCAGATGGTCGGTCTGGCGATGGCCGGTGGTCGGCGCCGCCATGTCGGAGATGACGAGGTCGGGCGTGCCGCCGACCGCCTCCTTGAGCTTTTCCGGCGCTTCGGGGTCGAGGAAATCCATCTGCAGGAAGCGGACCCCCGGGATCGGGTCCATCTCGAGAAAGTCGATTGCGGCGACGCGCGGATCCGCATCGGTCGAATTCGTCACCTTGGCAGCGATCTGCGACCAGCTGCCGGGTGCGGCGCCGAGATCGATGATGCGCCGGGCGCCGGCCAAAATCTTGTGCTTCTCGTCGATCTCCAAAAGCTTGAAAGCCGCCCGGGCGCGATAGCCCTCGAGCTGGGCGCGCTGCACGTAAGGGTCGTTGATGTGCCGTTCAAGCCAACGGCGCGAGGATGCCTTGAGCTTGCCCTTCTTCACCTTTTGGCCGAGCTTGCGGCCGCTGCGGTTGCCGCCGATCGGAGATTTCGTCATGCCTTGTTCCCTTCGTGGGACCTCTGCCGCTCTTCGCTCGCCAGGGCCGAGCCGCGCTGCTGGTAGCGACGCGGACGCCCGCGCCGCCAGGCCCCGTCATCGGCCATCATGTCGGTCAGCAGACCCTCTCTGAGCCCACGGTCGGCGACACGCATACGGTTCGACGGCCAGCGGCGGCGGATCGCCTCGAGGATGGCGCAGCCGGCAAGTACCAGATCGGCTCGGTCCGGACCGATGCAGGGATTGGCGGCCCGCGCGGCGAAATCCCAGGAGAGCAGCCGTGCCTGCATCGCCGAGACCTCCTCGTCGGAGAGCCAGAGACCGTCGACGCGACGCCGGTCGTAGCGCGGCAGGTCGAGATGGACGCCGGCCAGCGTTGTCACCGTGCCCGACGTGCCGATCAGGTGGAAGCCGCTGCCGGAGGCGCTTTCCAGCGCTTCGACCGAGGGGCCGTCGAACCGGTCGAGCATGCCTTCGACCTCGCGCACCATCGTCTCGAAGCTATCAGGTGTGACATGCTCGCCGCCGTGGCGTTCGGACAGGGTGACGACGCCGACGGGCAGCGAGGTCCAATGGGTGATGTGGTTGGCAAGCCGGCTCGAGCGGTTGTCGCCGATGCGGATCACCGCGATTTCCGACGAGCCGCCGCCGATGTCGAAGAGAACGACCGACTTGGTCTCGCGATCGACGAGCGAGGAGCAGCCGGAAACGGCAAGCCGCGCCTCGGTTTCGCGGTCGATGATTTCGAGATCGAGGCCGGTTTCCTCGGCAACGCGCTTGAGGAAGGCCTCGCCGTTTTCGGCGGCGCGCGCCGCCTCGGTGGCGATCAGCCGACGTCGGCGAATCGACCGGGCACTGAGCTTGCCGGCGCAGATCTTCAACGCTTCGACGGAGCGTTCCATCGCATCGTCGGAGAGCCTGCCGCTGGCGCCGAGGCCCTCGCCGAGCCGGACGATGCGGGAAAAGGCGTCGACGACGCGGAACTGCCCCGGCCGGGTCGGCTGGGCGACCAGCAGGCGGCAATTGTTGGTGCCGAGATCGAGCGCCGCATAAAGCGGCGCCGGTGGCTCGCTGGGCGCAAGATAGGGAGCGCGCACCTCGTCCTTGCGCGGCTGCTGCAGCGCGGCCGGAACATCGCGCGAGGCTTGCCGGTCGGAGGTCAGCGGCTTGCCGCTGGAAGCGAGCGGCCGCCCCTGCAGGCCACGCCTTTGACGCGCCTTCTTGCCGCGCTTCTGGCCCTTCTTGTCGGTGATCGGTGGCTCGTGGGTGGCGGCGCCGGAAACGCCGGCGGCAGCCTGACTCTGCGGCCTTGCGGCCTTCGAACGGCGGCGCCGCTTGCGCTTGCGCGCCGGCTCCGCTTCGTTCAGTGCTGCGGGACGCCCTGCCTCTCCGGAAAGCCCGGATGGGCTGGCAATTGCAGACGGCGAACCGGACGGCTTGCGCCGCCTCCGTTTCCCCTTGCCGCCGCGCGGCACAAGCTTATGCGCCTCGCCACGACCTGCTGCCGACGCCCCGGATTCAGACGGCGTTGCGCCGTGTTCGGGGTCTTTCACTTGTCTCAACCATCGCGCCGCGCGAAGCCTTCCGGCCGCTCAAGGCGCTCTCTCGATTTTGCGTTGGCGCGACTGTACCAGCGCCGCCCTTTTTCGCCAAACTTTTTTTAAGGCTCGAATTCGCCCCAATTCTCCGCCGCCTTGCGGGCGAAGGCCGACGCTCCGGATCGTCGTGACCGACGGATCGCGCCTTCACCACAGGCCGGCCGCATTTTTTTGCCAAAAGGTATTTGCATCGGCGGTTCTTTTGTTTATAAGCCCGCCACACCGACGCGGGCGACCACGCCTGCAGGTCTTGGGGAATAGGTTAACGGTAGACCAGCGGACTCTGACTCCGTTAGTCCTGGTTCGAATCCAGGTTCCCCAGCCAATTCTTGCCTGTCCGCCACAAACCCCTTTTAGGGAACATTCTCTCAGTCGTGGTGTTATTCCTCTTTAGGGACGGCGACATGAAGAAGCCCCACAGGGACGTGGCGACGCATATCCGGCAGGTGATGGCAACCGACTCCAACGTCGCTTTTCTCCGATCACTTCCCGTGTTCACAGTCATCCCCAAAAACTCCCAAAGAATATAAGAGTTCTCCTTGAGCGGTTGCATGATGTGGAGAAAGCAGGGAAATGACCGTCCCTCACGTAGACGGCTTCGGTGGCCCCGTTGACACGGATGCTGGCCAGGGTCGGTATCACGCCGCGACGGTAAGCTGCCAGCAGTCCCGATCTGCGACGTTCAGATCAGGCACACTACAGTCTCTGCATGAAGGCCCTAAGGGCAAGTGTCGCCTGTTACCGGAGAACTAGGCGATCCGTTGCGTCATCACGAGAACATCGTTCGACAAGTAGCAAAACGGCCGGCGCCCTTGCGCTTGGCTGCTAAAGGGCGCATGTTCTCAACGTCAGCAGCCATTGTCAGGGCGCTGCTGCTTCGGGGCCTTGGTGTCCTGGCCCCAAAGAAAGGAGGACAGCATGTCTTCCGACCTCCACCTTCACATCGTCGCTCGTAATCTCGTCAGCGTCAGCGAATTTGGTTACGGCGAAAACGTTCGGCTTCAGCATAATGGTAAAGGCGAGCCAGCGGCAGCACCGCGCATCAAACGGTTCAACTTGGCAGCGCGAGCCGCCAGGCTTTCCTGCTTTCGTGGCGCAAAGCTTCGTCCTTGCTGAGTAAGAGTGCGCTGACGCCGCAGCGCAACCGATCATAAACCGAAAATTCAGGAGCATCAGATGGCCAAGGGCCAAGCTAGAAGCAATCGCGAAAAGCGAAAGCCGAAAAAAGACAAGACCGTGGCTCCGGGCGCGGGCCTACAGGGCACGACCGCAAAGTTTGCGAACAGCGGGTTAGGTCTCGGAAAGAAGCAGAAGTGACTCTCACGGAAGTAGAGGCGCCGGGCCTATAGCTTCTGCCGCGTCGGTGAGGCCAAGGACGTTGCGCTTTTCGGCGGGCAGCAGTAGCCGTCTTGAATTGGACAGTACGCGTCACCACCTAAACACTGCGTTTCAGCTTTCGGCTACGTGATCCCCGGTTCGTCCGGGTGCTTGGCGACTCCCGATTTGCAACGTTTCGAACTCCGCCCATGGCAGGAGATAATCGCGCTACAAGTTATCCCGGCGCGCATCCAGTCTTAGGATACCCCTTATGAAAGACACGACCCGCCACGTGGCGGAAAGCCTATTTTCGCGCGCAATGCCCGAAGGCTCAAATGCTGCCAAGTTGCAGGAGATACGCGCCAGACAAGTCCGCAGGATGCGGGAACTCAGGCCAGTTGAAAGGCAGAGGCGCCTTGAAAAGCGTATGAGGACAGCCGACGCTTTGTTCGCCCCCAAGGAGCGGCTCCATGGCGACGTTTGATTACAGTGCCGGCGCAGGACTTTATCCATGTAAGACCGTGAGAAGAACGAGCCGCCTTCGATACAAGAGGTTTGAATCGGCCGCGGAAGCAATTCGCTTTGCGATCGAGGATATGCCGGTCGCGATGCTTCGCGGCTCCGTCCTGGAGGTCGACGAAGCCCGCTACGATGGTCAACAGATGCGGAGGCTTTACGAAGCCGATGCATACCCTCTGCCGCGGCGGGGCATGTGAAGTCACGATCTTCACGCACTTCCCGGCGTTCCCCTTTGCGTGGCAAGGCGGCAGGGTGACTCATCCCCCGATTTCTAGCAAAGGTAGTATATCTGCGAAACTCAAAACAAGAAGTTGACGCGCCGGTCAAAAAGCTGTACTGGACACCATCGATACTTTGTTTGCCGATATTTGTTTTTGCTGCGCCTCGCGCTTCTTAACGAACTTCTCCTTTCAAAAGTCGAAAAATGCCCGCTGTGCGTCGCCCAGCGGTGATCAATATTGCTAAGAAAGGGTTCGTTATGACCACTGGCACAGTTAAATGGTTCAATTCCACCAAAGGCTTCGGCTTCATCCAGCCTGACGACGGCAGCGCCGACGTGTTCGTTCACATTTCGGCCGTCGAGCGGTCAGGGATGAACTCGATCGTCGAAGGCCAGAAGCTCGGCTTCGAGCTCGAGCGCGACAACAAGTCGGGCAAAATGTCCGCAGGCCAGCTCCGCGCTGCCTAAAGCTTTTAGCCGCCGATGACCACGGATGTACTGGCATGGCGGCAAGAAGTTCGAAAAGGCCAGGCGGATGTCTGGCCTTTTTCTGTTCTGAGGCTCTATTTGCCGGCACGACATCCGCCTTTTCTTTCCGAGTGCGTGACCGGCTCGTCACCAGCGAGAATTAAGGATTTTCCATTGAGACACCCGAACGACAATGGCTTTGCCGAGCGCCGTACTGCTGCGGCCGAAGCCAAGCGTCAGCTTCTGGCAAAATTCGCCGCCGCCCCCAAGGCAACCGACCCGGAGATGCAGGAGCGGCTTGCCGCCCGCGAAACAGTGGCGGTTGCACGCGAGGCTCGTCGCGCCGAACGCGAAGCGCTGAAGCGGGCGGAAGCCGCAGCAGCGATGGCGGCGGCCGAAGCCATGGAGCGGAAAGAAACCGAAGCGCGGCAGGCTGAAATTGCCGATCACGCTTCACGTGCCGTGGCGGCCGAGGCTGCCCGCAAAGCCGAGCGCGATCGCCGCTATGCGGCACGCAAGGCTCGTCAGGCCTGACACCTTCAGCCATTGCAACTGAAGCTCAGGCGCAAGGCCACAGCCTGGCAGATGATTTACGAGTCGAGGAACACGGACCAGTTTTGATGAATGCACATGTCTGCCCGCCGGCTTCTGTTGCCGAAAATGATGCCGCAGCTTGGTTGAAGACGCTTGCGAAATACCGTCAGCCCCGCATTGGACGCAGCGCCTTCGAGCTTCTTGTCACCATCGTCCCGCTCGCCGGCTTCTGGGCCGTCGCCTATTTTTCCCTCGCCAGCGGGTTCTGGTTCGGGCTCATCGCAATCATTCCGGCCGCAGCCTTCCTTCTGCGGCTTTTCATGATCCAGCACGATTGCGGCCACGGCTCGTTCTTCGCTCGCCGCGGCCTCGACGATTGGACAGGGCGTGCCATCGGCGTGCTTACGCTGACCCCATATGATTACTGGCGCAGGGCGCACGCCGCTCATCACGCCTCGGCCGGCAATCTGGACGAGCGGGGTGTCGGCGATATCACCACGCTCACGATCTCAGAGTACCGTTCACTTTCTCCCATGAAGCGCTTGGGCTACCGCCTTTATCGGCATCCGCTGGTAATGTTCGGCATCGGCCCCGCGTGGCTCTTTCTCCTCAAGCAGCGCTTGCCGTTCGGGATGATGAGGGGCGGTGCGCTGCCCTGGATCTCGACGATGGCGACGAACGTTGCGATCGTGACAGGCGCCGCCTTGATGGCTTGGGCGATCGGATTCCTGCCCTTCCTGTTGATCCACCTGCCGATCGTGCTCCTGTCGGGCACGGCCGGCATCTGGCTCTTCTACGTGCAGCATCAGTTTGAAGAGACGCACTGGTCGGCCGGCGAGGATTGGCGTTTTCCCCGGGCGGCCCTACACGGTGCGTCCCACTATGACCTGCCGCTGGTACTGCGATGGCTGTCCGGCAATATCGGCATTCATCACGTGCATCACCTATCGAGCAGGATCCCATACTACAGATTGCCGGAGGTTCTGCGTGACCACCCACAACTCGCGCGTATCGGCCGCATCACGCTTTGGGAAAGCTTTCGGTGTGTTAGGCTTGTCCTTTGGGACGATAGAAACCAAAAACTCGTTTCATTCCGTGACGCCGCCGATGCCGCCGTTCACGCACCATAACCACCCTTATTTGCTAGCGCCGAAACACCATAGCGCTTTCCAAATGAGCGCGCCGCGGTGCGGAATACACTCGGCTGAAGCCGCCTTTGTTCGGAGCTCGCTATTCCATGCTGCAGACGCCGCTGCGGAGCTGATACGGTCGGTTGCACTCCCAGGCGTTACCGGAAGAATCGAGATGCGCATTCTCAGGAAGCTTGACCTCTGAACACGTGGTTCCTTTCGATTCAAACCCGCGATCACACTTCCATTTCTGACCATAGGTCGTATCGACGAAGAATGCGTTTTTCGGAACTTGGACGGCAACGCAGGTTTCGCCCTTCTGTTCGAAACCACGATCGCAAATCCACTCGTTCCCGCTGGTCGTCAGATAAGCGTGCTCAGGCACGATCAACGCTACGCATTTGCGCCCGACATTCTGGTAACCGCGCTCGCATTCCCACCCCTGATTAAGGGCAGTGTCCGACAAAAACGCATTATCCGGCACCTCGATAAGCTCACATCCAGTGTCGTCGCGGCGATGCCCCCGCATGCATTTCCAGCGATCGCCATAGTAGGGGTCAAGATAGGCATTTGCAGGCACCCGGACGGCAAGGCACCGGTTGCCCTCTTCAGCGAATCCGTAGTGGCATTCCCAGCCCTTGCCATAGGATTTATTCGTTAGGAACGCGTGGTCGGGAGCCATCACTACAACGCAGGAATTGCCCTGTTTTCTGAACCCGCGATTGCACTCCCAGCCGGATCCGTAACGGCTTGCCTCGGCATTGGCGGGCACCCGCGGTGTCGCTTGGCCAAATGCGCTCGAGCTGAATAACAGAGTTGCTGATAGAAGGACGCTCATCCGGAGGGCAGATGTTGAGCAGTACGGTTGGGGCATGACTTATCTCCGAAGGAGCCGGTGGGCCGTTATCTCGAGGTAGGTCCTGAACTGTCGGTGCCGATCGATGCCGGGGTCACCCGAAGGCGGTTGGCCACCGAGATCGAAATTCGGCTTGATCGATTTTCCAGATCTCCTCCCCGGGCATCTACAAGCGTCTTCCGGAGGGGCCGCAAAATGACGAGCGCGAGGAACCTCGCTCATCTCATGAGTCGCTCATCTCGTGAGGCGTTGCAGCTCGACCGGTAGACCTTGGATGGCGTAGCGGCCCAACTGCGATCCAGGCGGTTGCCTGTGCTTGCCGGCCTTGCCCAATTGATACTCGAGCTTCGCCGCTAGGCCCGACCGGGATTCAACACCCGCAAGCAACAGCTTAGTGACCAGCAATGTGGCAGTCTCAAAAAACCTCGGATCATCGACAAGAACATCCGCGCGATAGCCAGCTTCGTCTAAGACTGACCGGATCATTTCCCTATCGGAGGGCGATATATGGCGTATGGTGGAAGACATGGCGCCCTCCTTGATTGGGGCCAGGGTATCTAGCCCTCAAGCAATAGCGCCCGTGACATTTGCTACTGAAGGTTGGACCCTGCGCCTTTATTTCGAGAATAGCAACTGCCCTCAGGTTTCATTCAGTCAGCCTCGAAGCGATGCCATGATGACCATGAAGAAAATCGACGTCGCCGCGATCGAGGCCGCGTGAGGCGGTTGACGCTCACGCGGACTTCCGGTCCAATATGCCGCCAGGGCAGGCCGCTCCCCCCATTGTGGCACTTCGGCGGAGCGCCAATATCGAGCTGTCGGTAATCCGCGGCGGGCCTCACCGCGGCCGCCGCACCGCCCTCACCTTCCCGCTCTTTCCGCCACCGCAGAAGAACCGATCGCCGCCATCGGATTCCAGACCCGAGACGCCCATTCCGGCGGGCATGTCGAGGGCTTCCAACACCTTGCCCGTCTCAGGATCGACCCGCCTCACTTCGCTCTCGTCGCCCTCCCAGGTGCCGTGCCAAAGCTCGCCGTCGATCCAGGTGACGCCGGTGACGATGCGGTTGGATTCGATGGTGCGAAGGACCGCGCCGGTTTCGGGATCGATCTGATGGATCTTCCGGCCGCGGTGCTGTCCGACCCAGAGCGTTCCCTCCGCCCAGGCGAGCCCCGAATCGCCGCCGTTGCCTGGCGCCGGGATCGTCGAAAGCACGCGGCCGGTCCTGGGATCGATCTTCTGGATGCGGTCCTCGGCGATCTGATAGAGGTGCCGGCCGTCGAAGGCCGTGCCGGCGTGGGCAGCGACGTCGATCGCGCGCACCGTATCGCCGCTTGCCGGATCGAAGGCATTGAGCTTGTCACCGGACGCGAACCAGACATGCTCGCCGTCGAAGGTGACGCCATGCACGTTGTCGGCGCCCTCAAAGGGTCCGTATTCGCGGAGAATTTCGGCCTGAGCGTGTTTCATCTGTTCATCCCATTCGATCGGTTGCAGCGGTTATCTTGATGCGCTGATCCTAGTCACCCGGCAGCGGGCCGGGGAGTAACAAGACTGTCGGGAATGCCGGCACCGGCGGGCTCATCCAGCGGCGCGCCCGGCCGCGGCCGAAGCACTGCACCTTGCCGGCGGCCACAAGCACTTCCAGGGCGCGCTGCACCGTGCGCGGGCTGCTACCAAGGGCGATCGCCAGCGCCGAGCTCGACCACGCCTCGCCGTCGAAAAGAAGGGCGAGCAACGCCGCGTGCCGCCCTTCGACGGGCGGCGCCAGCACCACGACCTCGCCTGTCCGCGGCGCCAGGGCAAAGCCGCGCTTCGTCGCCACCACCTCCGCCAACGTCCCAAGCTCCGCCCGAAGCCGGCCGATCTCGACGCGCAACCGGGCGCGATGCGATTCATCGGCATGCTTGGCCCGGAAGGCACGTGCAACGAGCACGCCTCTCGGCACATCGCCGGGCCAGGCTTCGCCGAGCGCGCGCGCCAGCGTGAAGAGGACCGGCCGCGTCGCGAGCGACACCGTCGCGCTTCCGCCCCGCACGACATGGCGACAGGCGTCCACCACAAGCACTTCCGAGGCCAGCAATGTTTCGACTTCCTCGAGCAGCAAGGGGTGCGCCGCATCCCGGGCGATCAGCCGTGCCGCCGGAGAACCAAGGACGAGGGATGCGCTCTCGACCTCCGCCGCCAGTGCGGGGATATCGGCTTCATGCGCAGCGTGCTCGGCGCGCGCAAGTGCTGCCCGGGCTGCTTTCGTCCTGAGGCGCCGGATTGCGATCCCGGCCACGACCAGCTCATAGGCGGCGCGCGCGGCGGGCGGAAGCGGTGCGGGGTCGATCTCACCGAGCGCGCGCTCGGCCTCGTCGAGCCGGCCGACCAGGAGCAGGCGCCGCACCTTGAGATTGCTCGCATGCGCGGCATTTACCCAGTCTCTATGCTTTTCGAGCGTCGCCCGCGCCGTGTCGAGCGCCTTTTCGGGCCAGGAGAGATCGCGCGAGACGAGGGCGATTTCGGCCTCGGCGACGACGCATCTGGCGCGGGCCACGGCCTCCCTTGGACCGAAGGCACGCCCGGCATTCTTGAGGAGGCTCTTTGCCCGGGCGAGGTCGCCGAGCTGCGCCATCGCGATACCCCTCAGCGCCAGCGCGGGCGGGTCGTCGCGCAGCGCCACCCGCTTCAAGGCGCCGAGCGGATCTCCCGTGGCAAGCGCGCGCGCCGCAGCGGTAATCAGCGAATCCATCGAAATCCCGTCACACTTGTAACTCCCGCCGCCTGGACATCCGCAGCTAGTCTAGCCGTAGACCCAACAAGCCGAAAGAAGGAGACGAGCGATGACGGAACACAGGACCGGGAGCCGCGAAGAATGGTTGGCGGCACGGCTGGAACTGCTGAAGGCCGAGAAGGAGCTGACCCGCCGGAGCGACGAGCTGGCGCGGCAGCGCCAAGCCTTGCCCTGGGTCAAGATTGACAAGGATTACAGCTTCGAGACCGACGCAGGCAGCGCCTCGCTCAAGGACCTCTTCCGGGGCCGCTCACAGTTGCTCGTCTACCACTTCATGTTTGGGCCGGACTACACCGCCGGGTGCCCCTCCTGCTCCGCAATCGCCGACGGATTCGACGGCATCGTCGTCCATCTCGAGAACCACGACATCGCCTTTTCGGCGATATCTCGCGCGCCACTCGCCAAACTGGAGGCCTACAAGCGACGGATGGGCTGGAGCTTTCCCTGGGCATCCTCGAACGATGGCGACTTCAATCGCGATTTTAGCGTCTGGTTCACAGCAGACGAACAGCGCGAAGGCCGCATCGAATACAACTTCCGCCGCGAGCCGCCCGCACCCGAGCCGCTCGCAGGAAAGACCGTACAGGAATGGCAGTTGCGTGGCAGCGAGGGGCCGGTCGCGCAGATCGCCGCCATGACCGGAACGGACGTCGCCACCTATACGCGCGACAGGCCGGGCCTCAGTGCCTTCGTGCTCGACGACGGCGACGTCTACCATAGCTATTCCAGCTATGCGCGCGGACTGGACAGCATATGGGGCATGTATCAGTGGCTCGACCGTGCCCCTCTGGGGCGCAACGAGACCGGTGTCTGGTGGCGCCGAAACGACGAGTACGGCCGGGGCTGACCTCCAATGTTGCGCCACTCCAGCAGTTTGAACTTGTCGCCGGCCTCCGATTGCGGCTCTGGCGGCGACCCGGGCGGCAACACCACCGCCCTCGGCACGGCCGACGTTCTGTCCTTGGCGGCGGCGCCGACCTTCGCCGTCATGGCGCTTCTTGCCGGCGTTCTCGGCACTCCGCCGGACATGCTCTGCTCGTCCGCCGGCGATGCGCCAGCCGTAACCGGCATGATCCCGATGTACGCGCTGATGAGCGCCTTCCATTCGGCGCCCTGGCTTAGACTGATCTCCGGCCGGAGAAGACCAGCCCGCCGGACGTGATGCGCCGACCTTCTCGACCGCGACTGCCAGCGGTTCACGAAGACAGTGCGCCTGGTGAGGGGCCGCCATGCATTTCGGCGGCCCCGGCAGCGATTCATGGGTCGTCTAGAGAGCATCCTGCGTTCAAGTGGAACCACTGAAAGCAGAAAGGATGCTCTAGATTCAAAGTGCTAGAGCGTCCTTTGCGCGTTCAAATAGCGCGCGGCGCTCTAGACCAGAAGGAAGTCGGTGGCGGCAAGTGAGGTAACCTTGTCCAAGGTCGCCATGAGCACGGCATCGGCCTCGTTGCCGGTGCCGTCGGCGTCCGGCCATTGTCCGTCTCGAAGAAGAACTGCGCGGCCGTGCCGGTCGCCTTGAGGTCGTTGCCGGAGTAGAGCACCAGCGCGATAAAGCCGAACACATCCTTGTCGATGACAACCTTGTCCTCGCCGCGCTTGAAGTCGGTGATCTGGTCGCCGGAGCCGATCGCATCCCCGGTGACATAGATGAAATGGTCCGCGCCCGATCCGCCCGTCAGCAGGTCGCCGTGGGCGCCGCCTTCGAGCTTGTCGTTACCGGCGCGACCGTCGAGCCGGTCGTCACCCATTCCACCCTTCAGTGTATTGGCGACGCCGTTGCCGAGGATTGTGTCTTCTTTATTCTGCCCGACCACGTTTTCTATGCTCACTAGCGTTAGCCCCGTCGCCACGCCGCCGTTCTTCGCACTATTCTCCAGGTCGATGATGACCGCGCGGTCGGACACGATGTCGAATTCCAGCGTGTCGACACCGGAGCCGCCATCGAAATAGTCGGTGCCGGTCTCATCACTGAAGCGGTCGAAGGTGTCGTTGCCCGCATCGCCATAGAGCCTGTCATTGCCCTTCCCGTCGATCAGATAGTCATTGCCGCCGCCTCCCCTGAGCGCGTCGTTTCCGAGCCCACCTTCGAGATAGTCGATTTGCGTGCTGCCGGTCACAGTGTCCTTGCCCGAACCGCCCACATATTCGAGCGCCTCCATACCGGTGAAGGAGGTGTTGGCGTTCACCTTGACGAGGCCGCTGCCGAAGACGAAGGACACGTCGAACGTCTCTTCGCCGAACTCGATGACAGCTCGGTCGAAGCCATCGCCACCGGAGGCATAGTCGCCGGCATTCATGTTGAGAATGTCATTGCCCTTCTCGCCATAAAGGCTGTCGGCATTGCTGTCCTTGATGCCGCCGCTGCCCCAAAGCACGTCGTTGCCATCGCCGCCATAGAGCTTGTCGGCGCCGGTCCAGCCGGTCAGCTCATCATTGCCGCCAAGACCTTTGAGCGTGTCGTTGCCGCCCATGCCGTTGAGATCGTCGTCAAGGTTGCCGGCCGTCAGCGTGTCGTGACCCTGACCGGAAATGAAGTTGACCACTTCGACGTTTTTTACCGTGACGTCGCCGTTGACCAGCGTCGCGTTTGCGGAAAGCACGAAGGACAGGTTCTTCGTGCTGTCATATCGGCTGATCCACAGCGTATCGGTTCCCGATCCGCCGTCGACGGAGAACCGACCCGCCGTCGAGCCGCCCGCGTAG
The DNA here is from genome assembly GCF_002531875.1 of Sinorhizobium sp. FG01. Taxonomy (NCBI): domain Bacteria; kingdom Pseudomonadati; phylum Pseudomonadota; class Alphaproteobacteria; order Hyphomicrobiales; family Rhizobiaceae; genus Sinorhizobium; species Sinorhizobium sp. FG01. The sequence goes on from NZ_NWTB01000008.1 coordinate 311,647, forward strand.
TTGACGCTCAGTTGGTCGCCGCCCGCGGCGCCGAGCATGATCGTCAATGCCGTCCCCGTCTCCGCCTCTGCGGAAATGTAGTCGTTGCCGTTGCCGCCATCGAGCCTATTGGTGCCGCCGCCGTTGTCGATGATGCGGTCGTCGCCGTCTCCGCCCGAGACGGTGTCGCTGCCGCTGGTGCTGTAGAAGCTGTCGCCGCCCTTGCCGCCGGTCAGCCTGTTGTTGCCGCTGCCGGCGTCGACGTTGAGATATGCCGCGGTGCCCGCCGATATGACGTCGCTGCCGTTGCCGGTGTCGATGGTGAAGCTCTCGCCGTCGGTGACGACCGTTCCATCGGAAAGCTTTGCGGTTGTACCGGAAACGGTGAAGGTCAGTCCGCTGTGGATGTCGGCACGATCAATCCAGACCGAATCGTTGCCGCTGCCGGCCTTTACCGTGTCCTTGCCGCCGCTGCCGACGATCAGGAGGTCATTTCCCTCGCCGCCATCAAGACTGTCGCTGCCGAGGCCGCCATCGAGATGATCATTGCCGCCGAGGCCGACGAGCGTGTCGTTGCCTGATTTCCCTGAAAGCGTATCGGCGCCGGTCCAGCCGGTGAACCAGTCGGCCGTGTCCGAGCCGTAAATCGTGTAGGCTTCAAAATTGATTATGGTGGTGCCGTTGGAAAGCGTCTGCTTGGTCGAGGAGGACTTGGCGGTGAAGGTTCCGGAGAGACCGCTCAGCTCGACCTCGTCGTAGCCGACGCCGCCGTCGAGCACGTCCTTGCCGTCGCTTGCCCAGCTTTCGATGCTGTGCCGGATCGTATCGTTGCCTGCGCCACCCAGAACCGTGTCGTCATCGCCGTCGCCGGCGAGATAATCGTCCTCCGAACCGCCGTCTATGACATCCCGGCCGGAGCCGCCGGAGATGGTATCGGTGCCGCTTTCGCCCTTGATGTTGTCATTGCCGGAATGGCCGTAGAGATAGTCGCCACCGGCGCCGCCGAGCAGCGTGTCGTTGCCCTCGTCGGCGGAAAGCCAGTCGATGCCATAGCCGCCGGAGAGATAGTCGTCGCCCGCATCCCCCAGCACAGAATCATCGCCGTTGCCGCCATAGATCCTGTCGCTGCCGGCTCCTCCCTCGAGCCAGTCCTTGCCAATGCCGCCATTCAGAACGTCAGCGCCGGCGCCGCCTTCGAACCAGTCGTTCCAGCGACCGCCAGTGAACGTATCGGCGAAATTGCTGCCCGCGAGTTCGAACCTTTCCACATTAAGGATGGTGGCGCCGAGAACCGCCTTCGTCACAATCGGGTCGAAGGCGGCAAAGGAGACGCCCTTGCTCGATCCGCTGAAATCGATGCCGAGCACGTCGAAGCCGAGGCCGCCGTCGATCTTGTCGCCAAGCAGGCCCGCGGGGCTCTGGTTGAGAATTTCGTCGTCGCCGGTGCCAGCCTTGATCGTGTCGGCGCCAAGACCGCCATCGATCGTGTCCGAACCGGAGCCGGTGCTGATGAAATTGCTGCCGCCGTCGCCGTTCACCGTCTGGTCGCCGACGCCGGGTATGGTATACCCGGCGGCCAACGGATCAAGCGCGAGCATCGCCTGAGGCGGCGCTATGGACTTCACTTTCTTGCTCATGGCTCCCTCGACAGTTGGGTTGCTACGCCGATCTGGCGTGACCATTAGCTAATCTGCGGGAGAGCCGGGAGTTGTTCCTGCGGTAACAGGTCTGCAATCGATAGGTTGTAGCCGCGGGCGTCTGCAGCAGCGTCGGCCATGGCGGAGTGCACTTGCCAGCGACGGTTCAGTGCTTGGGCTTGGCGGAGCCGCCTCAGCCCGCAAGTCCCCTCCGTCAGTCCGCCGAATAGAACTGCAGCGTAAACACGTTGCCCGAGATTTCGTCGGCGAGTTCCCGGGAGAAGTCCAGCGGCACGCAGTTCTCGAGCGCCGCCGTCGCGGCGGCGACGAAGGCCTTGCGCTGGTCTGCGTCTCCGGTGACGCGGATCGCCGTCGGCTGAGGCGGGCCCATCAGCGTGCCGTTGCCGCGGAAGCCGAATTTGAGCGTGACGAAGGAATCCCTGATGCCGGCGGGAGGAGTCCAGCATTTGCCGAGCGCATTGCTTACCTCCTCGATGGTCCGCAACGGTTCGGCGCGCAGCGGATGCGCCGCGACTGCGACGAACAGGCTAACCGCGGCCAACCCGAAGGCGACTTTCATTTCGACCCCCAGCCCTGAATGAACGATCAATCCAGCCGCCAGAGATTGCGACGGACGGCGCCCGGATGCAATCGCCCATCTCCTCGCGCTAAAGCCAGCCGCGTTTCGCAAGATTGCGCATCAGCGATGCAGCTCCGAAGGTCCAGGGCGGGCAATCGGTGGAAAGGCGAACCGTGTTGACGAGGCTGCCGAGGGCGGGGCTCGAGATCGTAACGACGTCGCCGATTTTGTGCGTGAAACCCTGGCCCGGCTCGCCGCGATCCTCGACCGGAGCGAAGAGCGTCCCCATGAACAGCATAAGCCCATCCGGATACTGGTGGTGCGGGCCGATCGTCTGGGTGACGAGATCGAGCGGGTCGCGGCTGATCTCGCGCATCGTGCTGGCGCCCTTAAGGCGGAAGCCGTCCGGGCCCTCGATCAGCAGATCGAGATCGGCGCTGCGCACGTCGTCAATCGCATAGGTCTCGTCGAAGAGGCGGATGAAGGGGCCGACCGAACAGGAGGCGTTGTTGTCCTTGGCCTTGCCGAGAAGCAGCGCCGAGCGTCCCTCGACGTCGCGCAGATTGACATCGTTGCCAAGCGTCGCACCCTTGGCGCGCCCGTCGCCGGAAACAGCAAGGACAATCTCCGGCTCCGGGTTGTTCCAGCGCGAAATCGGATGCAGGCCGACCGCGGCGCCAAAGCCGACCGCCGAGAGCGGCTGGGCCTTGGTGAAGACCTCGGCATCGGGGCCGATGCCGACCTCAAGATATTGCGACCAGACGCCCTCCTCGATCAGCGCGGATTTGACATCGGCTGCCTCCGGCGAGCCGGCCTTCAGGTTTCTCAGGCTGTTGCCGATGATCGCCGTCATCCGCGTGCGGATCGTCTCGGCCCGTGCGGCGTCGCCTGCAGCGCGCTCCTCGATGACACGCTCGATCATCGAGCGGGCGAAGGTGACGCCGCAGGCCTTGACCGCCTGAAGATCGCAAGGGGCAAGAAGATGGACCTTGTCCCGGCCCGGCTCCGTCTTGGCCATGACGGCGTCGACGGAGCCGATGGCCTCTCCGGAGGCCGAACGGACATGGGCGACGGGATCGGAAAGCTCGAGGAGGTCGCGCATCGTTGGCACCGCCTTCGAGGTGATGTCGATCAATTCTCCCGCTCGGACGGTCACAAGGCTCGGCCCTTCGACGTCCGGGCGCCACGCACGTCCGACGAAGGTTCCATTTTCATAGCTCGTGGTCATTCGTATGCCTCCCGTGCTTGCCCGTCCGGTGCATTCCCGTTTCAGTTCTTGCAGTCGAACGCGCGCTCTGTAAAGGACCTTCTACCAGCACAGGTGTGTGTTTCAAAAGGACCGCAACGGAACCTTGCAATATTTCGCGCGTTTAATATTGCAGCGCCTCTCCATCCACGATGGTGAGGCTCTAAATTATACTTGCGATGGTCGAACGCCCCTCCTTAAGTCCTCGCTGATTTGGGGAATCATAGCCGCCAGATGCTGGCGCCGAAGGGACGATGGCCAGAAAGGATGATACTGCCATGGACCCAAACGACCAGTTGAAGGATAGGCCTCCGGTCGATCCGGTTACAGGACAGCCAGCGCCGCGTCCCGAAGTGCATGAGGAGCGCGCCGCCCGAAGCACCTGGCCGTTGCTCGTCATACTGCTTGCCGGTCTCGTGCTTGCGCTGATTGCTTGGTTGCCGGCCGAACTGACCAGGGATGCGGAGGATACTCCCACCTCCTCGACGACGACCACGACGGAGCCCGCGACCGACCAACCCGCCACAAGCGGAGAGGCAACACCGCCCGCGGCAACGCCAGGGGGAACGACACCCGCTGAAACGCAACCTCAGCCGACTACCCCGGCGCCGGCACCGGCACCTGAAGGAACGGCACCTGAAGGAACGGCACCGCAGCCGCAGACGCAGACGCCTCCGGCCCAGTGACCGGAACGCGACGATTTCGGGCGGAGAGGAGGCTCTCCGCCCCCCTGATCTGAGTTCCGCCGCTCCGGCGCAGTGTCGCCTTGGCTTTGCAATCCACTACCGCGATCCGCACATTCATGGACCAGATCCTTGCCGACATCCTCGTTGGGACTCGCACCCCCTATCCGGTCATATTCGCACGGTTGGGCGGAGCAATCTTGCTTGGCGCCCTCATTGGCATCGAACGGGAGAAACGCCAGCGCCCCGCGGGTCTCAGGACGCATATCCTCGTAAGTCTCGCTTCGGCGATCTTCGCTGTAGTCGCGGTAGAGAGCGTGCACATGACGAGCTTGTCGGGCCCGGAGGTCCGCATCGATCCGATCCGCGTCGTCGAAGCGGTAACCGCAGGCGTCGCCTTCCTGGCTGCCGGCATGATCGTGTTCTCGAAGGGCGAGGTCAAAGGCCTGACGACGGGCGCCGGCATGTGGCTTGCCGGCGCCGTCGGCCTGTCGATCGGCTTCGGCTTCTGGTTGATTGCTGCCTTCGCCGCGGTGGCCAGCCTCATCGTCCTTTTCATCCTCGGCCGCATGGAGGTGGCGCTGCAATGGAAGGCGCCCGAAGGTGAAGAGGACGGCGCCAGGGAACCTCGCCGGAAAGACGCTGCCGGGGCACCTTCGGGATCGGGCGAACGAAGTCGATGAGAGAATAGTCTGTGGCCTACGTGGCCGAGCGAGATGAGCGCTTCGGCCTGTCACACCTAGCAGGCGCTGACCATCGTTTCACTGCCCCCAGTCGGCACCGGCCCTGCCCCGACCGGCTCCCTCTGCCGCAAGACATGCAGCGAGGCGACCGCTCGAAGCGCCTCGTCGGAGGTCGCAAAGATCCGACCATCGAGAGACCACACGCTGTACTTAACCGCCACGAAACGCAATTGCCCATTGTCTGGGATCAGCGCGCCCACGGCCTCGCCGGCGAATTCGATCGTCTGCTTTTTCATTGAAGCGGCCCTCCCTCGCCCGCCGGCTGGGGCGGCTGGCTGCAAGGCAGAGATCGGACGCACCGAACCTTTCCTTTCAGCCGCGGGAGAAACACGCCTCCGCCGCTTAAGTTCCACTGGAGCAAAAAAATCGCTCCGGAAGGCCGAGAAATTTACGCGAGGAAGCGGTCTGGCCTGTAGGGCGCAAGGTCGATCACCGTCTTCTGGCCCGTGATCGCTTCTGCAAGCGCGCGACCGGTAACCGGGCCGAGGGTCATTCCGTGATGGGCATGCCCGAAAGCGAACCACAACCCCTCGTGCCTGGGGGCCTTGCCGATGATCGGCATCATGTCGGGCGTGCAGGGTCGAGCGCCGATCCATGGCTCCTCGTCGCGCCGTTCGGCGAGCGGGAAGAATTCGCGGGCGACGCGCTCCGCGCGGGTCAGCTGCACGGGCGTCTTCGGTGCGTCGCGGAGCGCGAATTCCGCCCCTGTCGTCAGGCGGATGCCGCGGAGCATCGGCGCCAGGAAATAGCCCATTTCCTCGTCCAGCACCCAATTGTTCAATTGTGCACCGTCCTTGGTGCCATAGTGCATATGATAGCCGCGCTTGACCGCAAGCGGGAAATGATAACCGAGCTTGCGCGTCACCGTGTCGGCCCAGGGGCCGAGGGCAACAACCACCTGGCGGGCTTCGAGCGGACCTTCCGGCGTCGCGACGCGCCAGCCGGGCCCCTCGAGAACATGTTCAAGCGTTGCGGCATCGCCCGAGAGGAGCCGGCCGCCGAGCGACTGGAAATAACCGAGATAGGCCTTGTTCAGGCTGTGCGGGTCGCGGATCGACCAGGGATCCGTCCAGCGCAGCCCGCCGGCCAGTTCCACCTGGATCGAGGGCTCCATGGTCTTCAGCTCGCTTGTCGAGAGCTTCTGGTGATTGACGCCGAACCCGGCCGAGAGCCGTTCAGCATCCTTGTAGGCGGCGTCGCGCTCCTTCTCGGTGCGGAACACCTTCATCCAGCCGTCCTTGCGGATGAGGTCGCCGGCGCCGGATGCGTCGATCAGATCGCTGTGCTCGGCGATCGAATTCTCGATCAGCGGAGCGTAGAGATGGGCGATCCGCTGATGCTGGGTGAAGCCCGAGTGCCACCAATACCGCGCCAGGAAAGGCACCAGGCTCGGCAGCGCGCGAAAGTGATAGCTGGCATCGATGGTGTTGTTCAGCGCGTAGCGGAAAAGCGCACCGAAATCATGCGGGAAGCCATAGGGAAAAACCCCCTCCCGCTGGATCAGGCCGGCATTGCCGTAGGAAGTCTCCTCGCCCGCGCCGCGACGATCGAGAAGCACCACCGATTTGCCGCGCCGCGCCAGGTGAATGGCGGTCGAAATGCCGACGATCCCGGCGCCCAATACCACTATGTCAGTCTTCATAGACGATGCCCGTTCCTTCGCCCCGTTCGATCCATGCGTCACGCATTTAGCTTTCCCTATCTCGGGAAACCTTGGCAGCAGGACCCGAGACAGAGGGCGCCCGGGCTCGTCGACAAAGTTCGAGTGATTTCATGAGCGTCGCCCCCGATGATACACGCATGAATAGCCAAGCGCGCCAGGCGGGGCAAGGGACGGCAAAGCTGCCAAGGAAAAGGGTGAGGCTTGAAGCCTCACCCTTTAAAGCAAGATATGTCTTGGGATCTGGCGCGGAGCGCAAGCGATCCGCTCCGTAAAGACTCTCGTCAGGTTCGTCGGAAGAGTCCCATGACAAGCGAGACCACCAGGAAGATCAGGAACAGGAAGAACAGGATCTGGGCGATTCCCGCCGAGGTGCCGGCTATGCCGCCGAAACCGAGAACGCCGGCTATGATGGCGACCACAAGAAAGATGAGGGCATAGTAGAGCATTTGCTATCTCCTTGCCTTGGAATTGGAATCCAAACGCTCTGCCGCTCGGCTTTGTTCCGGTTTCGCGCCAGCGCCCGTTAACCAGCCGGAAACCATATGTTTAGCCAGGGACAGGAAAAACAATCCGCAATTGCGTCGCGGGTCATTACGACCGGAACCTTCGCCAGGACTTGGCGTTCTCCGGAAAACAGAGTTCCTCAGGCAAGATATGAAGATACCTTCGCGACATATACTCAAGACGGTGACAGAGATCACCCGGCCCGAGACGGATATGAGTGTTCATAATCTGCACATCGGCAGGACTTTGCGCGATCTCGAAATGCACACGGAAGAAAAGAGCAACGAGCGGCTTCAGGCGCTGCTTGAAAACCTGGAGCAGTGTGAGGGCAAGCGCCACAGCTAGGCGCGACCATTCTCCTCAAGAAACGTTGTGACGCAGCTCAGATTCCGGCCCCAGGCAGGACGGCGGCAACAACCGAGCGTAGCACGTCCCGGCCACGCGGAACAAAAGGCGTCAGACGGCGTTCTGACAACGATAACGCGCGCCGCAACGGCGGCAGTACAAGGGAGTCGCGAATTGCAAGCCTTCGCCGCGCCTGTCCTGATGGTTCCGGCAGAAGCCGATTCTCCCGCCTTATGGTGGCTGCCGACCATCTCGAATTTATTCCTTGAGAGCTTCATTCCGCGCCGTTTCGACCGCCCCGCGCCCATTTTTCGTTCAACCAACCTCGGATAGGAAAGCACCATGAAGAAGATCCTTCTTGTCGCCAGCGTAATTCTTCCCCTTGCTGCTTCGTGCACGCAAACGGAAAGGGGTGCAGCGATCGGCGCCGCTTCAGGCGGCATCATCGGCGGGGCCATTTCGAACGATGTCCGCGGCGCCGCGGTCGGCGCGGCGGTCGGCGGCGTAGCTGGCGCGCTGATCGGGCGCGCGAGCGAGCCCGGCTATTGCGTCTATCGCGACCGCTACGGCCGCCGCTATACCGCGCGTTGCTGATGCGGCCGCCGCGAAGCGGATCGATTTCGCGTCGACAGCTTCGCCATTTCCGTCGAGGCACAGGCCCTCTCGAAAGCGAGGGCCTGCCGGATCCTTCGTCAATCGTCCGACTGCGCCCTCTCGGCCTCGTCGAGGCGCCGGAGAAGATCGATAAATTGCTGTGGCACAGCCTCGGACTCGACAGCCTGATAGAGCGCTCTCAGGCGGGACACCACGATGCCATTGACATCGCTTTTCGTGGCTCCGGTGGCCGATTTGCCTCCCGGACGACGGTTGGATTGATCGTTCATTTTTCAGTCCCGGATACCGAAGGCTCAAATCCTCCGGCGGTTTTCCATTCGTATCTCGTCGTCTGCAATCCGTTTCTTGAATTCGCAAGACGCGCGCACAACATTGACGTATCCTGCGTCATGCCACCCCATTAGTGCGACTTTATGCACAATAGTTTAGGAAGGCCTAAATGTCACTTTCCACCAGGATTGCGCCACATCTTCCTTATCTCAGGCGCTACGCGCGCGCCGCTACCGGCTCGCAAGCGGCAGGCGATGCCTATGTCGCAGCCACCTTGGAGGCATTGATCGAAGACATCAGCCTTTTCCCTTCGGCGTCCAACGACCGAATCAGCCTCTACAAGCTCTTCTGCTCGCTGTTCGACAAGCTGGAGGTCGACCGGGCCAATTTGACCTCTCCCTTTGCCTGGGAACAGAAGGCCGCCGCCAATCTGTCGCTGATCGCGCCCGCGCCGCGACAGGCATTCCTGCTCGTCTCCGTCGAAGGCTTTTCGAGCGCCGAAGCGGCGGAAATCATGTCCGTCGACCAGGGCGCCTTCGCCAAGCTCCTCGCTAGTGCGTCGGAAGAGATTTCCCGCCAGGTGGCCACCGACATCATGATCATCGAAGACGAGCCGCTTATCGCCATGGACATCGAGGACATGGTGACGAGCCTCGGGCACCGGGTGACGGGCATCGCCCGCACGCATCGCGAGGCGATCGACATCTATCGCCAGACGTCGCCCAAGATGGTTCTCGCGGATATACAGCTGGCCGACGGGAGCTCCGGTATCGACGCGGTCAACGACATCCTGACGCAGGCGGCCGTTCCGGTGATCTTCATTACCGCCTTCCCCGAGCGGTTGCTGACGGGCAACAAGCCGGAGCCTGCCTTCCTCGTAACGAAGCCCTTCAATCCGGAAATGGTCAAGGCGCTGATCAGCCAGGCGCTGTTCTTCGACGAACAAGCGCACGCACGCGCGCGCTGACCTTCAGCCCGGCAGTTGCGGTTCGGGCGTCGCCTCGCGCAGCTGCTCGAAAATGGTCATGGCGATCAGCGAGAGCGGCATGGCGAGGATCGCCCCGACCGCGCCCCACATCCAGGTCCAGAACAGAATCGCGACGAAGATCAGGAATGGATTAATTTCAAAGCGTCGCCCCAGAATCGCCGGCACGACCAGATTCTCCATGGCGAGATGAATGAGGAAGAAGCCGGCGGCCGGCGCGAGCGCTGCGACCAGGGCATCATGGATCATCAGGCCGCCCACGAGCAGCGACAGCGTCATGAACGTGACCCCGAGATAGGGTATGAAGCTCGAAACGAAGGCGAAGAGTCCCCAGAGCGGCGGCATCGGCAAACTGCCGATCAGCGCGATCATCATCGTGAAGCCGCCCAGCGCCAGGTAAATCAGGCTCGCCGTGGAAAAATAGCGCGCCAGCCCGTCTTCGATGGCATTCATGATGCGGATCGCGCTCAAGCGCCCCTCGCGACTCGGAAATGCAAGGATGATGGTGCTGCGCAAGTGGACGCGGCCGAGCAGGAACAGCACGAGGGCGGCCAGGAAGATCAGCGTCTGGATCAGCGCCGGCGTGACGCTCGCCGCGGCGGCGCCGAGGATCGGGCCGGCATTCTTGACGATGACGTCCGCGAAGGCGGCGGCGCCGATGCTTCGCTCAAGCGCAATCCGTCCCCACTCGAAGCGCTCGATGAAGGGCAGCACCCGTTCCACTACGCCTTCGGCCAATCTCGGCGCCTCGCGCGCGACTTCGGTGATCGGCCCCAGCAGCGCATTGACGAGCGAGGATAAGCCGAGCACGAAGAACAGCGCCAGCAGGAGGCCGCCAAGCATCGGCGGAAGACCGAAACGCGCCAGCTCATCGGCTGCCCGGCCGAGCACGATGCCGACGACGATGGCGAAGGCAATCGGCATCAGGATCGCCGCCATCGTATAAACGGCTGCAGAGCAAGCCAGGACGAACAACCCGACGATGCTCCCGGCAACCACGAGATCCATGCCGTCGCGCTTCTGGGCAGCCGCCTTCGTCGCCTCCGCCAAGGCGATTTCCTTGTCGGCATTGCGCTTGCGGTTCCGGACAGCCGCTACACTTTTGGCGTCCATCGACACGCCTCTTCAACCTGCTCTGCCGCTGCCTCGCTTCTTTCCTGAGTGCGGCAAGAGGAAATCATGGGCAGTTCGCCGCCTCTCGATCTCGACGGCCGCGCGGTCAATGCTTTTCGGGAGGGAAGATGTGGAGCGTCACGGAAAGCAGCCCCAGCCCCACAAGGATTATCAGCAATGTGTAGGCGACCTCCTCCGACGTCCGCGGGAAAAGGCCGAAGCCCAGAATCACCCCGGCGATCAGCAGCAAACACAGCCGCGGCAGCCAGTAGACCATGGGCGATTCCTCCACATGCGGTTTGATCCACAAAAACGCTTCGAGGAGGAGAATCGTTCCGGCTGTGGGTATCGGCAGCGCACAGCAAAACGCCGCCGGGCCGTTCAGCCGGCGGCGTTCAAAATAGAGACATGAAGCGGTGTGACGCGACGCCTCAGAGCGCTGCCGTCACGATAACCTCGACGAGGTATTCCGGCGTTGCGAGCTTGGCTTCACCGGTGGCGCGGGCAGGCGTGTGGCCCTGCGGCACCCAGGCATCCCAGACGGAATTCATCTTGGCGAAATCCGCCATGTCGGCGAGCCAGACGGTGGCCGAGAGGATGCGCGTCTTGTCGGTGCCGGCGAGCGCCAGCAGACGATCCACTTCGGCGAGCGCCTGCTTGGTCTGGGTGACGACATCGTCTCCAGCGTTGCCAACCTGGCCGGCCAGATAGACCGTGTTGTTGTAGACCACGGCCTGACTCATCCGCGGGCCGGTTTCAAAGCGCTTGATTTCCATATTCGTCATCCTGGTGTTGGGCCGAACAAGGGATTGCCGGCCAATTCGGCTGCCCGCCGCCAGGGCCGGAATTCAAGTGGCGGCGCCGAAGCTCTACACGATCGGAATGAGAACGCCAACAAGCCGCGCTTCCGTGCGAGACGCGGCTTTCTGGGTTTTTTACTCGGCTCGCTCGGAGCCGCTCAGGCGGCGCTCTTGCGGGCGAGCCGCGCCTTGATGCTCGCAACATCGGCACGCGGCGTGGCCGCGAACAGCGTCTTGGTATAGCTGTGCTGCGGATTGGAAAACACCTCGTCCCGGCTGCCGTATTCGACTGCCTCGCCGTAATACATCACCATCACGTCGTCGGCGATGTAGCGCACCACCGAGAGGTCGTGGCTGATGAAGACATAGGTGAGCTTGAACTCGTCCTGCAGATCGGCAAGCAGGTTCAGGACCTGGGCCTGGACGGATAGGTCGAGCGCCGAAACGGGCTCGTCCAGCACCAGGAGCTTGGGATTGAGCATCAGAGCGCGGGCGATGGCGATGCGCTGCCGCTGACCGCCGGAGAACATGTGCGGATAGCGGTTGTAGTGCTTCTCCTCCAGGCCGACCTTCTTCAGCATCGTCATCGCCCGCTCGCGCCGCTCGGCTGCGGGAACTTTGGTGTTGATCACCAGCGGTTCCGCAAGGATGTCGCCGATCTTCTGGCGCGGATTGAGCGATCCGTAAGGATTTTGAAAGACGATCTGCACCTTGCGGCGCATTTCCGTGGTCAGGCCATCGCGTGCGATGTCCACCTTATTGCCATCGATCAGCAGCTCTCCGGCGGTCGCCGGGTCGATCAGGGTGATGATGCGGCCGAGCGTCGACTTGCCGCAGCCGCTTTCGCCGACGATCGCGAGGGTCTTGCCCTCGTCGACGGTGAAGCTGACGCCCTTCAGCGCATGGACGGTCCGCGCCTTGCGGAACAGGCTGCCGGGGATGTGATAGTCGCGCACCAGGTTGCGGGCTTCGAGAACGTGGGTCATCGAGCGGCTCCCTCGAGCGTCTGCTGCTCATTGAAAAGTTCGGAAATCGTCGGCAACCGGTCCCCCGTCGCGTTTTCCGGAAGGGCGGCGAGAAGCGCCCGCGTGTAATTGCTCTTCGGCGATTCGAACAGCGACAGCACATCCGCCTCCTCGATCTTACGCCCCTTGTACTGGACGACGACGCGATCGGCCGTTTCGGCGACGACACCCATGTTGTGGGTGATCATGATCAGGCCCATGCGGTATTCCTGCTGCAGTTTCATCAGCAGGTCGAGGATCTGCTTCTGGATCGTCACGTCGAGCGCCGTCGTCGGCTCATCGGCGATCAGGAGCTTCGGATTGCAGGCAAGGGCAATCGCGATCATCACGCGCTGGCACTGGCCGCCCGACATCTGATGCGGAAAATGCCCGAGGCGCTCGCCCGGATCGGGAATGCCGACGGCCTCGAAGAGCTCGATGGCGCGCCTGCGCCGCGCCGTCCGGTCGAGGCCCATATGGATGCGCAGCACTTCCTCGATCTGGAAACCGACGGTGAAGCAGGGATTGAGGCTCGCAATCGGCTCCTGGAAGATCATCGCGATGTCCTTGCCGACGATCTTGCGGCGCTCGGCCGACGGCATTTTCAGGAGATCCCGCCCGTTGAAGGCGAGCTTGTCGGCCGTCACCTTCGCGGTCCAGGGCAGAAGCCCCATCGCCGCGAGCATCGACACGGACTTGCCCGAACCGGACTCCCCGACAATCGCCAGGACCTCGCCCTCATGAACCTTGAGCGAAACGCCGTCGACGGCTCGGAACGGCCCGGTAGCCGTCTGGAATTCGACGACGAGATTTTCGATTTCAAGAAGCGCCATGTCAGGACCTCTTCAGCTTGGGGTCGAGAGCATCACGCAGTCCATCGCCCATCAGGTTGATTGCCAGAACGGTCAGGAGGATCGCGAGACCCGGAAGCGTCACGACCCACCAGGCCCGCAGAATGAATTCGCGGGCTTCTGCAAGCATCGTTCCCCATTCCGGCGTCGGCGGCTGCGCGCCCATGCCGAGGAAGCCGAGCGCCGCTGCGTCGAGGATCGCGCTCGAAAAGGAGAGCGTCGCCTGAACGATCAGCGGTGCCATGCAATTCGGCAGGATGGTCCTGAACATCAGCCTCAGGTGCCCCGCCCCGGCGACCTTTGCGGCGACGACGTAGTCGCGGGTCTTCTCCGACATCACCGCGGCGCGCGTCAGCCGGACGAAATGGGGCTGGAAGACGATGGCGATGGCGATCATCGCATTGGTGAGACCCGGCCCCAGTACCGCCACCAGGACGAGCGCCAGGAGCAGCGACGGGAAGGCCAGGATGATGTCCATGATCCGCATGATGACGGTGTCGACCCATCCACGGAAATAGCCGGCGATGACGCCGACCAGAATGCCGCCGCTCAGCGACAATGTGGTCACGATGACGCCGACGAACAGCGAGAAGCGCGTGCCGTAGATGAGGCGCGAAAGCATGTCGCGTCCAACGGCGTCGGTTCCGAGAAGGAACTCGACGCGCCCCCCCTCCTGCCAGAAGGGCGGCAGCAGTACCGCGTCGCGGAACTGGACGGTCGGATCATGCGGTGCCACCAGCGGAGCGCAAATCGCCAGCACTACCAGGAAAAGAAAGAAGAAGAGGCCGATGACGGCGCCGCGGTTCTCCGAGAAATAGTACCAGAATTCGGCGAGCCGCGCCCGACGGGACGGGTCGGTCGATATGGCGGTTGTTGCGGTAACTTCGGTCATATCGCCCTCCTCAATGCCGGATGCGCGGGTTGATCAACCCGTAGAGCATATCGACGGCGAGGTTTACCAGCATGATGACGCCGGCGATGATCAGCAGCCCGCCCTGGATGACGGCGTAATCGCGCCGGAACACCGAATCTACCATCCACTTGCCGATGCCCGGCCAGGAGAAGATCGATTCGGTCAGAATTGCGCCCGCCAGCATCACGCCGATCTGCAGGCCGATCGTGGTCACGACCGGGATCATCGCATTGCGCAAGGCATGGATGCCTACCACTCGAAAGGTCGGAAGCCCCTTGGCGCGCGCGGTGCGGACATAATCCTCCGAGAGCACTTCGAGCATCGCCGAACGGGTCTGCCGCGCGATGACGGCGAGCGGAATGGTGCCGAGCACGATCGTCGGCAGGATCAGATGACTGAAGGCCGATTGGAACGCCCCCTCCTGCCCCGACAGGAGCGAGTCGATCAGCATGAAGCCCGTGACCGACGGAAAGAAGAACATCAGCGAGATGCGCCCGGACACCGGCGTCCATTGCAGCATGCCGGAGACGACGATGATCAGCAGCAGCCCCCACCAGAAGATCGGCATCGAGAAGCCGACGAGCGCCGTTCCCATGATCAGCTGGTCGAGGATGGAACCGCGCTTGATCGCCGCAATCACGCCGGCCGGGATACCGACGACGACGGCAAAGATGATGGCGCACAGCGACAGCTCGACGGTTGCGGGAAAGAGCTCCATGAATTGGTCGATCACCGGCTTTTTGGTGACGATCGAGGTGCCGAAGTCGCCGCGGACGACACCCCAGAGATAATCCAGGTACTGCACGACGATAGGGCGGTCGAAGCCGAGCTGGTGAGAAATCTCGGCGTGCCGCTCCGGCGACATCACCCGTTCGCCGGAAAGCAGCGCCACGGGATCGCCCGGAAGCAGGCGGATGAAGGAGAAGGCAATGATCGACACCCCGATGAAGGTCGGGACCAGCACTGCCAAGCGCCCCAGCAAGAATCGAAACATAGTCAAACCTCATGCCATCGTAACCGCGGCCTCGTTGCTGCGGCACCGGCAAAAAGGAAGAGGGGCGTTCGCCAACGGCAAACGCCCCCTTCGGGTCAGTCGGTAAGATTACTCTACAATATCAACGCCGTCGAAAGCAAAGTCGCCGAGCGGGCTCTGGACGAAGCCTTCGACGTTCTTGCGCATCGGGACGATGGAGAGCGAGTGGTCGAGCGTCGCCCACGGCGCTTCGCGCTTGAAGACGACTTGCGCCTCTTCGTAGAGCTTGGTGCGCTCTGCGACGTCGGACGCTTCCTTGGCCTTGGTGACCAGATCGTCGAACTCCTTGTTGCACCACTGAGCGCGGTTGTTGCCGCCGACGGCGTCGCAGCCGAGCAGCGTGTCAAGGAAGTTGTCCGGGTCGCCGTTGTCACCCGTCCAGCCGAGGATCACCGCACCGTCGCGGTCCTTCGCCTTGGACTTCTCGAGATATTCGGCCCACTCGTAGGTGACGATCTCGACCTTGACGCCGATCTTGGCGAAGTCTGCCTGCATCATCTCGGCAGCGCGACGCGCGTTCAGCATGTAGGGCCGCGCGACGGGCATCGCCCAGACCTTCATCGACAGGTCCTTGACGCCGGCGTCCTCAAGCATCTTCTTTGCCACTTCCGGCTCGTAGGTGTCCTCTTCGAGATGTTCGTTATAGGACCACATCGTCGGCGGGATCGGGTTCGTCGCCGGCGTAGCCTGCCCCTGGAAGACGGCGTCGACGATCGCCTGCTTGTTGATCGCCTTGTTCAGCGCCTTGCGCACTTCGACCTTGTCGAAAGGCGCCTGCGTGGTGTTGTAGGCGAGATAGGCGACGTTGAGGCCGGCCTGTTCCATCACCTTGAGGTTCGGATCAGCCTTCATCGCCTCGACGTCAGCCGCGTTCGGATACGGCATCAGGTGGCATTCGCCGGCCTGAAGCTTCTGGAAGCGGACGGCCGCATCGGTCGTGATCGAAAAGACCAGGTCGTCGATCTTCTGCTTTCCGCCCCAGTAGTCCGGGTGAGCCTTGTAACGGATGACGGCATCCTGCTGATAGGCGACGAAGGAGAAGGGACCGGTGCCGAGCGGCATCTGGTTCAGCTGGTTCATCTTGCCTTCGGCCTGCAGCTTGTCGGCATATTCCTTCGACATGATCGAAGCGAAGGGCATGGCCAGGTTGGCGAGGAAGGGAGCTTCTTTCCGCTTCAGCTTGATCTTGACGGTCATGTCGTCGACCTTCTCGATCGACTCGAGCAGCTCGGGCAGCCCCATGCCGGCGAAGTATTCCCAGGAACCGCCGGTTACATAGCCGTGCCACGGATTGTCGGACTTCCACTGGCGCTCGAGCGAGAAGACGACGTCGTCGGCGTTCAGTTCGCGGGTCGGGGTGAAGAACTCGGTCGTCTGGAACTTGACGCCGGGACGAAGCTTGAAGGTGTATTCGAGGCCGTCGTCGGAGATCGTCCAGCTCTCGGCGAGCCCCGGCTCGGTTTCCGTCGTGCCCTTCTTGAACTCGAGCAGGCGGTTATAGACGGTATGCGCGGAAGCGTCGAACGTTGTACCGGCCGTGTAGAGGCCGGGGTCAAAACCCTCCGGCGAGCCTTCCGAGCAAAAGACGAACGTTTTCGACCAGGCAGTGCCGGCCATCAGCGTGGCGAGCGCCGTCGCTGCGAAGAGAGTCGTGAGCTTTTTCATGAGCTTGCTTCCCAGATTTGTTTTTTGTTCTCGTATTGTTTTCGACCGCGGCGAGAGTTTTTCCATCCGGTCAAGAACGGATGGAACGACATTTGGCGTCGCATTGCAATAACTCGCTTAAGAAATTTGTCTATGCGAAAAATTCTTCCACAGGTAGAGGCTCGGCCCCGGCAGCGAATCGGTCTTCCGGCTGCGCCTGTCGCGTGTCGATGAGCCCTCCCCTACAGGCCCGCGCGTCTTATCAGACGCACAAAGGACCCTGTAGCACTTTGAATTGCTGCATGTTTTGTCCTCAAATCGGCACGCCTCGAGGACACATGCAGTAAGACGGGGATGCGGCGGAAGAAGCGAGGAGAAGACGCAGAAAAGCGCGGAGAAGGGGCTCCGCGCTTCACATGTCGAACCGGTTTTTTTCAGGCGGCAGAGGGCTGCGGCTGCGAACCGGTGTCCAAGCCCAGAAGGAAGTTGATCTGCGGTCGCGCCTTGACGAGATCGTCGATCGTATAGCCCTCGAGTACCTCGAAGAAGGCGTTCAACGCTTTGCGCAACGCGGCATTGAGGCCGCAACTGTCGACCAGAGGACAGTCGACCTCCCCCGCCTCGAAGCATTCGGCCATGGCGAAGCTGTCCTCCGTCACCTTGACCACGTCAAAGAGGCTGATCTCCGAGGCCGGCTTCGGCAGCCGAACGCCGCCATTGCGGCCGCGCACGGTTTCCACCAGACCCGCCTTGGTCAAGGGCTGCAAGATCTTGAACAGAAACAGCTCGGAAACACCGTACGCTTTGGCGATTTCAGGAATGCGGCTGAGCTTCTCGCCATTCGCAGCACAGTACATCAGCATGCGAACTGCGTAGTTTGTTTGCTTCGTCAGACGCATCATTCACTCCGGGATCGAGAAATTCGTCCCTCTCATATAGGACGGAACGTAGTTTGGAACAATTCCAAAACATGAAAAATTCACGAAGGCTTTACTTCGCCGTTTCGCCGTTGACTGTCGCTGTCGCGCGGTAGAAATATGACCCGCCTGGTTAACTTATAAGCACCACCAAACGGAGAGAACACCATGCTTGCCTCTAAAACGCTGATCGGCACCCTGTCGGTCGCGGCGGCGTTCCTTGCCTTGACGGCGCCTGCCCGCGCCGATGGCGAGGTCAACATCTATTCGTACCGCCAGCCCGATCTTATCAAGCCGCTGCTCGACGCCTTCACCAAGGAGACCGGCATCACCGCCAATGTGCTCTTCCTCGACAAGGGCCTCGTCGAGCGCATCCAGGCGGAGGGCGCGAACTCTCCGGCCGATGTGATCCTGACCGTCGACATCAGCCGCCTGACCGAGGCGAGGGACGCCGGCGTGACCCAGCCGCTCATCAACGAGACGATCAACAAGGACATTCCGGCGCATTTCCGTGACCCGGACGGCAACTGGTTCGGCCTGACGACCCGCGGCCGCGTCATCTATGCGTCGAAGGAACGCGTGCCGCAGAACGACATCACTTATGAGGAGCTCGCCGACCCGAAATGGAAGGGCAAGTTCTGCACCCGCGACGGCCAGCATTCCTACAATGTCGGCCTGTTCGCCTCGATGATCGCCCACCACGGCGAGGCCGAGACGGAAAAGTGGCTGACGGGGCTCAGGGACAATCTGTCGAAAAAGCCCGATGGCGGCGACCGTGACCAGGCAAAGGCGATCTTTGCCGGCGAATGCGATATCGCGCTCGGCAACAGCTACTATGTCGGTCTCATGCTGACCAACGAGAAGGAGCCCGAGCAGAGGGAATGGGCTTCGGCCATCAAGGTCCTCTTCCCGAACGCGAAGGACCGCGGCACGCATGTCAACATCTCCGGCATGGCGCTCGCGAAGAACGCCCCGAACAAGGACAACGCCATCAAGCTGATGGAATTCCTTTCGGCCGGCGAAGCGCAGAAGATCTATGCCGAGCAGGTCTTCGAATACCCGGTGCTTCCGGGTGCCGAGCCGTCTGACGTCGTCAAGTCCTTCGGGACGATCAAGCCGGACACCCTGCCGCTTGCCGAGATTGCCGCAAACCGGAAGAAGGCGTCGGAACTGGTCGACAAGGTCGGCTACAACGATGGGCCGCAAGACTAGCGCATCGGCCCGAAAATCGGACCCGATTTTCGGAAAGCACGATGCGTAGATTCAAAGGCTTACAGCGTCCTTTGTGCGTCCTAAGGACGCACGGCACTGTAAGGCGGTCATTGCCATTGAGAGGAAGCAGCGGGCACAAGGCCCGCTGTTTTCGTTTGGGGCACTCGACAGGCAAAATTTCCGCCGACCGACGCTTTCGCAGACGCATTGACGGACCGATCCAACCATAGGATTCTTAACCCCTCGAAAGTAGCGCTCGCTGGAACGGCCTTATCGGAGGGGAAATTGGAAGAGACGAATGACAAGAGCCAGTTGGAAATGGTCGTGCTGATGACCCCCGACATGGCGAATTTCAGCGGCAAGGTGCATGGCGGCGCGCTCCTCAACCTCCTCGATCGGGTCGCCTTCTCCTGCGCCTCGCGCTACTCAAAGCAATATGCGGTGACACTCTCCGTCGACCAGGTGGTTTTCCGCCAGCCGATCCATGTCGGCGAACTGGTGCACTTTCGGGCTTCCATCAACTATGCCGGCCGAACCTCGATGGAGGTCGGAATCCGGGTCGAAGCGGAGAACATCCGCACCGGCGAACGGAGGCACACCAACTCCTGCTATTTCACCATGGTGGCCGTCGACGCGGAAGGCCGGCCGACGAGCGTGCCGCCCTACCGCCCCGAGCCCGGCATAACGGAACGCCGCTACCGCGCCGCCGAGGTCCGGCGGGAACTGCGCCGGGAGTTCGAGGAACGGTTCCGGTCTGCCGGCTCCACGGCCGTTTCCGGCGGAGTTTAGCCCTTCCGCAATTCGGCAATCAGCTCGAGGATCGCCTTGCGGCGCTCCGGCGTCCCGGGATGGGTCGAGAAGATGCTCGTGTCGGAATGATCGTCGAGCTTCGTCTCCAGCAGCTCGAAGAAGCGGGCGATCGCCGTCGGATCGCGGCCAGCCTTCATCATCAGCTCGACGGAATGCCGGTCCGCCTCCGCTTCCGCGGCGCGCGAATAGGAGAGCGCGAGCAGGCCGCCTCCCTCCACCAGAACGTCTTCGGCTCCCGATCCGATATCGCCAGCGATCAGCATGATGAGTGCGGCAACCCCGGCCGCGCGATAGATCTGCCTGAGGCTATGCTTGTGCTCGACATGGCCGATTTCGTGCGCCAGCACGCCGACGATCATCTCCGTGTCATTACCGGCAAGTTCGACGAGCTCATCCGTCACGATGAGGGTACCATCGGGCAGGGCGAAGGCGTTGGGACCCATCGGACCACCTTCGCGGAAGTTCAGCGTATAGGCCGCCTCACCCGCGGCCGAGAGCGCCGCGATACGCCGGAACCCGTCAACGATCCTGCCGCGCCGCGCCTCATCCAGCTTCGTTTCGCCAAGCAGCGTCCGGTCCATGGTCTCGAGCGTGCTCGCCGACATGATCTGGGGCACGATCGGCGGCGTGACGGCGATGGCGACTTCGACGAGGGCCGGCAGCGCGTAGCGGTAGATCAACGCACCGAGCAGGATGGTCGCCGCGACGAAGGCGATCAGCCGCGGGTGGAAGCGCTCCAGCCAGTGGACAAGCCCTGCCCCGCTCCGACCGTTGCGGGACAGGAAGCGGTCGATTGCGTCGTTGTCGTCGGTCTCGAAAAGAGAACCATCTGGGAAGGTGACGCGGCGCGGGATGCGGCCGACCCGCGCGGAGATTTCGATGGCCGAAAGGCTGCCTCCGGCGAGTTCCGCACCGGTTTCGTCACTGGCGACCAGCCGCTCCCCGGCCTCAACGAGGCCGGAGGTCACTGAGCGGCTCGACCCCGGGGGATGCCACTCGCCATGCGCAAAGGCCGAATTGTCAGAAGCCAAAGTCGAAGCCTTCGATATCCATGAATTCGGCACCGACCGCCGAGCCTTCCTGGGCGATCGCCGAGAAGATCTCGCCGACATTGCCCTCGAATCGGACGCCGGTGTGTTCGTTGACGTAGCGCGCCATCCGGACGGCGGCCCAGGGCCGCATCAGGCCGAGCGTTAGAAGCGTCACGACGACGTTCGAGATGGCGATCCAAGTGTAGCGCAGGCGCGAGAGATCGCTCAAGAGCCGGTGCTTGCCGTCGAAGGTGGTGGCGGACCAGGCGACATTGCGCACGCCGGCACGGTAGACCAGCGCCGCCACACCGAAGATCGCAAAAAACAGGATGTAGCCGAGCACCATCAGCGTGACGAGCGACATCTGCATCTCGGCCGGAAGCAAGTCGGGGCTCTCGATCGCCGTCGCAAAAAGCGCAATGTTGAGGAAGGCGATGAAGCCGACGATCAACAGCCCGAGAACAATGATCGCCGCCGAAATACCCCAGGACTTATAAATTACCCCGACCGAGGGTTCGGTGGAAAAGGCTCTTTGCCCGTAACGCAGATTGCTGCCGATGTAGCGATAGGTCCAGCGGCTGGCGAGCGGCGCAAGAATCCCGAGCGTCACCGCCGCAAGGAACGGGCCGACGATGAAGGCGAGAAAGGCGCCGCCGGCGCGGCCGACGAAATCGAAGCGGACATTGCGGTAGCTCGTCACCCGCGCGCTGAAGCGCAAGCCCCGGGCGACGAGCCACGGGACGAAACAGAGAAACAATAGAACGAGCGCGATGCCGGCGAACGGTGCGAAGGTCAGGAGCACGTTGTAGAGCACCAGATAGGCGAAGACGATGATCCGGCCGATCAGGATCTGCCCACCCCTGGCATGATATTCGAACCCGCGCCCGAGGAGCACTGTGTTGCCGTAGAAATAGCGATTGCGGCGCACCTTGGCCCAGGCGGAATAGATGCCGAGCGTGACGATCGTCAGCAGTATGTTGACGATCCAGATGCCGAAATACTCGCTGCCGCTGCCGGTAAATGACAGGCGCTGAAAATCGCCGTGACCGGCGCGCCCGAAACTGCCCTGCCCGACACTCTGTGCCGCCAACGGCTCAGCCAAAACCATGATCCATCCCCTCGACAAAACCATACGCCGCTTGCGCCGACTGCGCCATTCCGATTGCAGCCGGAAGCATCTAACGCAACGCATGCGCGAATCACCCGTCGACTGCACCGTCAAGCCCGACGTTAGTTGTGCCGCTGCGCGGAATGCAACAAAAAAGAGCCTCCCGGAGGAGGCTCTCAATGGGGGAGGATATTTCTTTGTCAGCGCATCGTCGGGATCGAGAACTCCGCGCCATCCTTGATGCCCGAGGGCCACCGCTCGGTGATGGTCTTGGTCCGGGTCCAGAATTTGATCGAGTCCGGGCCGTGCTGGTTGAGATCGCCGAAGGACGAGGATTTCCAGCCGCCGAAGGAGTGGTAGGCAAGCGGAACCGGGATCGGCACGTTGACGCCGACCATGCCGATATTGATGCGGGAGGCGAAGTCGCGCGCCGCGTCGCCGTCGCGGGTGTAGATCGCGACGCCGTTGCCGTATTCATGCTTCATCGGCAGCGACAGGGCTTCCTCGTAGTTCTTGGCGCGGACGACCGAGAGAACCGGGCCGAAGATCTCCGTCTTGTAGATGTCCATGTCCGGCGTGACGTGGTCGAACAGGCAGCCGCCGATGAAATGGCCGTCCTCATAGCCCTGCAGCTTGAAATCGCGGCCGTCGACGACGAGCTTCGCACCCTGTTCGATACCGCTGTCGATGAGGCTGCGGATGCGCTGTTCGGCCTCCTTGGTGACGACCGGGCCCATATCGGCCTTTTCGTCCGTATAGGGGCCGATGCGCAGGCTCTCGACCATCGGCGTCAGCTTGTCGATCAGGCGGTTGGCGGTTTCCTCGCCGACCGGAACCGCGACCGAGATCGCCATGCAGCGCTCGCCGGCAGAGCCGTAACCGGCGCCGATCAGCGCGTTGGCGGCCTGGTCGAGATCGGCATCGGGCATGATGATCATGTGGTTCTTGGCGCCGCCGAAGCACTGGGCGCGCTTGCCGTTCATCGCCGCGGTTCCGTAGACGTAACGGGCGATCGGGGTCGAGCCGACGAAGGAGACGGCGGCGATGTCGGGATGAGTCAGGATCGCGTCGACCGCGCCCTTGTCGCCGTTGACGACGTTCAGGACACCGGCCGGCAGGCCGGCCTCGATCATCAGTTCGGCAAGGCGAATCGGCACGGACGGATCGCGCTCGGAGGGCTTCAGGATGAAGGCGTTGCCGCAGGCGATCGCCGGCGCGAACATCCACATCGGGATCATTGCCGGGAAGTTGAAGGGCGTGATGCCGGCGCCGACGCCGACCGGCTGGCGGATCGAGTACATGTCGATGCCAGGGCCGGCACCTTCGGTGAACTCGCTCTTCTGCAGGTGCGGAATGCCGATGACGAATTCGCAGACTTCAAGACCGCGGACGACATCGCCCTTGGCATCGTCAATGGTCTTGCCGTGCTCGCGGGAGAGCATCTCGGCCAGTTCGTTCATGTTCTCGTTCAGGAGCTGAACGAACTTGATGAAGACGCGGGCGCGGCGCTGCGGGTTGGTGGCGGCCCACTTGACCTGCGCGGCCTTGGCGCTCTCGACGGCGGCTGCAAGCTCCGCGTCGCTCGCCAGCGCCACGGTGCCCTGAACTTCGCCCGTTGCCGGGTTGAAGATGTTGCTGACGCGGCCGCTCTTGCCGGCGACGCGCTTGCCGTCGATGAAATGTCCTACTTCATACATCGGTGTTCCTCCTGTCTTGATCCTGGTTGGTCTTGATCTTGGGGGCATGATCGCACTACGATTTCAACAAATCAATTTCCGAAATTCAGTAACCGTTGTGCGAAAATTGAAGTTCACGGGAGCAGCTACATGGACTGGGACGACGTCAGGGTGTTTCTCGCGGTGGCGCGAACGGGCCAGATCCTTGCCGCGTCTAAGAGGCTCGGCATCAATCACGCGACGCTCAGCCGGCGCGTCACTGCGCTCGAAGAAACGCTGAAGACGCGGCTGCTCGTCCGCCGTCCGAACGGCTGCGAACTGACCGCCGAGGGCGAGATCTTCCTTTCCGCCGCCGAGCGCATGGAAACCGAAATGCTCGCGGCGCAGTCGCAGATCGGCCGGATCGACACGGCAATCGCCGGCACGGTGCGCATCGGCGCCCCCGACGGCTTCGGCGTCTCCTTCCTGGCGCCGCGGCTCGGACGGCTGACGGCGCGCCATCCGGAACTCAAGCTGCAGCTCGTGCCGGTGGCGCGCTCCTTCTCGCTGTCGCAGCGCGAGGCCGATATTGCCATCACCATCGAACGGCCCGAACAGGGGCGGCTCGTTTCCTCCAGGCTCACCGACTATACACTCGGCCTCTATGCATCGGCAGACTATCTTGCCCGCTACGGCACTCCGTCAACGGTCGACGACCTCAAGAACCACCGACGGATCGGCTATGTGGAGGACCTGATCTTCACGCCGTCGCTGAATTTCTCCGCAGAGATCATGCGAAGCTGGGACGCTTCCTTCGAAATTTCCAGCGCCACCGGCCAGACCGAGGCGGTTCGCTCCAGCGCCGGCATCGGCATCCTGCACAACTATATCGCCCGGCAATATCCGGAACTCACGCGCGTCCTGCCCGAGACGACGATCAGGCGCGCCTACTGGACGACCTATCACGAGAGCGCACGCGAATTGGTGCGCGTGCGCACGGTCGTCTCATTCCTGCAGGAACTGGTGACGGCTGAGCATCAGATTTTTGTGTGAGGAAATGGTGGCGGTCTCCACCTTATCTTGCCAGCGGCAACGGGCGAATTCATTGCCGCCGGCAATCGTCTGGCTCAGTAGACGACCACGCTTCTGATGCTCTCACCCGAATGCATCAGCTCGAAGCCCCTGTTGATCTCGTCGAGCGGCATGGTGTGGGTGATCATCGGGTCGATCTCGAT